>NZ_JBFCVU010000004.1:0-426901 GCF_040705255.1 Ruegeria sp. ANG10
GACACTGCTTATGCTCTCCCATGATCCCCATCGGATACTGGACAGGCATCTCCCAACCCGCAAAATCAACCAGCTTACCTCCCAACTCAACATGAAGATCGTAGAGAGGAGTGCGTTTCGGTTCGGTCATAGCTGTAGCCTTTCAATCAGCGGGACTGGTCACGGACAACCATGACGGTGCAATGCGCGTTGCGTACGACACGGGCCAGGTTCGGGCCAATCTCATAGTTTGGGAAATCGCCCTTGGTCGACGCCATGACGATCAGATCGAAGCCTTCCTTATAGGCAAGCTTCAGGATTTCGCGGTAGACGCTGCCTTCTTCGACATGCACAGGCACGTCTGCGGCGTCGGCATGATCCAGAATGGCCTGAACCGCATTGCGCACGTGGTCTTTGGCGCCCGCGCCATAGTTGGCGGGTAGGTTCGGCAACTGGATGATCTCGGGGATGACGGCGACAGCATGCAGTTCGGCACCGTAGAACTTTGCTTGTTCCAATGCGGTCGGCAGGGCCAATTTCCACGAGCGTTCGTCAGTGTGGTCAATAGGCAGCAGGATTTTCGTGGCCATCACGTCTCTCCTCGAGATATGGAATTCTGTTTCAAAGGCGGGGGGCCGGGCTGGCCCCCCGTTTTTTCTCGGGGCCGGATTACTCGGCTGGCGAGCCGCCCGGTTCTTCTGATTTGCCGCCTGAGGCAAAGAACTCTTTCGTCAGTTTGAAGACGATCGGGCTCAACAGGGCCAAGGCGATCAGGTTCGGGATGGCCATCATGGCGTTCAGCGTATCCGCCAACAGCCACACAAAGCCCAGATCCGCAGTTGCGCCGAAGTAGATCGCGACGATCCACAGGATGCGGTAGGGGAGCAGGGATTTGACGCCCAGCAGGAACTCGACGCATTTCTCGCCATAGAACGACCAACCCAGGATGGTGGTGAAGGCAAAGATCGACAGCGCGATTGCGATCAAGTGACCGCCGCCCGGCAAAGAGGTCGCAAATGCCAGCGAGGTCAGGGCAGCGCCCGATTCACCCGAGGTCCATGCGCCGGTCGAGATGATTGCCAGACCGGTGATCGAGCAGACAATGATGGTGTCGATGAACGTACCCAGCATCGCGATCAGGCCCTGATTGACCGGACCTTTGGTCTCGGCTGCTGCGTGTGCGATCGGGGCCGAACCAAGACCGGCTTCGTTCGAGAACACGCCCCGTGCCACACCAAAGCGGATCGCGGCCCATACGGCTGCACCGGCGAAACCACCTTCGGCCGCTGATGGAGTGAAGGCATAGGTGAAGACCAGCGACAGCGCGTTGCCAATCTCGCCGATGTTGATGATCAGAACCAGCAGGCCAGCGATGATGTAGGCAATTGCCATGGCCGGAACCAATTTACCGGCAACTGCACCAATGCGAGTGATGCCGCCCAAGATAACGGCTGCGGTCAGGACCATCAGAACAACACCGGTGACAGAAGTGTTCACACCGAAGTTCGATTCCAGAACCTGTGCCACACCGTTGGCCTGCACGCCGTTACCGATGCCGAAGGCCGCGATTGCGCCGAACAGGGCAAATGCAACGCCCAGCCAGGCCCATTTTGCGCCGAGGCCGTTCTTGATGTAGTACATCGGGCCGCCGACAAAGTTGCCCAGCTCATCTTTTTCACGGTATTTCACCGCGCAGACGGCTTCGGCATATTTGGTGGCCATGCCCACCAGGGCGGTCATCCACATCCAGAACAAGGCGCCCGGACCGCCCAGGAAGACAGCAGTGGCCACACCGGCGATGTTACCCGTACCGATGGTCGCCGACAGCGAGGTCATCAGCGCGTTGAACGGGCTGATCTGCCCATCGCCTTGACCTTCACGGCCTTTGAACAGCAGGCTGAAGCCCGTGCCAATGCGCAGGATCGGCATAAATTTCAGCCCCACCTGCAGGAAGAAGCCGACGCCAAGGATGAGAACCAGCATCAACGGCCCCCATACGACGCCATTAATGGCCCCTACAATTGAATTTAACGCTTCCATGGTTTCCCTCCCAATAGCGTTAGGTTTATGCCCCGGCAGCAATGGCCCGCTGGCGGGCTTGCTTGAGGGCGGCAAAGTCTTCGTCCGCGTGGAACGAGGAACGGGTCAACGGAGTGGCTGACACGTGCAGAAAGCCCTTGGAGCGTGCGATTTGCTCCAGTTGGGCGAATTCGTCCGGAGACCAGAAACGATCAATCGGGTGGTGTTTCGCGGTCGGTTGCAGGTATTGCCCGACCGTCAGAAAATCGACCTGAGCCGCGCGCAAGTCATCCATCACCTGCCGCACGTCGTTCAGAGTTTCTCCCAACCCGACCATCAGGCCGGACTTGGTGAAAATTTCGGGGTTGGCGCGCTTGGCATCGTCCAGCAATCGCAGCGAGGCATAGTAGCGCGCGCCAGGACGCACCGACGGGTACAGGTGCGGAACGGTTTCCAAGTTGTGGTTGAAGACGTCCGGGGCGGCGTCGAACACGACATCCGCCGCATCGCCTTTGCCCAGAAAGTCGGGGGTCAGAACCTCAACCGTTGTGCCCGGATTTTGGTGGCGGACGGCCCGGATGGTCTGAGCGATATGTTCAGCCCCGCCATCGGCCAGATCGTCCCGGTCCACGGAAGTGATCACCACATGGCGCAGGCCCAGCTTCTTCACCGCCGCTGCGACGCGGCCCGGTTCAAATGCGTCCAATGCATCGGGACGGCCGGTGGCAACATTGCAGAAGGAGCAACCGCGAGTGCAGATCTCGCCCATGATCATCATGGTGGCGTGGCGTTTGGACCAGCACTCGCCGATATTGGGGCAGGCGGCCTCTTCACAGACGGTCGCCAGATTGTGGTCGCGCATCAAGCGACGCGTTTCGTAATATTCGGCGCTGTCGCCCTTTTTCTTACGAATCCACTTGGGTTTGCGCGGGATGACACTGTCTGCCTTCTTGGCCTTTTCGGGGTGGCGTGGGCGAAGCTGGATGGTCATCTGGCAGGTCCCTTTTAGGCGTGGATTGCGCGACCCATGGCGTCAAGGCAGGCTTCTTTGACCGCCTCGCCCATGGCTGGGTGTGCATGACAAGTGGTTGCGACCTCGGCGACGGTGGCGCCCTTGGTCATGGCCAGAACCAACTCGGCAATCAGGTCTCCTCCGTGAGCACCACAGATGTGGGCGCCCAGGATTTTGCCGCTTGGGTCCGCCAGAACCTTGACTGCGCCATCGGTATCACCAGTCGAACGGGCGCGCGAGTTGGCCATGAAGGCGAACTTGCCAACCGAATACTCGGTGCCAGCCTCTTTCAGCGCTTCTTCGGTCAGACCCACCGAGGCAACCTCGGGGTCGGTATAAACGACGCCCGGCACAGTGTTGTAATCAACGTGACCAACTTGACCTGCCAGAGTTTCCACGCAGGCGACGCCGTCTTCTTCGGCCTTGTGCGCCAGCATCGGGCCGGGCACGCAGTCGCCGATGGCGTAGATGCCGGGAACCGAGGTTTGGAACGTCTTGTCGACCTCAATGAAGCCACGCTGGCTTACTGCAACGCCCAGCTCTTCCAGGCCCAGCCCACGGGTGACCGGCCGGCGGCCAACGGCGATCAGCACCTTATCAGCCTCGATCGCTTCTTCCTTGTCCTTGCCGACGCGATCAACGGTCAGCACCAGACCGGTATCGGTCTTTTCGACCGTTTTCAGCGCACGACCCAGCTGGAATTTCAACCCGCGCTTGGACAGAGCGCGCTGCGCCAGCTTGGCGATCTCACCATCAATGCCGGGCAGAACGCGGTCTAGATACTCGACCACGGTGACCTTTGCGCCCAAACGGGCCCAAACCTGACCTAGCTCCAGTCCGATCACACCTGCGCCGATCACGACCAGATGCTCCGGTACGCTTTCCAACGCAATCGCACCGGTCGAGCTGAGGATGTCCTGCTCGTCGATCTCGATCCCAGGCAGCGAGGTCGGTTCCGAGCCGGTGGCGATCAGAATGTCTTTCGCCTGATAGACATTATTGCCTACTTTGACCTGCCCGGCGGCGGGGATGCTGGCCCAACCTTCGATATGGTCTACACCGTTCTTTTTGAACAAAAACGCGATGCCTTTGGTCAGGTCGCCTACGATCTTGTCCTTGCGCCCCATCATCGCGGGTACGTCGATGCTGGCCCCCTCGACCGCAATGCCGTGGGAGGAGAGATGTGCAAGTTCGGCATACTTGGCCGAGGAGGTCAGCAACGCTTTGGAGGGGATGCATCCCACGTTCAGACAGGTCCCGCCAAGTGCCCCGCGCCCTTCGACACAGGCCACTTTCAGTCCAAGCTGAGCCGCGCGGATCGCAGCGACATAGCCGCCCGGTCCGCCCCCGATGACAATCAGATCGTAGGTCATGGCGTTCTCTTTCAGTAGATCGGGTGGCTCGCGCAGAGCGCGCGCACTTTTGCACGGGTCGCTTGTTCAACGGCTTCGTCCCCGCCGGGGTTCTGCGCCAGCGCGTCCAGAACGTCACCGATCAGGTGGCCGATCTGCTTGAATTCTTCGGGGCCAAAGCCACGGCTGCAACCGGCCGCAGTACCCAGACGAATACCGCTGGTGATGGTGGGTTTTTCAGGGTCACCGGGCACGCTGTTTTTGTTGCAGGTAAAACCGGCACGCTCCAGCGCGGCTTCGGCGTCTTTACCGGTCACGCCAACTGGGCGCAGATCCACCAGCATCAGATGGTTTTCTGTGCCGCCCGAGACGATGTCGCAACCGCGCGCCATCATTACGTTGGCCAGAGCCGAGGCGCTGTCGACCACGCGCTGCATGTACTCTTTGAACTCGGGCTTCTGTGCTTCGCCAAAGGCGACTGCCTTGCCTGCGATCACGTGCATCAGCGGGCCGCCCTGCAAGCCGGGGAACACAGCCGAGTTGATCTTTTTCGCCAGCGCTTCGTCGTTTGTCAGGATGATCCCACCGCGTGGACCGCGTAGGGTTTTATGCGTGGTCGACGTTACGATATGCGCGTGGCCGATGGGCGAGGGGTGCAGGCCGGTCGCAACCAGCCCGGCGATATGGGCCATGTCTGCCAGCAGCCAGGCACCAACCTCATCCGCAATCGCGCGGAAACGGGCAAAGTCGATTTTCTGTGAATAGGCCGACGCGCCTGCAATGATCAGTTGGGGCTTTTCGGCCTTGGCCAGTGCTTCGACCTGATCATAGTCGATCAAGCCGGCTTCGCTCAGGCCATACTGGATCGGACGGAACCATTTGCCGGATTGCGCCGGTTTCGCGCCATGGGTCAGGTGGCCTCCTGCGTCCAACGACATGCCCAGAATAGTGTCGCCGGGGCTGAGCAGCGCTAGCTTGACCGCCCCGTTTGCCTGCGCGCCTGAATGGGGCTGCACGTTCGCATATTCGCAGCCAAACAGCTGCTTCAACCGGTCGATGGCTTCCTGCTCGACCTCATCCACATATTCACACCCGCCATAGTAACGGCGACCGGGATACCCTTCGGCATACTTGTTGGTCAGCACCGAGCCCTGAGCGTCAATCACAGCCTGAGAGACGATGTTTTCAGATGCGATCAGCTCGATCTGTTCGGCCTGACGTGCGCCCTCGCGTGCAATCGATGCAGCAATGGTCGGATCGGCCTGTGTAAGCGACGTTTTGAACATGGTCATCTCCTCTGATTTCGAATCTCCGGTCCGAAACTAAGTTTCCTATAGTGGAATTGATTCCCTTAAAGCAACATAAATTTCTTATTCGTGAAGTTGCGTGCAACTAAGGGAATATGTAACCTTTGATAGAACGGGGAGATTTTTATGGGCGAAGACCAAAGAAACGAAGGTGTTACACCAGAAGAGCTGGATGACGGTGCGGCCTTGGGGCGTTCCATCCGCGACGCGCGTCGGGAAAAAGGCTGGACACTGGAAGAAGCCGGGCGGGCGGCAGGTATCGGTCGGTCGACCCTGTCGAAGATCGAAAACAATCAGACCAAACCCAGTTTCGAGATCGTACGGCGGCTGACGCAGGCGCTGGATCTAAACCCGCCACAGCTTTTTCTTCAGTCGGGCCAATCAGGCATAAACGGCCGACGGGACTATACCCCCAAGGGGCAGGGTGAGTTCCGCGAGACTGCAACCTATCTGCATGAATTGCTGTGTTCGGATCTGACAAGCAAACGCATGCTGCCTTATGTTGCCACGATCCGGGCCCGCGATATTTCGGAGTTTGACCCTTGGATTCGCCACTCGGGCGAAGAATTTATGTATGTGCTGAGCGGTGAGTTGATTTTCATCTCGGAACACTACCGCCCTCTGCTGATGAAAGCGGGTGATTCACTGTATTATGACAGCAGCATGGGGCATGGCTGTGTGTCGACCAGTGAAGAAGACGCTCAGGTTCTATGGGTGTCGCTGGAATAGGAGACGCATTTAGAAAACCTGGCGTTACCGCAGTTTATTACCTTTCCGGTGTGGCTTAGGTTTCGCACGCGGAAGAACTAAAAACCCAGCTTATGGAAATTTCAATTTTGGGATCAGACGTCTTGGGATGGACCGCTAAAACCTGCTGTGATCCTATGCTGTCGCGGTTTATGAACAATCTATGCGGTCAACTTCGTATATTGTTATTTTCTTAGCGGCCACTGCCGCCAGCATCGGCCTGTATCTGGTGTCCTACCAATACTTCCTATCCGAGGAGCTTTCGAAAGCGCAGGGTCGGCTTTCTCTCTACCACAGCTCGGTGAACGGCGAACTCGACCGGTTTTCCCATCTTACATATGTGCTGTCGCAAGATTCCTATGTCATCGGAACGGCCGAAGGAGACAGCACCGGAACTTTGAACCGACGGTTCGAGGATTTTGCGGCGCAGGCGGGGCTGGATGCGATCTATCTGATGGATGAAGACGGGATCACCATTTCCGCATCGAACTACCGCGACATCGGCAGCTTTGTGGGACAGAACTATGCCTTCCGCCCCTATTTCCAAACCGCCCTCGCGGGCGAGCAAGGTCGGTTCTATGCGATTGGCGCGACAACCGGATTGCCGGGCTACTTCATCGCCAATGTAGTGCTGGATAGCGGGGCCGATCCAACTGGCGTAGTTGCCATCAAGATTGACTTTTCCGACCTTCAGGAAAGCTGGAGGAATTCTGGCGAACAGGTCTTGCTGGCAAATGAGGACGGGGTTGTTCTTTTGTCTTCGAACCCGGATTGGCAGTACAGCGTGCTAAATCCCCTGACGCAGCAGCAACAAGACAAGATCCGGCTGGCGAGACAGTTTCCGGGACAGACCCTTGACCCATTAGATTGGACCGAATTGCCGGGTGATCAAGTCAGGATTTCGGGCGCAAGACGCTTGCATCTGGCCACCACCGACCTGCCGCATGGGTGGTCGCTGCACTATTTTGCTAGTGACGACCGTGCTGTAGCGCGAAGCTGGCTTGTGACGGCGATTTTTGTCCTTTTGGCCGGGCTCGCCTTTATCTTTTTCCAGATACAACGCGCGCGGCGCGTGAGCTTGGCCCTGGCGCGGTCCGAGCAAGAAGAAGCAATGCTGCGCGAGGCGAATGAACGGCTTGCTGTCGAAGTTGAAGACCGCAAAACAGCCGAGCGGCGTCTCAAACGCACGCAGGGAGAGTTGGAGCGTGCAAGCAGATTGGCCGCCCTGGGGCAGCTCTCGGCCTCTGTCACTCATGAACTGGGCCAACCTATTGCCGCCATGCGCAATCATCTGGTTGCAGCCGAGATCGGGGCGTCCGGCCAATCCACGCTCACGCGGAAAATCGGCAATCTTGTTGATCGAATGGAGGGTATCACGCGCCAACTGCGGTTCTTTGCGCGGTCAGAAAGCGAAGTTTTCGGCGACGTGGAACTTTGTAACTCTGTCAATGCTGCGCTGGCCCTGATCGCTCCAAATATCGAGCAGGGAAAGGTGAGAATATCGCATGATACACCGCACGGTCCTGTTCTTATCCGAGGTATTGCCCTGCGCGTAGAACAGGTCATCACCAATCTTTTACGCAATGCCATAGATGCAACCGAAGCAACGGAAGAACCTGAAATCCATATCAATGTGTCGGTTTCCAATGATGTGGCTGCGCTGGAAATTCAAGACAATGGGCACGGATTGGGGGGTGCAACGCTGGCTGAGCTGCAGGAGCCATTTGTGACCACAAAAGAAAGTGGGCGTGGTATGGGCTTGGGGCTGGCCATTTCCGCCAGCATTGTCAAAGATCACAACGGCACCATCACGGCCCGGAACCGGGATGGCGGCGGAACCGTTTTCCGTGTCACCTTCCCAATGGCCTTGAGACCGGAAGAACCGAAAGAATGACACTGCAGCAACCCTTCAATGTTCTGGTCGTCGACGATGACAAGTCGATGCGGCAATCTCTTGTCGAGCTGCTTGAAGCTGCGGGTTGGACAGTCAGCGCCGTGTCGCGGGCAACGCAGGTTGCCGAATATCTGACCAATGCCACGCCAGATGCCATCCTTTCGGATGTGCGAATGCCTGGCATGTCAGGCCTTGAGTTGTTGGCCAGCTTGGACAAACGGGTCGCGCCACTGGTGGTTCTCATCTCAGCACATGGCGATATACCAATGGCGGTGCAGGCCATTCAGGACGGTGCATATGGGTTTATCGAAAAACCCTATGAACCGCGGCGACTGCTTACCGTCCTGACGCACGCGGCCGAGCAAAATCGCATGCGCAAAAGCAACGCACGGCTGAAGGACAGGCTTTTAAAACTGTCCGGGCTGGATCGCATTCTGCTTGGCGAGACGGACGCTATTGCAGCATTACGGCAAGAGGTTCTTGATCTTGCGGATACCTCTGTCGCTGTCCTGTTGCAGGGGGATACTGGAACCGGAAAGGAACTGGTTGCCCATGCTTTGCACGATTTGGGTGGTTCGCCAGATGCGCCGTTTCTTGCCCTCAATTGCGCAGCTTTGTCGCCCGATACGTTCGAGGCCGAAATGTTTGGCGTCGTGGGCGTATCGGATGGACGGCTGGTGGCGGCGTCAGGCGGAACCTTGTTTCTGGATGAAATCTGCTCATGCCCGCTTGCAGTACAGGCCAAGTTGCTAAGGGTCCTCGAAGACCAACACGTGCTGCCTGTGGGCGCAGTCACCCCCACGCCGGTGAGCTTCCGGGTTATTTCAGCGACTAACGAAGACGTGGAATTGGCGGCCGAGGAGGGGCGATTGCGCCAGGACCTTTTGTTCCGGTTGAATACGTTCGTTTTGACCTTGCCCCCGCTGCGCCAGCGAAGGGATGATCTGGTTCTTTTGGCAACGCATTTTCTGAACGAATACGCTCAGGTTTACGAGATTGATGCGCCCGAACTTACTCAGGACGATCTGGCCGCCCTGCTTGCACATGACTGGCCGGGCAATGTGCGTGAGCTACGCCATGTCTGCGAGCGACGCGTTTTGACCGCCCGCCGCGGCAGCGGGTCGCTGACGCAGGCAATCCAAAGCGATCAGCACTTTGAAGATGTCCCGGATACATTGCGCGAAGCGGTTGCCGCTTTCGAACGCGAGCTTATCGGTAAAGCTATCAAGGCGCATAAAGGCCGTATGGACGCCGCCGCCGAAGCTCTTGGGATCGGACGTCGCACGCTCAATGAAAAGATCGTCAAGCTTGGCTTGGACAAAGAGGCGTTGTTGTAGGCGAAACCACCCTGCGGAAATCCGCAGGGCACTTGGAATACTGCCCGCATTTTCCTTCATAGTCAGGCTGCACCGCGTTCTGAATACTCCGCCCAAACGAATTGCGTGATCTGGGAGGAGCCACTATGCGCAAACACCTTAACCGGGCGGCCATCGCCGCCCTGTCGCTGACCGTCGCATCCGAAGCACTGGCTGTTGAATGGAATGTTTCCCTGTGGGGCAAGCGCCGCGCCTTTACCGAGCATGTCGAGAAACTTGCCGAACTGGTAAACGAAAAGACCAATGGCGAGTTTACCCTGAACATCAGCTATGGCGGATTGTCGAAGAATAAGGAAAACCTCGACGGTATCTCGATCGGGGCTTTCGAAATGGCCCAGTTCTGTGCCGGGTACCACCGCGACAAGAACCCTTCGATCACCGTTTTGGAGTTGCCGTTTCTGGGCGTGACTTCGCTGGAACAGGAGGTCGATCTGTCGATGGCCGTCTATCAACACCCGGCCGTGGTCGAGGATCTGGCACGCTGGGACGCGACTCTGCTGATGCCGTCGCCTTTGCCGCAATACAACCTTGTGGGGGTTGGTGAAGCGCCGAAATCTCTGGCCGATTTTGAAGGTCTGAGCGTGCGTGCCACTGGCGGCATCGGTAAGGCGATGGAAACCGTCGGCGCGGTTCCAACGTCGATGTCTGCGTCCGAAGTGCGACAGGCGATGGACAGCGGCATTGTCAAAGCCGTCAGCTTTGCGCCCCATGCGCATATGTCGTTTGGCACCATCGAAAACGGCACGTGGTGGACCACAAACCTGAACCCCGGCACCGTCAACTGCCCGGTTGTGGTGAACACGTTGGCGCTTGAAGACCTGTCTGCTGAGCATCGTGAGGCGCTGATGGGATCGGTTGAAGAAGCACTGAATCATTACGTGGACCATTACCAGAGCAAAACGATGGAAGCCTGGGGCCCCGAGCTTGATCAGCGCGGTATCGAGCGAGTGACATTCAGTGACGAAGAAATCGCCGCCTTCAAAGAGGCCGCAGCATCACCCGCTGCGGAGGCCTGGATTGCCGAGAACACCGAACGCGGCCTGCCGGCACAAGAACTCTATGACCTGGTGACAGGCAAGATCGCCAGCGGCAGCTAATCCACTCACTTCCCGGCGGCGGCCAAATTGTCGCCGGGAACCTGTTTTTCTGACAGCGGAGCATTACGATGGCCGGGTCCTCTTTGGTACTGTCCGACGACAGCCTACTCAGCAATCTCGATCAACGCCTTTACAAGCTGGAAGGCATCCTGGCCCTGATAAGCGGTTTTGCGGTGTTTTCGCTGATGTTGATGGCTGTGGTCTCTGTCGGCGGCAGGAATTTCGCCAATGCCCCACTTCCAGGGTATGTCGACTGGATCGAACAGGCCATGCCGCTGATTGCGTTCATGGGCATATCCTACACGCAGCGCGATGGCGGCCATATTCGAATGGATATGGTCGTGGGCTCGCTTAAGGGGCGGGCGCTGTACATCGTCGAGTTTGTAACGACTGCTATCATTCTGGCGCTTATCGTTTTGCTGATCTGGGGAAGCTGGGCGCATTTTGCACGCAGTTTCGACTTCGGCGCCCCGCTATGGAGCCGCGACAGTTCCATCGATATCGGCATCCCCCTGTGGCCAGCTAAATTGTTGGCGCCGGTGGCCTTCAGTGTTCTTTGTCTAAGGCTTGTTCTTCAACTTTGGGCCTATGCCCGCGCAATCCGCCATCCTGAGCAGTCGCCTGTCGCCGTCCCGCTTATCGCTGATGCCGCGACCCAGGCCGCAATGGAAGCCGAGCATGTCTCGGGCCACGACAACTGAGGTAAATTCTGATGGAACCCATTGAAATTGGTCTGATTGTATCGGGTGGTATGCTTGTTCTTGTGGTGCTGGGGATGCGCGTGGCCTTTGCCGCGGCGACTGCTGGCATGGTTGGTTTGATCTGGATCTTTTGGGCCAAATTTGGATACGACCCGGCGCGGTTCGGCAAAGCGGTGACCGTGGCTGTCAAAACCGCCGGGCAAGTACCGCATTCCAAAATCTCGAGCCAGGCGCTGAGCCTTATCCCGACCTTCATTCTGATCGGATACCTCGCCTATTACGCGGGCTTGACCAAGGCACTGTTCGAAGCCGCCAAACGATGGTTGGCTTGGGTGCCCGGTGGGTTGGCGGTATCAACCGTATTTGCAACCGCCGGGTTCGCAGCAGTGTCGGGGGCTTCGGTTGCCACTTCGGCTGTGTTTGCCCGCATCGCCATCCCCGAGATGTTGAAGATTGGCTACGACAAGCGCTTTGCAGCAGGCGTTGTCGCGGCCGGTGGAACCTTGGCCTCGCTGATCCCGCCCTCGGCCATTTTGGTCATCTATGCGATCATCGTGGAACAGGATGTGGGCAAGCTGCTGTTGGCTGGTTTTATTCCGGGCATGTTTTCAGCTGTGATCTACGGTCTGCTGATCATTGGCATGGCCGTAGTGATCAAAGATTTTGGTCCAGCCGTCAAAGGCTTTACGTGGAAAGAACGGTTCCTGTCGCTGCCGCCTGCATTGCCCATCGTGATCGTCGTCGTGACCATCATCTTCTTTGTCTACAACCCATTCGGAGGGGATGCCTGGGGCACGCCGACCGAAGGCGGCGCAATCGGAGCTTTCGTGGTGTTCCTGATGGCGCTGTACCAGGGCATGCGCTGGTCTGAACTGAAAGATGCACTGTTAGAAACAGCCAAGCTGAGTGTCATGATCTTCACCATCATCTGGGGCGTGCTGGTCTATGTTCGTTTTCTGGGATTTGCAGAGCTGCCAAATGCGTTTTCCGACTGGATAACCTCGCTTGAGATGTCGCCTATGCTGATCCTGATCTGCATCCTTCTGGCTTATGCTGTTCTGGGCATGTTCATGGACGCGATTGGGATGTTGTTGCTGACACTGCCGGTCGTTTACCCAGCTGTCATGGCGTTGAACGGCGGTGAAGCTGTCAGCGCTGCTGAAAGCACATTCGGGATGTCCGGCCCAATGTGCGCGATCTGGTTTGGCATTCTCGTGGTCAAAATGGCCGAGTTCTGTTTGATCACGCCGCCCATCGGATTGAATTGTTTTGTTGTTGCCGGGGTGCGCGACGACCTGAGCGTTCAGGACGTTTTCAAAGGTGTGACCCCGTTCTTTCTGGCAGACGCAGCGACAATCGCGTTATTGGTTGCCTTCCCGGCAATCGTTCTGTGGCTTCCCGGTCAGGTTTGAGCGGCCATTGAATTGGATGCGGCAGGTGTTCGCCTGTGAAATCGGATGCAAATGCAGCCTGCTGGTATAGCAGGCTGCGTCGGCTTCGGTTCTGCAACAAAATGAGCTTTCGCCGCGATTGAACGCAACTCGGCTTATCTGAATTCTTAAGCCGAAAGGGGTTTGCTCTCGCCAGTTTAGTTTTCGCCTTTTTTGCGGTGCTATGGAGTCTTTTGAGCCCAAGGTTGGCGCCTCATACGCCTTCAAATACGCAATTGACAATTTTGGACGCGGTTTTACAAAATTGGCCATGACGCAGCCAATTGACCGTAAGCTAGACATCATTGTTTTGGTGAGCCCGCATTTCAATGTTTCGGCGACGACGTCATTTGTAGATCCTTTCAGAGTCGCGAATTACCTAACGGGATCGTCTCGATTTTCTTGGACTTATGCCTCAGACGCCGGCGGCTTGGTTGAAACCAGCAGCGGATTGGTCGTTGAAACCATCCCATTGGCTGACGTGATGGGGCGCAAGCCTTGGCTAGTTCTTGTAAGTACCAGTTGGACACCTGAACGTCATGGAACACCTCAGTTCAAGGTCGCGCTTCAGAAATGGGAGGCAGGTGGAGTAATCGTCGGTGGTTTGGATACCGGTGCGATTGTTCTTGCGACGGCTGGGTTGCTCAAAGGCAAAACCGCGACGGTTCACTACGAACATATCGATGCCTTTGCAGAAATGGCCCATGACACGACCGTTTCAGAGAATATGTTTGTTACGGACGGCAGGATTTTCACGTGTTGTGGGGGATCGGCTGCAACCGATCTAGGGTTGCGATTTGTACATTCTGTCGCGGGTGAAAGTATTGCCAATGCGTCTGCGCGATACCTGTTTCATCATAATGTGCGCGGTGAAGGCCAGTCTCAGAACCCCAAAGACGCAGAGCCGTTGGGCTATGTCACCTCTGATTTCGTCCGGGATGCGATTGATCTGATGGAGGCGCATTTGGAAGCCACTTTGTCGATCCCTGAAATCTCGGCGCAATTGAAGATCTCGCAACGACAGCTAAGCAGATTGTTCCGGCAATACGTTCAAAAGTCGCCGGTCGAGTATTACCGTGACATTCGCCTTGATCGCGCGCGTGGATTGGTGACGCAAACCGAGCTGAAGTTCAGCGAGATCGCAGAAGCATCCGGGTTCAACGGGCAGGTTCACTTCAGCCGGGCCTATCGCAAGCGCTTTGGCCTGACGCCAAGTGCCGACCGCGTTGAAGGCCGTACGCCGTTTGAGTTTCGCGCTTGGCCGATGTTCAAGCCTGACATCAAGTCCGAAGGTGTTGAGTAACCTTTTGCATGGCTGTCAGCATCTTGTCACGTTGTACTGACAACTCTTCTGTGCTTTGCCCTTGTGCTTGTGCTGTGATGCCGTCGACCAGTTTTTGAATTACTTCCTCATCAAGACGAGGATCGCCCAGATCATCCCACCAGCTGTTGAACGTGTCTTTGAAATGGTCACAAAAGGCCTGCAATCCACCGTCACCTGCGCCCAAATGAAACAAGGTCGTCGGACCCATCGCTGCCCACCGTAATCCCGGTCCGGCCCACATTGCCGTATCGATGTCTTCGACACTGGCGACACCTTCGACCGCCATATGCACGGCCTCGCGCCAGACTGCGGCTTGCAACCGGTTCGCGACATGCCCAGGCATGCCCTTCTTGATCCGGATCGTGACCTTGCCAATGTCTTTGTAGAACGCCTCGGTGCGGTCCAAAATATCCGAACCTGTGGCGGCGTTTGCTGTCAGTTCGACCAGTGGGATAAGGTGAGGTGGGTTAAACGGATGACCTAAGATCAGTTTTCTTGGATCGCGCCATCCTTCTTGCAAAGCTTCCAGCGTCAGACCTGAGGTCGAGCTTGAAACTATTGCGTCACAGTTCAACTCTGGCTCGATCTCCGCATAGATCGAATGCTTGATCGGCAACCTCTCTGGCACGTTCTCTTGAATGAATTGCGCGTTTCGCACCGCCTCGGCAGCGGTCGGCACAAAAGTGATCGCATCACGGGTGGCGCGGCCAGTTTGGCTCAAATCCTCTAACGCAGGCCACGCCTTTTCGATGTATTTGCGGACCGATGCCTCGGCGTTCGGATCGGGGTCAAAGACAGTCACGCTTCGGCCTGAGGCGAGAAACAGCGCCGCCCAACTAGCTCCGATGACGCCAGCGCCAAGGATAGCAGTACTTTGAATTTCTGACATCAGAATAGTCCTGGATTAAGGGGCGAGGCCGCCGTCATGCCGCCGTCCACAGTGAACAACTGTCCGGTCGCAAAAGACGATTCGTCAGAGGCCAACCACACAGCCATCGCAGCAACATCGGCAGGTTTGCCAAAGCGTTTGACCGCGTGGCGAGCCAGCGCATCGGCTTTAGCCTTTGCCGGGTCTTGGGCGAGGTCGAACCCTGCGTCCAGCATTCCCGTCTCGATCCATCCCGGGCAGATCGCATTGCAGCGCACCGCTGGTCCATGGTCTACTGCAATTGAACGAGTGAGCCCATGAACAAAGGCCTTTGACGCATTGTAGAGCGCCATTGACGGGTCCGCGACATTGCCCGAAATCGAACCGATGTTGATGATCGAACCACCCTGAGACATTTCTGGAATAAAGGCGCGGCAACAGTTAAAAACGCCTCGCGCGTTTACGCCCATCACCAGGTCCCAATCCGCGTTCGAGCTTTCGGTCACAGTTTTTTCGACCTGAACGCCGGCGTTGTTTACAAGGATATCGGTCCCACCGACAGTCCAGACGATCTGTGCAACTGCTTCGGGGTCGCAAACATCCAGACTGTACCAAATCACGCTGTCCGACAGATCATCTGGTCGGGGGCCGCGCCCGCAGGTGGTGACAGCAGCCCCTTCAGCCACGAACGCCTCAACAATGCCGCGTCCAATCCCTTGTTTGCCGCCTGTCACAAAGGCGCGTTTACCAGCCAACCGCATCAGTGTGCTACCATCACATGACGGATCGCGGTGTAAGCATCCAGCGCATAAATCGACATATCACTGCCCGTGCCCGAACCTTTCATCGCGGCCCAGGGCATCTCGGGGGTTGCAACCCCGTGCGTGTTGACCCACGTAAACCCGTAGCGCAGTTTGGACGTCATTTGCATCGCGCGCCCGACATCTCGTGTCCAGACCGATGAGGCCAGCCCATAGGGCCCGTTGTTGGCGATCTTCAGCGCCTCTTCTGCGTTAGAAAAACGCGATACCGTTATTACGGGGCCAAAGACCTCATTGCAGGCAATCTCTGCGTTGTTGTCGACATTGGCGATAACAGTGGGCTGGTAGAAAAACCCATTTTCGTCCCCATTCGCCCCGCCGGAAACGATTTCAGAACTGCTGCGCGCGCGGTTCACAAAACCCGCAACGCGGTCCCGCTGAGCGGCAGAGACAAGGGGGCCCATTTCTGTTCCTTTGGCTTTCGGCGCACCGATCTGGATCTGACTGACCTGATCGGCAATGGCGGCCACAAGCTTGTCGTAGACATTTTCTGCAACCATCACGCGGCAAGGCTGTGCGCAGTCCTGACCGGCGTTGAAGTAACTGCCAAATCGGATCGTCTCGGCCACAGCCTCAAGATCAGCATCATCAAAGACTATAACCGGCGCTTTGCCGCCAAGCTCCAGATGAACATGTCTAATCTGCTGGGATGCAGCCTGCATTGCAGCCATGCCAGTCGCCGGAGATCCCGTAACGCTGATCCCTTCCATCTGTGGGCTGTTCATCAAGGCATTCCCGACGTTGGGCCCGCGACCGTGGATCACGTTCAGCACGCCTTTTGGCACAACGTCTTGCAACAATTCAGCCAATCGCAGAGTCGAGAGAGGCGTGATCTCGGACGGTTTCAACACAACAGAACATCCCGCCGCAATTGGTGCGGCAATCTTCCAGGACGCCATCATCAGCGGGTAATTCCAGGGCGCGATCGCCGCAACGGGGCCAATCGGATCACGCCGGATCATCGACGTATGACCCGCGACATACTCACCAGCAGCAGACCCCATCATGGTGCGTGCAGCACCGGCAAAAAAGCGAAACACATCAATCGTCAGCGGCATCTCATCATCAAGAGCTGACGGCCAGGGCTTGCCCACATCAAGGCTTTCAAGTTCGGCCAACTCCTGACTGTTCGCCTCGATAACATCGGCTATTTGTAGCAAGATCGCAGCGCGTTCTGCGGGGGGCGTGGCCGAAAAGGTCTCAAATGCCTCTGCTGAACCGCGCACTGCTGCCTTGATCTGTTCATCGTTGGCTTCATTTACCTTTCCGATAACTTCGCCCGTTGCAGGGTTCAGGACATCCAAAGCCTCTCCTGCACCTTCAACCACTTCGCCGTTGATCAACATTTTTGTTTGCATATGCGTCTCCTCAGAACCCGACCTGATCGCCGCCTTTAAGCGCGAGCCGCGCGCGCGCCTCAGCCGGAGTGGCGACCGTAAGACCAAGGCTTTCAATGATTGTTCGGATGCGCGTGACTTGTTCGGCATTGGATTTTGCCAACTCACCCTTGCCGATGAACAGGCTATCTTCGAGTCCCACGCGTAGGTTGCCGCCCCGCATGGCGCTTTGGGTCGCAAAAGGCATCTGGTGACGTCCAGCGGCAAGAACCGACCATTCGTAATTCTCTGCACCGAACAGCTTGTCGGCCGTGTTGTGCATGTGGGTTAGATGATCGGCATCCGCGCCAACACCACCCAAGATGCCGAACACCATCTGAATGAAAAAAGGCGGTTTGATCAGGTCCTGATCGACGAACCATTTGACGTTGTAGAGATGGCCAAGGTCATAGCATTCGAACTCGAATTTGGTGCCATGATCTCCACCAAGTTTTTCGATGGCGTAACGAATGGTTTTGAAGGTGTTGGGAAAGATAAAGTCTTCCGTCATCTCCAAAAATGGCTTTTCCCAATCGTGCTGAAACTCGGTGTATTTTTGCAGCATCGGAAAGATGCCAAAGTTCATGGAGCCCATGTTGAGCGATGCCATTTCTGGGCTTGTTGAGGTCGCCGCCAACAGCCGCTCGTCCATCGACATGCCCAAGCCGCCGCCGGTCGAGACATTCATCACCACATCGGTGGACTGCTTGATTACAGGCAGGAATTGCTTGAACAGCTCAGGTCGTGGGTCGGGTTTTCCAGTTTCCGGGTGCCGCGCGTGTAAGTGGATGATCGAAGCACCCGCTTGTGCCGCTTCAATACTGGCCGTCGCGATCTCGGCTGGCGTAATCGGCAGATAGGGGGACATTGACGGGGTATGGATGCCGCCCGTTGGCGCACAGGTGATGATTACGGGTTTGGGCATCAGAGCTTCATCTGCTGCACTTGTGCAGACAGCCCCCCATCCAGAACCCACAACTGGCCAGAGGCGTATCGCGCTTCGTCCGAGGCAAGCCAGTTGACCAGGTTTGCAATATCCGTAGGTGTCCCGTAGGTGCGCGTCGGATGAACATCGCGCACGGCCTGTTGCAGCGTTTCAATATTGCCGCCGCCACCACCAGATCCATCCCCGTTAAAGAAGCTCTGCAGCATTGGGGTGTCGATATAGCCGGGGCAAATGGCGTTCACACGGATACCTTCAGGACCATGGTCACAGGCCATTGCACGGGTCAACGCGTGTACCGCACCTTTCGTTGCGCAATAGGCCGCAAGGCCGGGATCTGCAATGAACCCATCGTAGGACCCGAAGTTGATAAGGCTTGCGCTGTTCCCCGTTTTCGCCGCTTCGCGCATCAACGGGATGGCGTATTTCGAGGTCAGGAACGTGCCAGTGGAATTTACCGCAAAGCTTTGGTTCCATTCCTCCAGCGTGGTTTCCTCAACCGTTTTTTCGATCTCGATCCCGGCCGCGTTCACAAGAATGTCCAGTTTGCCATGTGCCGAGCGCACATGATCCATTGCGGCAATCGCGTCTGACTCTTGCGTCACATCCAGTTTTACAAAATGGCTGCCATCGTCGTCATGTTGGTCCAATGACCCTTCCGGTGTCAGGTCAGCGGCAAATACAGTTGCACCTTCTCTTAGGAATCGCGCGACAATCGCACGCCCGATACCTCCACGCGCGCCAGTCACAAGGGCGATTTTTCCGTTCAGCATCATTGGTTTTAATCCTTCAGCGGCGGATAGCGATAGCGGCTCGCGGCCACCGTCCAATCCATATTGTTGCGTACGTACTGCTGGCTGGCGTCTGACGGCGGGTTATAGTCCCAAGGCTCGCTGGCACCGGCCTCCATCGCCGCATGCAGCGCGCGGCGCGATTTTTGCGTTGCAATTATCTTGTCGCGCAAATCACTGCCGTCCCAACGTTCGGTGACTTCGGTAGCAAACCGAGTGGCTGCGTCCGCATAGTCAGGATCCGAAGCGACGTTTTTCGTTTCCATAGGATCAGCGCTTAGGTCGTAGAGTTGAGGTGGATCGCTGTCGCAGTGAATATACTTCAAGGGACCGCGCCGGATCATGATCACGGGATAGCCCGTCATTTCAGCACAATATTCACCGATAGCTTCATCGACCGGGTCGTCTTCGCCCCGTGCCAAAGGCATCAAGCTGCGACCGTCGATCGGTTCTCCGATCATAGTCTCGTCACCACCACCAATGTCGATAAATGTCGGTAGTAGATCGACAAGCGACACGGCATTCTGCACGGTCCCAACAGCAATGCCCGGTCCGGCCATGACCAGTGGAACGCGTGCCGAATGCTCGAAGAAGTTCATTTTGTACCAAAGCCCACGCTCGCCCAACATGTCGCCGTGGTCGGCCGTGACAATCACAATGGTGTTGTCCAACTCTCCGGCCTCTTCGAGGGTTTGAACCAGCTCTCCGATTTTGCTGTCGAAGTAGCTGACATTGGCCAGATACGCACGGCGCGCGCGGCGTATTTCTTCGTCGGTCAAGGGCACATAAGACGCTTCAATCCCATCCATCAAACGGCGCGAAAACGGGTCCTGATCCTCCAGCGCGGGCACAAAGGTGGGCATGTCAATGTCGTTGTCCGCATACAGATTCCACCATTCTGGTCGGGTCACATACGGATCATGCGGGTGGATAAAACTTGCCACCATCGCAAAGGGCGCATCGTTCCCAAGCGCCTTGTCGCGGGCCAAATCAAAAAGCCAACGTTTGGCAGCAAAGCCCACCTCGTCGTCATAGTCGATCTGGAAGGTTGCATGGGCCAAGCCGCTTTCCTTGACCGTCTGCATATTGTGATACCACTTGTCGATCCGCTCGTCGGGGGCCTCCCAATCTGGGGTCCACGCGAAATCTGCCGGGTAGATATCGGTCGTTACCCTGTCTTCGAACCCATGCATCTGATCCGGGCCAATGAAATGCATTTTGCCGGAAAGGCAGGTGCGGTAGCCCAGCGATTTGAGGTAATGCGCAAAGGTTGGCACCGATGCCTTGAATTCGGATGCGTTGTCATAGGCTGCAATGCGGCTGATATGCTGACCCGACATAAAGGCAAACCGTGAAGGCGCGCAGAGTGGGGAATTGCAGTAGGCGGCATCAAAGCGCATGCCGCGTGCCGCCAGCGCATCAAGATGCGGTGTATTGGCGATCTTATGCCCATAAGCCCCAGTGAAGTGCGGAGCCAACTGGTCCGCCATGATCACGAGGATATTTGGCCGCGTCACGCAGCACCTTTTGCATAAGCATCCAGGACCAAACCATGGAAGTGATGTACGGCGTGCTCAGACTTGCCGGACCCATCAGGGTCATTGACGATCCGACCTTGGGTGAACGCAGGTGTGTTCATCCCGCGCTGCACACTTTCGACAAGGCTTATGTCTTCGACCTGAAGAACTTCGTCCAGATAGCGAATTGCATCCAACTCCATCGCGTCAGGTTCTGGCGTCTCAAGGAAGAAGTCGTAGGTTTCTAGCGTTCGGTCTGGCCCGACAGGGATGATGTTCAGCACGATCATGCTGGACCGTCCCGGATACCGCATCAGGCAGGTGGTTGGGTAAAGCCACCACACCGCATGGGTTTTGACAGTGGCATTCGACACGTCATAAGCGGTATTTGGGCTGGTGCCCGCGTCAGCCATGTGGCTGGAGTAAATACCGTAGGTTGTGACCTTGTAGGTATCCATATCCACGAGGTCACAAAAATCCTTATGTGCCGTAGGGCAGTGATAGCATTCCAGGAAGTTGTCCACGACGTTCTTCCAGTTCGACTTGATGTCATAGGTCAGACGGTGGCCAAAAGTGAGTTTATCCACATCCGGCGCCCAGTGACGCACCTCGGTTTCCAAATTTCCGGATTGGTCTGACAAAGAGGCAGCCGTCGGATCCAAATTGACGAAAACAAAACCGCAAAACTCTTCGACTTGCACTTCGTCGAGACAAATCTCGTCTTTGCTGAAGTCTTCGAGGTTTTCGGTATGTGGCGCACGTGCCAATTGCCCGTCAAGCTTATAGACCCAAGCATGATAGGGGCACATGATCCGTGTGGTATTGCCTTCGCCAGACAGCAATTCGTGCGCACGGTGCTTACAGACATTGTAAAAGGCGCGAAGTTTGCCTTCTCTATCACGCACAACGGCAATGGGTTGGCCGGCAATATCCACCGTTACATACGATCCTGGCTCACGCGTTTTCTCGACATGACATACCCATTGCCAGGTTCTGGACAGGATTGAGCGAAGGTCAGCGTCAAACCATTTGCCCTCGGTATAGGCAGCAGCCTGCAACGAAAACGAGCGTGATGGATTAGCGTGATAGCCAAATGAAATCGTTTCTGAATCAGTCATGTCGCCCCTCCCAAGGTAGGTTAATCCTACTTCAGGTGAATTTTGGAGTTATGCGAAATTAGCCGATTTTTTGATTTTATTCGCCAGAGCAGGATAGGCTGCATCCTTGAGTGACAGGTACTTGGATCAAGGCAAAGTAAACGACGGGCATTGGCGTTCGGGGCGCTGGTAAAATCTGTCGCGAGTTGGGGTGGTTTGGCAACCAAGTGCCAAGTTGCCTGGGGCGTTTTCTGTGAAGTCGCATCCAAATTTGCCATCGGATCTGGTCAGCCGAGTACGGTTGACCAAGAGAAGAGCAAATCATTTTCGGAAAAGGTGGCTGGGGTGGTAGGATTCGAACCTACGATACACGGTACCAAAAACCGCTGCCTTACCACTTGGCTACACCCCAACGGTGAGGCGCTGTCTACGATTGTTGGTTGGAGGGTTCAAGGGCTTTCGAGTGAAAAAAACTGACTTGGAGCAAAATTTTTTTGCCACGCTCCCGACGGTTCAAATTGGAGAAAATTCCGGTCATGGATTGCCTATCTGGAAAAGGATTTATTGGTCACAAAGCCAATGGGAAAGGCCAGAAACCGTTGAACACGGCCTTTCTGTCCGAGGGGCGGCGGGTCTTTCACCCACGCTCTGAGCAGCGTTTTGAAGCTGGGAAACACATTGATCCGGAAATTCACCCCGGAATTGCAAACGCCTTTCATTCGCAGAAAATAACATCTAAAATATTGAAATTAAATTATAAAAATAACCAATCAGGTTGCAGGATTTCTAGAAAATACGTAGCAATGCAAATGCACTGGTACCCCGCGTTACAGGAGACGAAGATGAAGCTGAACCCGAATGTCGCAGAAGCACTGAACCGTCAGATCAACAGTGAGCTTCAGGCATCTTATATCTACCTTGCCATGGCCGCATATTTTGAATCGCAGGACCTGCCAGGATTCGCGCAGTGGTTCCGCGGCCACTCGGATGAAGAACAAACACATGCCATGCGTATCTTCGATTTTTTGGCGCAGCGCGGCGGGAGAATCGAACTGGAGGGTATCGACAAACCCAAGATGGACTATGACTCGCCGGTCGAGGCACTGGAATATGCGCTTGCCAATGAAGAAAAGGTCACAGGTCAGATCAATGCGCTGTTTGAACTGGCGCACGGGGTCAAGGAATACAGCACGCAAAACATGCTGAACTGGTTTTTGGCCGAACAGAACGAAGAAGAAGACTTGTTTGGCAAGATTCTCGACAAGACCAAGGCCGCCAATGGCGATCGGTGGAACCTGTTGCTGTTGGACAAGGATATGGGCGCACGACCCGCTCAGGCTACGGATTAGGCGGCGGGGCGGCTGCGGTCGCCCAGTTACTCGCGGATTTCAGAAGGGTCGACTCCCCACAGGCTCGATTTCCGGGCCCAGCCGCGATAGCCGCCAGCAGAGATTTGGCACCAGTCCAGGCTGCAACTGCCCAGGCGCGCCACCACCCCGGATTCAAATTGGGCACTGACCTGCGCGTTTGGATCGGGGCTGGCATAGACAGGCAGCATTTCGGATTCGATCAATACAGTGCGCACGCCGGAAAGGAGGGCATAGTGAACCCATCCGCCGGCACCGTCACGGTCCTGAACCTTGCGCCAATTGCCGTATTCAGCCGTGATTTGCAGCGGCATGCCGCGCCGTTTGAACACCCAGTCGATTCGATGTGTTAACGAAGGACCACGCCGAACATTGCCCTCGGCGGCTTTCATCGAAACATATCTTGGCAATGGCAGGTTGGTCACAGGGCCGCGCGCATCCTGTGCACTGGCGGCCAAAGTGCCCAGCACAAACAGAAATACGGACAAAACCACCAGAAGGCGGCGTTTTACCGATAGAAAACCACTCACTGACTGCCTGCTCTTGTGCCTGTTGATTTGGTTCCGAAAAAAGGTCGTCTCAATGCGTTGGGGTTCTTGTGCCCCGCCTTATCCTGCGCCACGATGCCATGGCGCGCGAAGGTTTGCAAAGCGATGGGAGGGCGAAAGTGCCAAGAGAACGTCTGAGTGTTGTTGTAACGCGACGGTTGCCCGAGGCAGTGGAAACCAGACTGAGCGAGTTGTTCGATGTCCAGCTGCGCGAGGAAGACACCCCCATGTCGCGCGAAGAGCTGGTCGCAGCAGTTCAGGGCGCAGATGTCCTTGTCCCGACGGTTACCGACACAATTGATGGCGGTTTACTGGGGCAGGCGGGTGAAAACCTGCGTTTGATCGCCAATTACGGGGCCGGTGTCGACAATATCGATGTGTCGACGGCGCGGCAGCGAGGCATTCTTGTTTCCAACACCCCCGGTGTGCTGACCGACGATACGGCCGATATGACCATGGCATTGATCCTTGCGGTCACGCGGCGTTTTCCCGAGGGCGTTGGCGTGATGCAACGGGGAGATTGGAGCGGCTGGGCGCCGACCGCGCTGTTGGGCGGGCGGATCGGTGGTCGACGCCTTGGTATTCTGGGCATGGGTCGGATCGGCCAGGCCGTGGCGCGCCGTGCCCGTGTCTTTGGAATGCAGGTGCATTACCACAACCGCCGCCGACTGCGCCCCGAGATCGAGGACGAGTTGGAGGCCACCTATTGGGAAAGCCTAGATCAGATGGTCGCCCGTATGGACGTCCTTTCGATTCATTGCCCGTCGACCCCGTCGACCTTTCATCTGATGAACGCGCGTCGGTTAAAGTTGCTGAAGCCCTCGGCGGTTGTCATCAACACCTCTCGGGGTGAAGTGATTGACGAGAATGCGCTGACGCGTCTGATCCGATCGGGTGATATTGCAGGCGCAGGGTTGGATGTTTACGAACATGGCACTCAGGTAAACCCGCGGTTGCGGCAATTGCCCAATGTTGTTTTGCTGCCTCATATGGGATCGGCCACGTTGGAAGGGCGGATCGAGATGGGTGAGAAAGTTATTATCAATATCAAGACCTTCGAAGACGGGCATCGCCCGCCGGATCAGGTTGTGCCATCCATGTTGTGACGCAGCCGCGCCGAAGGAACATTTTTTCAGGAGGATACGATGCGACAAAATCTGATTTCGGGATTGTTTGTGACGGCGTTGACCTTTGGCGGGGCGTCCTTTGCGCAGGAAACAGCAGATGCGGTAGCACCAGAGGGTGCCTCGGAAGGTCAGGTTCAGGGTTTGACCGACGAAGTGATTGCCTCGCTTGAGGCGAAGATGGCCGGTCAACCGGTGACCTCGCCGAACTGGATGGTTGCTGCGGCGAACCCGTTGGCTGTTGAGGCCGGTGCCAAGGTTCTGCGGGCCGGAGGTTCGGCGGCGGATGCAATGGTCGCGGTGCAAGTCGTGCTGGGGTTGGTCGAGCCGCAATCCTCGGGCCTTGGCGGCGGCGCGTTTCTGGTTTGGTATGACGCGGCAACTGGCAAGTTGACCACGCTGGATGGACGAGAGACGGCCCCGCTGGAGGCAAATCACCGGCTGTTCCACGATGAAAATGGCGAACCCTTGCAATTCTACGATGCCGTGGTGGGCGGACTTTCAGTCGGTACGCCCGGTACGCCTGCGTTGCTGGAAGAGGCGCACCGGCGTTGGGGACGCAGTCCGTGGCCCAGCCTGTTTCAGGACGGCATCACACTGGCGGATGAGGGGTTCCTAGTATCTCCGCGATTGGCCACTTTGGTCGAGGCAGATGCTGAGAGGCTATCGCGTTTTCCTGTGACGGCCGAATATTTCCTGCCCGGTGGTGAACCATTGCAGCAAGGTCAACGGCTGATGAACCCGGGCTATGCGGACACGTTACGGCTGTTGGCCAGCGAAGGCTCTGCCGGATTCTACAGCGGTGAAATCGCCGCCGGTATCGTCAGCACGGTGCGCGGTGCGCCGGGCAATCCCGGCGTTCTCTCTGGCATCGACCTAGCGCTTTATCAGGTGATCGAGCGGGAGCCAGTCTGCGCGGCCTATCGCACCTATGATGTTTGCGGCATGGGCCCACCTTCGTCCGGTGCGCTGACGGTTGGCCAGATCCTTGGCATGTTGGACGGGTATGATCTGGCCGCGATGGGCCCCGAGGAAGCGCGTGCGTGGCATTTGATTGGTGATGCGTCGCGTTTGGCCTTCGCGGATCGCGGTCGGTACATGGCCGATCACGACTATGTGCCGATGCCCACGCAGGGTCTGGTCGATCCCGCCTATCTGTCTGAACGCGGGCAACTGCTGGGCGGCGAGGGCGCGCTGATCGAAGCGACCCCGGGCAATCCAGAGTTCGACCACGCGTCGAACTGGGCGGATGATGTCTCGCTCGAGTTGCCCTCGACCTCGCATATCTCGATCGTCGACCAATATGGCAACGTACTGTCGATGACCACGACGATTGAAAACGGGTTCGGCTCACGGTTGATGACCAACGGGTTCCTGCTGAACAACGAACTGACCGATTTCTCGTTCAAAACCCACAGCGATGGTGTGCCGATTGCCAACCGGTTAGAGCCCGGCAAGCGTCCGCGCTCGTCGATGAGTCCCACGATAGTCATGCAAGATGGCAAGCCGGTGCTGGCCATCGGATCACCCGGCGGCAGCCGCATTATTGGCTATGTAGCCAAGTCGATCATCGCCTGGGCCGATTGGGATATGGATGTGCAACAGGCGCTATCACTGCCGCATCTGGTCAATCGCTTTGGAACTTATGATGTGGAACAGGGCACCGCAGCCGAAGGGTTCTCGGACCCGCTGATCGAATTGGGGTTCGAGGTGAACCCGCGCGATCTGACGTCGGGCCTGCATGCGATCGAAATCGGAGAGGTCCTGACCGGCGGTGCCGATCCGCGCCGCGAAGGCATCGCGCTGGGCGAGTAAAAGGAAAAATACATGGTGCAGGCAGCAACGTTGCCGCGAAACGAGGCCGGGATTGAAACGGCTGTCGGTATTCTAAAGCAGAAATTCGGTGACCGCCTGCAAACTGGCGAGTCGGTCCGAGAACAGCACGGGCATACGACAACCTGGATCAACAATCAGGCCCCGGACGCGGTGGTTTTTCCCCGTTCGACCGCGGAAGTATCCGAGATTGTCAAAACCTGTGCCCAGCACAAGGTGCCGGTGATCGCCTTTGGCACCGGCACATCGCTGGAAGGGCATGTGAACGCCCCGGCGGGTGGTATCTCGGTCGACCTGAGCCAGATGAATCAGGTGCTGGCCGTGCATGCCGGCGATCTGGATTGCGTTGTGCAGCCGGGTGTGACGCGCGAAGACCTGAATACCCATCTGCGCGATCAGGGTCTGTTCTTTCCCATCGACCCCGGAGCCAATGCGTCGCTGGGCGGGATGGCGGCAACGCGGGCCTCGGGCACCAACGCGGTACGCTATGGCACGATGAAGGACAATATCCTCAGCCTTGAGGCGGTGATGCCCGATGGGCAGATCATCCGCACCGGCCATAGGGCGCGAAAGTCGTCAGCTGGGTATGACTTGACCCGCCTGTTGATCGGGGCCGAAGGTACGCTGGGCATCATCACCGAACTTACCCTGCGCCTGCAGGGCATCCCGGAGGCGATCACCTCGGCCCGGTGTTCCTTTCCGACTGTTGATGCGGCCTGTCAGGCGGTGATGATGACGATCCAATACGGCGTGCCCGTGGCCCGGATCGAGTTGCTGGACGAACTGTCGGTCAAGGCCGCCAACGCCTATTCCGGGCTTAGCCTGCCAGAAACGCCTTTGCTGCTGTTGGAGTTCCACGGATCGGAATCCGGCGCGGTTGAGCAGGCCGAAACCTTTGGTCAGATCGCCGACGAGTTCGGTGGTACGGATTTTGCCGCGACCTCAACAACGGAAGAGCGCAACAAGCTGTGGCAGGCCCGGCATGATATGTACTGGGCCAGCCTGCAACTGCGTCCCGGAGCGCAGGGGATTTCAACCGACGTCTGCGTTCCGATATCGCGCCTGGCAGAATGCGTCACCGCGGCCCGGGATAAGGCTGAAGAGCTGGGCCTGATGGCACCGATTGTGGGGCATGTGGGGGACGGGAATTTTCACACTCTGCTGTTGATCGACATGGACAACGCCGATGAGGTGGCGCGGGCGGATGGGTTTGTCGGGTGGCTGAACGATCTGGCCATCTCGATGGAGGGCACATGTACTGGTGAGCATGGAATCGGTCAGGGCAAGCGGCCCTATCTGATCAAAGAACTGGGTGCGGCGGTCAGCTATATGGATGCAATCAAAAAGGCACTGGACCCGGACAACATCATGAATCCGGGGAAAATCCTGTCGAATGCAGATTTCGACCATCTTTAAAATTTCGGACTGAAAGCCACAAGGCTGCCCAAATTCCATTCTATCTTTCGCAAAAATGAGCAGCGATTGATTTTGGATTATCAGATGGGCATTTTGCGGATTTTTGGTTTTATGGTGGTTGTAATTTCGACTATTGCAGGCCTTGATTATTACCAACAGGGCAAAAAGCATGAAGGCACTTTGTCTGTCAGTGGTTATGTCGAAACGATCAAGCAACGTTTTGCGCAACAACAGGAAGAGCGTGAGGCCAAAGCCGTCGAACGTGACCGGAAGAAACGCTGGAAAGCTGGGTCGAAATCTCATCTTCCAGCGGTCGGTGCAGGTTGGGCACAGTACGAGTTGACCGAGACGGGCAGCGATGCGGTCGATACTGTGATTGTGGGATATAGTCCGGCTCCTCTGATGAGTTCGATAACGGACACGGCTGAGCTGATGCGCCTGAGAACTGCGGGCAAAGAAGGGATTTTGCGCAAGCTCAGCGAAACGGGGTTGGTCTATGCCAAAGGCGGCGAGGTCGCCTGGTTCGACATCAGCCTCAAGCCAAAATCGGCGCGCAATACGCTGGCGGGCATGGCCCTTTCGCGGCAGCAAAATTTCATGTCGCTTACCGCGATCAAAAAAGGTTTTGCGGTGATTGACGGTGTCGCATTCGTGGAAATCATTCAAGACATGACCGATCCCACCGACGCTTTGGACTATCGCAAGATCACCGGACGGATCGGGATCGACGAAGAGGTCGTGATCCGGATGAACACCAATGCCAGTGACGCCACGATCCTAGAGCTTTTGGAGGCCGTCGACTATGCTGCCCTCAATTCTTTGCTGACCTACCCATCGCTTGTGGTAGGGCAAGGCGTCTCGGTCTCGAAAGAGCGTCAGCCCGAAGTCGCCGAAAAGATGGATCAGCTTTATACCGAAATGAAGCTGGTTCAGGAAAAAACCACCGATGAAAAGCTCAAGAATCTGGATGTCGCTGCGGTGATGGTTAACTCGTTGACGGCCTCGGATTTCAACAGCGATGGCATCATGGATATTACCGGGGGTGAGGTGTTCGAAAATCAGGACATCCTGCAAATCGGGTATAGCCGGGCGCAAAAACTGCTGTTGGAATCTGATCAGCGTCAGGCGGCATTGGCAGAAGAGGACGAGGCCGGAGGGGCGGGGTTTTTCAACAGGCTGAAAAACAAGCTGCCAGCTTTCGCGGCGCCTGAGTACAAGGATACGGCAGTGAAACCGGCTCCGAAAAAAACCTCGCAACCAGTGCGCGTGCACAAGGGCGGGTTGGGGACGTCTTGCGCGCAGGTTGGCAGCATCAAGCGGTGTTCAGCCTCGGGGCAATAACGCCAATCACGAGGATTCCGCAGTCTGTTTACAGCAGCGGGTCGTTTTTTTTCTCTCACTGGTCGGATGAATGTCGCGCCGGGTGCTTCAAATGCGCCATATGGTGTCAACTGAATTCAAGGGGAGACGCCCGGTTATGAAAACCCAAGTCAAAGCATTGGTTGTTGGCGGCGGCGCCGTTGGGACCTCGATTGCCTATCATCTGGCCAAAGCGGGTTGGGATGATGTGATGTTGATAGAACGGGATGAGCTGACGTCCGGCTCCACCTGGCATGCCGCTGGCCTGCTGCCACTGTTCAATATGTCCTATGCGACAACTCACATCCACAAGTACTCGGTCGATTTTTATAAGCAGCTTGAGGAAGAGACCGGCCTGAACGCGGGCTTCGCCGTTGTTGGCAACCTGCGCATGGCGCAGACGCAGGAACGTATGGACGAATACATGCTTTATGCGTCCACCGCCGAGACCTGCGACGTTGCATATGAATGGCTGACCCCGGACCAGATCAAGGAACGCTGGCCGCTGATCGAGACCTCGGACCTGAAGGGCGCGATCTATCATACCGAAGACGGCTATATTAACCCCGCCGATGTTACACAGGCCATGGCAAAAGGCGCCCGCCAGCGTGGCGTCGACATCGTGCGTAAGATGCAGGCCGATGCCTTCCATTGGAACGGCAGCCATTGGGAAGTCACCTGCACCAAGATGGTGGAAAAGGGCGGCAACCTCATTCCTTCGGATGAGCAGATTGTTATCACCGCCGAGCATGTCGTGACCGCTTCCGGAAACCATGCGCAGCGCACAGCCAAGATGCTGGGCATCAAAATGCCCGCGATCCCAGTCGAGCACACCTTTATCGTCATGGACAAAGACCCCGAGCTGGTCAAATGGCGTGAAGCTGGTAACCCCGAACACCCTGTTGTCCGTGATGCTGACAACGAATCTTACGCTCGCGAGGAACGTGGCGGTTGGATTCTGGGTATCTACGAACACGGCGCGCCCGCGCAGTTCGAACACGGCGTTCCGGACAGCTTCCGCGCGGACCTGTTCCCGCTGGATCTGGACCGCATTGCTGATCAGTACATGGCGATGGCTGAGCGTGTGCCATCCTGTGCCGAATCCGGCCTGAAAGACGATTTCAACGGCCCGATCTGCTATACCCCCGACGGCAACCCGCTGGTTGGCCCCGCTCCGGGTCTGCGCAACATGTGGCTGGCTGAAGGTTTCTCGTTCGGTATCACCGCGGCCGGCGGCACCGGCTATTATCTGGCGCAGATGATGGTCGATGGCGAGGCCGAAATCGACATGGCCTCGCTGGACCCCAAACGTTACTCGTCCAACTGGATGACCACCGAGTTCGCGGCCCGAAAAAACGAAGAGTGCTATGAGCACGTCTACATCCTGCACCACCCTGATGAAGAGCGTGAAGCCTGCCGTCCGCTGCGGACCGTTCCGGCCTATGATCGCCAGAAGGCGCGCGGCGCGCAGTTCGGCTGGGTCAACGGCTGGGAACGCCCGAACTATTTCGGCCCGCTGGACGCGCCGGACAACTTTGACAAGGAAAGCCGTAGCTTCCGCCGTGGTGGTTGGTGGCAATATGCCGTCGAAGAGGCCAAGGCGATCCGCGAAGGCGTGGGTCTGGTCGACGCATCCGCGTTTACCAAGCATGTCGTCAAAGGCCCGGGTGCGACCCAGTTCCTGGATTGGTTCACCTGTAATAAGCTGCCTAAGGTTGGTCGGATCAACCTAACCTACGCGCTGACCTCGCAAGGCACCACCCGAACCGAATACACCATCGTCCGCAATGGCGAGAATAACTATTACATCGTCTCCGCCGGTGCCTGGACCGAGTATGACGCCGACTATCTGCGCAAGGCGGCCGAGGACAAGATGGAGGAGTTCGGTTACATCGAGATTCAGGACGTGACCACGCAGTGGGGCGTTTTTGCCATCGCCGGACCCAAGTCGCGTGACGTTCTGAAAGATGTCATCAAGGACGCCGATCCGGAAACCGCGCTGTCCAACAAACGTTTCCCGTGGCTGTCGGCGCGACAGATCGAACTGGGTATGTGCCCGGTCAACGCGATCCGCGTGGCTTATACTGGTGAGCTGGGTTGGGAACTGCACCACCCGATCGAGATGCAGAACTACCTGTTCGACCTGCTGGAGAAAGCCGGTGAGAAGCACGGTATGAAGCTGGTAGGTGCCCGCGCCCAGAACTGGCTGCGTCAGGAGAAATCCTATCGCGCCTTTGGTACCGAACTGGGCCGCGACGCGACCCCGCTGGAAGCTGACCTGCCGCGTTTTGTCGACCTGTCCAAGGATTTTCACGGCAAAGCCAAGCTGGAAGAAACTGGCGTACGCGTCAAATGCTGCACCTTGCTGATCGACGGACCGGACGATGCCGACCCGTGGGGCCGCGAGGCGCTTTATACGCCAGAAGGCGAGCGTGTGGGTCGACTGACCTCGGGCGGTTACTCGGTGGCGTTCGAGAAATCCATCGGCATGGGCTATGTGAAGCCTGAGATGGCGGTTGAAGGCACCAAGCTGAAGGTCAAAATTCAGGACAAGCTGTGGGATGCGGTCGTGACCTGCGACAGCCCCTATGATCCGAAAAACGAAACTATCCGCAAGGACGGTTAAACCAGAAAAACAACAGGCGGCGCGAAGGTGCCGCCTGTTTTACTATTGGCGCGGCTTTTCCGCGATAAAGGCTAGATTGTTCGCAGGCATCTCGACAATCTCGACAACGGTCAGGTTCTGCGCGCGCATAAACCCGGCAACGTCGTCGTCATTCTTGTACCCGATCTCAGCGTCTTGCTGGACCAGAGCGTCATGGAAGCGCTGGTCGCCATCGCTGGTCAATTGTCCGGAACGTTTGAACGGCCCGTAAAGGATAAACCGCCCCTCGGGGGCCAGCGCTTGCGCGGCCTCGGACACCAGCGTTTGTGTTTCCGGCCAGCTGATCAGATGCACCAGATTAATTAGGACGATCAGGTCCTGACCTGGGAAGTCTGCGTGCCAGCCTTGCGCTGTAGCGTCCAAAGCCACCGCGTCCACAACGTTGGGCAGATCGGCAGCATAGGCGTTGACGCTGGCGCGTCGTTCGGCCTCGACCTCGGTCGGTTGCCAGGTGAGATCGGGCAAACAAGTAGCAAAAGCGCTGACGTGCTGGCCAGTTCCGCTGGCAATTTCCAATGCTTTGCCTGCCTTGGGGGCCCATTCCATCAGTAGATCACTCAATACCTCGGCATTGCGGGTCGCGGCAGGGGCGATTAGCCGCCCGTCCTGACCTTCGGTGGCAACGCTGGCGTTTGAGGGGAGGGTTCGTTTGCTCATCGACGCAACCTTTCCGGGCTGAGGGCAGCTATGGTTTCAGGGTCCAGTTCAGATGTCGCGCCGGTCGTCAGATTAGAAACCAGTTGCGACGCGGCCGGAGAGGTCTGGAACCCATAGCCACCCTGACCCGCAGACCAGACAAAGGACGGATCAGACGGATCGGGCCCCAAGACCAAAATACCATCGGGTGCAAAGCTACGCAGTCCGGCCCAGTTCGTCTCAACCCGGGTGACAGGCTCGGTGACCATCTCTTCGTACCGGGCCAGACCTTCGGCCAGCACCATATCATCGGCATAAGCATCGTGTGGCGGTACGGGGTCGGCCTCGGACGGGGAAACCAGCAGCTTGCCTGCATCTGGCTTGGCATACCATGTCTCGCCCGCACCCAACATCATCGGCCACCCGCGCACGTCATGCCCCCCCGGGGCGGGCAGACGCGCCATAGATCGGCGCTTGGGAACGATCCCGATCGGGGCGATCCCGGCCATCGCGGCGACCTCGTCAACCCACGGACCGGCAGCATTGATCACAACGCGGGCCTCATAAATTTCCCCGGCCTCGGCGACCCAGTGTTTATCCTTGCGAATGGCGGTAACCTTGGTCTTGGTCAGCACGTCCCCCCCATTGCCGCGAATGGTCCGGGCGAAATCTTGTAGCAGCCGATCCGTGTCGATATCGAACGCCCCGCTGCTGAGCGCTGCAAAACCAAGAGTATCTGGGTTCAAGATAGGCACGCGGTCAAACGCCTGAGCCGTGGGGATCACTTGCATGGACAGCTCGACGGCGTCGCGTTCAAAGATGTCGCCCTGATCCTTGTGACCAACCAGCATCAGGTCACGGGGCGTCAGATAACCGCCATTCTCAGCCCGCATAAACGCCGCACTGGCCCTGTTCAGCGCGACCACCGAGGGTGGGCCATAACTTTCCTCGAACAACGCCGCGGACCGGCCCGAGGTGTGATAGCCCAGAGCCTCCTCAGCCTCGAGAACGGTCACCTGCCCGTGGTAAGACAGGCGCGCGCCGGCGCTCAGACCGGCGATTCCGCCGCCTATGACAAGGAAATCAATCATATGCCTCCTTTTGACCGCGTACATTTTGCGATGTTTACCAGTGCGATGCGGTCGTCCGAACTCTAAGCAGGCTTGAATTTGCGCATCAACCCATCCAAACAAGTAACTAGCAATAACAGGAGGGCAGGGTGAGTACCGCAGATCTACACCCGATGGCCACGGGGCATATTCCGTCCTACGTGACCCAGGCGGACGGCAGTGATTTTCTTTTGACGTTCATGTTTGTTTTTACCGTTTTGGTGATTGTTCTGATCGGGGTTGGATATTTCACCCTGCATTCGATTCCCGAAAAGATAGCGCATGAATCCAACCACCCTCAGTTCCAGTTGGTCGGTATTCTGGCCCTGTTGGCGCTGTTCACCCATAACGGATTGTTCTGGGTCGCCGCCATTTTGGTGGCCGGCTTCCAGTTCCCCGATGTGGCCGCGCCCCTAAGGGCAATCGCGGATGCAATCCGATCTCTGGGCAATCAACGCCCCGAGGAAACTGACCCAACCCAATCCACCGAAACCACCGCGCAGCAGGAGCACTAAGATATGCTTGAGACATTGATGTGCGCGCTGGTGACGGTGCTGCCCGATTACCTGTTCCGACGCTATGTGCAGGGTAAACGGATCGGGCATGAAATCACCCTGTTCACCATGTGGTACGAACTGCGCTGGGGTCTGACCACTTGCGCCATTCTGGCGCTGACGGTGATCACCACGCTGTTTTATTTCCATCCGGCCAGCAAAACCGCGGCCTCGTATTTCCGCACCGTGACGATCCTGCCGCAACTGGGCGGGCGTGTATCCGAGGTCTATGTGAAGAACAATGAAGCGGTGACAGCCGGACAGCCGATCTTCCGGATTGAGGATTTCACACAGAGAGCCATGGTCGAGGCCGCACACGCTGAAATTGCCCAGGTTCAGGCGTCGCTCAGGGTGGCGCAGACCGATCTGGCCGAGGCTGAGGCTGGCATCGCTGGAGCGCGGGCTTCGCTGGATCAGTCGCTTGAGGATCTTGAACGCAACACCACACTGCGGGACGAAGGGTCCAGCGCCGTGCGTCTGGCCGAGATTGACCGGTTGGAAAATCTGGTTGCCGAGCGTGAGGCACAATTGCGGGCCGCCGAGTCACAGCGCGCAGCAGTCGTGCAGCAGATCGAGGAGTTGATCCCCGCTCAACTGGCCAGCGCCAACGCTCAGCTGGACGCTGCCCTGACCGAGCTGGACAAAACCGTGATCAGCGCCGGGGTCACTGGCCGGATTGAACAGTTTGGCCTGCAGGTCGGCGACTATGTCAGCCCTCTGTTGCGTCCGGCAGGTATCTTGGTGCCGTCACACTCGGGCCATGATCGGTTTCAGGCCGCGTTCAACCAAATGTCGGCGCAAGTCATCAAACCAGGAATGATCGGAGAACTGGGTTGCATGACGAAGCCCTTTACCGTGATCCCGATGGTCGTGGTTGAGGTGCAGGATGTTATCCCCTCGGGCCAAATCCGCCCGTCGGACGAACTGCGGGATGTGCAGGCCAATACCAATCCCGGATCAATCCTGGTGTATATGGAGCCTCTGTACAAAAGCATGGCCGATGACATCCCGCCGGGCAGCAACTGTCTGGCCAATGTCTATACCGACAATCACGAACGGTTGGAGCATGAGGATCTGGGTTTCTGGAAATCTGCGACGCTGCATGTGATCGACACGATCGGCGTTGTTCATGCCGCAGGCCTGCGCCTGCGTTTGATCCTGATGCCGGTGAATACGCTTGTGCTGACCGGTCATTAAACCAACCCCGGTCGCGCCTTCAGTTAGATGCGCGGCCGGGTGTTTTCGTCTCGGTTAGCGAGGCGTAGGAATAGGCCAGAACGCAAGCTGCGAAGCCTGCCACAAACCCGAATACCATGGTGTATGAGTTGCTGAGGGCATAGACGGAACTGCCCAAGGCCATGCCAACCGTGCCACCCAACAGTTGAAACGTCATGGATATCCCGCTGGCCTGCCCGTGCAGATCCTGTGGCACGGCAAGCATGATGGCCCGTCGGGGTGGGACAAACAGGAACGGTACGCAACACCCCCACAAAACATAGCCAGCGAAGATCGGCGCGGTGACTTCTAGATGCATTCCCAACGCAACCAGTACGATGGCCAGTGTCCCCAACGCCGTGCCCGTCAGCGATGGGCCGCGCGTGCCAAACCTGTCGGCCACCTTACCGGCCAATGGGGCCACGAAGATCTGCGGAAACGCGATTGGCAAAAGGGCGGCCCCGGCGGCCAGCGGTGAAAAGCCAAGTTTGGTTTGAAAATACGACGCGCCGAACACAAACAGGGCAATCTTGCCGAACTGCGCGGTGAACAGGATCATGTTGGACGCAGCGAAACCAGGTTTGGCGAACAAGGAAATGACGATCAGCGGTGTGCGAATGCGTCGTTCCACCTGAACAAACAGGGCCAACGCCGAAAGGCCCACAAGCAGTGCCATAATCACCTCGGGCTGGGCCCAGCCCCGATCTGGCCCCTCCATGATCCCGAACACCAGCGCAGCCAGACCCGGCACCAGCAACAACAGACCCTTCCAGTCAAACCCAACTTCAGGCTGGTGTGGTGGATCACGCCAGTTGGCCCAGGCAATCGCGGCAACAACCAGAACAATTGGGGGGTTGATCCAGAAAATCCAGCGCCACGACAGGTATTCGGTCAGTATGCCTCCAACCAGTGGCCCCAATGACAGAAAGACTGTCCCGATGCTGCCGTACAGACCAAGGGCGAGACCGCGTTCCTTTTCATCGAAGGATTGGATCAGCACCACCATCGACAAGGGAAAGATCAGCGCAGCACCAATGCCCTGAACCGCGCGTGCGGTCAGCAGCGCCAGGCCGCTTTCGGCAAAACCTCCCAACGCTGAGGACAGGCCAAAGATTAAAAGGCCCACGCTCAGCAAAACCCGGATGCCCAAAATGTCGCCCAATCGTCCCGCAGCGCCGGCAAAACAGGCCAACACCAAAAGGTAAATATTGACCACCCAATGCGCATCCAACCGCGACAGGTTTAGTTCGGCCCGGATGGTGGGCAGCGCGACACTGACCACTGTTTCATCCAGCAATATGACTCCAAGAATGGCCCCCATCGCGCCAAGTATCCACCAGCGGCTGCGGTCTTGTGCCTTGGTTTGCATCGGTTTTTCGTTCCGCCGTTGATGGATCACTGGCCCCATCAGGTCTGGTGCCGACGCGTTCGTCAAGGCGCACTCCAACAAAAAAGGGCCAGCCAAATGGCCAGCCCTTCGGTGTGAGTGTAGTTTGGTTTACTGCGGAATGTCGCCTTCCAGCCCTTCGACATAGAAGTTCATGCCCGCCAGCGTACCGTCATCGGCGGTCTCGCCCTCGGCCAACCAGTCGCTGCCGTCCTGCTTTTTCAGCGGACCCGTGAAGGGGTGGTATTCACCTGCGGCCATGGCGGTCTTCATCGCCAGTGCTTCTTCTTTGACGTCGGCGGGAACGGCGTCCGAGATTTCGCCAATCTCAACCATGCCTTCCTTGATGCCGTCCCAGGTGTTTACGGTTTCCCACGACCCATCCATGACAGCCTGGGTGCGCGCGATGTAGTAGGGCGCCCAGTTGTCAATGATCGAGGATACGCGCGGCTTGGGGGCGTATTCGCTCATGTCCGAGGCCTGCCCGAAGGTGATCACGTTGCCCGCCTCTTGCGCGGCCGCCTGTGGCGCGGTCGAGTCGGTGTGCTGCAAGATCACGTCAGCGCCCTGTTCGATCAGAACGGTGGCGGCATCCGCCTCTTTGGCGGGGTCAAACCAGGTGTAGGCCCAGACGATTTTGAATTCGACGTCCGGGTTTACCTTTTTGGCGTGGACATAGGCCGAGTTGATGCCGCGGATCACTTCGGGGATCGGGTAGGACCCGATGTAGCCGATGATGTTCGACTCCGTCATTTTACCAGCGATGTGGCCCTGTACGGCGCGGCCTTCATAAAAGCGGGCCGAATAGACCGAGACATTGTCGGCTGTCTTGTAACCAGTTGCATGCTCGAACTTCACGTTCGGGAACTTCTTGGCCACGTTGATGGTCGGGTCCATATAGCCGAACGAGGTGGTAAAGATCAGGTCAGCCCCTTCAAGAGCCATCTGCGTCATCACACGTTCGGCGTCGGGCCCTTCGGGCACGGATTCCACGAATACGGTCTCAACCTTGTCGCCAAAATGCTCTTCGACGGCCAGACGGCCCTTGTCGTGTTCATAGGTCCAGCCGCCGTCGCCGACGGGGCCGACATAGACGAAACCGACCTTGGTTTTGTCTTCGGCCAAGGCGCTTGTCGCCAGACCCAGCGCCATGGCGGCGCTTGTCAGAAGTGTAGTGAATTTCATGTGTTACTCCCCAGATTGGTTTGGTTGGCCCCTAGTGCGAGGCATGGAAGGTTCGGCCCAGTGAGGCAGGTGCGCTGCTCTTGTCGGCCGAAAGGATCACAAGCACAAGGATCGTGATGATATAGGGCGACATTGCCAGATACTCGACTGGAATGGCAACGCCCGCCGCCTGCAAATTAAGCTGCAACACCGTGATTCCGCCGAACAAATAGGCACCCAGCAAGGCGCGCCATGGCTTCCAGCTGGCGAAGACCACCAGCGCCAGGGCGATCCAGCCGACACCGGCCGTCATGCCCTCGGTCCACTGCGGGACGCGGATCAGGCTGATATAGGCTCCGCCGAGGCCCGCGCATGCGCCACCGAACAGGATCGCCATGATGCGGATCTTGATGACCTTGTAGCCCAAAGCATGCGCCGCATCGTGGTTTTCGCCCACCGCGCGCAAGATCAAACCGACGCGGGTGTATTTCAGAACGGCCCATACGGCGGCCGTGAGCGCGATACCGACATACAGGATCGGGTCATGCTGGAACAGGATCGGGCCTATCACCGGAATATCGCTGATCAGTGGGATGTGGACGTCACCCATGCTGGGCGGTTTGATACCCACATAGCTTTGGCCCAGTAGGGCGCTGAAACCCAGGCCAAACAGGGTCAGCGCTAGACCACTTGCAACCTGATTGGCCAGCGCGAACTGCGTCAGAAGGACAAACAACAGCGACAGTACGGCGCCGCCGATGGCTGCCGCAATGAACCCCAGCCAGGGCGAACCGGTTTCGACCGAGATCGCAAAGCCGCTGATCGCACCCACGATCATCATGCCTTCGACGCCAAGGTTCAGGACGCCTGCTTTCTCGACCACCAGCTCTCCGATTGCAGCCAGCAGCAACGGGGTTGCGGCCACCATCAGCGAGGCGATCAGAAGTACGGGATTGATTTCACCTAGATCCATGGGTCACGCCACCTCGCTATGGGCCGCACGGATGCGGTAGTTGGTCAAAAGGTCGAAAGCCAGCAGGAAGAACAGAAGCATCCCCTGAAACACCTGAATGGCAGCGGCGGGCAGACCCAGCTGAGACTGCGCGATTTCACCGCCGATATAGGTCAGCGCCATCAAACCTCCAGCCAGCAGAATTCCAACCGGGTGCAGACGGCCCAGAAAGGCCACGATGATCGCGGTAAAGCCATAGCCGACGTTAAAATCGATGCTGACCACGCCCGATGGGCCGGACACTTCGAACATCCCAGCAAGCCCTGCCAGCGCGCCGGACAGACCCAGACAGAACAGGATCAGTCGCGCCGGGTTCACACCTGCGAATTTCGCAGCCCGGGGGGCCTCGCCGGTCAGGCGGATGTGGAAACCCAGCATATGCCGGTTCAGCAGGACATAGGCAAAGATCACAGCGATCAGAGCGGTCACAACGCCCCAGTGCATCCCTGATCCGGCGATCAGTTCCGCATTATGTGCGCTTTCATAAGACTGCAGGTTGCGCGAGCCGGGAAAGCCGAAGCCTTCGGGGTTTTTGAGCAGGCCCAGCGAGACCGAGGCCAACATTTGTTCGGCCACATAAACCAGCATCAGCGAAACAAGGATTTCATTGGTGCCGAAACGGACCTTTAGAAAGGCCGGAATGGATGCCCACAGCCAACCACCAAACGCGCCGGCGATTACCATGATCGGAAAGATGTAGAATGCGTCCAGCGGATAGAAGGCTAATCCGGCCCCGGCGCCAAAGATGGCGCCCATGATGTATTGGCCCTCGGCTCCGATATTCCAGATACCTGCGCGGAATCCCAGCGACAGGCCAATGGCGATCAGCACCAAAGGCGCGCCTTTTACCAGCAATTGCGGACGGTAATAAAAGGCGAATTCTCCGAACAGAGGTTCCCAGAAAATGGTGCCGATGGCTTCGATTGGGTTCTTACCCAGAATGGCGAACAGAATGCCGCCAAACACCATCGTTGCCAGCACCGCTACCAATGGGGTGGCATAAGACCACGCCTTGGACGGCTGCGGCCGTTTCTCCAACACAATCATCCGCTCATCCCCCTGATTTCTTTATTTTGTAATGGGTTAGACATGGGCCACCTCCATGCCATGTGCGCCGCCCATCATCAGGCCGATCTCATCCACGGTCAGGCCAGTTGTGGTGCGCGGTGCGCTCAGGCGCCCTTCGTTGAGGGCGGCAAAGCTGTCCGAGATTTCCATTAATTCATCCAGATCTTGGCTAATGCAGATGACTGCGGTTCCCTTGGCTGCCAAGTCCAGAATGGACTGTCGGATCGAGGCTGCAGCCGCCGCATCCACGCCCCAAGTGGGCTGATTCACCACCAGAACGTCGGGGTTCTGCAACACTTCGCGTCCAATCACGAATTTCTGCAGGTTGCCACCAGACAGCGACCGCGCCGCATTCTCTGGCCCCGGTGTGCGGACGTCGAAGGCACTGATGATCTTTTCAGCGAAACTTTTGGTTTCCGACCACTTTAGAAATCCGTTGTTTTCCAACCCTTCGCGCACCGAACCGGTCAGCAATGCGTTTTCGGTCAGGCTCATGTCTGGTGCTGCAGCATGGCCCAGCCGTTCTTCGGGTGCCGTCAGCACGCCAAGCTTGCGTCGGGCCGTTGGCCCCAGCTTACCGATCGGCTGGCCGTTAAACTTGATGGCATCTGCTGTTGTCTGGATTTCACCGGACAGCACGCCCAGCAGTTCATCCTGACCATTGCCAGCCACACCGCCGACCCCCAGAACCTCGCCCTTACGGACTGTCATGTGAACGTTTTTCAAGGCCGTGCCGAATTCCGACGGCGATGGAACCGACAGCCCGCTGACATCCAGCGCTACGTCGCCAAATTCACGACCCGAGCGTTCCGGTGTCTGTAATGTTGAGCCGACCATCATCTCGGCCATATCCCGCGCCGAGGTTTCAGCAGGCACACACTCACCCACGTTCTTGCCCAGACGTAGAATGGTAGCGTGGTCGCACAGCGTACGGATTTCTTCGAGCTTGTGCGAGATATACAAGATCGAGGTGCCCTCGGACCGCAATTTGTTCAGCGTTTCGAACAGGATTTCAACCTCTTGCGGGGTCAGAACCGAGGTCGGCTCATCCATGATCAGAAGCTTGGGGTCTTGCAACAGACAGCGGATGATCTCGACCCGTTGACGTTCGCCTGCAGACAAGTCACCGACGGTGCGGAACGGGTCTAACGGCAGACCATAGGTTTCCGATACTTCGCGGATACGCGAGGCCAGATCGCCCATCGGCGGCGGGTTCTCCATCCCCAGCGCGATATTTTCGGCCACGTTCAGCGCGTCAAACAACGAGAAGTGTTGGAACACCATTGCGATCCCGTCGGCCCGCGCGGCGCGGGGTTCCGGTGGCGCAAACGCCTGACCGCGCAGCAGCATCGTGCCACTGTCGGGCTTGACCAGCCCATAGATCATTTTGACCAGCGTGGATTTGCCCGCGCCGTTTTCGCCCAGCAGGGCGTGAACTTCACCCTCACCGATGTCAAAGGACACCTGATCATTGGCCACGACGCCGGGATAGGCCTTGGTCAGCCCCTGTAAGCTTAGCAGTGGAGTGGTCACGCGCTCAGGTCCTTCTTCAATTCGTTCTGCCGAGTGGGACGCAGCAGGTCTGCTGCAACGCCAACGGCGATCATTTGCGGGTGTTTGCCCAAACCGGGGTCGCCGATTGGGCAGGTGATCCGGTTAATTCGTTCGGGCATATGCCCCAGCGCCGCCAGCCTGGACCGGAATCGCGCCCATTTCGTAGCCGAGCCGATCAGTCCCGCAAAGCGGAAATCGTGTGAAAGCAGCCGGTTGCACAATTCCAGGTCCAGATTGTGGGAATAAGTCAGCACAAGATGTTCGGCATTGGGTGGCGCGTGGCGTACCAGTTCGGCGGGTTTTGCAGCCGGAACCGGTGTTACGCCTGCTGGGATCGTGTCTGGAAAACGCTCAGGCGCAGTGTCGACCCATGTGATGGCAAGGTCAGGCAGCGGGTGCAGAACATTCACCAGCGCGCGACCGACATGGCCTGCGCCCCAGATCCACAGATTGCGGGCCGGTTTGTGTACCGGTTCAACCATCCAGCCGTCGACCAGTTGCGGTTCGGGCGCGATGCCCTGACCGCGCGCAGCCGCCAGCAGGCGTTTGACGGACAGGGGCATGTCACCTCCCGCTGCCGTTCTTGCGATGACCGTACCGTCCAGCGCGTCCACCGCGTTGGCGTCAAAGACTTCGCTAAACAACGAGACCGCGCCGCCGCAGCACTGCCCCATGTCTGGGCCAAGCGCATGATGCGTCAGGCGCGAGGATACGATTTGGGTTCGTGCGGCCTGGGCTGCTTCGTATTCAAGTACGCCACCCCCGATTGTACCGCTTTGCCCATCCTTCCAAACCAGCATAGCGGCCCCTACCTCGCGCGGGGATGATCCCTTGATCCCGGCGATGACCACCCGGACTACTGTTCCGTGAGTTTTGACCGCCTCCCTCAAAGCCTTCAGGTCGAATCCCATCAGATGCCTCCCTTCACCCTTTGGACGCCGCGCCAGACTTCTTCGGCCGTGGCGGGCGCATCCAGCGCCGGGTAGCTGTCGCCACAGGCCGCCACCGCATTCGACAGTGCAAGCCAGGCGGAAATGCCCAACATAAAGGGCGGCTCACCCACTGCTTTTGAGCGATAGATCGTGTCCTCGCGGTTCTGACCGTCCCAGAGTGCTACGTTGAAGATGTCGGGCCGATCCGAACAGGCGGGGATTTTGTAGGTTGACGGCGCGTGTGTGCGCAGGTTGCCCTTGCCATCCCAGACCAGTTCTTCGGTCGTCAGCCAGCCTGCGCCTTGCACATAGCCGCCTTCAACCTGCCCGATATCCAGTGCGGGGTTCAGCGACGCACCCGCATCATGCAGAATATCGGTGCGCAGAATGCGGTTCTCTCCGGTCAATGTGTCGACAGCAACCTCGGTGACCGAAGCACCATAAGCAAAGTAGTAAAACGGACGGCCCCGGCCCTTGATCCGGTCCCATTCGATCTTGGGCGTCTTGTAGAACCCGGTTGCCGACAGACTGATCCGCCCTTGATACGCCAATGCAGCGGCTTCGGCGAAGGTATAACGCTCTTCGCCGACCGAGACATGGCCATCCGTGAAGATAACGCTGGACGGATCAGCCTGATGCCGTTCGGCCAGATAGTCAGCCATTTGATCGCGGATCGTGTCGCACGCGGCCTTCACCGCCATGCCGTTCAGGTCACTGCCCGAAGACGCTGCCGTGGCAGAGGTATTCGGCACCTTGGCCGTGTCTGTGGCGGTGATCTTCACCAACTCGAGCGGGATGCCGAAGCGCGAGGCCGCAACCTGCGCCACTTTCTGGAACAAACCCTGACCCATCTCGGTGCCGCCATGGTTCAAGTGGACCGAACCGTCCTGATACACATGCACCAGAGCACCCGCCTGGTTCAGGTGGGTTAGTGTGAAGGAAATCCCAAACTTGACCGGAGAGAAAGCGATGCCTTTCTTGACCACGCTGTTTTTGGCGTTCCATGTTTCGATAGCCGCTTTGCGCGCGGCATAGTCGCTGGATTTCAGCAGCGCTTCGGTCATGCCGTGCAGCTCGAAATCTGTGACTTCCATGCCGTAGGGCGTTGTATTTCCGCCTTCCGGCACCGGGCGGACGGGCGGAGCGGTCTCAACCTGTTCGACGGCACCCAAGCTTGTCAGATCCTCGTGCGGATCGACGCGTTCCAAAGGACGCTTCGCCAGATGTTCAGGTTCCATGGATGGGGTATGGGCGGGGTCGTAATAATTCCGGCGGCGCAGTTCGATCGGGTCCAGACCCAATTCATAAGCGGCATGGTCCATGACCCGTTCAATCGCGATCATGCCCTGCGGACCGCCAAAGCCGCGATAGGCGGTGGCGGATTGGGTGTTGGTCTTCAGCCGGTGGCTTTCAATCCGTGCGTTGGGCAGCAGATAGGCATTGTCCGAATGCAGCATGGCACGATCTGCGACCGGCAGGGACAGGTCCTGCGCCCAGCCGCAGATGGCGTATTGCAGAAAGGATACGCCCTGAATATGGCCATGCTCATCAAACCCGGCGCGATAGGAAATCCGGAACGCATGGCGCTTACCAGTGATGACCATGTCATCGTCGCGGTCATAGCGCATCTTGCAGGCCTTGCCGGTTTCACGCGCGGCAATGGCACAGGCCACGGCCAGCGCGTTGCCCTGGCTTTCCTTGCCACCGAACCCCCCGCCCATCCGGCGGGTTTCGACCCGGACGGCGTGCATCGGAATACCCAGAGCATCGGCAACCTTGTGCTGAATCTCGGTTGGGTGTTGGGTCGAGGAATGCACCAGCATATCCACGCCTTCGTTCGGCACGGCCAGTGCGGCCTGACCTTCCAGATAGAAATGTTCTTGCCCGCCGAGTTCAAAGCCGCCTTCGATCACATGGGCCGCGCCTGCGATAGCGGCATCAGCATCGCCCTTGGCATAAATGCGCGGGCCTTCCTCAAACCGGCTGTCGGCGGCAAGCGCCTCTTCGACTGTCAGGATCGGGGTTTCTTCGTCAAAGTCGATCTTGCCCAGCCGCGCGGCCTTGCGGGCAGCCAGATGGCTGGTGGCGACCACCAGAAAAACGGGTTGGCCGATGCAATGAACGGTGCCGTCCGACAGTAGAGGCTCATCATGGATCGAGGGCGAGACATCGTTGGCAAAAGGCAGGTCTTCGGCCGTCATGACCATCTCGACGCCTTCGGCTGCTTTGACCGCAGACAAATCCATCGCGGTGATCTTGCCCTTGGCAATCGGGCTCAAACCAAACGCCAAATACAGCGTTCCCTTAGGTGTCGGAATGTCGTCTACGTAGCGGGCGGTGCCGGACACATGTAGCGGCGCTGCATCGTGGGGGAGGGGTTTTGTCACGCTCATGCCGACACCTCCAGCACGTTGGTCACGTGGCCCTGATCTTCAAGGAAGTACCTTTCCAGCAGCGCCTTGGCCGTCTCAAGCCGATAGGTGGCCGAGGCGCGCATATCCGTCATTGGCGTGAAGTCATCGTCAAACGCCACCATCGCGGTTTGCACCGTTTCACGTGTCCATGGCTTGCCGTTCAACGCGGCCTCGACATGTGACGCCCGTTTTGGGACGCCCGCCATGCCGCCATAGGCAATGCGCGCCTGATCGACGACGCCATCTGAAACGGTGATGTTGAAACATCCACACACGGCCGAGATGTCCTGATCGAACCGTTTGCTGATCTTATAAGCTTTCAGGCGATCCGTCTGACGGGGGAAGCTGACGGCCTCAACAAATTCGCCGGGGCTGCGGTCTTGCTTACCGTAGTCGATGAAGAACTCCTCGAGCGGTATCGAACGGCGGTCGTTGCCCTTGCGCAGATGCAGGGTGGCATTCAAGGCAATCAGCGCGGGCGGGTTGTCCCCGATGGGTGAGCCATTGGCGATGTTGCCACCAACGGTGGCCGCGTGGCGCACCTGAACGCTGGCATAACGGCGGATCATCTCGGCGTACGAGGGATGCAGATCGGTCAGCGCCTCGCCCATGCGGTTCATATCGACCATTGCCCCAAAACGAATTTCATCGTCCGTTATTGTGACTTCTTTCAGATCGTCGCAGCGGTTCAAGAAGATCACCGGATCAAGATCGCGCAATTGCTTGGTGACCCACAGACCTACATCGGTTGCGCCCGCGACCAAAGTGGCATCTGGGTGTTCGGCATAGACCGCGGCCAATTCGTCAGACGAACTGGGCAGCATGGGCATCGTGGCAGGCGTAGAAACAGGTTCGTCCTTGACCCAGACGGGCACGGGGTGTTCTTCGGCGGCTTTGGCCGCGCGGATGATCGGGGCGTATCCGGTGCAGCGGCACAGGTTCCCCGCCAACTGCGTGTCATGGTCCTTTGCGCCGCTTGAATGACTGGCCACCATCGACATCACGAAACCGGGGGTGCAAAAGCCGCATTGCGATCCATGCAGATCCACCATGGCCTGTTGCACCGGATGGGCTTCGCCATTGGGGCCGCTTGCACCTTCTACTGTGCGTACTGCTTTGCCGTGCAGTTGCGGTAAAAACAGAATGCAGGAATTCAGCGCCTTGGCACCGCCTTCATCTGTGACCATGACGGTGCAAGCCCCGCAATCACCTTCGTTGCAGCCTTCCTTAGTGCCGGTCAGGCCTCGATCCTCGCGCAGCCAATCCAGCAGGGTCGCTGTCGGATCAACGTCCGCCAGTTCCACTGTCTCTCCGTTCAGAAGAAACGTGATATTCATTCGAGAAACCCGTCGCCTTACCCAGTTGCGCCCCTGTGGCCCTCCTTCGATGCGACGTAGAAAGAGTGGCGGGCGGAAAGCTTGCCATTAGATGTTAGAAACAGGGCAGGTTCTCTGGCAAGAAAAACCGCCTATAGGATATACCATTAGGACCGTTTTGCGAAAAAATACCGGGTTTCTGTAGTATTCAGACGTCTGAAATTAAAGTGTTTTCTGTCAATCCAATGAATTTCTGCCCGAAGCACCTTCTGTAAAAACCGAACAATCGGTTTTGATTTTTTAAGCTTCCAAAAGCATCGGTTCCCGCTTTTGCCGCGCCGCTGGCTGGGATAGCCTAGGCGGTATGAGCAGCACCACACGATTCATTCACCTCCGCGTTCACACCGAATATTCCCTGCTGGAAGGCGCCGTTCGGCTGAAAAAACTGCCCGCGTTATGCGAAAAAATGGAGATGCCAGCCGTCGCCGTGACCGATACGAACAGCATGTTCTCGGCTTTGGAGTTTTCGGTCACTGCAAGCGGGGCAGGGGTGCAGCCGATCATGGGGTGCCAGGTTGATCTGACCTATGTGCAGGCGCAGCCAGGTGAAAAGCCGAAAATCCCGGCTCCGCTGGTGCTGCTGGCGCAATCCGAGATTGGCTATGAAAACCTGATGAAGCTGAGTTCCTGTCTTTACGTGGACAAGGGCGGACAGCTTCCGCAGGTCACCTTGGAAGAACTGGCACAGCACTCGGACGGTCTGATCTGCCTGACAGGCGGGCCGGACGGGCCGGTGGGTATGTTGCTGCAGCAAGGCCAACTCCCGGCCGCCGAGGCTTTGGTGGATCGGTTGGCGGGCATGTTCCCGGATCGTCTTTACATCGAGTTGCAACGCCATCCGGGCGAGGGCGGTCAGCCCGAGGCCGAACACCTGACCGAGCGTGGGCATGTCGAAATGGCCTATGCCAAGAACCTGCCGCTGGTTGCCACCAATGATGTCTTTTTCCCCACCTCGGACATGTACGAGGCGCATGATGCGCTGATCTGTATTTCCGAAGGGGCGTATGTCGATCAGCAGGACGGACGCCGCCGTCTGACTGCGCAGCATTACTTCAAATCGCAGCAGGAAATGGTGACACTGTTCGCCGATTTGCCCGAGGCGATCGAGAATACGGTGGAAATCGCCAAACGATGCGCCTTTATGGCCTATCGCCGCGACCCGATCCTGCCGAAATTTGCTGATGACGAGGTTGCCGAACTGCGCCGCATCGCCAACGAGGGCCTGCAAAAACGTCTGGCAGTGATCCCTCATGCGGTGGCGCCCGAGGAATATCAGGAACGGCTGGATTTCGAACTGGGCATCATCGAAGGGATGGGTTTCCCCGGCTACTTCCTGATCGTTGCCGATTTTATTCAGTGGGCCAAGGATCACGATATCCCGGTGGGGCCGGGGCGGGGTTCGGGTGCGGGCTCGTTGGTGGCTTATGCGCTGACGATCACAGACCTTGATCCGCTGCGCTATTCGCTGCTGTTCGAACGGTTTCTGAACCCAGAACGGGTTTCAATGCCCGACTTCGATATCGACTTTTGCATGGATCGCCGCGAAGAGGTGATCCGTTACGTGCAGCAGAAATATGGGCGCGACAAGGTGGGGCAGATCATCACTTTTGGTGCTTTGCTGTCCAAGGCTGCGGTGCGCGATATCGGGCGGGTGTTACAGATGCCCTACGGCCAGGTAGATCGCCTCTCCAAGATGATCCCGGTCGAGGGTGTCAAACCCGTCTCCATCGAAAAAGCGTTGAAAGACGAACCTCGCCTGCGCGAAGAGGCCCGCAGTGAAGAGGTTGTTGATCGTCTGCTCACCTATGGCCAGCAGGTCGAGGGTCTGCTGCGGAATGCTTCGACCCACGCGGCGGGGGTCGTGATTGGGGACCGTCCGCTGGATGCGCTGGTGCCGCTGTATCAGGATCCGCGCTCTGATATGCCTGCGACCCAATTCAATATGAAATGGGTGGAACAGGCCGGGTTGGTCAAGTTCGACTTTCTGGGTCTGAAAACGCTGACCGTAATCCAGAACGCAATGGATATTATCTTCAAGACCGGGCGGCCCCTGCATGTCGCGGCAGACGGTACTGAACTGTATGAGCCCGCCGAGGGGGCCGAAAACCAGATCAACGCCATCCCGCTGGATGATGAGGCGACGTATAAGCTCTATTCCGCGGCCAAGACGGTGGCGGTGTTCCAGGTGGAATCTTCGGGCATGATGGATGCGCTGAAGCGCATGAAGCCGGATTGTATCGAAGACATTATCGCCCTCGTCGCGCTGTACCGTCCCGGCCCAATGGAGAACATTCCCAAGTTCTGTGAGGTTAAGAACAAGCTGAGCGAACGGGACACGCTGCACCCGTCCATCGACCATATTCTGGACGAGACCCAAGGCATCATCGTCTATCAGGAACAGGTGATGCAGATCGCTCAGGAAATGGCGGGTTATAGCCTTGGTGGGGCGGACCTGCTGCGCCGGGCAATGGGTAAGAAAATCCAAGAGGCGATGGACGCCGAACGGCCCAAATTCCTCAAAGGTGCCGCCGAGAACAACGTGGACGAGGCCAAGGCGACCGAGGTCTGGAACCTGCTGGACAAGTTCGCCAACTATGGTTTCAACAAATCTCACGCAGCGGCCTATGCGGTGGTCAGCTATCAAACCGGCTGGCTGAAGGCGAACCACCCGGTCGAATTCATGGCGGGTGTCATGAACTGCGATATCCATCTGACCGACAAGCTGGCCGTGTATTTCGAAGAGGTCCGCAAGGGGTTAGAGCTGCCATACGTGCCGCCCTGCGTGAACCGATCCCTGTCAACATTTGATGTGGTCGACGGGCAGTTGGTCTATGCGCTGGGCGCGCTCAAGAACGTGGGCGTCGAGGCCATGACCCTCGTGGTTGATGGCCGCGGTGATAAGCCATTCGTCAACCTGTTCGACTTTGCCCGCCGGGTCGACCTGAAGAAAGTCGGCAAACGCCCGCTTGAAATGCTGGCTCGGGCTGGGGCATTCGACCAGCTTGATAAAAACCGCCGCCGTGTGTTCGAAAGCCTTGATCCCTTGGTGCAGTACTCGGCGGCGATCCACGACCAAAAGAATTCGAACCAGGTATCATTGTTCGGCGAAGCAGGCGATGACCTGCCCGAACCCCGCCTGTCGCAGACGCCGGACTGGCTGCCTGCAGAGCGCCTGAGCGAAGAATTCAAAGCAATCGGTTTTTACCTGTCCGGCCACCCGCTGGACGATTACATGCCCGCGCTGAAACGCAAGAAGGTCATGACATTGGATGAGGTGACGGAACAGGCACGCTCGGGCCCGTTCATTGCCAAGATGGCCGGTGTGGTCTCTGGGCGGCAGGAACGCAAATCGGCCAAGGGCAACCGCTTTGCCTTTGCGCAATTGTCTGATCCAAGCGGGGCGTATGAGGTCACGCTGTTTTCGGAAACCCTGGAGAAATCGCGCGAATTTTTAGAGACCGGGTCGCAAGTGGTGCTGACCGTCAAAGCCGAATTGGAGTCCGATCAGCTCAAGCTGCTTGCGAATTCTGTTGGGCCGGTGGATTCTGTAGTTGCCGAAGCAGGCGCGACCGGGTTGCGGATATTTGTTGACGTCCCCGAGGTGCTGCCGACAGTCGCCAAGGTTCTAGAAGACGCGGCTGGTGCAGCCAAGCGCGCGGCCAAAGGGCCGATCCACATCTGTCTGTTGGATCCCGGCCTGCCGGGGGATGTCGAGATGGATCTGGGGCAGGATTTCCCGATCAACCCGCAGATCAAAGGGGCCATCAAATCTTTGGATGGCGTGACCATGGTCGAGGAAATCTGACCCACCCTTTTGTTGCCACAGTGTTTTTGCGCCGCTAGGCTGAACTTATGCCCCGTTTGGGGCGTGTCACAGGAGGGCACAGCTATGGCAATTACAGCTATTGGGTTCAGAACATTTGCGTTGGCAGCCGCCGCGTCGCTGGCGATGGCGTCCGGGGCGTTGGCCGATGACAAGGATGACAAGAAGAAAAAGCAAACGATCGAAGGCGCTTTGATCGGCGCGGGCGTGGGTGCGTTGATCGGCGACGGCAAGGGTGCAGCCATCGGCGGCGTGGCCGGAGCCATTATCGGACATAACTGGAAGTGATTGTGATGCGGTTTATTGGACTCAGAATACTTGTTTGCACCGCAATCCTAGCGGCCCCGTGTGTGGCGACGGCCGATGAGGCTGCTGAACAGATGGTGCAGGACGCATTGCCTGTGATGCACTATACCTGCGCCTCGATTGCTGAGGAGGCGGACGGGGATGAAGCCTTTGTTGTAGAGGTCGTTGGTAAGATGACGGCTCTGTCCCTCTATAATCGTCAGATCAATATCGAAGATCACGCGACCACCGACGAGGAAAAGGCCCAGCTGCGCGAAGCCTTCATTGCCGCGTTGTCGGAAGGCTGCGCCGCGGATAAGGATGCCTTGCTGGGCGGAGTGGTCGACAACGCAGTGAAAACAACGCTGGGTCTGTGATCAACGGTTTTCCGTATCTCTGACCCGAATTCTGGGTTGAGAATTCAATCGGGTGACCGCAGCGCGGGCAGCCCGACGCCAGTGCTCTCGAACCCGCCATCGGACGCAATTACCTGGCCTGTTACATAGCTGGCCTTGTCCGAGCAAAGAAATAAGATCACCTGAGCGATCTCTTCTTCCGAACCATACCGGTTCAGCGGAATGGCGTCGTGATACGCTGCGATGATTTCGGGTGTATGAACGGCCATCGCCAGCTTGGTGCGCACCGGGCCCGGACAGACGCAATTGGCTCGAATCCCGTATTCTCCCAATTCTGCGGCTTGCTGTTTGGTCAGGTGGATGACGCCAGCTTTTGAAGTGCCGTACGCAACACGTAGGGTGCTGGCCCGCAGTCCCGAGATAGAGGCGATATTGACAATAGCCCCTCGGCTTTCGCGAAGGGCTGGAATTGACGCCTGTGAAACCAGAAACACACCGTCAAGATTGGTTTCCATGACGCGGCGCCACACCGCAAAGTCGTGTTTCTCGATTGGTCCAAATTCGGCGATGCCCGCATTGTTCACCACGGCGTCAATTCGTCCAAATTTCGACATAACGGCCTGAATTGTATCGTCCACCTGATCCGGATCTGAAACATCGGCAACAATCGGCATCGTGCCATCAAGGCCGCTGGCCGTCTCGGTCAATGCTTCCGTATCACGATCGACCATCGCGACATGCCACCCGTCCTGCAGAAACAGTTTTGAAGTAGCTAACCCAATGCCACGTGCGGCGCCGGTAACCAGAGCGAGTTTTTGGGCCATAGAAATTCTCCGGTCATTTGGTTGCGGTGAATGCAACCCGTTTCACCAATGAGGCTGAAGAAATAGAAATTCAGCCTCTTGATAAAAAGGGAGCGCAAAAAGCGCTCAATAATGCGGTGGGCGTTCGTCGCCGAACACGACCCCGCCCGAGCCTTCCTGTGCCCGTTCAGCCTCGCGTTGCAACAGCATCTCGACCCGACGAGTCAGGCGGTCGATCTCGTCCTGTTGCTGGGTGACGACCGTGTTTAGTTCTTCGACCGTGCGGGTCAGATGGGCGATCTGTTCTTCCAGGTGCTGCATGGGGGACTCCTGTGTCTTGTGCTGGTCATAGCGACCCTGTGACACCAAGGCCAGCGAAAGCGCGCCTTGCCCCGATGCGGGCCATGGGATAGACCGCGCGCGGAACACTAAACGCCCAAGGACGCCCCACATGGCCAAGCCCAAGAAACAGCCCCGCCCCAAGGCAGTAACGCCAAAAGGGTTCCGCGACTATTTCGGCCAGGAAGTCACGCAGCGCACCGAGATGCTGCGGGCTATTGCGGATGTCTATCATCGATATGGGTTCGATGCTCTGGAAAGCAGTGCTGTTGAAACCGTCGAGGCCCTGGGCAAGTTCCTTCCCGACGTGGATCGCCCGAACGAGGGTGTGTTCGCGTGGCAGGAAGTGGACGAGAATGACAAGGGCGACTGGATGGCCCTGCGCTATGACCTGACCGCGCCGCTGGCCCGCGTCTACGCGCAGCACCGCAATGATCTGCCGACACCTTATCGCCGCTATGCGATGGGTCCGGTCTGGCGGAACGAAAAGCCGGGGCCGGGCCGCTATCGCCAGTTTTATCAGTGTGATGCGGATACGGTGGGCACGGCCTCGATGGCTGCTGATGCCGAGATCTGCGCGATGCTGTCAGACACGCTGGAAACCGTGGGCATTCCGCGCGGCGATTATCTGGTGCGGGTCAACAACCGCAAGGTTCTGAACGGCGTATTGGAGGCGATGGGTCTGGGCGAAGACGCCGCCGCCCGCGACAACGTCCTGCGCACCATCGACAAGTTCGACAAGGTGGGTGAGCAGGGCGTGCGCGAGTTGCTGACCAAAGGCCGTCTGGATGCCTCGGGGGCGTTTATCGACGGCGTGGGCCTCAGCGACGATCAGGCAGAGCCGGTGATTGCTTTCCTGACGTCGAAAGCTGCGGATACCGCCGGAACTCTGGCCAACCTGCGTGCTGCGGTCGGCGACAGCAAGATTGGTGCCGACGGAATTGCCGAACTGGAAGAGATCGGCGCGTTGCTGGATGCGGGTGGATATGGCGCGAACCGGATCGAGATTGACCCCTCGGTCGTGCGTGGCCTCGGTTACTATACCGGGCCGGTTTATGAGGCCGAGTTGACCTTTGAGATATTCGACGAGAAAGGCCGCAAGCGGCAGTTCGGGTCGGTCTCTGGCGGCGGTCGTTACGACGATCTGGTCAAGCGCTTTACCGGGCAAGAAGTGCCTGCGACGGGTATTTCCATCGGTGTTGACCGTTTGCTGGCCGCCCTGCGCGAAAAGGGTCGGATCGCGGCGCAGGCCACCGGCCCAGTCGTTGTCACGGTCATGGATCGCGACCGTATGGCCGACTATCAGGCCATGGTGGCCGAACTGCGCAATGCGGGTATCCGGGCCGAGGTCTATCTGGGCAATCCCAAGAATTTTGGCAATCAGCTGAAGTATGCGGATAAACGGAACTCTCCGATCGCGGTGATCGAGGGTGGGGATGAAAAGGCCAATGGCATCGTACAGATCAAAGACCTGATCCTGGGTGCGAAAATTGCCGAAAGCGCCACGCTGGAGGAATGGAAAGAACGCCCCAGCCAGTTCGAAGTGCCACGCGGTGATCTGGTCGCCAAGGTGCGCGAAATTCTGGACAGTCAGGACTGACCATGGCCAACCGTTCCCAGATACAAGCCCGCGCCGCGATGATGCGGATCCGGTTCGAGGCTGCTGGCGCGCAGGTCGTCGACCCGCCCCTATTGCAACCAGCCGAAACGCTGCTGGACCTTTATGGCGAAGATATCCGTGCCCGCGCCTATGTGACCTCGGATGCGCTGCGGGGCGAGCAGATGTTGCGCCCGGACTTTACGCTGCCTGTGGTGCAGATGCACATGAGCGATGGGGCTGAACCCGCGCGCTATACTTACTCCGGTGAGGTGTTCCGCCGTCAGGAGCACGACCCGGATCGGTCAAACGAATATATTCAGGTGGGGTACGAGGTCTTTGACCGCGATGATCCCTCGGGCGCAGATGCCGAGGTGTTTTCGCTGTTCGCCCTGCAACTGCGCGGGCTGCCGCTGCGCGCGGCGACCGGCGATATTGGTATCCTGATAGCTGCGGTTCAGGGCCTGCGCACCACAGATCGCCGCAAGGCGGCGCTGATGCGGCACCTTTGGCACCCACGTCGTTTCCGCAATCTGCTGGATCGGTTTGCGGGTCGTAAGCAAGCGCCCGAAGGCCGTGACGCATTGCTGGATTCGCCGGACCCGCTGGCCATTGACGTGCCGATGATTGGCAAACGTCGCGCCAGTGAGATCGAAGCACGGATCGAAGCCTTGCGCGAAGACCGCGACACGCCTCCGATTTCCGACAGCGAACTGGGCGGGTTGGAAACACTGCTGAATGTACGCGAAACCATGCCCTTTGCATTGGAGCAATTGCGTGATGTCGCGGTGGACTTGCCGCAGATCACCCCGGCGCTGGATCGGCTTGAGGCGCGCGTGGCCGCCCTGCAGGCGCGCGGCGTGGATGTAGAACGGTTGGATTTTGAGGCCGCCTATGGCCGCACATCCATGGAGTATTACGACGGGTTCGTCTTTGGCTTTTATGCCGAGAGACGCCCGGACCTGCCTCCGGTTGCCACAGGCGGGCGGTATGATGCGCTGACCCGGCAATTGGGCAATGGTGCTGAAATCCCTGCCGTGGGTGGCGTGCTGCGTCCTGACCTGATCCTGGAAATCGAGGAGGGCGCGCAATGAGCCTCAAACTGGGCGTGCCCTCGAAGGGCCGGTTGATGGAAAAGACCTTCTCGTGGTTTGAAAAGCGCGGCATCACCTTATCGCGCAGCGGATCGGACCGTGAATATGCGGGTAAGGTCGAAGGGATTGATGGCATTTCGCTGATCCTGCTGTCCGCTGGGGAAATCCCGCGCGAACTGGCTGCGGGGCGCATCCATCTGGGGGTCACCGGAATTGATCTGGTGCAGGAAAAGCTGCCGCGCTGGGAACAGCAGGTGGAAGAGGTATCGCAGCTGGGGTTCGGCAAGGCTGACCTGATCATTGCGACACCGGCCTGCTGGGTGGATGTCGACACGCTGGACGATCTGGACGCCGCTGCGGCGGCCTTTCGCAAGACCCACGGTCACCGCTTGCGGATTGCCACAAAGTACCACCGGCTGGTGCGCGAGTTTCTGACCGATGCGGGCGTCGCCGATTACACCTTGGTGGATAGCCAAGGCGCGACCGAAGGCACGGTGATGAATGAAACGGCCGAAGCGATTGCCGATATCACCTCGACGGGTGAAACACTGCGCGCCAATCACCTGAAGATTCTGTCTGACGGGGTGATCTTGCGGTCGCAGGCGACGCTGTGGCGCAGCCGAGTGCCCAACTATTCAGCCGATGACAAAGCGGTTCTATCCAACTTGCTAGATCACCTGCGCTGATCAAAGAACACCGATTTCCGCCAGCGCACGGTTCAGATCATCGGGCAGGGCGTCGTCCTGCGCGCGCCCTTGTGGCAAATCGGCGGGGGTGTCTTCGGGTTTCAGGTAGCGCCAGCCCTGAAACGGGCGCTTCAGGGCGGTCTGGGTGCGGTGTACCTCAGGATCAAGCACGATGGCGCAACGGCGGATGCCATCTTCTCCGCGTACTTCGTCCAGCCGCAGTATGCGCTGACGGCATTGGATCACGCCCTTGATCACCCAATAAATTGACCCGCCGTTCAGAATCTCGGCTTCGCGCTTGGGCCACATGCGGGTGACATGGCGCGGGCACCCATCCTCGTACAGCGGTTTACGGCTGTCCTGCCACGCGATCAGCGTGTCGACGCTTTCCGATCCGACCGAGAGTTTTATCAGGTTTACGTACTTATCCACAGCTTTCCCACAGAGTCGTCCCAAGGCCCACCTTTATATTGTAGCCTGATGACCGGCGTCATCAAGGTGTTGTGGTGGGCATGTGATTTAGGATAGTCTGGATACCTCTTTCAGTACAGGGAATCACCAATGAGCCGCTTTGCCGCCCCCATCGCCGAGCAGATCTGGGACATGAAATACCGCTTTAAACAGGCGGATGGCACACCGATTGACCAGACAATCGAAGACAGCTGGCGGCGCATTGCCCGCGATTTGGCACGGGTGGAAAAAGATCAGGGGCATTGGGAGGATAAGTTCTTTGAAGCGCTGGAAGATTTCAAATATCTGCCCGCTGGCCGTATCACCGCGGGCGCAGGAACAGCGCGTCAAGTAACCCTGTTCAACTGTTTTGTCATGGGAACCGTGCCCGACAGCATGGGTGGTATCTTTGACATGCTGAAAGAGGCTGCGTTGACCATGCAACAGGGTGGGGGGATCGGCTATGATTTCTCGACCATCCGCCCGCGTGGGGCTGATGTGCATGGGGTTGCCGCCGATGCCTCGGGGCCGTTGTCGTTCATGGATGTGTGGGACGCGATGTGCCGCACCATCATGTCCGCAGGCTCGCGTCGTGGGGCGATGATGGCAACCATGCGCTGCGATCACCCGGATATCGAACAGTTCATCACAGCCAAATCCGACCCGGCCCGCCTGCGCATGTTTAATATGTCGGTGCTGGTGACCGACCCCTTCATGGAAGCCGTCAAAGCCGACGGCCCGTGGGATCTGGTCTTTGGCGACAAGGTCTATCACACCGTTCAGGCGCGCGATCTGTGGAACAAAATCATGCAGGCCACCTATGACTATGCCGAGCCGGGCGTGATCTTCATCGACCGTATCAATCAGGCCAACAACCTGAATTATGTAGAAACCATTGCCGCCACCAACCCATGTGGTGAACAGCCCCTGCCGCCATATGGCGCGTGTCTGCTGGGCTCGATCAATCTTGCGCGATTGGTAGCTGAACCTTTCGAGGATGCAGCACATCTGGATGAGGCCGCGTTGCAGGACCTGGTCGCAACCGCCGTTCGTATGATGGACAATGTGGTCGACGCGTCGAAATTCCCGCTGCCGGAACAGGCAGCCGAGGCGCAGGCCAAGCGTCGTATCGGGCTGGGTGTGACGGGGCTGGCAGATGCGCTGTTGATGAAGGGCCTGCGCTATGGCTCGGACGAGGCGGCGCGTCAGACCGAGCGCTGGTTGCACGCGATCGCCCGCGCCGCGTATCTGGCGTCGGTGGACTTGGCGAAGGAAAAAGGCGCGTTCCCTCTGTTCGATGCCGAAAAATATCTGGCTAGCGGCACTATGCAGCAGATGGACGAGGATGTGCGCGATGCAATCCGAGAACATGGCATCCGCAACGCTTTGCTGACTTCGATTGCGCCCACGGGGACGATTTCCCTTTATGCTGGGAACGTGTCTTCGGGGATCGAACCGGTCTTTGCTTATGCCTATACACGTAAAGTGCTGCAGAAAGACGGCTCGCGCACCGAAGAAGAGGTGGTGGATTATGCCGTGCAGATGTGGCGCGACAAGTTCGGGGATGTGGAATTGCCCAACTATTTCGTCAATGCGCAGACGCTACCACCGTCCGATCACGTCAAGATGCAGGCCGCGGCGCAGAAATGGATCGACAGTTCGATTTCCAAGACGATCAACTGCCCTGAGGACATCAGCTTTGACGCGTTCAAGGACGTTTATATGCAGGCGTGGGATCAAGGGTGCAAAGGCTGCACCACCTATCGTCCGAATGACGTGACCGGATCGGTGCTGACCGTTTCAGAAAGTGCAGACACTGCGCCGGGTGAAAATGCCGCTGCGCCGCACGAGGTCGATGGAGGCGAAGTCGTTTACATGTCCGAGCCGCTGGATCGCCCGCAGGCATTGGAGGGGTCGACCTATAAATTGAAATGGCCCGATAGCGAGCACGCGATCTATCTGACTATCAATGACATTGTCATCGGCGGTCGCCGCCGCCCGTTCGAGGTGTTTATCAACTCGAAGAACATGGAACACTACGCTTGGACGCTGGCGCTGACCCGGATGATCTCGGCCGTGTTCCGGCGGGGTGGGGATGTGTCCTTTGTAGTTGAAGAGTTGAAGGCTGTGTTTGACCCGCGCGGTGGAGCCTGGGTTCAGGGCAAATATATCCCGTCGATCCTGGCCGCGATTGGTGGCGTGATCGAACAGCACCTGATTAATATTGGCTTTCTTGAAGGGGAAGGCATGGGTCTGAAATCCGACCCTCAGGCGCAGGTGGTGAATATGGATGCGCCACGTGGCAAAGCCTGCCCGTCCTGCGGCCAGTTCGATATGGTGATGATCGAAGGCTGCATGACCTGCCGCAGTTGCGGGCATTCAAAATGCGGCTGAGATAGAAACGCTAAATCGGCAACAGTGTGAAAGCCTGCATCAGTTTGCAATTTAACCAGCCCAAACTGCAACTTTGACCATAAAAACTTTGCCGCTGCTTTTGAGGCGGTGGCGTATCCAAGGGAATTGGAATGCCTTTGGGGTAGTCAGCGCCTTGGCGCGCGCGCTCTCCAAAAAGCTGGCGTGTGCCAAGGCGCGTTGGTCCGTCAGGACCAAACCAAGCTCTGGGTTGTTTCCTTGATTCTATTCGACCTTGTGTTGGAGGAACGGATATTATGTGAAGCGATCTCAGGTTGTATCTGCCTGCCAGCGGGCCAACCACCGTTGTAACGGGCAGGGGCTCTGCCTGAGTTATCTGTAGGTTCGGGCATGACTATGCATTTCGGCGCGAACGCTCGGAGAGCCAAGACCATGGCAATGCTCAGGTTAGTAGAAGCGGCTGGCGCAGCACTGGCGAGTCGGGCGGAAAGTGTGAATTCGCTGCTTTGCAGCGGGGACTTACTGAAACCGCCAAAGCGGACCTTCGACACCGGGATATCTGGTCGGTCCTGTTCCGAGGCAGTTCTTCAGGAACGACCGACACTCAGTGAGAGATTCAAGCGCCCGCTATCTTTTCACTTCCCTAAGTCAGCGCCAAGCCAAGTTGACTGCGTTACACGTATTGCGAACAATCGACAATTTAACAGCATGTCATTGGCTTCTGAAGAAAGGGTGTTTTCACGTGAACTATCGTTCGGTTGTTCATGCTTGCACTTAGACTAAGGTAACACTGATGAAATCACCATCAATCAGCTATAAACGTTATCGATTTCCTCTTCAGATCATCGCTCACGCGGTGTGCGATCTGGTTGCTGACAAGATAGTTCACGTTGATTTTGTCGTTGTCGGTGCGCTTGAACTTTAGAATTTCGTCGGCGTCGGTTCCCAGCATAGGCGGGCCTATCAACAGGCTCGGCACGATGCCCAGCGGACGGCCCTTTTGACGGGCATATCTCGTGCCCTTCGTCGTCTGTGAAAAGGGCAAGCCAACGGTCAGGATCAGATTTCGATCCAGACCTTGCCGCACTCGATGTCGAGAACGACGCCAGCCTTTGACCGCGCCCCGCCAACATCGGTCTTGGTTACCGTTTCGTCGTCGACCAGAAAAAAATCTGCACCGATGTCAGCGGCGGCGCAATTGTCGAGCTGGAAGGTTCCGCGACGGCCATTGACCTTTGCGTCCCCCATCAACAGCTCACTCCCTTGACCCAATAATCATTTCACCAACCAATGGCGCATCATACACATTTCGCCCGGTGACATTTGCGAAGACTAAAGAGTTTCCAGTTCCCAGGGGGCATGCCGCTAACTTCATCGCCTCGCTTGCGAGTTGAACATTTTGGTAAACAGCGCCAACCTCTTTGAGGGCCAATGAGTATGCCAATGCACCGTAGGCGGTGCGGGTGGTCGCCATGTCAGCAGATAGAAGCAGCAAAATTTGTGTTTGCGAAACACAGTTGGCTGACGCGGTCGCGTCTTTCAAAAGACTCTTGAGAGCAGGAATGAATTTGCTAACCCTTGTGAGGCCGTGACGTTTGCAATCGTAGGCATAAAGCCCTGGTACCAAACCGTCGCAATGATTAACAACAAGATACGCAGTCAATGGGTGTATGCCACCACCACTGGGATAGGAGCGGTGACCATTCTCTTGGTAGAAACATCGGAAAAGCAACTCGTTAAGCTGCACAAGACTGATCGGTGTGCGACCTTGATCGCGGCGACTTCTTCGACGGCGGGACACCAGCATATGCGGCGGGTCGCTTGCAATAATGTCCGCGATATCGGGAAACGGCAGCGCAATGTCCGGAACATGTTTGACTGGGTGTTCAGATTCATGCGATTCCCCCGTTTTTCCGAGTATACCCCTTGCGAAACCGAGGCGTGTTTGGCTGTGGAAAAGCGCTTCATGCACAGGCAGTTTAGGTTCCGCAGTGCCTTCCAGCAAATCGCACCACGTAAAGAGCTGAATCAAAGCCTCGAAAGCAGGGGGTTCAAGACCCGGCACGCAATTTTGGGCCTGCGCCGCCTCAACCCCCTCGGCCAGCTTAAAGAGCAATGGGCCAATCTGTGGGTCCAACAGATCCACGGTCGCCCAACTTCCCGGAGCCAGCGCTCTGAGCCCTTTTTGTCGGGGCTGCAAAAGTGTCTGTTGAGAAAGCCGAATAGTAGCATCCGGTTCGAATTTTGGAAGGCTGCTGACGGGCGCGCGTTGTGGGGTACAAACAGCGATAGGCTGAGCGTTCTGCATGACGAAACGACGGAGAAAGCCGCGCTGATCCAGGCGCAACAAGAACGACGCACAGTTTACCTCTGCATCTGGACTTGGGTCGAGGCAAGCCGTCAGTTCCTCCTCACTCAAACAGCCTTGGGCGAGTTTCTTGGCAAGCGTTATATGGGCATCGACGGTAACAGATATCGATTCAGTAGCGCTGCGCAATCTCGCAACTTCGTCGGTCTCGTCGAGCATGACGTCGGGAGCCAACCCATATGCACAAATATTTGGCTGGTTCATCACGAATACCCTTGCAGGACGTCAAATTGACTTTGCCGCCCGGACCGGTCGGTCCCCAATATGCGCGGCTCAATGCGAAGTTTTTTCACCGCAGCCCGTTCGACTTCCTCAGTCAGTTGGCGGATACGTATGGAAACGTTTCGAGTTTTGATCTGGGCACCGGACCGATCACCTTTGTAAATGATGCTGACCTTGCCCGGAACCTTTTTCGCTTTCACGAGGCAGATCTGCGCAAGCCTGTGTTTTTGCGGGCCTCGAACACTGGGTATTGGGGCGACGGGCTGACAACGCTGGACGATCCTGAAATCTGGCGCCAGCGTCGCCAACTCTTGCTGCCGCTCTTTCGTGCTGTGTTGCGTGAACCTCGACTTTTTTTGACGGGAGAAATCACGGAGTCGATTACTGCCCATTGGGCGGACAGGAAACCGATTGACCTTGCGCATGAGTTTCGATTGTTGATTGCCCGCATCGCGCTGCGCACAGTTTTGGATGCCGATCTTGAGTTTTGGGGGGCTGCTCAGGAACGCAGTGCCCTTGTGCCTTACCTTGAGGGCTATGGAGAGAATTTCACTGCGACTGCGGGCGGTACCGAAGGAGCGGTGCAAATGACGCGCCCGCGGGCACCCAGAAATATGGATGGGGTCCTGGCCATCATCCGCGCTCGTTTTGAGGAATTTGTTGATCGAGGTGACGTTCTCTCGGCCTTGGTGAGGGCGCATCACATGGCTCCCGACGTTCTTTCCAAACAAGACGTCGTGGGGGAAATTGTTCAGATGCTTTTTGCAGGCCATCTAACTATGCCATTCGCTTTAACGCAGTTCTGGACAGACATTGCCGCCTATGATCTGGACTGGCAACTGGTCGATGAGACAGGGGCCCTTGATGATGCCGAACGTTTCTGTAATGCGACGCTTGGCACAAGCCGAACAATGGCGATTTTGCGAGAGTCGATGCGCATGACGCCCCCGGCACCAATTCTTTATCGTGAAGTGGCGCGCGGGTTTCGGTTGGGTGACCACCAGCTGGCTGAAGGGCATGGAATTTGGGTCTGCCCGGGTCTGCTGCATCGAGATCCTCGTTACTTTTCGCAGCCTTTTGAGTTTCAACCTGAACGCTTTGCCGAAGGTCGTATTCCACCTGTTTCGGCCAAGGCTTATATGCCTTTCGGGGCCGGTCCAAGGGTTTGCATTGCGGCAGCTCAATCCTTGTCACAAATGGTCGTCATCATCCAAACAATAGCGCGCCACTTTAGGTTGGAACCCGTTCCAGGCGCGCCCAATAAATTCGAAGTCCGGCGTCGGCCAGCCTCCGGAAACTACACAAGTCCGTAATGTATGCGCTTTATTTAGGTTAACTCTTAGTGGAAAGGCCCGCTTACAACTTGATCGTGTCTTTTGCTTGTGTGACAAGGTTAATAAAAAGCAGCAAATCGGTACAAATGCGCAGACGGTAATCAACCAACGGAGGAAATTTCAATGACAGCACCGACGAATGAAGACTGGGGCAAAATGCATGCAAAAGCCTGGAAAGATCCGGAATTTCGGACGCTGCTCGAGCAAGACCCAACAGCGGCAGTAAAGGCATATGGCGAAGAAATCGGCAAGACTTTTTCAAAGATCGTGAATGTCGGAGACAAACCCGACGACGTGCACGATGATGATCTCCACGAGCATGATACTGCTGTTGCACCACCGGCCTGCTGCTGAGGGCAAGCGCTCTTATGTATGACAGTGCCATTGCGGCACCACGGTTCAAATCCAGCATCAAGGCAATCGTAGTTCCCGAAGAAGGCTTGTACTTGTTCAACGAGCAAGGTCACGACTGCCTGAAGTCTACGATTTTTTCCGATCTGGCACCTTTTCTAGACGGAACGCAGTTGGTCGAGGATATCTTCGACCAACTGTGTCAAAGCTATGCCAGCGCCGACATTCTCTCTGCTCTGGACCTGCTCAAAAAGCGTGGATTCCTGGCCGAAGACAGTTCGGTGATGCCGCGCGACCAGCAGGCCTTTTGGGAGTTGGCGAGGGTGAACCCTGTTGAAGCGGCAGAGCGTGTGAAAAACACGCCGGTAGATGTCGTCTGCATTGGTCGAATTGGCGACAATCTGCGCGCGCTTCTCGAAAAAAACGGGGTGCGCGTCGTTGATCGCGGCGAGCTGAGCGTTGTTGTAACCAACAACTATCTTGCCGCTGAATTGGACGTGTTGAACAAGCGGTTTGTTGCAGAAGGTCGGCCGTGGATATTGGTCAACCCAGGCGGTATTCAAAGCTGGCTAGGCCCTGCATTTCTTCCCGGTGAAACAGCGTGCTGGGAATGTCTTGCACATCGTCTGAGATGGCACCGCCGCGTCGAAACCCATATCGGCAAACTTTCAGGTTTGGCCGGCACCCGGCTCGCCCCAGAAGCCAATAATGACACTTCACAAACCGCAGCACTGGCAGAACTCGCTACTGAAGTGACCCGTTGGATCGGTGTCGGCGGCCCGTCGGTGTTGGCTAACCGGGTGATCAGCACGGACCATCTGTCGATGGAACGGCAGGAGCACATTCTAACACGCCGACCGCAATGCCCGGTATGCGGTGACAATTTCACCATGCCCGAAACGCCACCTAAACCAAATCTACAGCCGCGACCCAAAGTTCGTGGCTCAGATGGTGGGCATCGGTCCTGCCACACCAATGATGTTCAGGCTATTCTGGACCGAAATGTAAGCCCGATCACCGGTATTGTTGGCTCACTCGACCCGGGTGCTCGGGGTGGGTTTTCCAGCCAAGGGTCTTGGATCACGCCAACCTATTCCGCCGATCACAACTTTTCTGACGTGCATGACACACGGTTTTTCCTGCGTGAAGGACTTCGGCGGCGATCAGGCGGAAAAGGTCGCAGCCCAGAGCAGGCTCGTATCAGTGCGGTGGCTGAATCCCTGGAACGCTACTGTGGCGTTTTTGACGGCACCGAGCCTCGGCGCCTTGCCCCGCTCAAGGACCTAGAAGCACCGGTCATTTTACCGAACGAATGCCAGGGCTACAGCGCTCAACAATATGCAGATCGTGCTGCGCTTAATTGCAAAGACCACAAAGCATACTGGGTACCGGAGCCATTTGACCGGGAAGCCGAAATCGAATGGACACCGCTTTGGTCGCTGAGTGATGACACCATGCGATACCTGCCGACATCAATGTGCTATTTCGGCTATCAAGGCACCGGCTCCACCTATGGACGTGCGGATTCCAACGGCTGCGCCGCTGGCGGCACACTGGAAGAAGCTATTCTGCAGGGTTTGCTGGAGCTGATTGAAAGAGATGCGGTCGCGATTTGGTGGTACAACCGACTAATCCGCCCTGGTGTCGATATACCAAGCTCCAGTGACACATATGGGCGCGATTTATCGTTGCATTACAAGAAACTAAACAGAAACCTGCGGGTGATAGACGTAACAAGCGACATTGGCATACCTACCTTTGCGGCCATTTCGGGCAGAATAGACAAGTCCGAAGAAGACATTATTTACGGGTTTGGCTGTCATCTCGATCCCGAGGTGGCTCTGTCGCGGGCACTTACGGAAATTAATCAATCTCTGGAAGCCGTTCCAAAAACAGGCGGTACGGCCGTCGACACGACTCATCTTGGCAGTTCCGAAGCGATAAGTTGGTGGCGAACAACGCGCCTTTCCAAAGCAGATTATCTTGTGCCCGACACCAGGCAACCGATGCTAAAGCTGGATGAAAGCGAAAGTCTGGCAAGTGGCGACATTCTCTCGGATATCGAAGCCTGCGTATCGCGCTTAAAAGACAATGGCATTGATGTCTTTGTTCTCGACCAGACTCGGCCAGATGTGAATTTTCCAGTGGTGCGCGTTGTGGCTCCGGGCTTGCGCCATTTCTGGGCTCGGTTTGGCCCTGGGCGCCTTTATGACGTACCCGTGCGTCAGGGATGGCTTTCTACGCCAACCCGTGAGCAAGACCTGAACCCCCACGTGATACAATTTTGACTCATTGAGTGAGGAACCCCCAGATGACTAGCAGCTATTTCGACTATGCCCGTCCATTCGACATCATGATTGGAATGTGGACTGGTCATTCAATCGTTTATGACAACAAGGGGAAGTACCTCTACACCGGACCCAGTATACTAACGATCGACTGGAAAGAACCCGGGAAAGTAATGCACTACAGGCAGGAAGACCTTGGAAGCCTGGACGAGCTGATACAAGAGCACGAACATGGTAAGGCGCTTAAAGATTTGTTTGTGCTGCGTGAGTTTGAACTGCAAGTCGACGGCAAGTCCTGCGACTCGATCACCGGTGACATCAAAGTCCACGGTGTCGAGAGTTCCCCCGGAACCTACCTGTTTCATTTGAACTTCCCGACCGGGGACTACTACAACAATCAGTATTTCCTCAATCCCAATCAGCGCCGGATAATCGGTCCATTTGTGCCCCGCGATGCAGAAGGAAGGACAGACGGTTTCCAATTTGTCGTCTCGCAAACCTTTGAGCGAATTTCCTACGACGTTCCCGAAAACGCGTTCTGACTCCCGTGCCAAACCCAGCCGTTCCACAGCCAACTAAGCCACGAATGAAAGGCGACCAAGCGCTTGTCATTGGTGGGGGTATTGCGGGACTGCTTTGTGCAAACATGCTAAAGGACCGTTTTGCCAATGTTACGGTTCTGGAACGGTCAAACTACGTGGAACCTTCGGATGGCGCACCCGCAGCACGCCCCGAAGTGCCGCAAAGCCACTGCCTGCACATGTTGATGGGAGCTGGCGCCCAAGCTTTTGACGAACTGGTTCCGGGTTGGCGCGATGTATTGATTGCACGCGGTGCGGTGGCTTATGACGCGGGTGCAGATGTTGCCATGCGAGTGGCCTCAGGTTGGTTGCCGAGGGTTGAAACTGGCATAATCCTCTATGGCGCTTCACGCGGGCTCATCGAAAGCGCGCTGCTAGCAGTGTTACGCGAAGCCCGCAATGTGACGATTCAAACGGTCCAGCGCGTCATCGGGCTTGAGGTCTCGCGGGGTGGCGAACGCCTATGTGGTGTGAGGCTTCAGTCGACCAACGGCGCTTTGCAAGTTTTAAACAATGCTGATGTGGTCGTGGATGCCAGCGGTGCCGCCTCGCGTCTGCCACGCTGGCTTGCCCGAATTTATGGCGAACAGCACCGGATCGCCCTGACCGAAATCGCACCGGGTCGGCAGTATGTTTCACGTTGGGTGCGGCTGGCACCAGATCAAGCCCCGGACTGGCAAGGCCTTGCGTTGGCACCGACCCATGGATGTGCAGGAATGATGATGCGGGCGGAGAACGATCTGTGGGGGGTGGTGCTGCAAACTCCCAAAGATGTCCCATTGCCGACCAATGTCGAGACCTTTCTTGCATTGGCGGCGATGCTACCAGCCACAGAACTTTATGACGTCCTGAAACGCGCAGTGCCGGTGACGCCCCCGCATCTGTTTGGTCGCACCGCAAATCGCCGTCGGCACTACGAACAATACTCTTTCTGGCCAGACAATCTGTTTGCAATTGGTGACAGCGTTTGTGCTCTTGACCCCTATGCCGGGCTGGGTATGACGGCGGCAGCCCGAGGTGTTCAGTTGCTGCAAGGTTATCTGGATCAGCCAGACCAAAACATGACCAACACGGCAAACCGCTTCCAGTCTCAACTTGCCAAGCATAACCAGTTGCCCTGGATGATCGCAACGAACGATTGGACAACAGCTGCGTCGCAACCCGGTTTGGCGGATCAGATCAACAGCCTAATACGGGCCGCCCCTTTTGATCCTTCTTTGGCCATAATGTTGTTGGAACTCCAGCATATGCTGCGCACACCGGAAACCTTAACAAATGAGGCTGTTTCATGAAAATTGCTGTACTGGGCGGCGGAACGGCCGGTTTCATTGCCGCAGCCCACATGACTCGCTATTTCCCGAAGGCTGAGCTGTGTCATATTTACGATTCCCGCATCCCGACAATCGGTGTCGGAGAAGGAACAACACCACGCTTTCCTTTGTGGCTGGACGAGGTCACAGGCATCGGACCCGACGAACTGGGCGCGCGTTGTGGCGCGACAGTAAAGCTTGGGTCACACTATGAAGGATGGGGATCAAATAGCGCGGATTTCGTGAACAGGTTTCAGCCACCGCGTCTTTTCGGATACCACTTTGACGCCGGTCGTGTGACAGGGATTATTAGTGATCATGTGCGGGCAAAGCAGCTTGATGCCCGGGTTGTGTCCCTTGAGGCTCTGCCCAGCGGCGTAGCCATCGGTTTTGAGGACGGTAGTCAACTGGACTGCGACTATGTGTTGGACGCGCGGGGATTTCCTGCGGGAGCTTGGACGCAAGCGCCAGAAGATCCCGAGATCATTCGCATGGATTGGATACCTACTGGCCGCGCGATGGTGCGCCGTCTGCCTCCCAGTACCGAAACCAGCATGTCCCGCTTAATCGCCCGACCGCATGGGTGGATATTCCAAATCCCACTGCGGGACTGGACCTCCTGCGGGTATGTCTTCAATCCTTCACTCAGCAGCGACGAAGACGTTCTGGCGGATTTCGACGTTTTTCTCAAAGAAGAGCAGGTCGAACCAACGGAAATCCGTGTTCGCGTCAGTTTCCCGAACTTCATGCGCCGCAACTGGTTTGACGGTCGCATTTTCACCATTGGCAATGCCGCATCATTCGTCGAACCACTTGAGGCCACGGCCATCGGTGCCACGATCATGCAAGTCCGCATCGCGCAGCGCTGGATGACGGATCACCACCCGCAATGCGCGCCGGACGCGGGTGCCGTGGAACACGCGAACCGGACCATGCGCTCTTATGTCCTGCGCAACTCACTGTTTATTACCTGGCACTACGCGCGTGGATCGCGATGGGACAGTCCGTTCTGGAACTTGGCGTCCCGCAGTCTTGAGCGCGCGCGCGGGCATGACTACTTGGCGGGCCATATGAATGCGATGACCGATTTTCTGGACGTTGGGCGCGACTTGCCCGGCACAGAAATCGGGACCTGTACAGAACAGGAAAAGTGGGAGCGGGAAATACTGCCGAAGCTGACGAAATTCATCCCGTTTGGCAACTTTTCGGAACTCAATTTTGCACAAGTCGGCCATGGTATAGGATACTATAGTGCAAACAAAATGTCGGTGGGTGATAGCGCAAATGGCTAACGTGCAGATGTCTTTTGTTCCTGGCTTCCAATTGTCCGAGACTCTCTATGAAAGCGCCAATTCGTTCGTGTTCCGCGCAACGCGCAACTCTGATGGTGAACGCGTTGTCATAAAAATCCTCAAAAGCGATTTTCCCAGCGCCAGCAGGCTTGCGCGCTTCCGCAGCGAGTTCGAGATTACCAGCGGTCTGAACCTACCGGGCGTGATCAGAGCTCTGGACTTACAGCGCCATGACAAGTCGCTCATGATAGTTCTGGAGGACTTCGATGGAATCTCTGTTGCGGATCTGTTGTCGTCCCGAGCGCTCTCACACGAAGAATTCCTTGAGACTGCTATTCAGATTGCCCGCTCTGTTGACGGCATTCATCAGGCGCGCGTGATCCACAAGGATATTTCGCCTCAAAACGTTCTCATCAATCCGGGAACTGGCGAGGTGAAACTAATTGACTTCGGGATTGCAACGCAGTTTTCGACCGAACATCCAATCCTGAAAAGTCCCGAGGTTCTGGAAGGCAGCTTGTCCTATATTTCACCCGAACAAACCGGACGCATGAACCGAACGCTTGACCATCGCACTGACTTCTATTCGATGGGCGCGACCTTCTACGAGATGCTCACAGGTGTGCCGCCTTTCGAGGTTGACGACAAACTGGAGCTTGTACACTGCCACGTCGCTCGCGAACCTGTTCCGGCCCATAGGCGAAACCCGAACGTATCGCCAGCGCTGTCCAGGATTGTCCAGCGAATGATGGCCAAAAAGGCTGAGGATCGCTATCAAAGCGCTCTTGGCATCATTGCAGACCTTGAAGCCGTACGGCTTGGCGTCGATCTCGACCGGTTTGTACCGGGTCTCAAGGATCGTGCTGAGCGTTTTATGGTCCCTGAACGGCTGTATGGTCGCGATCACGAAGTGCACATATTGCTCGAAGCATTTGAAAGGGTACGTCATGGACCAGCCGAGATGATGCTGGTGTCCGGCACTTCAGGTGTCGGAAAGACTGCTCTGGTGAACGAAGTTCATAAACCGATCACCCGGGCGCGTGGCTATTTCATCAAAGGTAAGTTTGAACAGTTCAAGAAAAACGACCCATATTCAGGCCTTACGGTCGCCCTGCAGGACCTGGTGCGGCAATTGCTTACTGAAAGCCAGACGCGTCACGCGACCTGGCACAAGGAACTCAATGACGCTTTGGCGCCGAACGCATCGGTCCTACTGGATGTTGTGCCGGAGCTTGAGTTGATCATCGGGCCGCAGCCTGCTGCACCAGAGCTGGACGCCACTGAGGCCATGAACAGGTTCAACCAAACCGTTCGCCGGTTTTTGCGCGCGCTTTGTGCGCACGACCGTGTTGTCGTCCTGTTTCTGGATGATCTTCAATGGGCCGACGGCGCGACGCTGGGGCTTTTGAAGGTTGTTTTGACCGACGATCAGATTGGGCGGCTGCTTTTGATCGGATCGTATCGCAGCAACGAAGTGGACGCGATGCATCCCATGTCGCGGGCACTTGAAACGGTTCGAGAGGCTGGGGGGCGTCTGTCCAATTTACCGCTTGCCCCGCTGGGTGTGCCCGATATCGTAAATTTGATTGCGGACACGTTTCATTCGGACGCTTCACATGTGGTCGAGCTGGCGCAACTCGTGGTGCAAAAGACCCAAGGCAACCCGCTTTTTACACGGCGGTTTCTGATGGACCTGCATCACGAAAAGCTGATTGTACAAAAGACAGTAGACTCCAACGTATCCACGAAATGGACATGGGATATTCAGGCGATCCGCGCGGTACAGATCACTGACAATGTGGTCGACCTTCTGTTGGAAAAACTGCGCAGGTTGGAACAGGGCACACAATCCGTCCTGCAAATTGCGTCCTGTATGGGCAACCGTTTTGACATCGACACACTCGCGCTGATCTTGAAAATCGAACCTGAGGAAGCGTTCGAACGCCTGCTGCCGGCCATTCAGAAAGAGATGATCCAGCCGCTCTCTGATCTGGTCGTGACAGAGACGGATAACGTCTTGTCCCCGCTTGTCGTGCGGGACTTTGAGTTCCAACATGACCGTATTCAGCAGGCGGCCTATGATCTAATCGACACTGACGGTCACAGCAGCGTCCATCTTGCCATTGGGCGCCAGCTCAGAGCCCGGTTGACAACGGAAGAGTTGAATGACCGAATTTTCGAAGTTGTCGACCAACTCAACATCGGGCGGGACAGAATGGAAGACCGTGCCGAGCAGCTCGATCTTGCGCATCTTGACCTGATTGCCGCACGCAGGGCTTTTGACTCGGCTGCCTATGAGGCCGCGCTGTCTTTCGTGAACACCGCGTCAGAGCTTTTGGGTCCGGACGGCTGGGACGAAAACTATGAGCTGATGTTTGAAGCTCAGCGCCTGTCCGCAGCGCTCGAATACTTGACCGGCAATTTCGAGCGATGCACCGAAATTGTGACCACTACGTTGGCACACGCACGAACTGACCTTGAAAAGGCGGAAATCTACTTCACGCGTATTGCGCAGCATACTTTGCTGATGGAATTCGACGAAGCCATTGATGCTGGTATCAAGGCCCTGGAGCTTGTCGGCGTCCAGATGAGCCTCGACAATCTGGAAGAAGCTGGCCAAAACGCGATCGGTCAGGCTGCGGCGATGCTTGGGGCCACAAACCCGGCAGCGCTTTTTGACAACGCAGATGTCGACAGCCCTGAAATCGCGCTGGCGCAACGCAGCTTGCGGCATCTAACCATCGCAGCGTTCCTGAACAACCAAGAGCTTTTCCCGCTGATTGTCGGCACTTCGGTGCAATTGTCTTTGAAGCACGGTAACGCGCCGGAATCTGCACTGTTTTTTGCCAATTTCGGCCTGATCCTCGGCGCGTTCATGGGCAAGTACCGCGAGGGTGCGGCATTCGGTGAGCTGTCCTTGCGGCTCTGCGACAAGTTTGGTGCACGTGCCCCGACAGCAACTGTGTGTCTGGTTACCGGCGTGGAGCTCATCCCGTGGGTGCAACATGTACGTAATGCGATACCCGTGATCGAACGGGGTTACCGCGAGGGGATGGATTCAGGCGACATTCTTTGGGCGGGTTATCTGGTAATGTACCGCGTCGTGATTGACAGCTTCGCGGGCAAACCGCTTGAAGACGTACTGGATGCAATGCCAGCCCAGTTGGACACCATCCAACGCGCGCAAAACCATGGTGCTGCTGCTGGTGTTAACGCGTATCGGCTGGTGCTTTCAACGCTGGCGGGACGAACGCAATCCAGCACTGATTTTTCTACCGAAGATCTGGACGAAGCAACATTTCTGGCCGGGTGTGAAGAGAACCAGATGTCCATGGCCATCTGTTTCTATAGAATTCTAAAAGCCCAAGCCCTTTATGTGTTCGGACGACCGCAAGAATCGCTTGCTGAGACGCGTTTGGTGGAGCCGATCCTCAGCTTTGTCGTCAACCATCCCTGCCTTGCCGACCACCTTCTCTATCAATCGCTTTCGATCGCAGCGCTTCTTCGGGATGGCAAGCCCGATCCCGATATGCAAAGCCGTCTGGAAGCAAATCACGAAAGGCTGAACCAATGGGCGGAGTCCGGTCCGGACAACTTCCTGGCTAAAACCCTTATGGTGAGGGCGGAAATTGCGCGCCTGAACGGCAATGATGCAGATGTGCTGGACCTGTTGGACGCGGCCATTGATGCAGCACAGAAGGGCCGGTTTCTACAGGAAGAGGCTCTGGCGTGTGAACTGGCCGCGCGACACGTGATTGAGCGTCGACCCAGCGCTCGGATCGGTTCGATGTACCTACGCGATGCCCGGCATGCCTACCGTTTGTGGGGCGCGCATCGCAAAGTGGAGGAGCTGGAACTGGAGTTCCCTCAACTCCTCACCGAACATCGTGATCGTCGCGCAACCACGCAACAGATCACTGAAAACCTGACCTCAACTACCGAAAAAGCGACCAATCTATTCCTGGGACAGGACCTTGACCTGAATACGCTGCTGAAAGCGGCTCAGACGATCTCAGCGGAAGTGGTTCAGGGTCGGCTTCTGGATCGGTTGCTTGGAATTCTGATCGAAAACGCAGGTGCTCAACGCGGCGTGCTTTTGCTTGCAAATGGCGACGAATTGATGATCGAGACAGAGGTCAGCGTTACATCCGAGGTTGGTACATTCCAGAATCCCGTTCCTCTCGACTCCGATCAAGGATCCAGAATTCTCCCGACCAGCGTAATCAATTTCACGGCGCGAACGCACGAGGTCGTTCTGGTGGACGACGCTCAGCTTGACGAGCGTTTCATGGTTGACCCCTACGTACAGCAAAACGAAACGCGTTCCGTTCTGTGTCAGCCTATCCTCCACCTGAACGAATTGATTGGCCTGGTCTATCTGGAAAACAACCTGGTGAGTTCGGCTTTCAAACCGGAACGAGCGCAACTGCTGTCGCTGCTGTCAGGACAGATTGCCGTTTCAATGCGCAACGCTGAGATCGTTGAACATCTGGAAGAAAAAGTTCGCGAGCGAACCGAGCAGCTTGAGGTTCACGCAAAATTTCTTGAACAGACGTTCGGTCAGTTTCTTGCCACGGAAGTTGTGGACCAGTTGTTGAAATCGGCGGATGGAGTGGACTTCAGCGGGAAGAAAACCACGGTTACCATGTTGATGTCAGATCTGCGGGGGTTCTCGACCCTTTCTGACGAGTTGCCACCGGAAAGCATCGTGGCAATGCTGAATACATACCTCAGCGAAATGACCAACGTCATCCAGAAATACAATGGCACAATTGATGCCTTCATCGGCGACGCGATCTTGGTGGTGTTTGGCGCCCCCTTGCAACGGCCCGACGATGCTGACCGCGCTTTGGCCTGTGCGCTGGAAATGCAGCAACGGATGGGTTGGGTTAACGAATGGAATACCAGAAACGGCTTCCCGGAAATCGAGATGGGCATCGGTCTGAACACGGGTGAAGTCGTCGTTGGCAATATCGGTTCTGATAAACGCGCCAAGTATAGCGTTGTGGGTAGAACAACCAACCTGGCTGCAAGGATCGAGAGCTACACTGTCGGTGGCCAGATACTGATCGCAGATAATACGCGCGAAGCCGTCAAAACGCCTATTGAACTAGGGGCGATGCGCACGGTTGAACCCAAAGGTTCTGGCGATCCTTTGAAGATTTATGAATTGCTTGGCATGGGGGGCACCTATGCGATCACCCTTTCATCGCAATCTGTGGAGATGGCAGACGTAAATTTGCCCGTTGCGCTCTCGTACAGAGCGGTTGTCGGTAAACAGGTTGTGGGTATGGCGCAGCACGGCCAGCTTCTGAAGCTTTCCCCCGTCGCAGCGTGCATACAATCCGAGACAGCACCAAAGCCTTTCAGTGATCTTCAGTTCCAGATCAAGTGGCAAGGCGGGTCTGACAGCAATCTGACGCTTTATGCTAAAGTAATGGACCAGCATCACGACGATGGTTGTTTTATGGTGCGCTTCACTGCGGTGTCGCCGGATGCGCGCGCGGCACTTGGCGAGATAATTGAGAAAAACAGAATGTTTCGCAAAAGTTCCTGAACTCTTGAGATAGGTTCGACGACTGAATCCGTGGCAAAGGTTTAACCGTTTGCGTTTGCTCGGTTATGCGGACTGAAGATGCAGCATTGCAACATCCAATCGAGTTTCCGGTTTGGGTCGCCAATCTGTTCGAACTCGCATTGATGCTGCGGGCTCTAAGAACGACATCGCGGTCTCACAGTTTAATGCGCATTGTGTCGTTTAGAACGAGAATGAACTCATCAGAATCTTCATGGTTATGCCAGTTGAACTCGCCTTTTGCCACCCATTGAACTGCGATACGATCTTCATACTCCAATATTCTGAAAAAATAGAGAGCTTCTCTGCTAAGCTTACTGCATCACCGGTCTTTCTTGTCTCCTTTTCGTCAATCACCGCCAAAAGCGGTGTTTCGATTGATGCGTTTCTGTTGAAGTAAAGCCGTTCTAGCGAGAGTGCTGCTCATGCCGTCGTGCCAGTCATAATTCGTTCCGCTTTCAGCGAAAATGAATTGATATCCTCTCAGGGGGAGTTCGCTGGTTTCTTTGCCTTCAGCTCCGTTAAACGCAAATGGCAGAACCTTGCGTTCAAAAAATGAGACGCCAGCCGCGGTTTCCTGATTGTGAGTATAAGTTACACCATCCAGTTCGTTGCCCGGCTTTGACACCCTCCGATCGACTGCAAGCTCACTCTCCAATGCTATTATTGTCGGAAAAAAGGGCCTGCCGTCCACTGCGTGACTTGCGTGTCTCTCTCCCCAAGTATCTTCTGTTTGGAGGATGTCATCTGGGCGAAAGATACGTTTTTCACCGGAGCTTTGCGCGGCTTTTTTGTTGTCGAGCGAAAATCCAGTCGCAGACCTTTGCTGGGTAAAAATGCAAGGTAGGCGGCAAATCCGACCAACGCTCGGTTAAAACTAACTGGTTTTGATTGGGTGGGTTTGTCCGAGTTGCAAACAGTTGCCGGATTCAACAAACAGATGGACCAATCTGTCGGAAAAACACCCCGCCAGAAGTCAATAGCTGAATCTCAAAGGCCACAATTTCGTTAACATTACATTAACGTCTCTTTTCCGCCTTAATTTACGTTGATAAGGGTAGCCTAGTACGCAGTGATGGGTTTAAGGGTACAGGCGGTAATATGAGAACCGGACAAAGCGGTCGTATAGCCATTTTTTGGAGGCAGACGGAAATCGACGGACTTGAGGCGGCGCCCTTGTCCTTTTTGAGCGTCGGAGCTGCCTGGTCATGGCGCGGACAGGCACGATTTTTGAAGAATTCCTCTGTGCAGATGCTGGAAGGAGCCGAAGGCATTGGTTCCGACTCAGCGACGCTGAGCCATTGCGTGCATGTTCAAAACCTTTCAGGGGAAGCGAGCGGCCTGCTTGTGCTGACCAACGGTGCGCAAACTTTCACAGCGGCGTTGTTACCAATTGCTGGCGAATCAGCTCCGATGCTGGTCTTCGAAGGGGATTGCCCAGAGCGGGATCAAGATTTCTGGATTAGTGAAATCACCGAATCTGCGGGCCAGGGGAGCGAAACAACAGGGATGGATGAGACTGTCATAGCGTTCCCATCCCGATCCACTCCGGTCCGGGATAATCAGGATCAGCAGAGGGCGGTTTCTGTCGGACGCAGGGCCGACTGACCCGTAGGTAAACCTCGATTTCAATGGAAATTCCAATGCTGCGTGGCCTGGTGTGTTGACTCTGCCGGATTCACGGATATAAGCGCGGCTTCATTGGTGTTGGTGGCCCCCGCAAGGGGATGCCTGTCATGGGGGAAACCTCAAGAGGACAACGCCCTTCATAGTGGCCTGTCAGGGCCTCGACCTTAAGAAGGAGATCAGCCGTGACCAAACGCACGTCTGCCAAGCACAAAATCGACCGCCGGATGGGCGAAAACATCTGGGGTCGCCCGAAATCCCCGGTCAACCGTCGTGAATACGGCCCCGGCCAGCATGGTCAGCGCCGCAAAGGCAAACTTTCGGACTTCGGTCTGCAGCTGCGCGCCAAGCAGAAGCTGAAAGGCTATTACGGCGACCTGACCGAGAAACAGTTCCGCCGCATCTACGCCGAAGCCGTACGTGTAAACGGCGACACTGGTGAAAACCTGATCGGTCTGCTGGAGCGCCGTCTGGACGCTGTTGTTTACCGCGCCAAATTCGTGCCGACCGTGTTTGCAGCACGTCAGTTCGTGAACCACGGCCACGTCAAAGTGAACGGCAAGCGGGTCAACATCCCCAGCTACCGCGTCAAAGAAGGCGACGTGATTGAAGTACGTGACAAGTCCAAGCAGCTGGCTGTTGTTCTGGAAGCTGTTGCTCTGGCTGAGCGTGATGTGCCTGACTACATCGATGCTGACCACTCGAAAATGACCGCGACTTTCGTGCGCGCACCGGGTCTGGGCGATGTGCCGTACCCGGTCATGATGGAGCCGAACCTGGTCGTCGAATTCTACGCGAAGAACTAATCTTCGCCGAGACGCAAAATTTAAAGGGCCGCGCTTTCAGCGCGGTCTTTTTTGATTGCAGGGGCTCTGCCCCCAGTCGCTGCGCGACTCCCCCGAGATACTTTTGGCCAGATGAAGAAGCGGATCAGATCGGCAAGGGGCGACCTTCGGCGATTGCTTCCATCGCGAAATACGAGGTCACGCTGTCCAGTTCGACCTTTTCGATCAGGCGTTGATAGACCTTGTCGTATGACGCCATGTCCTCGGTCACGACCTTCAATTGATAGTCATAGTCGCCACCGATCCGGTGGAAATCCACCACTTCGGGGATGGTCAGTACGTGGCTGCGAAATGCTTGCAACCAGTCGGCCGAGTGATGTCGGGTGCGCAGCATGACAAAGACAACAAGGCTTAGCCCCAACTTCTCGCGCGCAATCCGTGCAGTTGAGCCGGTGATCACGCCATCCTCATTCAATGCCTTCAGCCGCCGCCAACAGGCGTTCTGCGACAGCCCGACCCGATCGGCCAGTTCGCGTTGGGACAAGGTCGCGTCTGTTTGCAACTCACGCAGGATGCGTTTATCAATTTGATCTATTTTTTCCGTCATTCTTGATCATATGACACGAAATTTTAAAAATCCATCAAAAGAAAGGTGAAGTTTCCTCGGCTCAAAGCAATCACATTGGTAGGGCAATACGGAGACTATGCCATGACCCTGTCCAAATTTCGCGCAGACATCCTGTCCACCACTCGCAATTCAAGCCTGCGCGACGGGCTGATCGGAGAAAACGTACTGATCCCGGGTCTGCATGGTGACGTGCCGCTGGTTTATGCGGATTACGTCGCTTCGGGCCGTGCGCTGCGGCAAGTCGAAGATTTTGTCACCGAACAGGTGCTGCCTTTCTATGCCAACAGCCACACCGAGGCCTCCTATTGCGGTTCATACATGACTCGGCTGCGCCGCGAGGCGCGTGTAGAGATTGCCCGCATCGTTGGCGCGAGGGGAGAAGACGCGGTGATATTCACCGGGTCCGGCGCTACTGCGGGTCTGAACCGGCTGGTCAGCTTGTTGGGTGTGGATGCGGCTGACCGGCCGGTCGTTTTGATCGGGCCGTACGAGCATCATTCGAACATTTTGCCGTGGCGTGAAAGCAAGGCGCAGGTGATCGAGATTCCAGAGGCCGCAGAGGGTGGGGTTGATCTGACGGCGCTGGAGCAGGTGCTGATCGACAATACTGCATCGGATCTGATCATTGGGTCGTTTTCGGCTGCGTCGAACGTGACCGGTATTATTACCGACCCGGACTCGATTACTCGGATACTCAAAGCGCATGGGGCTGTTTCGATCTGGGATTACGCAGGTGGTGGGCCGTACCTGCCGATGGACATGGGGCCAGTGGATGCGCGCAAGGATGCCATCGTTGTGTCTCCGCATAAGTTTCCGGGCGGGCCGGGGGCGTCGGGTGTTCTGATCGTCAATCAGACCGCCGTGCGCCGCACATGCCCCAGTTGGCCCGGCGGTGGCACGGTCAGCTTTGTATCGCCCTGGCGGCACGACTACAGCGAGGACCTGGCCACGCGCGAAGAAGCCGGAACGCCCAACGTGGTCGGAGATATCCGGGCGGCGCTTGCCTTCATCGTCAAGGATGTTGTCGGCACTGATGAGATCGCCGAAAAAGAGGCGCAGTATAACCGTATGGCCCTGGACGGGTGGGGTGACAATCCTAATCTGACCTTGTTGGGCGTCGAAAACCCGCACCGCTTGCCAATCTATTCTTTCCTGGTGCGAGATAACTCTGGCCAGCCGGTTCACCAGCAGCTGTTTACCCGGATGCTCAGCGATATCTATGGCATTCAGGCGCGCGGCGGCTGTGCCTGTGCAGGGCCCTACGCGCACCGTCTTTTGGGTATTGACCGGGCAACCTCGGATGAGTTGCACGCGGCGTTGTCCGGGGGGGAAGAGATGAAGAAACCCGGCTGGGTGCGGCTGAACTTCTCGTACTTGATGAGCGAGGACACCGTTCAGTTCATCATCGACAGCGTCAATGACCTGTCCCGTCGGACCGAGGAATTCGCACCATTTTACAACGCCGACCCGGCGACAGCCCGCTTCAAAGCAGCGTGACGGAATTGCCGCTTTTCTCAACGCGTTGAGACGGGTATGAGGGGCTCCAATTAACGGAGCCTCTTATGACCAAGATCACCCCTCAACCCGGCATTATGGACATCGCGCTGTATCGGGGCGGCCAGTCGCATGTGGCCGGGGTCGAGCATGTGATCAAGCTCAGCTCGAATGAAAACCCGTTCGGGCCCAGCCCCAAGGCGATTGAGGCGGTGCGCGATAGTGCCGCGACCTTGCATCGTTATCCCAGCACCGACCATGCCAGCCTGCGCGCCGCGATCGGAGACCGGCTCGAGTTGGACCCGGCGCGGATCATCTGCGGTGTGGGCAGTGACGAGGTATTGCAGTTCATCGCTCAGGCCTATGCTGGGGTGGGGGATGAGGTCATCTATACCGAGCACGGATTTTCCATGTACCCGATCATCGCCCGCATGGCCGGTGCGACGCCGGTTATGGTGTCTGAACGGGATCGTCACGTGGACGTGGACAACATCCTTGCCGCCGTCACTGCGCAGACGCGTATCGTGTTCGTCACCAATCCGGGGAATCCGACCTCGACCATGATCCCCGAAGCCGATCTTGTGCGGCTGGCCGAAGCTTTGCCACAAAGCTGTCTGATGGTCATCGACGGTGCCTATGCCGAATTCGTTGCCGGGTTCGATGGTGGTGCGTCATTGGTGGACCGGTTCGAGAATGTGATCATGACCCGTACGTTTTCCAAGATCTATGGGCTGGGCGGAATGCGGGTCGGTTGGGGCTACGCCGCACAATCAATCATTGATGTGCTCAACCGTGTGCGCCAGCCATTCAACCTGTCTCTGACCGCGTTGGCTGCGGCCGAAGCGGCGGTGAAAGACGACGATTACCTTACCTTCTGTCACGGCGAAAACGCCCGGCTGCGCGTTTGGCTTTCGGAAGAACTTGCAAAGATTGGCGTGCCCTCGGATGCGTCCTGCACCAACTTCATTCTGGCCCGTTTCACGGATCAGTCCGAGGCCGAGGCGTGTGACGATTACCTCAAGACGCAGGGTTTGATCGTACGCCGCGTGGCGGGCTACAACCTGCCCAACGCTTTGCGGATTACCGTGGGCGACGAAGAGGCATGCCGCCGCGTCGTCGCGGCTATCACCGCATTTAAGGGGGGCGCCGCATGAGCCGGGTATACGACCGCGTCGCACTGATCGGGCTGGGCCTGATTGCGTCGTCCATGTTCTGGGCCATCAAACGCGCGGGTCTTGCGGGTGAGGTTACCGGCTATGCCCGGTCCGAGGCCACACGCGGCACTGCCCGTAGGATTGGCCTGTGCGATCACGTCTGTGACACCGTGCAAGAGGCGGTAGAGGGCGCGGATTTGGTGGTGCTTTGCGTACCCGTCGGCGCAATGGGGACGGTCGCGCAAGAAATCGCACCGGTCCTGAAACCGGGCGCGACGGTGACCGATGTAGGCTCGGTCAAGCGGAACGTGATTGAGGCGGTCTCGCCCCATATTCCCGAAGGGGTGCATTTCATCCCTGCGCACCCGCTGGCCGGGACCGAGCATTCCGGCCCTGAATCCGGGTTTGCCGAATTGTTCGACAATCGCTGGAGTCTGCTGGTCCCGGTCGAAGGATCGGACCCGGACGCCATCGCTCGCCTGCGCGCGCTGTGGGAGGGGATGGGCGCCAATGTGGATGAGATGGACGCGGACCACCACGATCTTGTTCTGGCCGTGACCTCACATGCGCCGCACCTGATTGCCTATACGATGGTGGGGGTTGCAGACGATCTGCGCCGCGTCACCGATAGCGAGGTCATCAAGTATTCGGCCGCTGGTTTTCGGGACTTCACCCGCATCGCGGCGTCGGACCCGACCATGTGGCGCGATGTGTTCCTGACCAACAAGGACGCGACCCTGGAAATCCTCGGGCGCTTTACCGAGGAGCTTTTTGCGCTGCAACGTGCTATTCGCACCGGCGATGGTGAACATCTGTTTGACTATTTCACTCGTACCCGCGCGATCCGGCGTGGGATTATCGACGCGGGTCAGGATACGGATGCGCCCGATTTCGGACGGGGAAAGGCAAACCCATGAGACGTGGCTGGAGGTTTCTTGCGATTGGATATTTGGCGGTCTGCGCCACAGTGTCCAACGCTGCGCCTCCTGAACAGTCGCTCGTTCCTATGGCGCGGCCCGCAACGACCGCTGTTCTGGCTTTTGCCAGCCCGTTGCCCAATGTGAAGACACGGCCTGCATTGCGCCCTGAGTCGCCGCAGGTCTTAGCCGTGGCAGCGCGCTCCTCGGAATTGCCGTTGCTGGGGCCGGATACCTCGTTGATGCCGTATCTGCGGCCCAAGGAATTGGAACAGGAGGCGTTGTTCAAGAAACGCAAACTGCGCAAAAGTTCTGTATGCGGAGATATTGCCATTCAGGGCAAGCCTGTCGGAAATGTGCCCGGTCGTATCAAGGCCTGCGGCATCAAGGATGCTGTGCAAATCACCTCGGTTTCAGGTGTGGTGCTCAGCCGTCCGTCGACGATGGATTGTGGTACGGCTATAGCGTTGAACAAATGGGTCGATAAGACGGTCAAACCCACCTTCAAACGGCGCGGTCCGGTGGCCGAGATTCAGGTCGCCGCCCACTATGCTTGCCGAACCCGAAACAACCGCAAAGGCGCAAAGATTTCAGAACACGGCAAAGGTCGGGCGATCGACATCTCGGGCTTTAAGATGGCGGACGGAGAGGTCGTGACCGTTCTGAACGGCTGGCGCAAGAACCCGTCAAAACGTCAGCTGACCAAAGTCTGGCGCGGGGCGTGCGGTCCGTTTGGCACGGTTCTGGGGCCGAATGCGGACCGGTACCACCGCGATCATTTCCATCTGGATACGGCACGCCACCGTCGTGGGCCGTATTGCCGTTAATGCAGGATCAGACGCGGGGCGGGGCCTAAAGGGATTGGGCCCAAAGCTACAAACCCATCGCGGAAATTCAATTGCACGTCCAACGCATTGGGATTGCCGCCAAGCCCGGCTAGAAAGTTCAACGTCGTTGTCACTGGGTCTACCGCCTGATCGGGCAGGGCGCCTGCCGCGTTGGCCATGGCGATCATGTCGCGCCAGTTTTCGGCCCGGATCGCGATTTCTCCGGTGGGAATGCCCTGCGGGTCCACGTCCAGCTCACCGGTTGCGAACAGGCGCAGCGCGCCCCATTTCATTTCAGCCAGGCGCAAGTCCAGCTTAACCGGTTGCGGTCTGCTTTGTTCCAGCGCGGATCGGTCCCAGGCCTTGTTAAATGTGGCCGTCAGGTCCAGCTCCAGCGTTTCAAACGCCTGCGGCAAGGTGGTGGCCGAGCGCATTAGCTCGCGCAGGTCATCGCCGGGAGTGAAACCGTCTGCCTGCGCGCTTATAACATAGGCCTCGGGAGTGGCGGTCTGTTCCATCACAAGAGCCAACGTGTTGCCCCCGGCCAAAGCCTCGGACTCATCGGTGATGGACCACGGCCCGGCGGTCAACGCCATCTTTTCCAGCACAAGCGCCGCGCCGGGTTGCAGTTGCAACTCTGCTTGCAGGTCGGCGGCCTGAATGGTCGCGGTTTGATCGAAATAAGACAGGCGCTGCGGCGTGTCGGCAAACCGCAACACCTGCCGACCGGGCCAGATAGCCGGGCTTTGGAATTCGATCCAGTCCGCGCTCCAGGCGGTGCCATTTACCGGATCGGCCAGCGCCGGATTGTTCAGGCGCGTCATGTGGTGCAAGGGATACCCGGCGGTTTCAACGTCTGAAAAATCAGCCTGCCAACCCTGTTCCTGCTGTTTGTCGAACCATGTCGTGATCGCATTGCGCAGGCCGAAACCGGCGACGAACCAATAGACGCTCCAAATTACAGCGATGAAAATGATTACCCGTATCAGACCGCGCATGGAAGTTCGCCCTTTTTCCCACCTCGGAATTGATGTTTATAGACGCAAACGGGCAAGGACCAGTGCTATGACGATGTGGGTTTTCGGATATGGATCGCTGCTGTGGAATCCGGGCTTTCCGGTGGCCCGCAGCGAACGCGCCACGCTGAACGGTTATGCGCGGTCCTTTTGCATGAGCTCGATCCACCATCGCGGCACCGAAGATCATCCCGGTTTGGTTCTGGCACTGGACGAGCAGGCCGACGCCCATTGCAAGGGGCTGGCTCTGGCAGTCGAGGCAGGACACGAAGAGCGCACCCTGCATGAATTGCGCGAGCGCGAGCTGATCTCATCAGCCTATGTCGAAAAGATGTTGGATCTGAAACTGGACAGCGGCGAGGTTGTGAATGCCGTGACCTATGTGATTGACGCAGATCACGTGCAGTATTGCGGCGGTATCCCGCTGGAAGAGCAGGCTCAGATCATCGCCCATGCCGTTGGCGGACGCGGGCCAAACACGGAATACCTCTATAACACTGCCGAACATTTGGCGGAGATCGACCTGCGCGACCCCGATCTTGAGTGGTTGGCGCAACGGGTGCGTGATATCACCGCATAAACCCTTGGCGTCACCGGTGTAATTTCGCTAGATTCAGCGCAGAGCAGGCAAAAACCGGGAACCACGCGCATGGCGCAGGCACATCAGGGCGCGAGACCTCATTTCTCGCATCCCATTCGACAGATTGTGATGATGTTGGTCGCAATAGGTCTGGCCGGGCTGGGCGTCTTCATGGCCTTGCCCTATGTGATGCCGGTGATTGAGACCAATCCTTACCTGAACGGCTTTATCATCCTGGTGTTCATTATCGGTGTGTTCGCCTGTTTCTTTCAAGTAACCCAACTGATCGGCTCAGTCCGCTGGATCGAGGCTTTTGTGGGCGGTGTTGTCCGCGAAGACGCCCGAACTCCGCAATTGCTGGCACCGCTGGCGTCCCTGCTGCGCGAACGAGGCGCGCGGTCTCAGATCAGCTCGACCTCGACGCGGTCCATTTTGGATTCGGTGGCCGAGCGGGTCGAGGAAGAACGCGAGATCACCCGTTATATCACCAACGTCCTGATCTATCTGGGTCTTTTGGGTACGTTCTTCGGGCTGGCCACCACGGTTCCTGCCATCGTCGACACGATCCGCAGCCTTAACCCGCAAGAAGGTGAAGAGGGGTTGGCAGTGTTCAACCGCCTGATGGTCGGGCTGGAATCGCAGCTACAAGGCATGGGTGTGGCCTTTGGGTCCTCGCTGCTGGGTCTGGCCGGGTCGCTGATCGTTGGCCTGCTGGAATTGTTCGCGGGCCATGGACAGAATCGGTTCTATCGCGAGCTTGAGGAATGGTTATCCTCGATCACCCGCGTTGGGTTCGGGGCCAGCGATGAAGGTGGCGCTGAACTGGCGGTTCTGACGCCAGTGCTGGATGCCATGTCCGAACAAATGAACGCGTTGCAGGATTTGTTTTCGGCACAGGAGGCTGATCGCGCTGCGGTGTCGTCCAAACTGGGCCAATTAGCGGATTCGATCGGTGAAATGAACGTGCGTCAATCCGATACTGAGGGCGTGACAGCTGCCCTTGAACGTGTCGCGCTTGGGCAGGATGCCCTGCTAGACCACATGCGCGAACAGGGCGCTGGTGATGGGATAGACGCCGAAAGCCGTATGCGCCTGCGCTCGATGGATGTACAGTTGCTGCGCATCCTCGAAGAAATTTCGGCCGGCCGTCAGGAAAGCATGAGCGAGCTGCGCAAGGATATCGAACTGCTGGTGAAAGCTCTGACCTTACCCCGAGGCGCCGTGCGCACCGCTCCGGAAGGAGAGTAATCCATGGCTCTGTCCCGACGCACAGGTCAGCGGTTCCAAGGCTCGGTCTGGCCTGGTTTCGTGGATGCGATTACCGGGCTGCTGATGGTGCTGACCTTTGTGCTGACGATCTTCATGGTCGTTCAGTTCGTGCTGCGCGAAACTATTTCCGGGCAAGAGGATGAACTGACCGCCCTGTCGGATGAGGTTGCGGCGTTGGCCGGGGCCTTGGGCTTGGAAGAACGGGAAAACAGCCGGTTGCAGGCGCGGTTGGGGGTGTTGAACTCGACACTGTCGCAGGTCGAGAACGAACTGGTGCAAGCACAGATTCAACTGACCGATTTTGAGGCTCAGGTCGCGGCTCTGCTGGTCGAGCAAGAGCGCGCACAGGGTCAAATCGCCGAGTTGGTTGATGAACAGGACGCGTTGAACCTGGCCTTGGCGCAAAGCCGCGCCGAGATCGATGAACAGACCGAAGCCGCGCGTCTGGCCGCTGCGCAACGCGAAGCTCTGGAAGCCTTGGTTGCTGATCTGGAACAAAACGAGGCGGTGCAGTCCACGCAGATTACCGAGCTTGAAGAACAACTGAGCGCCGAAGAAGCCGCCAAGCTGGCAGAGGCCGCCGCCGCCGAAAACCTGCGCAACCGACTGTTGAACGCAGATGCTGAACTAACAGCCATGACCTTGGCATTGGAAGCGCAGCGCAACGAGGCTGAAGAGACCTTGACCCTGCTGGCCGCTGCACAGGCTGCAAAAGCCGAACTGGAACGGCAGTTTGGGGCCTTGAACGCAGAAGATTTGCGAGCCCAGCTTGAAGCAGCCTTGGAAGCCCGGACCGAGGCACAGGCCGAGGCGCAGGAACAACGCACTTTGGCCGAAGAACGCGCGGCCTTGCTGGCCGTAGCGCGTGATACGCTGTCGAATGAACAGGCGATCTCGGAAAAGGCGCAGCGCGAAACGGCATTGCTCAATCAGCAAATGGCAGCACTGCGCGAACAACTGGGTGGGTTGCAGGCGTTGCTGGACGACTATCAAGAACGCAATGCGGCAGCTGACATCCGTATCCAGACGCTGGGGCAGGATCTGAACGCAGCCCTGGCGCGGGCTGCGTCGGAAGAACGTCGCCGTAGGTTGTTGGAAGAGGCCGAGCGCGTTCGTCTTGAGGCTGAAGCCGAAGAACTGGCCGCACAGGCCGAGGACCTGCAGCGTTACCGTTCTGAATTTTTCGGCCGTTTGCGCGAAGTTTTAGGCAATGAAGAGGGCGTACGGATTGAAGGGGACAGGTTCGTTTTCTCATCCGAAGTGCTGTTCGACACGGGATCGGCTGTTTTGTCGCCGGTCGGGCAGCAAGAGGTCGCCAAGGTGGCCACTATCCTGCGCAGTGTGGCGGCAGAAATCCCCGAGGGTCTGAACTGGGTCATCCGGGTCGATGGCCACACGGACAACGTACCTCTGGCCGGGACTGGCCGGTATCGCGACAATTGGGAACTCAGCCAGGGCCGGGCGCTTTCGGTGGTGCGATACATGGTCGAAGCGCTGGGTATTCCGCCGAACCGGCTGGCCGCCAACGGGTTTGGTGAGTTCCAGCCTGTCAATCCCGCCGATACCCCCGAAGCCCGCGCCCAGAACCGCAGGATCGAGTTGAAATTGACTGAACGTTAGATCGCTACAATGGGCTTTTTTCAGGCGGACGAAAGTGGCTTCGATCCGCCGCAATTTTAACTCGCGCTGGGTGAAAGGCGAGTGTGACGCCCCTATATCTGCACCATAGGTTGAGCAGGTATGGATTTGAACAAATTGGCACTTGAATTGCAAAGCGCGGTTGATGAGGCCCTGCAAGCACCTTATCGGCGTGTGGCCCGGTTTGAGACCTTAAAAGGAACCCCGTTTTGGGTGAAGCGCATTGAGCGGTCTGCGCCTCTGCTTTGGCTGGTAAAGGGAACTCCGAATATGGCGTTCGACCGGGACCGGCGTTCACACCATTTCCTGTGGCACAGCGGTGTGCCAGTCCCGGCAATTGTGACCGAAGGTACGGGTTACTTTGTGCTTGAAGATGCTGGCGCCAGTCTGACTGACATCTGCAAGTCTGACTCTTTGACCGCCGAGGATAAAGAAAAGGCATGTCATGCGGCGGGGCAAGCGTTGGCGCGCTTGCATTCAATCGACCTAGCCCACGGGCGCCCGGCTTTTCGCGATATGTGCTGGGACGGGCAGCGAATTCGTTTCATTGATCTCGAATACTTTGTGCAAACCAGGGCCGGGCGCATTCGCAAAGCCAGGGACGTTGGAATCGCGTTGGTGTCCGCTTTGTCTCAGAGTTTCGACGGGCTGCGTTATGCTCAAGTCTTTCTGTCGGCCTATCGGGCTTCACGGGGCCGTCGATCAGAGTATTTTCACAGCCCGCATCCACAGCGCACCAAATAAACACAAAAAAACCCGCCATTGAAGGCGGGTTTCTTTCTGTATCACGATGCAATCAATCCGCGGTCAGCAGCGGGGGCTTGTCCCCCGGAATGCGCGGCTGATCGGGGCCGAAGATTTCCAGGTTCAACTCGCCCTTCTTGACCGAGACACGGACCACACCACCCTTGGCCAGCTTGCCGAACAGCAACTCCTCGGCCAGAGGTTTCTTGATGTGTTCCTGGATCACCCGGCCCAGAGGACGCGCGCCCATCTTGTCGTCATAGCCCTTGTCGGCGAGCCATTCGGCGGCTTTGGGCGTCAGATCGATGGTCACGTTGCGATCCAGCAATTGTGCCTCAAGCTGCAGGACGAATTTCTCGACCACTTGCAGGATGACCTCTTTCGGCAGCGGCGCGAACGAGATAACGGCATCCAGACGGTTGCGGAATTCCGGCGTGAACATGCGTTCGATCGCGGCAGTATCCTCGCCCTCGCGTCGGTCACGGGCAAAGCCGATGGCGGCTTTGGCCTGTTCCTGCGCGCCCGCATTCGACGTCATGATCAGAACCACGTTGCGGAAGTTCACCGTTCTGCCGTTGTGATCGGTCAGCTCACCGTGGTCCATCACCTGCAACAGGATGTTGAACACGTCCGGGTGGGCCTTTTCGATCTCATCCAGCAGCAGCACGCAATGCGGATGCTGATCCACGCCGTCGGTCAGCAGACCACCCTGATCGAACCCGACATAACCCGGAGGGGCACCGATCAGACGGGAGACCGCGTGTTTCTCCATATATTCCGACATGTCGAAGCGCAGCAGTTCCACGCCCAGCGTATCTGCCAGTTGTTTGGCCACTTCGGTCTTACCCACACCGGTTGGACCAGCGAACAGATAGTTGCCGATGGGCTTTTCTGGCTCGCGCAGACCGGCGCGGGCTAGCTTGATTGCACTGGCGAGCGCCTCGATTGCCTCGTCCTGACCAAACACCACTCGTTTCAACGAAGTTTCCAGATCTTTCAGAACCTCTGCATCGTCCTTGGTGACGTTTTTGGGTGGAATGCGCGCGATCTTTGCAACCACGGCCTCGATCTCTTTCACACCAATGGTCTTGCGGCGTTTGCTCTCAGCAACCAGATGCTGCGCGGCACCGGCCTCATCTATCACGTCGATGGCCTTGTCGGGCAGTTTGCGGTCGTTGATATAGCGTGCCGACAGTTCAACGGCGGTTTTGATCGCATCCGCAGTGTACTTGATCTCGTGATGCTTCTCGAAATAAGGCTTCAGACCGCGCAGGATTTTTACGCTGTCTTCGACCGAAGGTTCATTCACGTCGATCTTCTGGAACCGGCGGCTGAGCGCGCGGTCTTTTTCGAAGTGCTGACGGAACTCTTTATAAGTGGTCGAACCCATGGTGCGAAGCTTGCCGCCCTGCAGGGCAGGTTTCAGCAGATTGGACGCGTCCATTGCGCCACCCGAAGTGGCACCGGCACCGATCACGGTGTGAATTTCGTCAATAAACAGCACAGCGTCGGGGTGATCTTCCAATTCGGTCACGACCGCTTTCAGCCGTTCCTCGAAATCACCGCGATACCGGGTGCCCGCAAGCAGCGCGCCCATGTCCAGCGAATAGATGGTGGTGTTGGACAGCACATCAGGGGCTTCGCCGCCCACGATCTTGTGGGCCAGACCCTCGGCAATGGCAGTTTTGCCCACGCCCGGGTCACCCACCAGCAGCGGGTTGTTTTTGCGGCGGCGGCACAGCACCTGAATGCAGCGTTCCACTTCATCGGCGCGACCGATCAGGGGATCGACATCGCCTGCACGCGACTTGGCGTTCAGATCGATGCAATATTTCCCCAGCGCGCTTTCTTTCTGATCACCGTCAGTGGTGCTGGATTGAGCCTCTTCCTCGACCTGATCCGCGCCGGAAACCGAACGGTTTTCGCCGTACGCCGGGTCCTTGGCGACGCCATGTGCGATGAAGTTGACCGCGTCATAGCGCGTCATGTCCTGTTCTTGCAGGAAATAGGCCGCGTTACTTTCGCGTTCGGCAAAGATGGCGACCAGAACGTTGGCTCCGGTCACTTCGGTGCGGCCTGAACTTTGCACGTGGATCGCGGCGCGCTGAATCACACGCTGGAAAGCGGCGGTCGGCACGGCCTCGGACCCATCAATGTCGGTGACCAGATTGGACAGGTCTTCGTCGATGAATTCGACCAAAGTGCTGCGCAATTCTTCCAGATCGACGCTGCAGGCTTTCATGACGCGGATGGCATCGGGTTCTTCCAGCAGCGCTAGCAGCAGATGTTCCAGCGTTGCAAATTCATGTCGCCGTTCATTCGCAGCCGCAAGGGCCGCGTGGATGGCTTGTTCTAAAGTGCTCGAGAATGAAGGCACGCGGGTGCTCCTCTGTCTTGGGTCGAAAGGGGCAGGATGTGGCCCCGGTTCAACCATGTCCTCATACTATTAGAGTTTGGTTGATCGTGGCCCGGCTTCAAGGGTTTTCTTTCACTTGACAGTCACATTTCCTGTGACCGTGGCCGTGAAGAGGGCGAAATAGGCATTAGAAGCGGTCTTTTCTAGCCCTGATTTCGGCAAAAACGACAGCCGGTTCGGCGTTTTCCATGCCCAAATGGTCCTGAATCGCCGGATCTGTGGCACGCAGGAAGGGGTTTGTGGCCTTTTCCAGCGCGAGACTCGAGGGAACCGTAGGTTTTCCGGCGGCGCGGGCGGCGTCGATATCTGCCATGCGTTGCTGCAATGCGGCGTTGTCCGGATCGACCGTAATGGCGAATTTGGCGTTGGATTGCGTATATTCGTGACCCGAATACACGATTGTTTCTTCGGGCAGCGCGGCCAGTTTGGAAAGAGACTCCCACATCTGCGGCGCGGTACCCTCGAACAGGCGACCGCAGCCCAGGGACATCAGGCTGTCTGCGGTGAAAACGGCAGCACTTTGCGGCATGTAGAATGCAACATGGCCGATCGTGTGGCCTGACACATCCAGCACTTGCACTGGTTCGCCGCCAATTTCGAACGAGTCGCCCTCAGCCACTTGCTGGTCCAGTGGGGGCAGGCGGTGGGCGTCGGCGGCGGCGCCGATGACCGTGGGGGCGTGTTTTTCCAGAATACCGGCCAACCCGTCCACATGATCCCAATGATGATGGGTCAGCAACACGTGGCTTAGGGTCCATCCGCGCGCGTCCAGTTCCGCCAGAATCGGCCCTGCCTCGGGTGCGTCGATCAATGCGGTGTTGCCGCTAACGGCGTCATGCGCCAAAAAAGCATAGTTATCGCTGAGGCATGGGATGGTGACGATCTCAAGAGGCATGGCCTTTTGCCCTTTCGTTGCTAGACTGCGCCCAGCTAAGCCGATTGACCGGGTGTCCGCAATGCATCTTGATGTGCAGGATTTGAGGAACTTCTACTACCGCAGCACATTGGGTCGCGCGGCACAGGCGGCTATTCGTGGTCGGCTGACGCAGCTGTGGCCCGAAGCCAAGGGCCAGACCGTTGCGGGCTTTGGTTTCGCAGTGCCGCTGTTGCGGCCGTATCTAGCGGATGCGCGGCGGGTGATTGGGCTGATGCCGGGGCCGCAAGGGGTGATGCCCTGGCCTGCCGGGATGCCCAATGTCTCGGTGCTGACCGAAGAGACGCTCTGGCCCATTGAAACCGGGCACGTGGACAAGTTGGTGGTGATGCATGGGCTGGAAACCTCGGGTCAGCCCAGTGAATTGCTGAACGAATGTTGGCGGGTTCTTGGGCCGGGTGGGCGTGCAATTTTCATTGTGCCGAACCGAGCCGGGCTGTGGTCGCGATCAGACCGAACGCCTTTTGGCTTCGGGCGCCCCTATTCGGCATCTCAACTGGAAAGCCAGCTCAAGGCGCATCACTTCATTCCCGAAGGTCATTGCTCGGCCCTCTACATGCCGCCCTCGTTTCGCCGGTTCTGGTTGAAATCGGGCAGTTTGATCGAGAAAACCGGTCAGCGCATGCCAACGGTGATGGCCGGAGGTGTACTGATGGTTGAGGTCACCAAGCACATCCGTCCCCCTAGCGGCAGCGTCACAAAAGACACTGAACGCCGCCCGATCAAAGCGCTAGATGGGTTGTTGAAGCCGGCATAGGAACTTGTATCGGCTTGCGACGTTTCAAAGCGTGAAATTGCGGGAAAAAGGTCACAGGAATCGCAAAAACCTACACTTTCGTAACATTTTTCCCCCCTTCCAGCCGGACAAAAGGGTCGCACCTAGCGTAAGCTGCTGAAATAAAACGTTTTGTGGATAAAGTGCTTACCGTGATAATATATTGCGAGGTTGGTTCGGCTCTGCTACATCCCCGGTGATTTTGATCCCCGGCCGTCTGGGCGGGGTTTCCTCACGCCCCCGTGGTAGCGGCCGCTACTCAAAATCGGGGCCTCAAATATCGGAAGGGTGGACGTGTCCGAACCAGCTTCGATTTCCACTGGCATTGCTGAACGCTATGCCACAGCGATCTTTGAGATCGCCAAAGAGAATAATGACCTTACAGGTCTGGAAACCGGCATCAACGATTTGGCAGCAGCTTTGGGCGAAAGCGCCGACTTGCGCGACCTGATTGCATCGCCGCTGGTATCCCGCGCCGAACAGGAAGCAGCGATTACCGCGATTGCCGACAAGATGGGTCTGCATACCATCCTGCGCAACACGCTGGGTCTGATGGCCGAAAAGCGCCGCCTGTTTGTTATTCCGCAACTGGTGCAGGTTCTGCGCGACATGCTGGCAGACGAACGCGGCGAAGTGACCGCCGATGTCGCCTCGGCCAAGGCGCTGACCAAGACGCAACTGGATAAACTGTCCAAAACGCTGTCCGAGCGTGTGGGCAAGACCGTGACAATCAATGCGACCGTTGATGAAAGCCTCATCGGCGGTCTTGTCGTTAAAGTGGGCTCGAAAATGATCGATAGCTCGATCCGTTCGAAGCTGAACTCCCTACAGAATGCAATGAAAGAGGTCGGATAAATGGGAATCCAAGCTGCAGAGATTTCTGCAATCCTGAAGGACCAGATCAAGAATTTTGGTCAGGAAGCCGAAGTGGCCGAGATCGGCCGCGTGCTGAGCGTCGGTGACGGGATTGCCCGTGTATACGGCCTGGACAACGTGCAAGCCGGTGAGATGGTCGAATTCCCCGGTGGCATCATGGGCATGGCGCTGAACCTGGAAAGCGACAACGTCGGTGTTGTTATCTTCGGTTCTGACCGTGACATCAAAGAAGGTGACACCGTCAAGCGCACCAACTCGATCGTGGACGTTCCGATCGGTGACGAACTGCTGGGCCGCGTTGTTGACGGTCTGGGCAACCCGCTGGACGGCAAAGGTCCGATCAACGCAACCAAGCGTGGCGTTGCAGACGTTAAAGCACCGGGCATCATCCCGCGTAAATCGGTTCACGAGCCGATGGCAACCGGCCTGAAATCGGTTGACGCGATGATCCCGATCGGCCGTGGCCAGCGTGAGCTGATCATTGGTGACCGTCAGACCGGTAAAACTGCCGTTGCTCTGGACGCGATCCTGAACCAGAAAGTTTACAACGACGCAGCAGGCGACGACGAGTCGAAGAAACTATACTGCGTTTACGTTGCGATCGGTCAAAAGCGTTCGACCGTTGCGCAGCTGGTGAAGAAACTGGAAGAGTCCGGCGCGATTGAATACTCGATCGTTGTTGCCGCGACCGCGTCCGACCCGGCGCCGATGCAGTTCCTGGCACCTTACGCCGCGACCGCGATGGCAGAATACTTCCGTGACAATGGCCGCCACGCTCTTATCATCTACGATGACCTGTCGAAGCAGGCTGTGTCCTATCGTCAGATGTCCCTGCTGCTGCGCCGTCCGCCCGGACGTGAAGCTTATCCTGGCGACGTTTTCTACCTCCACTCGCGCCTGCTGGAGCGTTCGGCGAAGCTGAACGAAGATTTCGGTGCGGGTTCGCTGACCGCTCTGCCGGTTATCGAAACTCAGGGTGGTGACGTTTCGGCGTTTATTCCGACCAACGTGATCTCGATCACCGACGGTCAGATCTTCCTTGAAACCGAACTGTTCTACCAAGGTATCCGTCCTGCTGTGAACACCGGTCTGTCGGTTTCGCGTGTGGGTTCGTCGGCTCAGACCAACTCGATGAAGTCGGTTGCCGGTCCGGTTAAGTTGGAGCTGGCTCAGTACCGCGAAATGGCTGCATTTGCGCAATTTGGCTCCGACCTGGACGCCGCGACCCAGCAGCTGCTGAACCGTGGTGCGCGTCTGACCGAGCTGATGAAACAGCCGCAGTACTCGCCGCTGACCAACGCTGAAATCGTCTGCGTCATCTTCGCCGGTACCAATGGTTACCTCGACAAGATCGACGTGTCCGATGTCGGCCGTTACGAAGCTGGCCTGCTGGCGCATCTGCGTGGCAAGCACGCGGATCTGCTTCAGTGGATCACGGACGAAGATCCCAAGATCAAGGGTGACGCTTCCGACAAGATCAAGGCTGCGCTGGACGAATACGCCGCAACCTTCGCTTAAGGGAGAGGCGGGCATATGCCAAATCTTAAGGACCTTAAAAACAGGATCGAGTCGGTCAAATCGACCCGCAAGATCACCAAGGCCATGCAGATGGTCGCGGCTGCAAAACTGCGCCGCGCCCAGGAATCTGCCGAAGCCTCGCGCCCCTATGCCGAACGGTTCAATGCCGTGATGGCGGGGCTGGCGGCGTCGGTCGGGGGCAGCGACAGCGCCCCCAAGCTGCTCCGTGGTACGGGTAGTGATGATGTCCATCTGCTGGTTGTCATGACAGCTGAACGCGGCCTGTGCGGCGGCTTCAACTCGAATATCGCCAAGCTGGCTCGCCAAAAGGCGGACGAGCTGCGCGCCAAAGGCAAGACGATCAAAGTTCTGACCGTCGGCAAAAAAGGCCGCGACGCGCTCAAGCGTGATTTTGGCGATCTGTTCGTTGGACATATCGACCTGAGCGAGGTCAAGCGTCTGGGTTATACCAACGCGCAAGACATCGCGAAGGACGTCCTGTCGCGCTTTGACGGGGGTGAGTTCGACGTTGCCACGATCTTCTACTCGAAGTTCGTCAACGTTGTGACCCAGATCCCGACGGCACAGCAAGTCATCCCCGCCTCGTTCGAGGAAACCGAGGGTGACGACAGCGGTGCTGTTTTCGACTATGAGCCCAGCGAAGAGGCCATTCTGGCCGACCTGCTGCCCAAGGGGGTTGCGACCGCGATCTTCTCGGCCCTGCTCGAAAACGGAGCCTCGGAACAGGGTGCACGGATGTCCGCAATGGACAACGCGACACGCAACGCGGGTGAAATGATCGACAAGCTGACGATCCAGTTCAACCGCTCGCGTCAGGCCGTGATCACCAACGAGCTGATTGAAATTATTTCCGGCGCCGAAGCGCTGTAAGAAAACCGGAGACAACAATATGGCGAATGCAAAAGGCAAAGTCACACAGATCATCGGGGCGGTCGTCGACGTGCACTTCGAAGATCAGCTGCCTGAAATCCTGAACGCGCTGGAAACCGAAAACAACGGCAAGCGTCTGGTACTGGAAGTTGCCCAGCACCTGGGTGAAAACACTGTCCGCACCATCGCGATGGACGCGACCGAAGGTCTGGTCCGTGGTGCAGAAGTTACCGACATGGGCGCACCGATCTCGGTTCCGGTTGGTAACGCCACTCTGGGCCGCATCCTGAACGTTGTTGGCGATCCCATCGACGAGAAGGGCCCTGTTGAGGCAACCGAATCCCGTGCGATTCACCAGCCTGCACCGACCTTTGCAGAACAGTCGACCGAGTCGGAAGTTCTGGTCACCGGCATCAAGGTTGTGGACCTGCTGGCCCCTTACGCCAAAGGCGGTAAGATCGGCCTGTTCGGCGGTGCCGGCGTTGGTAAAACCGTTCTGATCATGGAACTGATCAACAACATCGCAAAAGTGCACTCGGGCTTCTCGGTGTTCGCGGGTGTTGGTGAACGGACCCGTGAAGGGAACGACCTGTACCACGAGATGATCGAGTCGAACGTGATCAAGCCGGACAACCTGTCAGAATCGCAGGTGGCCCTGGTTTACGGTCAGATGAACGAACCTCCGGGAGCACGTGCGCGTGTTGCTCTGACCGGTCTGACCCTGGCCGAGCAGTTCCGCGACCAGTCCGGTACCGACGTTCTTTTCTTCGTCGACAACATCTTCCGCTTTACGCAGGCGGGTTCCGAGGTTTCGGCTCTGCTGGGTCGTATTCCTTCGGCGGTGGGCTATCAGCCGACGCTGGCGACCGACATGGGTGCCCTGCAGGAACGCATCACCTCGACCAAGTCGGGCTCGATCACCTCGGTGCAGGCGATCTACGTGCCTGCGGACGACCTTACCGACCCTGCTCCGGCAACTTCGTTCGCTCACTTGGATGCGACCACCGTTCTTAACCGTGCGATCTCGGAAAAGGGTATCTACCCGGCCGTTGACCCGCTCGACTCGACCTCGCGTCTGCTTGACCCGGCTATCGTTGGAGAAGAGCATTATCAGGTTGCAACCGACGTTCAGCAGATCCTTCAGCGCTACAAGTCGCTGCAGGACATCATCGCCATCCTCGGCATGGACGAACTGTCGGAAGAGGACAAACTGACCGTGGCACGTGCCCGTAAGATTGAACGTTTCATGTCGCAGCCGTTCGACGTGGCACAGGTCTTCACCGGTTCGCCGGGCGTTCAGGTTCCTCTGGATGTCACCATCGCGTCGTTCAAGGCTGTTGTGGCTGGCGAATACGATCACCTGCCCGAGGCAGCCTTCCTGATGGTTGGCGGCATCGACGACGTGATCGCCAAAGCGGAGAAGATGGCCGCAGAAGCCGCCTAAGGAGCACACCTGATGGCAAACACGATGCAATTCGACCTGGTCAGCCCCGAGCGGAGCCTCGCTTCGCTCAACGCGACCGCGGTCCAGATTCCCGGCGCGGACGGGGACATGACGGCGATGCCCGATCATGCCCCAACCATCACCACGATGCGCCCGGGCATCCTGAAGGTCGAGGCACCCGAAGGGTCCAGCGAATACCTGGTCACCGGTGGGTTTGCTCAGATCAATGGCGATGGCCTGTCGGTTCTGGCCGAAAAGGCCATTCCGGTTGCCGAAGTGACACGTTCACACCTGGACGATCTGATCGCCGAGGCACGCGCGTCGCACGAGGCAGCGAAGGAAGGCGATGATCAGTCCATCGTCGACGACGCCGCCAAGCTGCTGGCCGATATGGAAGCCCTTGGAACGCATATGAGCCTGTAAGGCTCTGGCAACTCTTGTCATTTAGAACGGCTCCGCCAGCGCGGGGCCGTTTTTTTGTCGTGATTTTGTCGAAGCCGCGCGATAGGTGTAAGGGATAGATAGACAAAGACATCAAAATGAAGACTTTTCAAACCCACCCCATTGGTATCGACCAAGGCGAGGCAGTGCTGTTTTCCGATTTCGCTGATGGCGGCGAAATGTGGACGGGCGAAGGCCCGCGCGAGCGACGGTCCGCCATCACCTTTAGTCAACCGTTCCGAACCGCACCGGTTGTTCAGATTGGGGTGTCTTTATGGGATGTGGACACGTCCTCGGCCCTGCGCGCCGAGGTGACGACAGCGGACATTACCCCCGAGGGTTTCATTGCCGTATTCCGCACATGGTCAGATACACGGATTGCCCGGATACGGGTGACCTGGACGGCAATAGGCGAAGTAGCGCATGAGGACGATTGGGATATCTCGTGAAGTTCGAGTTGTCATCAATTTGAAAAGTTGGAGGCGCAGCGTCAGGCGCGATTGAATAGGGAACTCACATTGCCGTTCCTTGAACAAGACTTGATTGTCACAGCAAGGGTGGGGCGTGAACACCTAATTCTAATCAGCGCGGTTCAGCAAACGAGGCACTGCGTGCAACGGTGTCTGGGATATCTGGTGGAATTCCCATGCCAACATTGTGACGTGGCTAGATACGGATGTCGGGGCCATTTGCCAATAGGCTGCCGTCACTTGCGAACCAGTTGAAAGAAATTGTCAGTCTTCAATCATATCCACGCGTGTCGCGTGACGGCCGCCTTCGAACTCGGCGGTCAGAAAGGCATCGACGATATCCAGGGCCTGGCCTTCACCGACAACACGCGCACCGATGGACAGCATGTTGGCATCGTTATGCTGACGGATCATCCGGGCGGAGAACGCGTCGGAACAAACGCCACAACGAATGCCGGGGACCTTGTTGGCCGCCATCATGATGCCCTGTCCGGTGCCGCACAGAACGATGCCCAGCTGACACTCGCCCGAGGCCACGGCCTGTGCTGCGGATTTTCCGTGAATGGGGTAGTGCGTGCTTTCGGGGGTCGTAGGGCCGATGTCCACCACTTCCCAGCCATTTGCCGCAACATGGGCGGCAACGGCCTGACGCAGATCAATGGCTGCGTGGTCACTGGAGAGAACGATGCGTTTGTTGACTGTCATGAGGCTTTCCACAGAAGACCACGCTGATTTTCGTGGCAGGTTGATTGCGGGCGCGGACGCCTGCAAAGGGAAGGGCGGCCCAAAAGGTCCGCCCGATCCGGATTTAGTCCATGTGGTACATAGACTCGTAGATCGGGATCAAGGTCTTGTCCTCGAATAGCGACGACACGCTGGTACCGTTCCAGATATTCAGGATCGCCTGCGTGAAGATCGGAGACGTTGGTACGATGCGAATGTTCTTGGCTTTGGCGATCTCTGGGGTTGGCTGGATCGTGTCAGTTAGCACCAGCGACTTCATTACCGAATTGGTTACGCGTTCGACGGCCGGGCCGCTCATGACGCCGTGTGTGATGTAAGAGTGAACCTCTTTCGCACCGTTATCCATCAGCACCTGAGCCGCTTTGCACAACGTGCCAGCGGTGTCGCACATGTCATCCACGATCAGGCAAATCTTGTCTTTGACATCGCCGATCACGGTCATTTCTGCGACTTCGCCAGCCTTTTCGCGGCGTTTGTCAACAATCGACAAGGGGGCGTTGATGCGCTTGGCAAGCTCACGTGCACGGGCCACACCGCCCACGTCGGGCGAGACAACCATAAGCTCATCCAGGTTGTCCTTGAACTGGTGTTTTACATCCAACGCAAAGATCGGCGAGGCATAGAGGTTGTCGACCGGCATATCGAAGAACCCCTGAATCTGCGCTGCGTGCAGGTCCATGGTAAGGATCCGCTCGATCCCTGCACCGGTCAGCATGTTGGCCACCAGTTTGGCGCTGATCGGCGTGCGGGCCTTGGTGCGGCGGTCCTGACGGGCATAACCGAAGTAGGGGATAACGGCGGTGATCCGTTGGGCCGATGACCGGCGCAGCGCGTCGGCAATGATCAGCAGTTCCATCAGGTTGTCATTGGCGGGGTTCGACGTCGGTTGGACGATGAACATATCCTCGCCACGTACGTTTTCGAACACTTCGACGAAAATCTCGCCATCATTGAACCGTTCGACCCGCGCATCGACTAGACCCTGATCGACGCCGCGATACAGGCTCATGCGGCGAGCAATGGATTCGGCAAGCGGAAGATTGGCGTTCCCAGCGATAAGCTTGGGTTCGTTGAGTGTCGGCATCGGCTGAGGTCCCCGGGCAGCAAAGGCAAATGTGACAGATTCGTGATGTTGACACCGCTTAGCATGGCCTTACCGTCCAGCAAAGGTAACGCAGCGGAGAAAGTGCACATGGCCCAGATTGACTACTATTTTGCGACAATTTCGCCATTCACCTATTTGGCAGGTGAGCGGTTAGAGGAGGTCGCGGCCAAGCATGGCGCGACGATCAATTACAAACCGCTGGATATCATGGCGCTGTTCGGGCGTACGGGGGGAACGCCGCCAAAGGATCGCCACCCGTCGCGCAATGAATACAGGGCGCAGGAATTGCTGCGCCAATCCAAGAACCTGGGAATAGAATTCAATCTGCAACCGGCGCATTGGCCGACCAATATGGCGCCGTCGTCCTATGCGGTGATTGCAGCGATGAAGGATGGGTCAGGGGATGTAGGTAAACTAGTCCAGTCCTTGCTGCGGGCCTGTTGGGCCGAGGAAAAAGACATCGCACAGGATGATGTGATCCGCGATTGCCTGACGCAGGCGGGCTTTGACCCAAATCTGGCTGACAGTGGCCTGCTGGTCGGTGCCGAAACCTATGCCGCCAATCTGGAAGAGGCCGTTGAACGCGGTGTTTTTGGCGCGCCGTTCTACATTACCGAGGACGGCCAGCGGTTCTGGGGGCAGGACCGTTTGGATGATCTGGATCGGCACCTGACCGAGGCCAAAGACTGACGGGCGCGCTAGTCAAAGCAGGTCGAGGAACCGGTCTATTTCGTCGCCACTGATCGACCAGTCACAGACCAGACGGCAGGCGAGCGTTTCTTCGTCACTCGCTCCGTCAAGTTCGGCCCCCCATAGGTGATAGACCGCCCCGGCCTCGTGCAGTTGCTTATGTCGGGCGCGGGAAAACTGGGCGAATACCATGTTGGCCTGCGGTTCGTGCAGGAAAGTCGCGCCCTTGGCGCGTAAGCCGTCGGCCAGGTGGGTACAATTGGCGTTGGCCTTACGTGCCAAGGTCAGCCACAGGTCATCCTGCAAATAGGCTGCCATCTGGGCTGACAGATAGCGATGTTTTGAAAACAGATGCGCACCGCGCTTGCGACGCAGTTCAAACTCCCAGGCTTTGGATTCGTCGAAGAAGACAACCGCCTCGACCCCCATCAACCCGTTCTTTGTTCCGCCAAAGCTGACGGCGTCCACACCTGCCTTCCACGTCATTTCGGCCGGGGAGCAATTCAGTGCGACCAATGCGTTGGTGAACCGCGCGCCATCCAGGTGGACGGGCAGGTCATACTCCTTTGCTACGCCGCACAATGTCTGCAACTCCGCCAGCGAATAGACTGAGCCGCGCTCGGTCACCTGTGTGATCGACACCGGCCCGCGTTGCGGACCATGCACACCGCGGGTTTCTTCGGCCAGAATGGATCGGCGCAGCGCTTCGGGATCCATCTTGTCGCCGCCGGGCACCAACGTCAGCTTGGTGCCGCTGTAGAATTCCGGCGCGTTGCATTCATCCTCGTGGATATGGGCGACGGGCGAACAGAACACCGTCTCCCACGGTTGTGCCAGGGTCGCCAATGCCAGCGAGTTTGCCGCCGTTCCGGTGGCCACCAGATACACTGCCGCACCAGGCGCTTCAAAGATGCCGCGAATACGATCCCGCACCTCATTCATCAGCGTGTCGGCCCCATAGGCCATCTGATAGCCCTGATTTGCCTCGTTCAAAGCGGCCATGACCTGCGGATGAACCGGCCCGGAATTGTCAGAGGCAAAATACATCAGCTGGGCTCCTCGATGATATAGTCTTCCCATTCTTCGATGGGTGTTTCGAACTCTGATACAGTGCGCCCCTGAATTGACATTCCGGCGGCATGCACACTGTCCGCTGTACCTGATATCAATGGGTGCCAGTCGTAAAGAGGTTTCCCTTCCCATAGCAACCGATAGGCACAGGTCTGCGGCAGCCAATAGGCGTGATCGTCAATATTGTCGGGCTTCATCACGATACATTCCGGCACGAACTGGTGGCGGATATCGTATTGCGTACAGCGGCAGCTTTCGTCATCCAGCAGACGGCAGGCGACGCAGGTCAGCGCGACCTCGCCTGTGTCTTCATCTTCAAGCTTGTTAAGACAACACTTGCCACAACCGTCGCAAAGCGCCTCCCACTCGTGCTGGTTCATTTTGGTCAGCGGTTTGCGTTCCCAGAACCGGGGGCTCAGGCCAGAGCGGTCAATCGGGTCGGTTGTCATAGTGCAGCAAGCACGGCGCGGGCCTTGCCGCAATCGGCATCCATCTGTGCGATCAACCCATCCAGATTGTCAAAGGTCAACTCCGGCCGCAGATATTCAACCAGAGCGATCGAGAGGGTCGCGCCATAAAGATCACCCGAGAAATCGAACAGGTAGGTCTCGATATTGGGCACTTCGCCCTTGAACATCGGCCGCACCCCAATCGAAGCCGCGCCCTGATAGCTGCCTTGATGCGGGCCGTCCAACACATCGACTAGCACGGCGTATACGCCAAATTTTGGCGGATGCAGTCCTTCAATGGACATATTGGCCGTGGGGAAGCCCAGCTCGCGGCCACGCTGCTCGCCACCGATTACTGTTCCTTCGATCCGGTGCCAATGGCCCAGCATTGTTGCCGCATCGCCGGGGCGGCCTTCGGTCAGGGCGGTGCGGATCGCGGTGGACGACACGATATTCTCGGACCGCTCCATCAAAGGTGCGATGGTGACGCCAAAGCCCATTTGTTGACCGAAGCGAACCAGATCATCCGCCGTACCGCTGCGCCCTTTGCCGAAACAGAAATCGGCACCGACAACCACATGCGACAGACCCAACCCATCGCAAATCACGTTCGACGCGAAATCTTCCGGGGTCAGCCCGGCAAGGGCGGAATTGAAGGGCAGTTCATATAGTTTCTTGACACCCAGCTTTTCCAGCCGGTGCGCGCGGGCATTGCACCGCATCAGGCGAAAAGGCGGGGCGGCGGGTGCAAAATATTCGCGTGGGTGCGGCTCAAAGGTCATCACCCCCAAGGGCGCATCTGGTGCGGCATTGCGGGCCAGTTCGATCACTGACTGGTGGCCGATGTGGACGCCGTCAAAATTCCCGATCGCCACGCTGGCGCCGCGGTCCTGAGGCTCGATGAACTGAAAATCACGGATGATGCGCATAGCATCTGCCTAACGGGACTGCGGGTCGGGTTCAAGCACGTGATTGCGCCAAAAGGATGCAGGCCATCCGACCAGAAACAGCCTAAGCCAGTATTGGTTCAATACACCCAACGTTGAAGCAGTCCTTTCCGGCGTGTCGCGCACTGCGTTTCGGCCTGCATCCAGTTTGACCGGGTTCGGTCGTTGCCTGGGATTGCACAACGAACGTGACTGCCGAAACGATTCACGCCCCGGGATTTGCACCGGGCCGGTGAACGAAACAAGGTGGGTAAAGCCGTGCTTTGGATCAGTCGAATTTACGCGACGGGGCCAGAACCATTGCTTCGCCGACCAGAACCTTTTTGCCATCTACGGCGCAGTGGCAATCCAGTTTCACTCGACGCTTGGCAAAGTCGATGTCGATCACTTTGACCTCGGCATAGACCATGTCGCCGGGGCGCACAGGGGCCAGGAATTTCAGCGACTGACCCATATATACGGTGCCGTGGCCGGGCAGTTGTTCGCCAATGACGGCCGAGATCAGGCCTGCCGTCAGCATCCCATGGGCGATGCGCCCTTGAAAGATCGTGTCGCGGGCATAGTCATCATCCAGATGCACCGGATTCCGGTCGGTCGAAACCTGCGCAAACATCTCGATATCTTCGTCGGTCACCACTTTGCGCAGGTGACGGGTCATGCCCATTTCGATGTCTTCAATACAGATCGTGCCGCGCGGAAGATTGTCCAACATGTCGCCCTCACTAGAATCCGTTAAGCAACAAAAGGATCAATGTTGCCCGTGTTCGGCAACTTTATTACTTCGCAGGCGCAGAAAATCAAGCCTTTTCTGCTTATCTCAGGCGACCGATTGTATAGGTGGGATTTATTTTTTCCCTTGCGATGTAGTCAGTTAGCGATTCGTGGTGCGGATGGTGCTCAGTTTTTGTTTCCGCAGCAGCCAATCCGCCCGAGATAAACAGAGAATCAATCCCCTCACCCATGCCGCCCAGAATGTCGGTATGGGGGCCATCACCGATCACCAAAATGTCGCCATCGGGGATGTCGTGGCCCAGTTCTTGCAGACGGCGGCGGGCCAGATCATAGATCGGGGGGTGGGGTTTGCCGAAGTACAGGCTTTCGCCTCCCATCTCGGTATACAACTTGGCCAGCGCACCGGCACACCATTCGCGAACCTCGCCCCGGTCGACCACGATATCGGGATTGGCGCACAGCAGCTTCATGCCTTTTTGCTTGGCATACAGGAAATCTGCGCGGTTGACGGATGGGTCCGCCATCGGATCAAACGGACCGCAACAGACGATCCCCTCGGCCTCATCCAGCGAGACCCGTTCGATGTGGATCGGGTGGTGCAGTATTTTAAGCGGCTCAAAGAACCCTGCATCGCGCTGCCATTCGCCCATGAAATAGACCTTTTCCCCGACGGCGCCTCGGAACATCGCCGACCGCGCAGAATCGCCGCTGGTAGCGATGGTGTCGTAAGCATCTGGGGGGACATTGAACTGGCCCAATTGCTCGGCCACGCCCGCGCGAGGTTTCGGAGAGTTCGTCACCAGCACGACAATCCCGCCTTTCGCCCGATAGGCTTTCAGGGCAGCGACGGCCTCGGGGAAGGCGGTGATGCCGTTGTGAACACAGCCCCAAAGGTCAACGAACAGTGCTTTGTAGCGGTTGGATATGTCGGACAGCGCATGGACGATCTGAGTCATTGAGGGCCTCGGGCGAGTTGAAAGCAAGGTTGCGTCAGCTATTGCAAAGCTGACGGGTTTTGACCATCCCGCAATGCCACTTGCCGCCTTTAAATGGCTGTGTTGGTCAGTTTTCTTCGCTGATCTCGTCGACATCCGGCGCTTGCTGGACGGCATCGGTGCCCAGAATGACTTGCGCGCCAATCCTGTTTTGGAACCGCACAACCACCAGATAGCCTGGACCCAACTGATCCTGTAGGACATTGACCAAAGGTGTCTCGCGCAGGCTTTCTGGCAGCAATCCAGCGACCGAGGAGACTTTGTAGGCCGCTTCAATCGGCAGGTCGACGATCAGCCAGATATCCGCCTGTTTGCGTTTGGCGTTTACGTCAATGCGGATGACCTCAACTGACACCGGGTCTGCCCAATCGCGGATGGCTTGCGCAACCTGCGCCTCGGTCCGGGTTTCGAGATAGCGATTATAGGTGGATTTGCCCAACTGCAAAACGACAAGGGCCAGAAAGGCCAGTGTCACCGTCACGCTGGCAGTAAAGTTCAGTTTCCGGCGACCTTTGCTGAATACCATCGAACGGGCCGCGTAAACGATATAGACCGCGCAGGCGGACAGGATGATCGCACCAAGGTTGGTGGCGAACAACAACCCGGCCTCATACGCCTCGCCCGGTTCGCCGAAATACAACAGAACGCCCGAGGCGGACAGGGGTGGCACCAGTGACACGCCGATGGCCGCGCCAGGCAGTAAGCTGGCTTCAGAGCGGTTGATTTGCACGTATGCGCCGGCGACGCCTGCGGCCAGGGCAACGATCAGGTCTTCGGTTCCGGGGTCGGTCCGGGCCAAGACTTGATCGGGGATCAGGATGCCGCGCGGGACATCGGCGACATAGACCAAGAGCCACGCGAGCAAAACGCAAAGAATGGCCGCGCCGCAGACAATCAGAGCCAGATTGAACGCACGTCCCAGCCACCCCATGACCATAGCCGCCGCCACGCCCAGAATCGGGGTCATCAGTGGCGCCACCAGCATTGCGGCAATCACCACCGCGCCTGAATCGCGCAGCATACCCATCGTAGCGATTATCACTGACAGGGTCAGCAACATCGCAAAGCGCCGCCAATAGGCGGCTTTGTCTGTGCCTTCAAACCGCAGAATACTGCGCGTTGTGCTGAACTTGCGCGTACTCATATACCGGATCTGATCCGCTGTTTACTCATCTGACCAGACTAGCAATGGATATGACGCTCGCAAATCCTTAAGCGAAATGAAAAAAGACGCCCGGGGTGGGCGTCTTTGCCTTCAGTCCGATTGTTCAGCTGCAATCGGGTAGAAGTAATACATCGATTGCGCGAGATATTATTTTGCAGCAACGGCCACGCCTGTGCCGGAACGTGAGCCCCAGCTAAGCGGAGAAACTCTGACGGAAGAAATCTGCGTTTCCACGACCGCGCTTGCTCCAAGCTTTGCCGCGTCTTCGCGCAGCTTCTGCTCGACCTGCTGTACTGTTGGATCCGCATTGAACGCAGTCGTCTTGTTGACGGTCACTTTCAACTCGCCAAGCTTGACTTGGGTTGCCGGGTCAAATGCAGCACCGGTCAATTCAATCTCATCCGTGGCAACTGCGTCGACCGCTTGATCCCTCACGTCTTTGGCAAGGTTGGACGTATCCCAAGAGGTGGAGCAGGCCGCCATTGGCAAAATCAGGGCGCCAACGAGCATAGACTTTCTTAGCAATGAACTTTCTCCGTCTTTTTCATTTTTCGCGGCTGCACCTTGTTTTTTCAACCTTGGGCGCAACCTGCAATGAGAAATTCGGTGAAAGGTTGCATTGTCTTCGTTGTCAATGTGACGAAAATTATGCTCGCCGGCCCCTAACTTGCTATGGCAATGAACAGGTAATAGCCCCGTTTCAGACCTTGAGGTTCGGAATGATCTGCTTTTTGCGGCTCATGATGCCCGGCAGGACCACGGCGTCGCCGTTGACCGATGCGCCAAAGCTTTTCTCGGCCACGCCTTTGACCAGATCGTTCGGCACCAGCAAGGTGGCTTCTTCGTTCAGAATGTCGACCACGAACAGCAGCACCTGATCGACGCCGTCCTCGCTGGCCACGCTGACCATCGAGTCCGCCAGGCTGGCTTTGCGGTCCAGCACGACGCCGGGGGCCGTGGTTTCCAGAACCGAGACGCGGAACTTGGTGCCGTCGACCTCGTATTCCTTGCTGTCCATACGGATCAACTCTGCGTCCGAGAACGACGATACATCCGATTTTGCCGCGAACATGTCGGCGGCATAAGCCGATACGTCCAGGCCCAGTTCAGCAGCCAGTTTCTCGGCCACTTCGCGATCATGCGCAGTGGTGGTGGGCGAGCGGAACTCTAACGTATCCGACAGAATGCAAGTCAGCGCCGCGCCTTTGATGGCGTCGGGCATCTTGGCTGCGTCGTCGCCCATCAGGTCGACCATGATGGTGGCGGTGCAGGCCAGCGGGCGAACGGTAATATCGATCGGGCCTTTGGTTTCCAGACCGCCAACCAGCTTGTGGTGGTCGATGATGGCTTGGATATCGGCGCTGTTGATGCTGGCGGGCAACTCGGCCGGGTTGTTGGTGTCCACGATGACAACCGGCGCGTCCGCTTCAACGTCGTCGATGATGCGCGGCTTGGGCAGGTCCCAGCGTTGCAGCATGAACGCTGCTTCGGTGTTGGGTTCGCCCAGCAGAACGGGCTCGGCCTGTTCGCCTTTGACTTCGTTCAGGTACCATGACCACAGGATGGGTGATCCTGTGGAGTCGGTGTCGGGAGATTTATGGCCAAATACAAGGGTTGTCATGTCAGCGTCCTGAGAATGATAATTTGCGCGCCTTATAGGGCGGCCCGCCGGGGATGTCACCCGGCAGAATCCCCGCTGCGACGGTTGGTCTGTCTTTCGCCATGGCAGTCAGAAAGGCGCGCGGGTCAGGGTATATCCAGCCTGCTGCAATTGGTTCAGCAACCCGTGTGTGCCGCTAAGATGTCCAGCCCCCACGGCGATCACTGCGGTCTGATCCTGGATCTCCAGAATCCGCGGCATCCAATTGTTGTTGCGCCCGACCAGCAAATGCCGCTCGAAGGCTTGCCATTCTTCGTCAAACACCTCGGGCGACATGCCAGAATGCTCTCGCGCCAAAATACGGCCCAGCTCGATGGATTGTGCGTGATTTTCTTCGAAATATGCGTTTGCAATGGTGGCCATCTGGTCGTCGCTGGTTTCGTAGGAATTGGCCCACCGCGCCAACGATTCCGCCTGTTCCTCGATCGAGTGGATTTCAAACATAGTCATCAGTTCCTCAATGCTCTCCAGCGAAAATTGAGGGATGCCTTGATCTTCGGCTAAAACGGTTAGACGCGCGTCCAGCCCATGATTGGCGTTCGGGTCCTGAAGTAGGCATGTAGGCATGGCCAGCGTCATGCCCAGAAACCAGGGGCGCATTTTTGCTCCCATCCAACTGGGTATGCCGCGTTCGGCCAGCGCGGATGACAGGGTTGTCCAGGCCTCTTCGGGCAGCAGGTCGATCAGGGTGGGGCCGGACGTAATCAAGATCGGGCTCGGGTCCAGAGCCAGTTCCTTTTCCCAAGCCTTCATCTCGTCCTGGGTCACTTCGAAATAAAAGGCGTCGGCTTGGCTAAGTGTTGGCGTCAGGTTTGCGACAATCGCATCCATGCGCGGATCGTTCAGGTGCATCGTGCCTATCAGGTGCAGCACCGTTGTGCCCTTTGTTGCGATCCAGTGGTTGCCTTCTGCAAATGGGACGTTGGTCAGGGTTTCTGAAAGTTCGGCGTGGGCTGCAGGTGACAATTCGCCCTTTAGATCGCGCCCCTCGCAAGCTGCCTGAACCGTGACGGGCAGCAACAGGCAGATCACCAGCAGAATTATGCGCATGTGGAAATTTCCTTGGAAATCAGAGTTGCTGAAACACTGCCTCGGCAGGTGAATAGGTGCAAGGCCGATTGGAAACCTATGCCTGGCGTCTGGCATTCCGCCGCAAATCGCATAGCATGCAATCATGAACCGCGAGCAGGATCTCTATCCCCCCATCAAAGCGCTGTTAGAGCGTCAGGGTTATTCCGTCAAAGGCGAGGTTGGAGCGGCTGATATCGTGGCCGTGCGGGATGGCGAAGAACTGGTCATCGTCGAGCTTAAGCTGCGGTTTTCGCTGGCATTGTTTCATCAGGCGATCACACGGCTGAAAGTGACGGATCAGGTTTACATCGGGGTGTGCAAGCCCAAAGGCCGCAGCGCGCGTCGGGCGCTTAAGGACAATTTGGCGCTGTGCCGCCGGCTGGGGTTGGGTCTGATCACCGTGCGGGCGGATGGCAAGGTCGAGGTGCAATGTGATCCGGGCCCGTACGCACCGCGCAAGTCCAAGCCCAAGACTGCGCGCTTGTTGCGTGAATTCGACCGGCTTGAGGGCGATCCCAACGCGGGCGGTGCCACGCGGCACGGGATCGTCACGGCCTATCGTCAGGACGCCCTGAAATGCGCGGCGCATCTGGCGGAGTTCGGGGCGACCAAAGGGGCCGTAGTCGCCAAGGCAACCGGCGTTCCTGAGGCCACTCGCCTGATGCGCGACAATCACTACGGTTGGTTCGGTAAGGTGGAAAAGGGCGTCTACGACCTGACCGCCGCCGGGCAGGACGGTCTGAAACACTGGGCTTACAGCTGGGAACAGCCTGACTGAGCCCGGTTGCAAAAAATCCATCACAGCTTGTTGACTCGGGGATTTGGACCCCCTAGCTATGCGTCGTTATCACTCTCATATCCTGAGTGCTAACGCCTCGCCATCCGGCGAGGGGAGGATAAACAAACTTTGAGCCCAAGGAGCTGCAAAGATGGCATTGAAACCGCTTCATGACCGCGTGTTGGTTCGCCGTACCGAAAGCGAAGAGAAAACAGCAGGCGGGCTGATCATTCCTGACAGCGCAAAAGAAAAGCCCAGCGAAGGCGAAGTCGTTGCAACTGGCGAAGGCGCACGCAAGGACAGCGGCGAGTTGATCGCAATGGCTGTATCCGCTGGTGACAAGATCCTGTTCGGCAAATGGTCGGGCACCGAGGTTCAGGTCAACGGCGAAGAGCTGCTGATGATGAAAGAAAGCGACATCATGGGGATCATCGAGTAAGCAGCGCGCTTTCTCTGATCTTCATTTCCAACTTATTTCTCAAGGAGAGACAATATGGCTGCTAAGGACGTCAAGTTCGACACCGATGCCCGCAACCGCATGCTGTCAGGTGTGAACATCCTGGCCGACGCTGTAAAAGTAACCCTGGGCCCCAAAGGCCGCAACGTGGTTCTGGACAAATCCTTCGGCGCACCGCGCATCACCAAGGACGGTGTTTCGGTTGCCAAGGAAATCGAACTGGAAGACAAGTTCGAAAACATGGGCGCGCAGATGGTGAAAGAAGTCGCCAGCCGCACCAATGACGAAGCCGGCGACGGCACCACCACCGCAACCGTTCTGGCCCAAGCCATCGTTCGCGAAGGTCTGAAGCAGGTTGCAGCGGGCCTGAACCCGATGGACCTGAAGCGCGGCATCGACCTGGCAACTGCCAAGGTTGTTGAAGGCATCAAAGACGCCTCGCGCGAAGTCAAAGACTCGGCAGAAGTTGCACAGGTTGGCACCATCTCGGCCAACGGCGAAGCCGAAATCGGCCAGCAGATCGCAGACGCGATGCAGAAGGTTGGCAACGAAGGCGTCATCACCGTCGAAGAAAACAAAGGTCTGGAAACCGAGACTGATGTTGTCGAAGGTATGCAGTTCGACCGTGGCTACCTGTCGCCTTACTTTGTCACCAACGCAGACAAGATGATCGCAGAACTCGACGACTGCATGATCCTGCTGCACGAAAAGAAACTGTCCTCGCTGCAGCCGATGGTTCCGCTGCTCGAGCAGGTGATCCAGTCGCAAAAGCCGCTGCTGATCATTGCCGAGGATGTTGAAGGCGAAGCGCTGGCAACTCTGGTTGTCAACAAACTGCGCGGCGGCCTGAAAATTGCTGCTGTCAAAGCACCGGGCTTCGGCGATCGCCGCAAAGCCATGCTGCAGGACATCGCGATCCTGACCGGCGGTCAGGTTATCTCGGAAGATCTGGGTATGAAGCTCGAGTCCGTCACCATGGACATGCTGGGCACCGCCAAGAAAATCGAGATCACCAAAGACGAAACCACCATCGTCGACGGTGCTGGCGAGAAAGCCGAGATCGAAGCACGTGTTGCTCAGATCCGCACTCAGATCGAAGAAACCACCAGCGACTACGACCGTGAAAAGCTGCAAGAGCGCGTTGCCAAACTGGCAGGCGGTGTTGCCGTTATCCGCGTCGGCGGCATGACTGAAGTTGAAGTGAAAGAGCGTAAGGACCGTGTGGACGATGCTCTGAACGCAACACGCGCTGCTGTTCAGGAAGGCGTTGTTGTCGGTGGTGGTGTTGCTCTGGTTCAGGCCGGTAAAGCACTGGAAACTCTGGAAGGTGCAAACGCTGACCAGAACGCTGGCATCAACATCGTTCGCAAAGCCATCGAAGCGCCGCTGCGCCAGATCGCCGAGAACGCAGGTGTTGACGGTGCGGTTGTTGCGGGCAAAGTCCGTGAATCTGCTGACGCAGCATTCGGCTTCAATGCACAGACCGAAGAATATGGCGACATGTTCTCGTTCGGCGTAATCGACCCGGCCAAAGTTGTCCGTACCGCTCTGGAAGATGCAGCATCGGTTGCTGGCCTGCTGGTCACAACTGAGGCAATGGTTGCCGACAAGCCCGCCAAAGAAGGCGCGGCACCTGGCGGTGGCATGCCCGACATGGGCGGCATGGGCGGCATGATGTAAGCACGTCGATTTCGCTCCGGCGAATTCCGACGATCCCGACAGGCGCTTGGCCTTATGGCCAGGCAGCTTAGAGGGACCGCCATAAAACTTACTGACGGGGTCGCCTTAGGGCGGCCCCGTTTTTTTTGCAACCAGGTCGCGCTGGAAAGTGAGTGTGCAAACGCCCGCGATACCGCTATGCGGTTGATATGCGTTTGTTTCTGCTCACCACCCTGACCATGTGCGCCTTTGCGGCGAATTCGATCCTGAATCGTCTGGCCATAGACAGCGGGGCCAGCGACCCCGCCGGGTTTGCCATAATTCGCGTGATGTCCGGGGCCTTGGTGTTGACCGGTCTGGTTTGGCTCAGGTCGGGGCATCTGCCTTTGCGCAACAGGCGCAGGATTGCCGGGGCTGGATCGCTGTCACTCTATATGATCGGGTTTTCCATTGCCTATCTGACGTTGGATGCGGGCCTTGGGGCGCTGATCCTGTTTGGCGTTGTGCAGATCACAATGTTCGCAGTGACGTCGTTAACCGGCAATGCTCCGAGTGCGCGACAGATGGGGGGCGCGGCAATTGCCCTTATGGGGCTGGCCTATGTCCTGTGGCCGTCCGAAGCAGTACCGGTCGACCCGATTGGCGCAGCTCTGATGACAGCTGCCGGGGTCGGATGGGCAGTCTATTCGCTGGTTGGGCGGTTTGAGCCTGACGCCCTTGCCGGAACGGCGGCCAATTTCGTTATAGCCCTGCCAGTCACTGCGCTAGCGTTAATGCTGACCGTTGGGGGGTGGCAGATGAGTGGCGCTGGCTACCTGCTGGCCGTCCTTTCCGGAGGTGTGACCTCGGGGATGGGCTATGCCGTATGGTATCGGGTATTGCCGCAACTAGCGCCAAGCACGGCGGCGGTGGTGCAATTGAGCGTACCAATCATCGCAATCCTCGCTGGCGTTTTGTTGTTGGGAGAAGTCGCTAGTTTGCGCCTGATCTTTGGCGCGGCGCTAGTTCTGGGCGGCATCGCGCTGGCTGTCCTGCGCCTGAAGCCGCGCTAGGGGTTTCAACGCAATCGGATAACGCTTATCTGGCGGCTATGAGATATCTGCTTGCCCTGTTTCTGTTCCTTTTTCCCGCCGTGGCCCAGGCCAAATGCGTGGTGCTTTTACACGGGCTGGCGCGGACCGAGGCGTCTTTCACTGTGATGGAACAACTTTTTCAGGCGCACGGGTACACCGTTGTCCGACCTGGCTATCCATCGACCGATTTGCCGATACCTGAGCTGGCGAACCAGACATTACCAGACGCCTTCGCGGCCTGTGGTGATGAGACCGTGAACGTGGTGGCGCATTCGATGGGTGGCATCCTGCTGCGCTATTGGTTGCAGGATCATCACCCAGAAAATCTGGGCCGAGTGGTCATGCTCGGCCCGCCCAATCAGGGCAGTCAACTGGTGGATGAACTGGGCGCTTATGAGGTGTTCGGCATGCTGCATGGTCCCGCCGGGCTGGCCTTGGGCACAGGCCCCGAGGGTATACCGCGCAAGCTGCCACCCGTTGATTTTGAGGTGGGCGTCATCGCTGGTGAGAACTCTTTGAACCCGCTGTTTTCCTCTCTGATCGACGGCAAGGATGACGGCAAGGTCTCGATTGAAACGACAAAAGTGGACGGCATGACGGATCACATCGTCCTGCCGGTGACTCATACCTTTATGATGAACAATCCCCGCGTCATGGCGCAAGCGCTGCATTTCATCGAATTCGGGCAGTTCGATCCGCAGATCACCTGGTTGGATGGGGTGATGGATATCATCAACGAAATCTGTATCGGGCAGGATTGCTCGGAACCCGAGTCGGAGCCCACGCAATGACCGTATTGAACCTGACCTTGACCGGCGCAGAGGTGCTGCTGCCGGAGTATGGCCTTGTGCCCGCCGATCTATCTTTGGCGGATGGCATCATTCAAACGGATCAGACCGGGCGTCAGATCGACCTGTCCGGCTTTCTAGTTCTGCCCGGCATTATCGACCTGCATGGGGATGGGTTCGAACGCCACATCGCGCCACGCCGCGGGGCGATGAAACAGATGAACGAAGGCATTCTCTCGGTCGAGGCTGAACTGGCTGCGAACGGTATAACCACTGCAGTTCTGGCCCAGTTTCACAGTTGGGAGGGCGGGGTGCGTGGCCCGGAATTCGCGGATCAGGTGTTTCGCGCCATAACCTCGGTCAAGGATCGTGTCGTGACCGACCTGATGCCCCAGTTGCGGTTCGAGACACATATGCTGGATGACTATTCGGACCTGCCCGGCCGTATCGCGGACTGGCAGGTGCCCTATGTCGTGTTCAACGACCACCTGCCGCATGACCGTCTGGCCGAAGGGCGCAAACCGCCGCGTCTGACCGGACAAGCACTGAAAGCCGGGCGCAACCCGGACGCGCATTTTGAGATGCTGCTGTCCATGCATGCCCGTCGTGACGAAGTGCCAGCGGCGCTCGATGCGTTGTGTGCGACTTTGGACTCACAGCAGGTGCGCATGGGCAGCCATGACGACGCGACACCACAAATACGGGCCGATTGGCGGGCGCGCGGAGCGCAGATCTCGGAATTTCCCGAAACGCTGGAAGCTGCCGAGGCCGCGCGTGCCGCCGGGGATTACATCATATTAGGGTCGCCCAACGTAGTGCGCGGTGGGTCACACAAGGGTAATGTCAGCGCGCTGGATCTGATCACGATGGGATATTGCGATGCGCTGGCCTCGGATTATCATTATCCCAGCCCACGCCGCGCGGCGCTGATGGTGGCGAAGTCCGGCCTGGTGGATTTCGCCGGGGCCTGGGCGCTGGTGTCATCCGGCCCAGCCCGTGTCCTTGGTTTGCAGGATCGGGGCACGCTGGCCCCCGGCCAACGCGCCGATCTGGTAATACTGGATGCAGAGAACCACCGTGTTGCCGCCACGCTGGCAGGTGGGCGGGTCAGCTATATGTCAGGTGATATTGCGGCGCGGTTCGTCGGCTAACTCACCGCGCAATGCGGTTGAAATGCCCCATCTTGCGGCCTGCCTTGACCTCGGCCTTGCCATAGAGATGCAGCGCCACGTCGCGTTCCTGCGCCAGTTCGGGCACGCGGTCCATGTCCGCACCGATCAGGTTCTCCATAACCACGTCTGAATGCCGCTGACCGTCACCCAAAGGCCACCCAGCCACGGCACGGATATGCTGTTCGAACTGATCCACGGCGCACCCATTCTGCGTCCAGTGGCCCGAGTTATGCACGCGCGGCGCGATCTCATTCACAATCAGACCGGCGGGTGTCACGAACAGTTCGACGCCCATAACGCCGACATAATCCAGAGCGTTTAGGATATTGGCGGCCAGCAGAACCGCATCTGTACGCTGCGCTGGACGCAGGCGGGCAGGGACTGTTGTGGTGTGCAGGATACCGTCTCGGTGCACGTTCTCGCCGGGATCGAAACAGGCGACCTGACCATCCAGCCCGCGGGCCGCGATGATCGAGACTTCGTGGCTAAACTCCACAAACCCCTCAAGGATCGCAGGTGCACCGGCCATATCAGACAGCGCGGTCTCGGCATCCTCGGGCGCGTGCAGACGGGCCTGTCCCTTACCGTCATAGCCGAACCGGCGGGTTTTCAGGATTGCGGGCGTACCGATCTGCTCGATCGCGGCATTCAGGCTGTTCAGATCGGTGATATCCGCGAAGGGCGCGGTTTGCAGGCCAAGCCCCTGCAGGAAATTCTTTTCAGTCAACCGATCCTGACTGACGCGCAGCGCCTCGCGCCCCGGACGGATCGGGCAGTGCGCTTCAAGCAGGTCCAGCGCTTCGGTCGGGATGTTCTCGAACTCATATGTGATGACATCAACCGACCCGGCAAACGCCTTTAGCGCGTCGATATCGTCATAGGCGGCGGTGGTCACGCGGTCGACCACTTGCCCGGCGGGCGGGTTGGCACCGGGTTCGAAAATATGGGTCACAAACCCCAGACGAGACGCTGCCACAGACAGCATCCGGCCCAGTTGACCGCCGCCCAGAATTCCGATCCTGGCACCGGTTTGCAATGCGTCACTCATCGACGGGCTCCTCGGGGATCGACGCCGACAGAGCGTCGCGCCATGCGTCCAGTCGTTGCGCCAAAGCGTCGTCCTGCAAAGCCAGAATTCCAGCCGCCATCAGACCCGCGTTGGCACCGCCCGCCGACCCGATGGCCATTGTGGCAACGGGGAAGCCTTTGGGCATTTGCACAATGGAATATAGCGAGTCGACGCCGGACAGCGCCCGCGTCTGTACCGGAACGCCAATCACCGGCACTCGGGTCTTCGACGCCATCATGCCGGGCAGATGCGCGGCCCCACCGGCCCCGGCAATGATCACATGCAGCCCGCGCGAAGCGGCGGTCTTGCCATAATCCCACAAGCGATCCGGTGTACGATGCGCCGAGACGATGCGTTTTTCGTACGCAATGCCCAGCTCATCCAGAATGTTCGCGGCTTCTTTCATCGTGGGCCAGTCCGATTGGCTGCCCATGATGATCCCCACTTTCACATCGCTCATCCGCTTGTTTCCCTGCCGTCCGAAAGAGCGCGCACTATAGCTAAATCGGTCCCAGAGGCAATGTGGTTTGGCGACCGTATCGCCCGTCTGACGTCCTGCTGAAAATACATTCGAATGAGTGTATACTTGATCGCGGGACAGTGGTCCCCGAGGAGGTACCCATGACAGATACAGTTTTGAAAAACCGGGACGGACAAGCCGTGCCGCCAGACAGTATTGAGGCATTCAAATCGCAAATTCGCGGGGCACTGATTTTGCCCAGTGACCCCGAGTATGACAGTGCGCGCAGTATATGGAACGCGTTGGTTGACAAATATCCCGGTGCAATACTGCGGTGCCACGGCACCGCCGATGTCGCGGCGGCTGCCAGGTTCGCGTTTGAAAACAACATACTGGTATCGGTAAGAGGTGGCGGTCATAACGTGGGTGGGCGCGCTGTCTGCGATGATGGTCTCGTCATAGACCTGTCCGGCATGCGGGCGGTACATGTCGACCCAGAGGCCCAAACCGTACGCGCTCAGGGCGGGGCCACGTTGGGGGATGTAGACTGCGAAACACATCTTCACGGCCTCGCTGTGCCATTGGGCGTCGTCTCGCAGACAGGTATTGGCGGATTGACGACCGGTGGAGGATTCGGCTGGCTGGCTCGAAAATACGGACCAACCTGCGACAACGTTATCGAGGCCGAAGTTGTAACGGCGGACGGTTCGATCAGAACCGCCAATGCGAACAGAAACCCGGATCTCTACTGGGGGATCTGCGGCGGCAGTGGCAATTTCGGCATCGTGACGTCTTTCCTTTACCAGGCCTATCCTCTGTCCACGGTGTTGGGGGGCATGATTGCATATCCCCGTGCCGCTGCCGCCGAAGTGCTGCGCGGTTTTCGGGATATCGTTTCGCGGGCACCTGATGAACTGACGGTCTATGCAGGGTTGTTGTGGGGACCGGATGGAACGCCGCTGACAGCTTTGGTGCCATGCTGGATCGGTGACGATAAAGAAGCCGGGCGTCAAGCAATCCAACCCCTTACGGAAATCGGAGAACCGCTGGTCGTTGATTTGCACGAAATGCCATTCCCGGCCAAGCAAAGCATGCTGGACGGGGCCTATGGGCCAGGCAGCCGGAACTACTGGAAGTCCGCGTATCTCAACGCGCTGCCGGATGAGGCCATTGATACGATCGTTGCACAATCCGAAGGGATGACAATACCCGGTTCGGGCATTTTGATCGAACATTGTGCAGGTGCAGCAAAGTCCAAATCAAACGGCGACAACGCCTTTGCGCAACGCGGTCATGACTATCTGATTGCGGTTCTGCCATTGTGGACTGATCCGGCTGATGACGCGGATCAGATTGCCTGGGCGCGCTCCATGCATCATGCAATGGCGCCCTATTCCACGGGCGGAACTTATCTGAACTATCTGGGTGCCGACGAAGACAGTGCGATAGAGACGGCATTCGGTGAAAATCTTGACCAAATGAAAGAGGTTAAGCGGAAATACGATCCAACCAATTTCTTCAGCGCAAACGCAAATGTTTCACCTTGAAACAGATGTCATCCGTTTGAATATGACGTAACACTGCAAAACTCGGTTCATAAGCGCCTTGAATGCGCGTGTGAACCGAGTGGCGGAGTTTTCAGGCGATGATGTCCGGTGTCAAGCGGTCCTCAATCAAACGAATGATATCTTTCAGGCGAAGTTTCTGCTTTTTCAACCGTTTAATCGTCAGTTGATCGGCTGTGCCGGTGGACTGCAGCGCCTCGATCGCTTCGTCCAGATCACGGTGCTGGCGGCGGAAAACCTCCAGTTCAACCCGCAAAACCTCGTCTGTTTTCATCGAAAGATCTGTTGGCGCATTCATGAGCGACTCAGTGCCTTTTGTGGTGCTTGTGACACAAGATAGTGTGTCAGGGTTTATCCGGCCAGACCTTGTGGACATCACGGCATAATCCCATATTCTATTATGCGCGGTTGCCGGAACGGGGCCGCATCACACGTCGCTTTGGCAATAAAGGACGAAAATACGTGTCAAAACTTACTCTTGGCTCATACCCGCATCTTTTGGGGTTCGAGCAGTTGGAACGCCTTCTGGAACGGTCTGCAAAGGCCGGCAACGAAGGATACCCGCCTTATAATATTGAGCAGACCTCGGACTTTTCATACCGCATCACCCTGGCTGTAGCTGGGTTCGCGGAACAGGATTTGTCGATCACAATCGAAGATCGTCAGCTTGTGATCCGGGGGCGCCAACGCGACGACAGCGAGGGGCGCATTTTTCTGCACCGCGGCATCGCCGCGCGCCAGTTCCAGCGCATGTTCGTGCTGGCCGATGGTGTCGAGGTAGGCGAGGCGATCATGGAAAACGGTCTGCTGCATGTGGACCTGACCCGCGCCGTGCCTGAAACCGTGGTGCAAACGATCAACATAAAAAAGGGGTAAGAGCTATGAATACACCGATTGAATATAACGCCGAAGGCGACCGCATCGTTTATGTGAAAACCGTCGATGTTGCCGATCTGCCGCGCGATGTCCGGGATAAGGCAGGTGATCTGGATCAGCTGTATGCGGTTCACGATTCCGACGGCCAGCAGCTTGCGCTTGTGACAGATCGCAAAATGGCCTTTTTCCTGGCCCGTGAACACGACCTATCACCGGTGGCCGTTCACTGAACGACCTCGCCGGTTACTTTTCGGCGTGACAATCCCAACAACAAGCGCGACACATACGAACCGGCATGACATGCCCGGCTGATTTACTCTGCATCAGAGGATTTTGCGGATGAGCTGGTTCGATTTCGATTGGGTAGACGCCTTCAGTGATCGCGCCTTTGGCGGAAATGGCTGCGCCGTGGTTTTTGACGGCGCTGACTTGCCCGAGGATGTTTGCACGGCTTACGTGCGCGAGACCTCTCTGGCTGAATGTACTTTTACGGGGCCATCCGATGTGGCCGATATCCGGGTGCGTTACTATTTGGCCAGTCGGGAAATTCCCTTTGCCGGGCATCCCACGATTGCAACTGTCGCGGCGATGCGGTCCCGTGGCATGGTTGAAGGCGACACGCTGACGCTGGAAACTGGTGCGGGAATTGTCTCGATCCGACTGAACGGGGATGACATCGAGATGACGCAGGTCGCACCGCAATTCGGCAATCTTGTACCTGCGGGTCTGGTCGCCGCTTCGGTCAGTTTGCCTGAGGATGCGATTATCTCTCAGCCGCAGTTTGTCTCTACCGGGTTGCCCTTTTGCATTACGATTCTGCGCGATCACAAGGCTCTGCGCGCAGCGAAATTGAACCTTGAGATGTTGCGTAAAGTAGCAGCAGAGGCCGGGTTTTCTGGCACGGATATGGCAGAGCCGTTCCTTGTCACGCTGCAGGGTGCGACTGCGGTTGGCGATACGTTCTCGCGCTTGTTGATGGCGCCGCCCAGCCTGCCCGAAGACCCGTTTACCGGATCGGCCACCGGTGCCATGGCGGCTTATCTGTGGAAAAACGGGATGATGCCAAAGGACAGCTTTATCGCTGAACAGGGTCATGACATGGGGCGCCCGGGTCAGGCCGTTGTGACGCGTGTTGGCCCAAGCGATGCGATGACCGGTATCAAAGTCGCAGGGCGCGGTCATGTGCTGATGCGGGGGCAGGTTGATCTGCCCGAGACAACGCAATGACACGACCTGCCATCGCCATCCTGCCATATGGGCATCGGCTGGGGCCAAAACTGGCCTCGGTTCCGTTGTCTGAGCTGATCTGGCCCGAGGGTTGCCCGGATCGCCTGACTGGTAAGACGGTGGGTGATCTAAAGCGTACTGATCACCTGATCATGTACCCGAATTCGACTGTGCATCTGCGCCTGCGTCGCGGCACTCGCGCGCGGATTTCATTGATGATGGGCGAGCCTTCGGCCATTCACGCCAAACACGACCGGATGCTGCGCCACACTTGGCGGCGGTTCTTCCGGGTGCTGACCTTTCATGACGTGCTGCTACACAACATCCCGAATGCGGTGTTCTTGCCGTATGGCGTGACGATGGTGCCCGACTGGCAGGACCTGAAGGTCGAAAAAACCAAATCCTGCTCGCTGATTGCTTCGGCCAAGCGCGATCTTATCGGGCACCAGTTGCGCCATTCGGTGATCGACTGGGTGCGCGAGACCGGCGCGGATATTGATATTATGGGCCGGGGGTACACTCCGTTTGATCTCAAATCCGACGGGCTGGCGCCATACCGCTATTCCGTGGTGATCGAGAATGTGCGTGAGAAGAATTACTTTTCGGAAAAGTTGACGGACGCGATCTTGTGTTCCACGGTCCCGATCTATTGGGGTTGCCCGAATATCGACGATTTCTTCGATACCTCTGGCATGATCCTGTGCGAGACTAAAGAAGATATTCAACGCGCGATCCAATCCGCATCAGTCGAGGAATTCGCCGCGCGCCTGCCGCATCTGCAGGCGATCCAGCAACACGCAGCAGAATATGGGGATTTTGAGGGCAGGGCCGTGCGCCTTCTGCGCGCCGAACTGGACGCGACCCCGGATTAATCTTTGGACTCGGCAGGCGCCAGCCAGCCCTTAGGCAGGATTGGGCGGGCCTTGGGGTCAATCTCGTGCCGATCGCATAGCCGCTGTAGATACGATCCGCGGACCGGAAGACCGCCTGTGTTCTGCGCCATTAGCCGTTTTTGATGACCATAGACGTGGACGGAATGAACCGTGCCACCTTCAATCTGTGTGGTCGGGGTGAACGGGTCGTGCAATTTCCACAAATCATGCTTGGACAGAGGGTAAAACACCTCCGCTTGCATGGCATGGCTGTCCTCGTCGGTCTTGCGCAGGAAATGTGCAAAGGCTTTGGGGCCGGAGCTGCCCCAGGGCAGGCTCTCGATCCCCCAGGTCTCACCGTCCCGGATGCGTTGACGGTTGCGCCGGTGTAGCGGACCGCCCCGCCAGGGCTGGGTCGGGTTGGCTGCGGTCACAAAGTCCAGCATATGCGCTAGTGTTTCCGAGTCTGTTGGCAGGCGCAACACTCCGGTCAGGAAATTTCCGGTATGGGACTGTCCAAAGATATGTGGTGATGGAAAAACGAAGGGCCTGACGCAATAGGCGTCCAGATCGACCCAGATAAAATCGGTTTTCTGCATCAGCCGCAGACGAAAAATGTCGGAAAAAACTGCGACGCGCCGCCGGTCACCGGCAGGCATATCAAACGGCGCGGGCCAGAGGATATCACTGGCGGGCCGCAGCTCGGCCCCTGCGGGAACGCCTTCGATCTCGTGCCCGGTAAAAAGAATAAACCGGTGACCCCGATCCAGATAGGATTGGATGCACAGCACCTCTAGCCAACTTAGGTCTGATCCGAACCAGAAACTGGCGATGGTGGGCAGGGTAGGGGGCATAGGCGTGATGCGTCCAAATCAGGTCAGGCAAATGCACCAATTGGCCTGCGCCTTGTCAATCGAGCCCACAAAAAAACGGCCCCCGAAAGTCGGAGGCCGCCTGAATGGAATTGCCTGCGCTTAAGACGCGGCGATCAAACCCATGCTTTCTAGCTTGAGCAGCACCTGATGGGCGCAGTTGTCGACGTCGACATTTTCAGTCTCGACACTCAGTTCGGGGTTGGCCGGTACATCGTAGGGGTCGGAAATACCGGTGAATTCCTTGATCTTACCTTCGCGCGCCAGCTTGTACAGGCCCTTGCGGTCGCGGCGTTCGCATTCTTCGATGCTGGTCGCAACGTGGACTTCACAGAAGGCACCGAACTGTTCGATGTCTTCACGTACGGCGCGGCGGGTGGTGGCATAAGGCGCGATCGGGGCGCAAATGGCGATACCACCATTCTTGGTGATCTCGGAGGCCACGTAACCGATACGGCGAATGTTCAGGTCACGGTGTTCTTTCGAGAAACCCAGTTCAGATGACAGGTTCTTACGAACGATATCGCCATCCAGCAATGTAACCGGACGGCCACCCATCTCCATCAGCTTGACCATCAGCGCGTTCGCGATGGTGGATTTGCCCGAGCCCGAGAAACCGGTGAAGAAAACGGTAAAGCCCTGCTGGCTGCGCGGCGGCTTGGTCTTGCGCAGTTCTGCGACAACCTCGGGGAAGCTGAACCATTCGGGGATTTCCAGCCCTTCGGCCAGACGACGGCGCAATTCTGTTCCGCTGATGTTCAGGATCGTGACGTTGTCTTTATCGGCGATCTCGTCATTCGGCTCGTACTGGGCGCGCTCTTGCACATAGACCATATGTTTGAAATCGACCATTTCGACGCCAACTTCATCCTGGAACTGGCGGAACAGGTCCTGGGCGTCATATGGGCCATAAAAATCCTCACCAGCCGAGTTCTTACCCGGGCCTGCGTGGTCACGACCAACGATGAAGTGGGTGCAACCGTGGTTGGCGCGGATCAGACCGTGCCAGACCGCCTCGCGCGGGCCAGCCATGCGCATCGCCAGGTTCAGCAGGCTCATCGATGTAGTCGACGCCGGGTATTTGTCCAAGACGGCTTCGTAGCAGCGTACGCGGGTGAAGTGATCGACGTCGCCCGGTTTGGTCATGCCGACAACCGGGTGGATCAGCAGGTTAGCCTGCGCTTCTTTCGCGGCGCGGAAGGTCAGTTCCTGGTGCGCGCGGTGCAGGGGGTTGCGGGTTTGGAACGCAACGATGCGGCGCCAGCCCAGCTTGCGGAAATAGGCGCGCAACTCGTTCGGCGTGTCCCGGCGGCCACGGAAATCATAGTGAACCGGCTGTTGAATGCCGACTACGGGGCCACCCAGATAGACCTTGCCAGCCACGTTGTGCAGGTAGTTCACCGCCGGGTGCGCATCGTCATCGGCACCAAAGACCTTTTCGGCCTCGCGCGCTTTGTTCGGGGTCCAGCGGTCGGTCACGGTCATGGTGCCGAGAATGACACCTTCCTGATCGCGCAGGGCAATGTCCTGACCCAGTTCAACGGTGTCTGCGAAGTCTTCGCTGACGTCCAGCGTGATGGGCATCGGCCACAGGGTGCCGTCGGCCAGACGCATGTTTTCGACGACGTTGTCGTAGTCAGCTTCGCTGAGGAACCCTTTGAGAGGGTTGAACCCGCCATTCATCAGCAGTTCCAGATCGCAGATCTGACGCGGGCTCAGGTCCCAGCTGGTCAGGTCGGCAGCTTCCACTTTCAATTTCTGCGCCGACTCGTACGAAACGTACAGTTCGGGGATCGGAGCCAGATTGCTTAACATCGTCATAGGAATACTCTTGTCGCAGTGCGGTTTTATCGGTGATTCAGGGGTGCTTGTGGGGCATGTGCCCCGGCTGCTGGGCGAAGTCCATATACATTCACGAAATTAAGGACGATATGCGCGGTTTTTGTCCGGAATGGAAGGATTTTTCGCCTGACGCAGCTTTTCCCGACTTGTATCCCGCTGACACGCGCCTGTCGTGTGAAATCAGTACATCCGTTCCTAGGCGGCTTTAACTGTTGCAAGGTCCGCAGCCCGTGTCACCGGCAGCGCGGAAACCGGTTGCGTCACGCCGCGCAGCTCAAACGATTGCAGGCCAGCCAGATCGCCGTCATACCCAGCCGCCTGCAGCAATTCGGCCGAGACCAGGAGTTCCGCCCCAAGCGCCTTGGTCTGGCCTTCAAGACGGCTGGCCACGTTAACCGCGTCTCCGATGATTGTGCGCGCAGAACTGCCTGCAGCGCCGATTTCTCCCAGTACCAGATCGCCCAGATGCAGACCCATTCCGATGCGTATCCGGGGGCTGCCTTCGGTTTGAAGCTGTTGATTGAAATGCTCAAGCGCGCGGCTGACATCGGCGGCGGCCTTCAGCCCCGAACGGGCCGAATCTTTGGCTTTTGGGGTTTCGAACACGGCCAGCAAGCCGTCGCCCATGTATTTGTCGACCACTCCACCATCCGCCGTGATCGCCGGGACGATCGCATCAAAGAACCGATTCAGCAGGAACACGATGTCATAGGGCAACTGGCCCGTGGTCCGCGACGTGAACCCGCGCATATCCAGAAACAGAACCGCCAGCTTGCGTTCCTGCCCTTGGCTGGCATGGGCTCGTCCGCGTTTGCCATCAGAGCGGAACATCCGAAACGCGGTTAGGGGGGCGGTTGGCCGTATCTGACAGGCCAGCCGTGCGCCATTGGGGGCGCTGACGGCGGCAAGGCTGCGGGTTTCAACCTCGTCAGGGGCGGGCAGCTGATCCGCGCCATCCTCAATGATCACGCGGCAGGTGGTACAACGCCCCTTGCCCCCGCAGAGGGCGGTATGCGGAATGCCATTGGCCTGCGAAATCTCAAGCAGGGTCATGCCTTTTTCGGCTACGACCTCAGGGCCATCGACATACTTGACCCGGACCGAATGCCTGCGGCGCCACAGTTTGCGGATTGTAAATACCGCAAGCGAGGCTCCCAAGGCTATCCAGAAGGCCATCAACGCATTGTCTTTAACACTGAACATGACCTGAAAGGCCTCGGGCGTGGGCCAGTTGTAGTGTTCGATGTATTGATCGCGCAGGAACGGATCGGCAAAATCCGCCCAGAGGCGCCGCCCTTCGGTCAGCAGCCCGGCCAGCGCAAAGCTGGGCACAAATACCGCCAGACCGATCAAATAAGGCACCCATCTGGACCACCAGCGGGTCAGTCGCAGCCACATGTGCAGCCCAATGCAACTGTGGACCCAAACCACCAGCAACAGCAGGCTTTGCATCCAGATTGCTGAGTTGGGCCACATCAGAATTATGATGTATCCCATCTCGTCATTGACGTTATAGATTTCGTGGGCATAGCGCGTCTGCACGATATGCGAGATCAGTTGCAGCGGGATCAGCAAACCGAGGATGACCTGCAAGGCCGTGCTGAAGGGCATGCGTAGCGTCCGGCGTTGGCTGATGGAATAAAGCGCAAGGCCAAGATGGACAAACAGCGCCAAATACAGGATCACACTGCCAAGATCGTGCCGGGTGACAGCGTGACGGCCATCCTGCATTCCGTGCAGGTAATCGGTGTGGAACAGCCCCAGCCCGATATTGATGAAGTGAAAGAACGCAAAGGCGAACAGGGTAAGACCGCTGACGATCCTCAGCCGGGTTGCCCACCCGCCTTGCCATAAAACGCTTTTCAATCAAGCCACCTGTATTCGTCTTGCGTGTGCCCGATTCTGGTACGGTGGCGCGATTGGGTCAAGCTATGGTTGCGTATCGGACGGCATCCAAGGGACGGCTTGAGTATCAGCGTAAATCACAGTTGGGGATGGTGAGAACAACACGATATGGCTCAGCTCGGGGCGGGACCGAGAGCTGTAGATCATACCGTCAGCGCCCATGTCGCGGGCACGGTTGGAAAACTGCCACGTCGGCGAAACGCCTCGTTCTTCGTGGATATCCTGCCAGACAATCGACGCATCGGGTTGGCCCCTCAGATCGACCAGTCTTGCACCAGTAACTTGGGCTCGTTGCAAAACCCGCGGCGGATCGTCAGGCGAGACATACCGCCGAAGGGCAACCCCTGCGCCTTCGGCGCTGAGAGAGGCATAGAGTGCATTCTGCCCCGAATGATGAAAACGCCCCTCGGGCGCCCGAGCAGGGGCCAAAGGGGCGTCACTTTGGGAGAGAAACAGAATTCTCCAGACCGGGCCGGAGAATTCCAGCATCAGGTTATTCCTGTTCCGCCAGGAACCGCTCGGCATCCAGCGCGGCCATACAGCCCATACCGGCACTTGTGACGGCCTGACGATAGATGTGGTCGGTCAGATCGCCTGCTGCGAACACACCGGGCACAGAGGTTTCGGTCGAGCCCGGCTTGGTCACCACATAACCACCCATATGGGTTTCCAGCGAGTCCTTGACCAATTCGTTCGCCGGCGCGTGACCAATGGCGACAAAGACGCCTTTACAGGGAACCTCGGTGATCTCACCGGTTTTGACGTTCTTGACGCGCACGCCTTCAACACCCAGTGGGGAATCGGTGCCGATCACTTCTTCCAACTCGTGGAACCACATCGGCTCGATCTTTTCGTGCTTCAGCAAGCGGTCCTGCAGAATTTTCTCAGCTCGTAGTTCATCGCGTCGGTGAATCAGAGTGACCTTGCTGGCGAAATTGGTCAGGAACAGCGCCTCTTCCACGGCGGTGTTGCCGCCACCGATCACTACGATTTCCTGTCCGCGATAGAAAAAGCCGTCGCAGGTCGCACAGGCCGAAACACCAAAACCCTTGAACTTGTCTTCCGACGGCAGGCCCAGCCATTTGGCGCGCGCACCGGTGGCCAGAATGACCGCGTCCGCAGTATAAGTATTGCCGCTATCGCCTTTTGCGGTGAAGGGACGTTTGCTGATGTCCAGATCACTGATGATATCGCCGATGACCTCACAGCCCATCGCCTGGGCGTGTTCTTGCATCTTGATCATCAGATCAGGCCCCTGAACTTCGGTGAACCCGGGGTAATTTTCGACGTCTGTGGTTGTAGTCAACTGACCGCCGGGCTCGATTCCCTGAACCAGGATCGGTTCAAGCATTGCGCGGCTCGCGTAAACGCCCGCAGTGTAACCGGCCGGTCCCGATCCGATGATCAGAACCTTGGTGTGACGTGTCTCGCTCATGGTACCCCCAACTCGATCTGCCTGATTTGGGCGCGTGGCCCCTGGCGGATGGATATAGCGACCCCTGTGCCCCGCTTAAAGCCCCTTACTGATTTACGCTTGTCTGAGGCTGGGTAAATGACGGTTGAATAAGAACATTGAAAATAAACAATATTGCGCATTCACGAAAGATTATTGCGCATCTGCCGGGTGCTGATATAACAACCGAAAAATTCAGGAGTATTTGATGGTCGCGATACGGCTGGACGAGATTGACCGCAAGATTCTGGCGGAATTGCAGGCAGACGGTCGCATGACCAATGTCGAATTGGCAAAACGTGTGGGAATTTCCGCCCCACCTTGCCTGCGGCGCGTACGCACCCTTGAAGAATCAGGCCTGATCCGCGGCTACCATGCCGATGTAAATTCACGCGAGCTGGGGTTTGAGGTTCAGGTCTTTGCCATGGTCGGTCTGGAGAGTCAGGCCGAAGCCGAGTTGACCGCGTTCGAGGAACGCTGCCGCGAATGGCCCTTGGTCCGGGAATGCCACATGCTGAACGGCGAAGTGGATTTCATTCTGAAATGCGTTGCGCCTGACCTAAGTAGTTTTCAGCAGTTCCTGACCGGCAAGCTGCTGACCACGCCGAATGTGGCCAGCGTCAAGACATCGCTTGTTATTCGCGGCGCAAAAGACGAACCAGGCGTGCCATTCGACGTTCTTGAGGAACGCATGAGCCGGACGGCCTGAATTCCAGATATTTCGGGTGTGATTTCACCGGTGGCAGGAACGCTGCCACTGACACGTAAACCATCCAACTAAGTAACAACTGCATATTGCCCCCACATTGCAGAAATTGTTTTAAACTAGGCCGATATCGCGTCCACCTCGCCATCACCCGCGCGCGGCATGACCAATGGACCGAAATCGTTCAGCGATTCGATATGCGCGAACAGGTTCAGGTAAACCGACCGCAAGGACCGGCTGACTCTGCGAATAGCGTTTGTACCAGGGTGATAGGTTTCGAATTGCAGACCGTCGACTCGGATGACCGAGTGCCGTTTCAGGCAGATATGAAACAGTTCGACCGGTGTTGGTGGCAGGGTCTCGATGACGCTCATGCCGTCCTGAAATTCGTTAACCGGTGTAAGGACCTGATCGTCACCGTGCAGGTGCCGCAAATGTGCGGGCGTGCCCAGCAACCGGGCAGCAGGGCCAGCGATCACGCCAGACATTGGTTTTTGCATTCCGAATGTGTCGGCCATGATCCGCGTTAACGGGCGCGTCCGGCCCCGCGAATCCACGCGGCCAGGAATAAGGGTGACCGACCCTTTCCACAGCACCGTTTCCGACACTCCATCTTGTGTAAGGACCGTATCGCCAGGCAGCAAGTCTTCAATCGCCATCGGGCCAAGTTCTGTTTCAACCAACGCCCCACGGGTAAAAGCGCAGAATGCGTCCTCGAACATCGGCAGGGCTGGGGCGATATGGCGGGTTTGGACCACGTCGCCGTTTTTCATGAGCGTACTGACCTCATAGCGCCGGAGCTGCGCCTTGCGTTGTGTCGTCGGTCTTGGCGCCTCACGCAGCAATGCTGAGGTTTCAACAGCATTTTTGGCGGCGCGTGAAAAAGAATGTGGAATAGCCATTACAATTCCGTCCCCTCTATAAACCGCGCAGGCAGGCAATACCCCCGTACAGGCCAGCCTGATCGGTTATTTCCATGTCTTGGAAGAAAGCGGCGACACGCAGGGCGACAAAAACGCTGAGCGCTTTTCGCGACGGGTTTTCTTACATCATTGGTCAGCACATTGACCCCCCAGACAAACTCATACAAACGCAGGTGAAATTGCCCGCGCACACACGCCCCAAGACTGAACCGCGCAAAATATCGGCGGCCGGTCGCACATCGGCTCGGAGCACCCCTCCGTTGTGCGTCTTGCTTCCCGGAACCGGCAGCTTGGTTCGCGGGATGTTCATGATCAGCGTCGGGCCGCTAGGCGGCGCGCTACTCTGACCGAGTTGCTGGAAACCCGTTTCCACGGCATCTCCAGTTCTTGCTCTCTGGTGGCCACAAGTACGGCGCTTAGAAAGCGTGATTTCGTCTTCATTGTTGTGTCCTGCTCGCTTGGGGACTGACGTCCCTTTTCCTTCTGAGGCCTTAGGTTGCTCGGCCATTACGGCGGCGATAAGGCTGATCCGGGATGAATTCAGGACAAATGAAAGTTCGCGTTTCCTCTTTTCTAACCGGGTCACGCTCTACTGGAGAATCGGCTGATAAACACCTGAGAGCGGACAATAAATATCAAATTGTCGAGACACGAATAGATAGGAAAATTGTGGCGAAAAAGCGGCGAATTTGCCGCAATTCAGGCCCGTTCTTAAAGTTTTATGGCAGAAATAAGGCGGCCGTAGTCAGCCTCTTTCGCGTGGGTCGACCGGCGATACGAGTAGAATCTGTCGGGGTCAGAATAGGTGCAATGGCGTGTCCATTCGGCCTGTCCAACCCCCGCCTGGCGCAGCCTGTGCAGGCCAAAAGCAGGCAAGTCGAACAGCATCCTGTCGCCCGTCCCATTTGCAAAGAATTGCAGGTTTTTCGGGGAATCCGCGACGAAAGCGTCCAGAAATTCAGGCCCGACCTCATACGCCGCCTGCGAGATCGAAGGGCCGATTACCGCCACCGTGTTTTCCCGCTTTGCCCCCAAGGTTTCCATCGCGTCCAGTGTCGCCTCTAGAACCCCGTCCAAGGCGCCGCGCCAACCGGCATGTGCGGCCCCGATCACGTTTGCGTTAGAATCGGCAAACAGGACCGGCTGGCAGTCAGCCGTGAGAATCGTCAGCGCCAGGCCAGGGGTTGCCGTGACCACCGCGTCGGCTTTCGGTTTGTCACCGTTGATCGGAGCATCGACAGTCAGAACGGTGGGCGAGTGGACTTGATGAATGCCCACCAGGGCTTCCGGCGTGACGTCCATCGCCTGCGCCACCCGTTTACGGTTTACCGTGACAGCTTCGGTCTGATCGGATGAGCCATAGCCGCAGTTGAGGCCCGAAAAGATCCCCGATGACGCACCGCCGCGTCGGCTGAAGAACCCGTGGCGCACAGGGGCCAGTAAATCAGAGGTCAGAATTTCCAAGGTCATGGCTCCAATCCCGGAAGTGGCGCGGAAGGGGTAGGGTAGAGGCCCAGCACTTTGAACAGGTTTCCCATTTCCTCGGGGTGCGTCAACCGGCGATGTGCGGCAATCAGCGCTTCAAGCTCAGACCCGCCGAGGGGCGCGGCAAGGGCTTGTGCGCGGGTGGCAATTCCCAGCCGCTCCAGAAATACACCCTGTGTCGTCAGGCGCGAATGGGCGCATCCAGCGGCGCGGGTCGCCAGTGCCAGTGGTTCGAAATCCACATGTGCCGTCAGATCAACCTGACCGGGGTGAGCCAAAGGATCAGCGCGTTCATGTGCCAGCAGTGCTTGAAACGTGTCGCCAAGCGAATGCCAGTCGCCATAATCTACAATCAACCCTGCGCCGCCATGGGTGCCGATTCGCCCAGCGACCACGGTAATGATGGGAATGGCAGCGGCGCACAGTTCGACCAGATCACCATCAGCAGTGTCGTTCAGCCGATCCTTGAGGGCGATTTGATCTGCACGTGGACCCAACCCCCAGGTTAACGCAGTGCCATCGCGGCCAATCAACCGCTCGCGCCAGCCATCGTGGTCGCGCAGAAACTGTCGTATAGGCAGGGCGTCGAAGAACTCGTTTGCGACCAGAAACAATGGCGCTTCGGGCAGGTCGGCAACCGAGTCGATCCAGCGCGGGTTATGGTCCTTCAAAGTCTGCGCTTGTAAGTCACGCAGAGCAGGCGAGGCTTCAAGCAGCACGACCTCGGCGGCATCATTGAAGTCCGGCACGCGGGACGTGGCGCGCAGCATGTCGGCCATCAACGTGCCACGCCCTGGGCCAAGCTCGGCCAGTACAAAATGTTCGGGGTGGCCTTGATCCAGCCAACTTTGGGCTAGGGACAGGCCAATCAATTCTCCGAACATCTGGCTAATCTCGGGGGCAGTGATGAAATCGCCTTGTGTGCCCAGAGGGTCTCGGGTGGTGTAATAACCGAATGTCGGGTGCAGCAGGCATTCGGCCATGTAGTCGGCCACACTCATCGGGCCGTCCTGCGCAATACGCGCCAGCAGATGATCTTGCAGGCTCATGCCTTCGATCTTGCACGCAGGGCGAACCACAAGCCAAGGGCAATCATCGGCAGTGATAGCAATTGGCCCATCGTCAGACCATAGCCGCCCAAGTGCCAGGCCAGACCCAGCGGATTCCCCGCCGAGATAAACTGTGCGTCGGGCTGACGGAAGAATTCGACAATGAATCGAGAGGCACCATAGCCGGCCAGAAAGACCCCCATGACCAGGCCCGGCCTGTGAAACGCGCCACGCCGATAGGCGAGCCACAGCAGCAGGGCACCCAGAAACAGTCCCTCTAACGCCGCCTCGTAAAGCTGTGAGGGGTGCCGCGCGCACATCCCGGCGGCGACACCGGGGCAATCCTGAGCTGCCCCGCCGGGAAAGATCACGGCCCATGGCAATTCGCTGGGGCGCCCCCACAACTCGGCGTTGGTGAAATTCGCCAACCGTCCGAGCAATAGCCCCGGCGGCACTGTATGGGCGATCAGGTCGGCCATGGACAGAACCGGGATCTGATGACGCCGCGCGTATAGGTAAGAGGCGATCACTACCCCCAACAGCCCGCCATGGAACGCCATGCCACCTTGCCAGACCTTGAGAATCTCCAGCGGGTTCGAAAGGTAATAGGCGGGCTGGTAGAACAGTACGAACCCCAGGCGCCCGCCCAGAATCACGCCGAGGATGATCCAGGTTATCAGATCCTCAAGCTGTTCGGGCTTCATCGGGGGCGTCTTGTCGGGCCAAATGGCTGGGCGTCGCAGCGCCGCAATGCCCATCCGCCATGCAATAAGAATGCCAACGATATAAGCCAGCGCGTACCACCGCAGGGCGAACTCCATCCCAAACAATGAGATCGAGAACAACTCGGGTGACAGATCGGGGAAATTCAGAACAGCCTGCATGTGCGTCTCATTGCCCGGGGTTTACAGGGCAAGTCAACCTTGAGCCTGGCGTAATCATTCCCCATATAGAGACCAACCGCGATTTCGGAGTAACACCATGCAAACCCGCAACAAGATTCTCGATGATGTTTCCCAACTCATGACCAATGCCATGGGCGTGGCGCAGGGCGCGCGGGAAGAAGCTGAGAATGCGATGAAGTCGATGATCGACCGCTGGCTGGCCGACCGCGATTTCGTCACACGCGAAGAGTTCGACGCCGTTCGCGCGATGGCCCAAAAAGCGCGTGAAGAAAACGCAGCGCTCGAAGCCCGCATTGCCGCGCTTGAGGCAAAGCTGGACAAGTAACGTCCCAGTAATCTGATTTTTGGCTAAAGCTATCCGCCGCGCAATCCAGACTTGGGTTGTGCAGTGTTGTGCATCATGCCGCCTTGCAGAGTTTAATCAAGACAAAGCTACAATTCGTGCCAATATTTTGATAGCCGTTGCCGACTGTCCACAACTTATTGCTGTTATCCCCAACAAATAGGGTTGCCAGAACCCATCTCGCATCGCACCATATTTAGTACAGGCAGACGGGGTTGGCCCCGGCTTGTAGAGTAAGCAACTAGCAATGGGGCGCTGCCAGCCCCTTAAAGGCTAGAGATTAGTGAGGTGGCATTATGGCCCTTTCCGAGCAGTTTCTCGAAGAAGACCTTCATCCGATCGATATAGTTGAACATATTGCTGAACATCACGACTGGGACTTTGACCGGATCGGGGATGATCAGATTGCCATGGCCGTCGAAGGGCAGTGGCGCACATACTCGATCACGTTGGCCTGGTCGAACTATGACGAAACCCTGCGCATGGTGTGCTCGTTCGAGATGGAGCCACCGTCGGATCGCGAAGCCAAGCTGTATGAACTGCTGAACAAGATGAATGATCAGTGTTGGGCCGGGGCATTTACGTACTGGGCCAATCAAAAGCTGATGGTCTATCGCTATGGTCTGGTTCTGGCCGGTGGTCAGATGGCCAGCCCGGATCAGATCGACACGATGATCACCGCCGCGGTGCTGAGCGCCGAGCGCTATTATCCGGCGATCCAGTTGGTCACATGGGGCAATCGTACCCCCGAGGATGCGATGCAAGTCGCCATTGCAGAGGCCTACGGCCGCGCGTAAAGCTTTGCCCCGAACCGAATGAGGAGAGGGGCAATCATGGACATGTCACGGGTCGCCGAGCAGGGGCTGGTTCTTCTGGGATGCGGCAAGATGGGATCGGCCATGCTCGCCGGATGGTTAGAGCATGGCCTTCCTGCGTCAGCAGTCTGGGTGATTGATCCGAACCCCTCGGACTGGCTAAAGGCGCAGGGCGTCAACATCAACACTCCGCTGCCCGAGGCCCCCGCCGTGGTACTGGTGGCCGTCAAGCCGCAGATGATGGGCGAGGCCCTGCCTGCGATCAAAGCGCTGGGCGGAGGTAACAGCCTGTTTGTCTCGATCGCGGCGGGGACGTCGATTGCCACGTTCGAGGCCGTTCTGGGCAAAGACACCCCGATCGTGCGCGCCATGCCGAACACGCCAGCCGCAATCCGGCAGGGAATCACGGCGCTTATCGGCAATGCGAAGGCTTCGGACGCCGATGTGGCATTGGCCGAAAACCTGCTGTCTGCCATCGGCGAGACCGTTCGGCTGGAAGAAGAAGAGCAAATGGACGCCGTCACCGGCCTCAGCGGTTCAGGCCCGGCCTATGTCTTTCACCTGATTGAAACGCTCGCCGCCGCTGGTCAGGCACAGGGCTTGCCACATGAACTGGCGATGAAGCTGGCCAAATCCACCGTGGCCGGGGCAGGGGCATTGGCCATGGCGGCCGAAGAAGACCCCTCGCAACTGCGGGTCAACGTTACCTCTCCCAACGGTACAACCCAAGCCGCGCTTGAGGTGTTGATGCATGAGGAAGAAGGTTTCCCTGACCTGCTTCACCGTGCAGTCAAAGCTGCGACAGATCGATCCAAGGAGCTGTCCCGTGAGTGAGATTACATTCGACGAATTTCTCAAGGTCGACATCCGCGTGGGCGAGGTGATCCGGGCCGAACCTTACCCAGAGGCCCGCAAGCCTGCGATCAAGATGTGGATCGATTTTGGGGATGAGATTGGTGAGCGCAAAACCTCGGCCCAGGTCACCGCGCATTACGATCCTTCGACGCTGGTGGGCAAGCAGGTGATGGCCGTCGTGAACTTCCCCCCGCGCCAGATCGGTCGGTTCATGTCTGAAGTTCTGGTACTGGGACTGCCCGATGAAAACGGTGAAGTGGTGTTGATTGGCCCGGATGGCGAAGTTCCTATCGGCGGGCGGATGCACTAATGAAACTGTTGATTGCCCGCCCAATGACTGACGCTGTCGAGGCCCGCGCTCGCAGCGCGTTCGATGTTGAAATCCGTAGCAACACCTTGCCCATGACGTCCGAGGAAATGCTACGCGCACTAAGGGAATTCGACGTGGTCGTGCCCACATTGGGTGACCAGTTCTCGGCCCAGATTTTCGCGGATGTCCCCAATCCTCGTTGCAAGCTGCTGGCCAATTTTGGTGTCGGTTACAACCATATCGACGTCGATGCTGCCCACGCGGCTGGTGTCGCGGTAACCAACACCCCCGGTGCAGTCACCGATGCGACGGCCGATATTGCTATGACCCTCTTGCTGTCTACGGCCCGTCGTGCGGGCGAGGGCGAACGGCTGGTCCGCGCAGGTGAATGGCAAGGATGGCACCCGACACAGATGCTGGGCCACCACGTTACCGGCAAGCGCGTCGGTATCGTTGGTATGGGCCGGATAGGTCAGGCCATTGCTCGACGGTGCCATTTCGGGTTCGCGATGCAGGTGTCGTATCAGTCACGCAGCCCGAAGGATCTAGAGTTTCCTGCCGAGTACATCGCCGAGTTGTCGGCTTTGGCTGCGTCCGTCGATTTCCTCGTGATTGCCGTGCCCGGCGGTGCCGAAACCCGTCATCTGATCAACGCGCGGGTGCTAGAGGCGATAAACCCATCAGCCATTCTGATCAACATCGCCCGCGGAGAGGTCGTTGACGAGACCGCCCTGATAGCCGCCCTACAGTCCGGCCAGATCGCGGGCGCCGGGCTGGACGTGTACGAATTCGAACCCACCGTTCCGCAGGCGCTGCGTGATATGGATAACGTGACCCTGTTGCCGCATCTGGGCACAGCCACCGAAGAAGTGCGCAGCGACATGGGCCATATGGCACTGGACAACGTGGTGGCCTTTGTCGAAGGTCGGCCGCTGCCGAATCCAGTCTAAGACCCGACTGCCTCGCGCCAGTGTTTGCGGCAGAGCGAGACATAGGTCTCGTTCCCGCCGATCTGCACCTGTGCGCCTTCGGTGATGGTGGCGCCGTACTCGTCCTGACGAATCACCATTGTCGCCTTGCGCCCACATTTGCAGATGGTGCGTACCTCACGCATTTCATCGGCCAGAGCCAGCAGTGCGGCTGAGCCCGGAAACAGACGCCCCTGAAAATCCACTCGCAACCCATAAGCCAATACCGGCACGTTTAGGTCATCTACCGCACGGGCCAGTTGCCAGACCTGATCTTCCGTCAGGAACTGCGCCTCATCTATAAATACGCAAGCGATGCCGCCTTGATCCAGCCGCGCTTGGATCATGGCAAAGACGTCATCTTCGGTTGTGAACGTATCAGCGTCTGCGGAAATCCCGATCCGCGACGCAATTTTCCCGACACCTGCGCGCCCGTCCAGGGCTGCGGTCATCAGATAAGTGTCCATGCCCCGCTCACGATAGTTGTGCGAAGCTTGCAGCAACACAGTCGATTTACCCGCGTTCATGGTGGAATAATTGAAGTAGAGCTTTGCCATGCACCCGGGTCTAATTGGCAAGACTTGCCTGGGCAAGGCATCAAAACCCGTTAAGGAAGCGACGTCGCCGTTGTCATTGCAGGGACAGAGCGTACGCTCAAAGGGGATGGATCCCCCGCGCCTACAACAGCGACGCCGTCGGCCAACATGCGGCCTATACCAAACGAGGCTTAAATTGCGCCCCGCAATCACTCTTTACCGGCCGGAACGGCCGCCACTCACTCACAAAACCCCTGCATATCTGAGGGATAGCCAATGTATGACATTTCAATTATGAATCGAATATGGGAAATTTCCTGTCCCTTTCCCCCACAGTGGCAGATGTTGTGGAGGGCACAGGCAGCAAAGGTACAAACATGGCAGATATCGGGGCCTACCTGAAAAAGCACACAGAGGCGTTGGTCAAAGACGTCGGGATTGAATCCGCGTGTGAAATCACCGGTAAATCCAAGGCGACTCTGGGGCGATATTATTCAGACAACGCCGAACACGCCGACCGGTTCATGCCCGTGGACGCCGTGGCCCGGCTTGAGGCTGTGTCAAACTATCCGCATGTGACCTCGGCGCTGGCCGATCTGAAAAACATCACGTTGTCGTATGACGGTCGCAACACCGAAAGCCCGCGCACCGGTGGGGTGAATTCGGACGTGATCGCGTTGAGCCAACGGTTCGCCATGCTGATGACCGAATACCAGGCCGCCATCGAAGACGGCATCATCACCGTGAACGAGGCCAAACGCCTGCTGAAGGAAACCAGCCTGCTACAACAGGTGCTGATCGAGATGAAGCTGCATCTGGAAGAGGAAAGCGTGAGCTGACACCTTCCGCAATGACCGACCACAAGGCTTGATTTCCGTGCGCCGTGGGCGATTGATACTGCTATGTTTACCTTCCAAACCCCCCGCTTGCCCAAGCCTTTGGAGCTGGACCTCGCGGATTTGAACGGCGGCGGCTCTTGCCCCAGTCAATTTTACGGTCACACCCATGATGATCGTAAGGTCTATGTGCGTTATCGTGGTGGGCTCTTGAGCGTTCGGATTGGTGCGGGGTCCGATGAAGATGCTGTGCAGGCAGAGCCTTTGCTGGAGGTCGACATTGGCCCGACATATGACGGTTCAATCACACTGACCCAGTTTTGCAGATTGTTTGGCGTGACGGTGTGCGGAGAGATCCCGCCTGAAGCGAACCCGGAGTCTGATCTCAACACGGACCTGTCGGGCCAGACCACCTATTTGCGGGCCTATTTGGACCCCGTGACACCGCAGACGGCCGATACCATCCTGAACATTGCGAAGGATAGTTTTCCCGATGCACTTTTGGTGCAGCCCGTTGTGAACGAAAATTTCAAGCTGTATGCATGGGCCCAAGCGGTGCTCGACGGATCAAGTGACAGCTTTTGGTTGGTGGATGGAATCACCGATACGTCTCAGATCAAATCGACGCCGGAAAGGTTTATCTTGCCGGTCGACGACCAATTGCAGATTGCGCTGGGATACACGCCCTGGAAATGGCCGGGGCCACGTTACTCCGGTATGGCACTGGAACGCGCGCATCAGGAATTGGGCAGACCGTTCTTCCAGCCGGGTATCCGAGGTGTGCCGCTAGAGCATGAATTGACGATCGACAGCTTTCAGATCAGCACCGCGTTTCCGACGGCCGATGCAGGTACACGCGAACGGCTTTCTGCGCTGGGAGAGCGGTTAAAACCTGTCCTGCCAAGTACCGAGCTTGTCCAAGTCAACCTGACCACGGATCAGGTGATCGCCAAAATGACCCGCAGGCTTGATCCGGTTGTAAATGAATGGTGCCGGTCAGCGCCCAATCGTTGGCTCTCGATTCGGAAAGAAGGGCGGGATGGGGACTGGACTGGTGTTCGCCCGGCCTGACCCTTGCGTTACCCGTGCCGCTTCACAATCACAGACCCAACCGAATACCCGGCGCCGAAGGAACAGATCAGGCCGACATCTCCGTCTGTCAGGTCATCAGAGTACTTAGAAAACGCGATGATCGATCCGGCTGAGGATGTGTTGGCATAGTCCTGCAGAATATTGGGCTGTTCACCCGCTTCGGGCTCGCGGCCCAGCACCTTCTTCCCGATGAAATCATTCATCGTCTTGTTGGCCTGATGCAGCCACAGTCGTTTCAGATCACCGCTGCCAACCCCTTCGGCCCCCATGTGATCCGAGATGTGTTTGCTGACCATCGGCAGCACTTCCTTGAACACTTTGCGACCGTTCTGCATGAACTGCATGTCACGCCGGTCAATCACCCCATCAGGGCGCGAGCGGCGTAGGTAACCGTTGTTGTTGCGGATGTTATTCGAGAAGGACGTGGCGCAGCGGGTCGAGAGGATTTCGAAATGCGGCCCTGTCGCGTCTTCGATCCTTTCGATCAGAGTGGCCGTGGCCACATCGCCAAAGATAAAATGGCAATCCCTGTCGCGCCATTCCAGGTGACCCGAGCAGATTTCGGGGTTGACGACCAGCGCCGACCGGACCGAGCCCGAGCGGATCATGTCTGCCGCCGCCTGAATGCCGAACGTGGCCGAGGAGCAGGCGACATTCATGTCGAAGCCAAAGCCGTCAATGCCCAAAGCCTGCTGAATCTCGATCGCGATCGCAGGGTAGGCGCGTTCATGGTTTGACGCGGCGCAGATCACCAGGTCGACATCCTCGGCACTGCGACCCGCCTGATCCAGCGCCTTTTTGCAGGCATCCACGGCCATCTCGGTCATGATGCCGGGTTCGTCATCGCCACGTTGACGCAGCAGGGGATGCATCACGTCAGGGTCCAGCACACCGGATTTGTCCATCACATAGCGGTTCTCGATACCCGATGCCTTGAGGATGAATTCTTCGGATGAATGCTGCATCGGCTCAATCTCACCCGCTGCAATCGCGTCGGCATTCTTGGCGTTTTGCGCGTCGGCATAGGCGTTGAAGGCGGCGACAAGCTCGGCGTTGGTGATGACGTTCTCGGGCGTGAAAACACCGGTGCCGGTGATTGCGGGCGTATACATGGCGGGTCCTGAATGTTTCGAATCCGCTTAAAATGCAGTCGTTGTGGGCTTTGATCAAGATAAGGTGACCTAAGGGAATGCGGTGGAATCGGTTAAAATACTGCTTCACAACTTGAATGGTTCATAATCTGAAGTATATGACGCCACGGACACACGGAGCCCCAAATGCCAGACAACATAAGCGACAGGCTTGGCCGCCTAAGCCCTGAAATCCAGTCAATCATGGGTGTGTATGCCCTGTACTGGAAGCTGGAGGAGGCGTTCGATTGCATTGAAACGGAACTGAGCCATCCGGAATGCCACATGTTGATCAAATTGGATCAACCCAAGCGTATGGGCGTTCTGGCGGCCGACATGCTGAGTGTCCCTTCGACCATAACCGCCACGGCGGACGGTTTGGAAAAAGCTGGCTATCTGACGCGTGAACGTGACCCCGAAGACCGCCGTGCCTGGTTGCTGGTTCTGACTGAGCAGGGCGAAGAGGCCCGGAATATGCTGGTGTCCGAAGCCGGTGACCTTTTTCATCGCGCCTCAGGGCTGGATGCAAAAGAAACTGCCGAATTCGCGCGATTGGCGCGCAAAATCCGAGACAACATCCTGAAAACAGGAATTCCTGAGGGACTGACGAAATGAAACTCCTCTCTGTTCTGAGTGCGACCCTGATCGCACTGACAACGCCGGTTCTGGCACAAGAAACAAGCAAACCGGTCAAGCTGATGCAGGTGCGCGAAACCGCACCGGGCTTTTCACGCCAGTTCTTTGGGCGCGTGGCGGCAAGGCAAACCGTTGACCTGGCCTTTCAAGTATCGGGGCAGATCGTCGAGATGCCGGTGACCGAAGGCTTTGTGATCCCCAAGGGTGAGTTGATTGCGCAACTGGATCAGGCACCATTCAAGCGCCGGTATGACCGCGCTGTCTTGCAAAAGGATCAGGCGGACCGGACTGTGGCCCGTCTGTCGCGCCTGCGTGGCACCACCGCCAGCCAGGTGGCTGTGGACGATGCCGAGACCGAAGCACAACTTGCTGATATCGCTGTGCGGGATGCGGAATACGATTTGGAACATGCCACTCTGACCGCGCCATTCGACGCGCTGGTCTCCAGCCGTGCGGTCGAAGCCTTTACCACGGTGTCCGCTGGCGCGCCTATCGTGCGCATCCACGACATGTCGGAACTGCGGATCGAGGTCGATGTGCCCGAGATCCTGTTTCAGCGCTCAGGTCAGGAAGAAAGCTATACGATCACAGCGAAATTCCCGACCAGTGACGAGGTATTCCCCCTTCAGATTCGTGAGTTTGATGCCGAAAGTTCGACCGTGGGACAGACCTTTCGCATTCAGTTCGGTCTGACCCCGCCCGAGGGTTTGCAAATCCTGCCGGGCTCGTCCGTGACCGTGACTGTTCAGGTAGAGGATGGCCGGACCGGTATCGTCATTCCGGCTGCGGCCATTGTCGCAGGCGCTGATGGAGCGCTGGGCGTCATGGTGTTTTCGCCAGTCGGCGCCGACGAAGGCGCCGTTCAATACGTACCTGTCACCATCGAACCCACCCAAACGGGTGAGGTCCGAGTGCTGACCGGTCTGTCGGACGGTGACGAAATCGTTGTCGCTGGCGGCAGTGCGCTGACCGACGGTCAGGCTGTACGCCGCTTTGCTGGCTTTGCGAACTGAGGGCAAAAAGATGAACATCGCGCGCGCCTCTATCGACCGGCCGATTTATACGTGGCTGATCATCCTGATTGCCCTGTTCGGGGGTATCTGGGGTTTCCTGTCTCTGGGTCGTCTGGAAGACCCGGCCTTCACCATCAAGAACGCTGTCATAGCAACGCAATACCCGGGTGCCACAGCCGAAGAAGTGGCGCTCGAAGTATCGGAACCATTGGAATCCGCCATTCAGCAGATGGGCGAGGTTGATACGATCACCTCGGTCAACCAACCGGGTTTTTCGCTGATCGAGGTCGAGATCAAATCGACCTATGACGGCACAGAACTTCCTGAAATTTGGACCAAGCTGCGCGCCAAGGTGCGCGACGCATCGCGAGCCTTGCCGTCAGGGGTGAGCCCGCCAATGGTGAATGACGGGTTCGGTGACGTGTTCGGCCTGTTTTACGCGGTCACGGCCGAAGGGTTTTCGGACGCTGAAAAGCATGAACTGTCCACTTTTCTGCGGCGCGAATTGCTGACCGTTCCCGGTGTGGCGGATGTTGAGGTGATGGGCCTGCCGGACGAGGCGATCTTTGTCGAACCCGATCTGGCCATTTCCGTCAACCAGAATGTGCCTATCCCGTCCATCAACGAGGCCATCGCCAACGCGGACTCGGTAAATGCGTCGGGATCAGTCCGAACCGAGAATGACCGCACCACGATCCTGACGGCCGAAGGGTCGGATACAGTGTCTGCCATTGCCGGTTTGTCGCTGGGATCGCAGGGGCAGGTGATCAACCTGTTCGACATGGCGCACGTTTTCCGTGGCCGTCAAACCGACCCCGAGGTCATGATCCGGTTCAATGGGACCGAGGCGTTCACGCTGGGCATCGCGGGCCTGTCGACCGAGAATATCGTCGAAGTCGGCCAGCGTGCCGATGCCAAATTCGCCGAGTTGAACCCTCAGATTCCCTTTGGGGTCGAAATCCTGCCGATCTATCAGCAGCATGTGGTGGTCGAGCAAGCCTCGAACGACTTTCTGGTGAACCTTGCCATGTCAGTCAGCATCGTTGTGGCGGTATTGGCTATCTTCATGGGCTGGCGCGCGGCGGTGGTCGTGGGCTCGACCCTTTTGCTGACCGTAGTGGGGACACTGTTGTTCATGTCGATCTTCTCGATTGAGATGGAGCGGATTTCGCTGGGGGCCCTGATCATCGCGATGGGGATGCTGGTGGACAATGCCATCGTGGTGGCCGAGGGGATGCAGATCGCAATGCTGCGCGGTAAAAATTCCCGCGATGCGGCGGATGAGGCGGCGTCGAAAACGCAAATCCCGCTGCTGGGGGCGACGGTTATCGGCATCATGGCTTTTGCCGGTATCGGCCTCAGCCCGGATGCGACGGGTGAGTTCCTGTTCTCGTTGTTTGCGGTAATCGGTATCTCGCTGCTGCTTAGTTGGGTTCTGGCGCTGACAGTGACGCCGATGCTGGGGCACTATTTCTTCAAGCAGGGAAAAGAGGGCGCGGTGGACGCCTATGGCGGCATCATGTTCCGTGTCTACGGGGCGATCCTGCGGTGGTCCTTGCGGATGCGCTGGCTGGTGATTGCCGCGCTGGTTGGGGTGACGGTGGCCTGTTTCGCGGGCTTCGGGTTGGTGAAACAGCAATTCTTCCCCGACTCGAACACACCGCTGTTTTTCGTGCATTACAACCTGCCGCAAGGCACGCCCATCGCGCGCACGGCCGAGGATATGGCAGTCTTCGAAGACTGGTTGGCCGAGCGCGACGATGTCGTGTCTGTCACCACCTTTGTCGGGCAGGGCGCAACTCGGTTCCTGCTGACCTATTCGGCCGAAAAACCAAACCCCAGCTATGGGCACATGATCATTCGCACTGAAACGCTGGATGACATTCCGGTTTTGCAGGCGGATCTGGAAGCGTTTGGGCAGGCACAATTCCCCGAGGGCAAATTCCGCACCAAACGCCTGATCTTCGGCCCGGGCGGCGGAGACCCAATCCAGGCCCGATTCTCGGGTAGTGATCCGAAGGTGTTGCGCCAGCTGGCCGATGAGGCGGTGTTGAAAATGCGCGAGGCTTCCCCCAATGCGTTGAACGTCTATCATGACTGGCGCGAGCAGGAGCTGGCTGTGCAGCCGATCTATGCGACCGAGCGGGCGCAAACCGCAGGTGTGTCCCGTGAAGATATCGCCGCGACGTTGCAGTTTTCGACGGACGGGATCACCGCCGGAGAATTCCGCGAGCGGGATCGTCTGATCCCCATCATCATACGTCGTCCTGCGGACGGGGATTATTCGATCGTCGATCAGGTGGTGTTTTCGGAAGAATCGCAAAAGTTCGTTCCGATCGAACAAATGGTTGATGGCTTCGAATACAAGCCGCTCAACACGCTGGTGCATCGTCGTGACCGTGTGCTGACAATCACTGTCGGGGCCGATATCCCGCCCGACATGACGGCGGCACAGGTCCATTCCGAGGTACGCGCAGCGATCGAAGAAATGGACCTGCCACCGGGTTATCGCATGGAATGGGGGGGCGAGTTCGAAAACGCAGGCGAGGCCAACGAAAGCCTTGGGCGTCAGTTGCCCCTGAGCCTGCTGATTATGGTGCTGATCTCAGTGCTGATCTTCAATGCGATCCGCCAACCGGTCATCATCTGGCTGTTGGTGCCGATGTCGGTGAACGGCGTGGTGATCGGGCTGTTGGGGACGGGTCTGCCGTTCACCTTCACAGCGCTGCTGGGGCTACTGAGCCTGTCGGGGATGCTGATCAAGAACGGGATCGTTCTGGTCGAAGAGATTGATTTGGTCCGCGCCACTGGCAAGCCCCTGCGCGAGTCGATTGTCGAAGCCTCGGTCTCGCGTTTGCGCCCTGTGATGCTGGCGGCGATCACCACTATACTAGGGATGGCACCGTTGCTGACGGACGCGTTCTTCCGCTCGATGGCGGTGACGATCATGGGTGGTTTGGCCTTTGCCACGATCCTGACCATGGTCGCGGCTCCGGTGTTTTACATGGTGTTCTTTGCACGCGATGAAAAACGCGAGGCGGCACAGCTCTGATGGGTGCCGGGCGGCTGTTTCAGTCGCCCGGGTTTTTACCCGGATCGTAGTGATAGTAAAAGCAGGACAGCTTGTTACCGTCCGGGTCGCGCAGATAGGCGACATAGAAATCAGGCGCGTAATAGTCCCGAATGCCCGGTGCACCTGCGTCCGTGCCCCCATATTCCAGACCTGCCGCGTGAAATCGCCGAACTTGCGCTGCGCTGCGGGCCGGAAAGGCAATCATCGTTCCATTGCCTACGCTGGCCGCCCCGCCATCATGCGGCGTACAGACCCAAAACCCGATCCCGGCATCGGGATCAGCTCCCCAGCCTGCGCGATCCTTTGACCACCCCGGAAGGCGTGGCTGATCCAGTACAGAAAAGATCGCGTCATAGAACCGGATGGCCCGCGGCAAGTCATTGGTTCCGTATGTGGTGTAAAGGCGCATGGTTTCACCGGTTGTCAGAACAGCATCATGCGGCTCTCGACAACACAGGGAAAGCTAAAACGGCGCCGCGGTTCGCGTCAGATCAGTGGGATCAGTGGCACATCACACGCGGCAAGCGTCATTAAAGCGGCGAAAACCATAAACCTGCGCATTTCGTTTTCCTTTTGCTCGTTTGCCGAAAAGATGCGCGCCCGAAGACACAGGGTCAACGGGCGCGGTGTGTTTGGTTCAAAATGCGCGGGTTTCACCCCAGGCGAGTTAGCCCTGCAGCGACTTCACCTCAACATCGCCTTCGGCCTGTGCCTTGATCGCCAGCGCAGCAGCGTGGCTGGCGGCCGCAGTGGTGAAATAGGGAATCTTGTCATACAGCGCAATTGAGCGGATGGACTTGCTGTCCTCAACCGCTTGCGCGCCTTCGGTGGTGTTCATCAGCAACTGCACCTGACCGTCTTTCAGCATGTCAGCCACGTCCGGGCGACCCTCATAGACTTTGTTGACCACGTCGCAGGCTACACCCTGTTCGGCCAGCCAAGACTGGGTGCCGCGTGTGGCCACCAAAGAGAAACCTTGCCCGGTCAGAACCTGCGCGGCCTCAAGCATCGCGGGGGTCTTGTCGGCATCCTTGATCGAGATAAACGCACGACCCGAGGAAGGCAGCACCATACCCGCACCCATCTGTGCCTTGAGGAAAGCGCGGTGGAAGTCGCGGTCCCAGCCCATGACCTCACCGGTCGAGCGCATTTCCGGGCCCAGAATGGTGTCGACGCCGGGGAAACGGGCAAAGGGAAGCACTGCCTCTTTCACCGAAAACCACGGCATGTCCGGATCAGCCAGTGTCATCTGGTCAGCGATCTTGGTGTCCTGACCGTCCTGATAAGGCGGGCGCTGCGGGAAGTTCGCCAGCTTCTCACCAGCCATGACACGCGCGGCAATCGACGCGATGGCACTGTCGGTCGCTTTGGCGACAAACGGTACGGTCCGTGAGGCGCGCGGGTTGACCTCGATCAGGTAAATCTCGCCATTCTTGATGGCGAACTGCACGTTCATCAGACCGACAACATTCAGCGCTTTGGCCAGTTTGAACGCCTGATCCTTGATTTGACCAAGGATTTCCTTCGACAGCGAATAAGGCGGCAGCGAACAAGCCGAGTCACCAGAGTGAACGCCGGCCTCTTCAATATGCTGCATGATGCCAGCTACATGTACGGCCTCACCGTCACAAATGGCATCCACGTCCAGCTCAACCGCACCGGCCAAATAACTGTCCAGCAGAACCGGGCTGTCGCCCGAGACCACCACAGCCTCATTGATATAGCGTTTCAGCTGCTCCATATCGCGCACGATTTCCATGGCGCGGCCACCCAGAACGTATGAGGGGCGGATGACCAGCGGGAAGCCGATTTCATCGGCGATCTCCAGAGCCTGCTCATCGGTCGAGGCGATACCGTTCTTGGGCTGTTTCAGGCCCAGATCATTGACCAGCGCCTGAAAGCGTTCACGGTCTTCGGCAAGGTCAATCGCATCCGGTGTGGTGCCGAGGATCGGAATGCCTTCAGCTTCAAGCGCGTTGGCCAGTTTCAGCGGGGTTTGGCCGCCGAACTGAACGATCACACCGTGCAGCGTGCCGTTTTCCTGCTCTTTCGTCAGGATTTCCATGACGTGTTCAAAGGTCAGCGGCTCGAAATACAGACGGTCCGAAGTGTCATAGTCGGTCGAGACCGTCTCGGGGTTGCAGTTGACCATGATGGTTTCATAACCCGCTTCGGTCAGCGCGAAACAGGCGTGGCAGCAGCAATAGTCGAACTCGATCCCCTGACCGATCCGGTTTGGGCCACCGCCAAGGATGACAACTTTTTTGCGATCAGACGGGCGCGCTTCGCACTCGACCTCGCCCATCATCGGGGCTTCGTAGGTTGAATACATATAAGGCGTCTGCGCTTCGAACTCGGCAGCGCAGGTGTCAATGCGTTTGAACACGGCGTTGACGCCCAGATTGCGGCGGGCACGGCGGACGTTGTCCTCATCCCTGCCAGTCAGATTGCCCAGACGCGCGTCGGTAAAGCCCAGCATTTTCAGCTTGCGGATGCCGTCTTCGGTCACCGGCAGGCCATCTTTGCGGACCTGACGCTCGGCCTCGATGATCTCGCGGATACGGGCCAGGAACCACGGGTCAAACTTGGTGACGCCAAAGATTTCGTCATCGGTCAGGTCGTGACGCATGGCCTGCGCGATGGTGCGCAGACGGTCGGGGGTTTGTTTGCTGATTGCCTTGATGACAGCAGCCTTGTCGGTGGCTTCTTCCCAGACACCAACGTTCAGGCCGGGGATTTCGATTTCATCAAACCCGGTCAGGCCCGATTCCATCGAGGCCAACGCCTTTTGCATCGATTCGTGGATGGTGCGACCGATGGACATGGCCTCACCCACCGATTTCATCGCTGTGGTCAGGTAGGGCTCGGACCCCGGGAACTTCTCAAAGGCAAATTTCGGGATCTTGGTGACGACATAGTCGATGGTCGGCTCGAACGAGGCCGGGGTGACCTTGGTAATGTCGTTGTCCAACTCGTCCAGCGTGTAACCCACGGCAAGCTTTGCGGCGATCTTCGCAATCGGGAAACCGGTCGCCTTAGACGCCAGCGCCGAGGAGCGCGATACACGTGGGTTCATCTCGATCACAACCATGCGGCCATCATCAGGATTGATCGCCCATTGCACATTCGACCCGCCGGTTTCGACGCCGATCTCGCGCAGAACGGCGATCGAACCGTTGCGCATGATCTGGTATTCCTTGTCGGTCAGCGTCAGGGCAGGGGCTACGGTGATCGAGTCACCTGTATGCACGCCCATTGGATCGACGTTTTCGATGGAGCAGACGATGATGGCGTTGTCGGCAGTGTCGCGCACCACTTCCATCTCGTATTCTTTCCAGCCCAGCAGGCTTTCGTCGACGAGGATCTGATTCACGGGTGAGGCATCCATGCCCGAGCGGCAAAAATGGATATAATCCTCACGGTTATAGGCCACACCGCCACCGGTGCCGCCCAGGGTAAAGGCAGGGCGGATGATGGCGGGCAGGCCGATTTCATCCAACTCGTCCAGCGCCATCTGCACACCGGCATCCAGATCGGTGGAACCGTCTTCGCGCTTGGGCGCGGTCACGATGGTTGCCTTGGGGTTTTCCAGCCCCAGCCGGTCCATCGCCTCGCGGAACAGGGCGCGGTCTTCGGCCATTTCGATGGCGTCGCGTTTGGCGCCAATCATCTCGACCCCGAACTTTTCAAGCACACCCATCTCTTCCAGCGCCAGCGAGGTGTTCAGGCCGGTCTGCCCGCCCATGGTGGGCAGCAAGGCGTCGGGGCGTTCTTTCTCGATGATCTTGGCGACAACCTCGGGGGTGATCGGTTCGATATAGGTGGCATCGGCCAGGCCCGGGTCGGTCATGATGGTAGCCGGGTTTGAGTTCACCAGGATGACCCGGTATCCTTCTTCCCGCAGCGCTTTGCAGGCCTGTGCGCCGGAATAGTCAAATTCGCAGGCCTGACCGATGACGATAGGCCCCGCTCCGATGATCATGATCGACTGGATGTCGGTTCTTCTGGGCATGGCCTGGTTCCTTCGGTTGTCTGCGAGTCAGGACGCCCCCATGCGCCCAAATTGTCCTGCGTTATAGGGACCGCGCGAAAAGGTTCAAGGGGTATCGGAAACGGTGACGAAATTGCCGCTTTCCCCTCTTTCCCTTGCCGCCGTATTCTCTATACCGCGCAGCACGACAAATGAGGATGCAATTGCGTATTCGTTTCGATCAGGGGCCAGCCGGACCCGGAACAAGTTTCGACCGGCCAGCCAGAGTGATCCGTGCGGACAAGCCGGACGACGTGCCCCAGGCCCTGGCGGCGCTGGATGAGGCGCGCGCCGACGGTGCGTGGCTTGCCGGTTATGCCAGTTATGAGCTGGGCTATGTGCTTGAGCCGCGCTTGGCTGACCGACTGCCTGCGGATCGCCGTCTGCCTTTGCTGTGCTTTGGCGCCTATGAGGCCCCGGTGCAATGGAATCTTCCCCCGGCGACCGGAGGTGTCACCGGGTTTGAGCCCCGCTGGGATGAGGCGCGGTATACGCGCGCCTTTCAACAGGTTCACGATGCCATCGGGGCCGGGGATATCTATCAGGCTAACCTGACCTTTCCTATCGACCTGACTATCCAGGGCGACAGTGATGCGCTGTATGCAGCGCTGGCAACTGGTCAACCTGTGGGGCACGGTGCGCTGGTACAGCAGGACGGCTTGCCTGATCTGCTCAGCCGCTCGCCCGAGCTGTTCTTTCGTACTGATGCGGACCGAGGGATTGAAACCCGCCCGATGAAAGGCACGCAACCCCGCAGCGACGATATGGCCGAGGATGCGCGCCGCCGAGCCTTTCTGTCGACTGACGAAAAGAATCGGGCTGAAAACCTGATGATCGTCGATCTTCTGCGCAATGACCTTAGCCGCGTTGCGCTGCCCGGATCGGTCAAAGTGCCCGAGCTGTTCAAGGTCGAAACCTATGCCACCGTGCATCAAATGGTCTCGTTAGTTCAGGCGCAACTGCATCTGGGGGCCGAGCTGTCCGATATCCTGATGGCGCTGTTCCCGTGTGGTTCAATCACCGGCGCGCCCAAGATTCGCGCGATGGAGATTTTGGCCGATTTGGAACCCTGGCCCCGCGACATTTATTGCGGCGCCATCGGCTGGGCAGCCCCGGGCGGCCGGTCTGAATTCAACGTGGCGATCCGCACGCTAATGGTCGAGGATGGCAAAGCCACTTTGAACGTGGGCGGTGGCCTGGTCTGGGACAGCACGGCCCCATCGGAATACGAGGAAGCGCTATGGAAAGCCCGCTTTGCCCACCAACTGATCCTGACTTCCGCATAATCGAGACGCTAGCGTACCGACCTGAACAGGGGTTCGTGCGGCGTGATCGGCATTTGGCCCGGATGACCCGATCGGCCCAAGCCTTTGGGATTTCCTTTGACGCGGACCGCGCTATTGATCTGTTGAACGGCGTGGATGGCTCATCACCGCTTAGGTGTCGACTGACGCTAGCCGCAGGTGGTCAGCTGGATATAACGACCGGAGCATTGGCCGATAACCCGACGATCTGGCGGATCGCCGTTGCCGAACCGCGCCTGACCGCGTCTGACATCTGGTTGCAGCACAAAACAACACGGCGTGCCCTATATGACACCACTCGGGCGACTTTGCCTCAAGGCATAGACGAGGCCCTGTTTCTGAACGAACGAGACGAGCTGTGCGAAGGCACCATCACCAATCTGTTCCTGCACATGCCGGATGGCCGCCGCCTGACGCCGACGTTGTCCAGTGGCCTTCTACCCGGCATTCTGCGCGAAGAATTGCTGAGTAATAAAGAGGTTACCGAAGCCACCCTGACCTTGACCGACCTGAAAAACGCAGAAAAACTCTATATGGGAAATTCGTTGCGTGGTCTGATCCGGGCGGAGTTGGCAATACAGTGAGCAAACAAACCGATTGGGCGGACAGCAGGGTGCCGTATCCGCGATTGCGGCTAGAATTCGGATTGTTTTTCATTGCCGCGCCGGTGCTGATCGCGGTGTTCTTCCCACCCGACTGGATGTTCCCCTCGTTATTCACCTTCACGGCCATCGGGATTGTGTTGCTGCACATTACACCCGGCTTTGCCTGGGGTGAACTGCGGTACAACTGGCGCAACTGGTCCTGGCGCGAGGTTGCTTTGTTCACTTTAGCCATGACGATCCTTTGCGCGGCACTTGTAATGTTAATGCGACCCGAGGCGGCGTTTTTCCTGCTGCGCAATCGGCCCGAATTCCTTCTGGTGATTTGGATTGGTTACCCACTGCTGTCGGCCCTGCCGCAAGAGCTTTTGTTCCGGTCCCTGTTTTTCCGCCGCTATCACGAAATCCTGCCTAACGGACGCGCGGCCTATCTGCTGAACGCGACTCTTTTTTCGCTGGCACATCTGATGTACTGGAGCTGGATCGTCGCCGTCATGACCTTTGCCGGAGGGTTGCTGTTCACCTGGGCCTATCGTAAACGTGGATCGTTTTTCTACGCGGTCTTACTGCACGCGATTGCGGGAAACATCATCTTTGCCGTCGGTCTGGGTATCTATTTCTACTCGGGCAACGTGCAAAGGCCGTTTTGACGGCGCGACCTGCCTTGACTTTCCAAGCCTGACAGGGTGTATCGGCGCGACGAATTCTGCGCCCGAAGGGATACTCCATGCACGCCTATCGCAGCCATACCTGCGCCGCTCTGACCGCCGCCAATGTCGGTGAAACCGTCCGCCTGTCCGGTTGGGTGCATCGTGTCCGAGATCACGGTGGCGTGCTGTTCATCGACCTGCGCGATCATTTCGGAGTGACACAGGTTCTGTGTGACGGTGACAGCGCCGCCTTTGCCGAGCTGGAAAAGGTTCGGTCCGAATGGTGTATCCGCATCGACGGCACTGTCAAAGCGCGCGACGCTGAGCTGGTGAACCCGAAACTGCCCACCGGCGAGATCGAAGTTTACGTGCGCGAATTGGAAGTGCTGGGCGCCGCTGATGAGCTGCCGTTGATGGTGTTCGGCGATCAGGAATACCCCGAAGAAACTCGCCTGCGCTATCGCTACCTGGACCTGCGTCGCGAGGCGATGCAGCAGAACATGACCCTGCGCTCGGACGTTGTGGCGTCCATGCGCCGTCGCATGTGGGATCAGGGGTTTCGCGAGTATCAGACGCCAATCATCACTGCGTCCTCGCCCGAAGGCGCGCGTGACTTCTTGGTGCCTTCGCGTCTGCACCCGGGCAAGTTCTATGCGCTGCCGCAGGCACCGCAGCAGTTCAAGCAGCTGATCATGGTCTCGGGTTTTGACAAATATTTCCAAATCGCGCCGTGTTTCCGCGATGAAGATCCCCGCGCCGACCGTTCGCCCACCGATTTCTACCAGCTCGACCTAGAGATGTCGTTTGTTGAACAGCAGGACGTGTTTGATACGATCCAACCCGTTTTGACCGGTGTGTTCGAAGAGTTCGGCGGTGGCCGCAAGGTCGATCAAGACTGGCCGCAAATCTCCTACAAGGACGCGGCACTTTGGTATGGCAGCGACAAACCGGACCTGCGCAATCCTATTAAAATGCAAGTGGTCTCCGACCACTTCCGCGATTCTGGCTTCGCGATTTTCGCGAAGCTGTTGGAGCAGGAAGGCACTGAAATCCGCGCCATCCCTGCGCCGACCGGCGGTAGCCGTAAGTTCTGTGACCGCATGAACGCCTTTGCCCAGAAAGAAGGCCTGCCCGGTATGGGCTATATTTTCTGGCGCGATCAGGGTGAAGGCATGGAGGCCGCAGGTCCCCTGGCCAAGAACATCGGCCCTGAACGTACCGAGGCGATCCGTCAGCAACTGGGTCTGGGTGTCGGCGACGCCGCGTTCTTCTTGGGCGGCAAGCCGAAGGCCTTTGAAAAGGTGGCCGGAAAGGCGCGCGATGTGATCGGTGAGGAACTGAACCTGACCGAAAAAGACCGTTTTGCGTTCGCCTGGATCGTGGATTTCCCGATCTATGAGCAGGATGAAGAAACGGGCGCGATCGACTTTGAACACAACCCATTCTCGATGCCGCAAGGTGGTATGGAGGCGCTGCAGGGTAATCCTCTGGACGTGCGAGGCTATCAGTACGATCTGGCCTGCAACGGGTATGAGCTGGTCTCGGGTGCGATCCGGAACCACAAGCCCGAGATCATGCTGAAAGCCTTTGAACTGGCAGGCTATGGCGAGGATGAGGTGAAAAGCCGATTTGGTGCGCTGTTCAACGCCTTCCACTATGGCGCTCCGCCGCACGGCGGTTGTGCTGCGGGGATCGACCGGATCGTGATGCTATTGGCTGATGAGGCCAACATCCGCGAAGTCATGATGTTCCCGATGAACCAGCGCGCCGAAGACCTGATGATGGACGCGCCCTCCGATCCGACCTCGGATCAGTTGATGGAATTGGGATTGCGGATCATCCCACAGGATTGATCAATCGCCCGCCGCAGCCCCTGCGGCGGGATTTTCTTTTGGATCAGGTGCCCCAAGCCTGCGGTTAATATTCTGCGGTAAATTCTGTATTGCCCCAGTGTCGGTCAACGGACATGATTTTGATCCGCGTGCAACACGGATGTTCCTGGCTGTTGTGCGGGTCTGAAAATAGGCCCAGATCGTCAGGATCGTGGATGTCAGAAAATAAGCAGTCACCATTTCAGATTGCCTCGCGCTGTTCCAACCTTGCCTGAACGATACCGGCAACCTTTGCGGCCAGCGCCGTAACCGGCGCCCCGTCTGCGCGCGATTCGGCCAGTTTCTGCGCGGCATCTGCCAGAACCGTATCCTCGGCATCCCGGGCAACACCGACCAGGAATTGAGCTGCATAGTCCAAAGTGCGATGATCGTTTGGCCCAGCCAGCACATCCGCGATATGCGCCATGTCGTCCTGATAGGCCATCGGGTCCGGGTGGATAACCTCATCCCGAATGGCGTGCAGGCTGTTGGGCCGACGATCCTGTGGCAGGTTTTCCAGAATGAACTGCTGAAAATAAGAAAGTGATTTCAGGGGTTTGTTCAAAAAACCATCGGCACCTGCTTGCAACGCAGCCTCCTGACCGTGATCGTCGCCGGACATTCCCAGAATGGCGCCGATACGTGGGGTTGCTTCGGCCAATTCGGCAATCAGGTCGGCACCGGACCCATCTGGCAGGCCGATATCCACCAGAATGACAGAAGGGCGATAGATCTGCAGGTGACGCCGGGCCGAGGTCAAGCAATCCGCCCGCCGGATACGCGCACCGCTATGCAGGCACATCAGCCGGATGGCGTCGCAGGCATAGCGGCTGTCTTCGACAACCAGAATGGTTTGACCCAGCAGAGGCCGCGTGGCCGTCGGCTGCGCGGGTGAGGCGAAGGGGCTCGAATCGTCCATGGCAGAACTCCTAATCAGCAGATGCCCTAAGCTAGAAACTTCTGGCTAACACAGGGTTAACGGCAATTTGGCGCACTTGTTCTTTGCCCAATCTGCCCTCATAACCGCGGCAACGCAGAACACAGGAGAGTTCAATGATTGGTCGTCTGAACCACGTCGCCATCGCCGTACCCGATCTTGAGGCCGCGTCCGCGCAATATAGCAATGCACTGGGCGCCAAGGTCGGCGCGCCGCAGGATGAGCCCGATCATGGCGTTACCGTTGTGTTCATCGAACTACCCAACACCAAGATCGAATTGCTTTACCCGCTGGGTGAAAACAGCCCGATCAACGGCTTTCTGGAAAAGAACCCGGCAGGCGGCATCCACCATGTCTGCTATGAGGTCGAAGACATCATCGCGGCCCGTGATCACCTGAAGGAAACCGGTGCCCGCGTTCTGGGATCGGGCGAGCCGAAGATCGGCGCGCATGGCAAGCCGGTACTGTTTTTGCACCCCAAGGACTTTAACGGCTGTCTGGTCGAACTAGAACAGGTTTAACCAAGCGAGGCTGTCATGACGATCACTGCTGCACTGGTATTGTTTGCCGTCATCTGGTTCATGACGCTGTTGGTTGTGTTGCCCATCCGTATCAAAACGCAGGGCGATCTGGGTGATATCGTTCCGGGCACCCATGCGGGCGCGCCGGAAGTGCATCATATGAAGAAAAAGATGTGGATCACCACCGGGATTTCGGTGGTACTCTGGGCTGTTATTGCCGGGATTATCATCTCTGGTGTGATCTCGGTGCGCGATTTCGATTGGCTGAACCAACTGGAACCGCGGAACTGAGCGTCAGGTCGAAAGACCTGACAGCTTATGATAGATATGGGTGAAAGTAGCGACCCCGAGGATTGGGATCACCAGATTCACCAGCGGCACCGAGAGGGGAATGGCCATCAAGGTGCCGGCCAACCAAATGGTGGCGGCGTGTTTGGCGCGTAACTTGCGCGCGCCGTCCCGCCCGATCCGACGCATCGCGGCCAGCGTGAAATACTCCCGACCCAGCAGAAATCCGTTCATTACCCAGAAAATAAACGGCGCCAGCGGAGGGAACATCGCATAAAGGATCAACGCCAGCAGGTTGGCCGCAACCAGCACGCCCATGAAGCTAACCGCATCCCTTGACCCTTCGCTGAACGGGATGCCCGGAACGGCGGGCAGGGAGGGATAGTGTTTATCTTCGACCGCCTGCGCGACCTCCTCCAGAAACAAGGACGTAATCGCCGAGGCGACTGGCATCATCAGAAACACCGGCAGAATCAGCACCACAAAGATGCCGGAATAATTCAGAACATCGTTCAGCCACGGGACTGCGCCGATCCAGGGCAGCGAAATCTCATCCCCAGACAGTCTGTTGATCAGCCAGATTGCACCGGCGCAGGCCGCGATCAACAACACGATTGTCAGACCAACGCCACGCAAAAGAACGGCACGGAACTTGGGGTCTCCGATCTGACCAAGCGCCGCGAAAAACGCGTTGAGGATCATCATTCAACGACCCATTCGGTCAGCGCTGCCACATCCGGGCGAGGACGTTCTGGCGGTGCAGTGCCTTCGGTGGCAATGTGGATCAGGCCAGCGATGCGCTCGTTGTCTTGTAAGCCAAAAGCCTGGCGGCAGAATTCGGGATCATGGGTTTGCCAGCCGGACAACCAGTTCGCCCCCCAACCCGCTGCAAGTGCCGCGTTCAGCAAGGCCAGACAGACAGCACCAGCCGAATAGGTCTGTTCAATCGCCGGGATTTTCTCGGATGGTTTCTGCACCTCGACCACGGCAACGGCCAGTTGGCCCATGTCAAACTGGCTTTGCGCTTTCGCGATGTCCTCGGGCGTCTTGCCCAGGGCGACGCCCCGCTCGTGCGTCAACCCGGACAGGCGCGCCATTGCGCCTTTCTCAAGCACGATAAAGCGCCACGGCTCTAGCTTGCCGTGATCGGGGCTGCGGGCGGCGGCGGTCAACAGCGGCAACAGCTCATCCCGCGTCGGGGCCGGTGCAATCAGCGTTTTGGCAGGGCGGGACCGGCGCGATTGCAGAAATTCTAGGGCAGCCGGGTTTTTCAAGGACATATGTTAACTTCCTTTACATGAGCAGTCTGTATCTGGTTGAGTATCTGGCGCGTTTCAAGTGCAATCAGCTGGATAGGCCGGATCATTTTCATTCCCCGGTTCCCCATGCAAGGGTGTTTGCAGGCAAGAGGTGAAAAGATGGCCAAGTCGAAACTGCGCGACATACCGGACCTGAGCGCCTATGCCATCTCTGGCACGGCGGTTCCGGTCCGGGTCACGCCGAAAGCCGCAAAGGACAGCATCACAGTGGATGAGGGAGCAATCCGCATTACGGTCACTGTGCCGCCCGAAAACGGCAAGGCCGACGAAGCTGTGCGCCAGATACTGGCTACGGCCATGCAGGTCGCCCCATCGGCGCTGACCCTGAAACAAGCGCAGACTGCGCGGGACAAGCTGTTTGTCTACGCGCCTTGACTGGGTCTTTCGTGGATTTGATACACCCCCTCCGGCAGATCCAGCGCGGCGGCCAGATCGCGGACTTGCTCAGGAGACAGAGTTATTTTCTGTATCTTGTCTGTGCGTGGGTCCAGCTGCTCAAGCGTCACACATTCGGCGAAGCTGTTGATGACGACATCCTCTTGCAAAGGTTTGGGGCCTTCGTCCACCAGAGTAATGACTGTCGAGTCGAATTCATGCTCAATCGAAAACATGTAGGCAGAGTGCCGGGAGCAAAGCGGCAATGCAACCCGTTCCCGCGCAATCCGACGGTGGCGGTCCCCCAGGTGTCGCGCTATGGTTTTTCAAACGGGATCACCGTTTCAAAGGAATATGAATGCGCTGTCTGATCTATTTGCTGTTTCCTCTGGTGTTGACGGCCTGCAGTGCCGGTGTTCTGCGTGTGCAACCGGCAAATGAATGGTCGCTGGAGTCGAGTGAATTTCAGGTCGACGCCGCCGCGTTTCGGAAAATCAGCCGTCAGGTCGGCGACGAAGCCCGCGCCGAATGTCTGCGCCAGGCCAAGGTCGAAAATTGCGATTTCACGATATTGGTCGACCTGAACCCGCGCGCACCGGCAAATGCCTTTCAGACCCTGGATGATGACAATCAGCCAGTGATCATATTCACGCGTTCGATGATCCAATCTGCGAAGAATCCTGATGAACTGGCCTTTGTCATGGGGCACGAGGCAGCGCATCATGTTTTGGGACACATCGCCCGGCAGTCGAAAAACGCCCAGGAAAGTGCCGCGATCTTCAGCGAATTGGGTAAGCTGCATGGCGAGGAAGGCAAAGACCTTGAACGCACACAGAAATTGGGGGCCGAATTGGGTGTGCAGGTGAACGTGAAAGCGTTCGAGCTTGAAGCGGACCAACTGGGCACGATCATCACCCATAACGCGGGATACAACCCTTTGATCGGTGCCAAGTATTTTGATCGCCTTCCCGATCCGGGGGATCAGTTTCTGGGAAGTCACCCTCCTAATGCCGACCGGGTTCAGATCGTTCTTGAAACCGCAAGACAGTTGGGTCTGACGCAATGACATCCCTGACACGGCTGGGCGTTATCCTGACGGACCGGGGGTCGAAGTACGCGGTAACAGGCGCAGCAGTTGGCACGCGGGCCGAAGTTGATGCAGCCTTGCAAGAGCTCAAGTCAGACAAAGCTTATGCCAAAGCCACGCACAACACCTGGGCGGTCATATTGCCGACTGGGGCGTTGAAGGCCGATGATGGGGAAAGCGGTGCGGGCATGGTGATTCTAAGGATGCTTGAGCGGGCCGGGCTAGACAGTCATGTGGTCATCGTCACCCGCTGGTACGGCGGAAAAAAGCTGGGTGGGGATCGATTTAGGCGCGTGCAGGACGCGACCCGAGCCTATCTGGATCATATTGGCGCCGGGCCTTGATGTGAGTCAAAGGCCCAAACACCGGGCTGAGATATCCTGTTTTGGACATGTGGCAGGAAAGGACCTCTCATGCCCGACCAAGAAATCTTGAAGTTCCATGCAGGTCTTGTGGATCAGATGGCCACCAAACTTGGCGTCGATCTGCAGCAATCCGCGATTGAAGGTGACGTTTCGATCGATCAGCTTTCCGATGCTGTTCTGAGATGCACGGGCTGTGCAAATCCCAATCATTGCCAGAGCTTCCTGCAGCAGCCCGCGCAGGCGGATCAAACGCCGGAATACTGCCGCAATCAGGAATTGCTCCGAAAACTGCAGCCTTAACGACAGGAAGGTTTCATGCCGCATGAGAGTGGTCACCGGACGCGACAGGTGACCTAACAGATGCGCAGAAACCAACACCGGTTTGCGGTGTTGAAAACATGATCAAGGCAGGAAAACTGATGGCGCGAAATACTCTGGGGGATGTCGAAAAACACTTTTGGCTAACCCGTTCGGTGGCGCGATGTATGAAAATCTCATTGACCGAAGCCATGGCAGAGAACCGGCTTACACCGGATCGCTATGCCGAAATGGTGACACGCTGCCGGGCATCGCAGTGCAGCAACCAATGTGCCATCTGGTTGTCTGAACAACAATCCGAGGCCCACACTGCGCCCGAATTCTGTGCCAACGCTGATCTGATGAACGCGTTGAAGACCTAATTACAGCTTGGAATGGGACCCGTCGCACAGCGGAGGATTCCCGCTGTGTTTGCAGCCACAGAAAAAGACTTTCTTGCTGCTGTCTGCCGTGTACTTGACCGGTTCGAACCCTGTGTCTTTATGCGATCCATCGCAAAACGGCTGCCGTTTGGATCGGCCGCATGCACACCAGAAATAGCTTTTCCCTTCGATCACTTCGACCGGGAAGGGACCTTTTTGCGCGATGGTGGGGCTGTCTGACATGTGGCTACTCCGTCTTTTGCTGATGTCACTCTACCAGTGTAAGCCGATATGCGAAAATCTGTAGGAAATGCTCATAAATCCGCTGTTTCTGAGGGGGTTACCGGCGTTGTTTCGCCTTTCCTCACGATCGCGTGATCGAATTCGTTGCCAAAATGCCATTCAAGTCGTATTGTGAGACCGGCCCCGGATTCTTGGGCAATATCAGGAAATTAATAGAGGAATGACGGACATGAAACTCAAATTTGCTGCCGTTGGTGCATTTGCCCTAGTTTTGGCTGCTTGCTCGCAGCAGGAAGAACCGGCACCGGTTTATATCACGCCTGAGTACGACAAATTCGGCACACCTAGCTGCCCGGCAGGAACTGAGCTGGCCACGACAGAAGCAGGCCAGACTGTCTGTAATCCGGTCGCACAATAAGTATTCCGCGGGTGGCCGGTTTATTAGGCCGCCCGCGCATTCTCGACCCAAAAACCGCCCCTGGGGCGGTTTTTTCTTGCCCGCCATACACCAATGCGGCTTCAGTTCCGTACACCGAAAAGTTGAAGACTGATGAGAAACCTCCTTACACATCTCAAGGACCGAACGCGTTGGAGCTGGCAAGGGCTGGTCGCGACCTGGCGGGAAGAGTATTCGTTCCGCGCCTGGGTTTGGGCAAATCTGGTTTCGGCTGGTCTGGCTGTTTGGTTGCCGCTCGGTGAAGGGATACGCGCCCTGATCCTGATATTGGGCCTGCTTGTTTTGGTAGCCGAGCTGTTCAATACCGCGATCGAGCGCGCTGTCGATCATACCTCGACCGAACACAACAAACTGGCGGGGCAGGCCAAGGACGCCGCCAGTGCCGCTGTTGCGTTAACGGCTTTGGCGGCGGGATTGGCTTGGGTCATCGGGCTTTTAAGCCTGGTCTGATGCCCTCAATACCTGCGCCGTTTAATACCATAGCGATATCCCCGATTCTGAATTCCGTAACTCCGTGGAAGGTAATAAGGCGAGGCATGTTTGTTGCTGAACGCTTGCCTTGACCGGTGGTGCCGTTTGACCGGCTTGACGTAATGAACCTTGGGTTTGCTCTTGTGGTGGTACACTTTCGGCTTGGTTTGATGTGGGTGCTTGCTGGTCCGATGATAGACTTTGGGTGCACCATAGTATCGCTGCACATGGTGTTTGCTGCGCAGATGGAGGCTAAGCGGTTCGGACCCTATGATAATGAAACCGCCTGCGCGGACATTATCCGCAACAGCGGGAAAGGCATAAAGCTGAGCAGCAAGTATAACCGTTATGCATTTCAGGCCAAAGGGGCGTAGGCAGGACATTGGAACTTCCTTCCTATAAGGCGGTATGTCCCGTCATAATCCACGAGTCTGGCGCAAAACGCCAATAAACTTGCCTCACGCTTTGCCCAACCGGGGTGATCGGATCAGGTCAGCTTGCCCCAAAGGTCATATTCGCCAGCCTCATCGACCTCGACCGAGACGATGTCGCCGGGGTTGAGGGCTTCAAACCCTTCGTCGATAAACAGATTGCCATCGATCTCGGGTGCATCGGATTTGGTGCGGCAGGTGGCGGCCTCGCCGTCGACCTCATCCACGATCACCTCGATGGTCTGGCCGACCTTGGCGGCCAGCTTGGCCTCGGAAATCGCCTGGGCCTTCTCCATGAACCGTTCCCAGCGCTCTTGTTTGATCTCAGCCGGAACATGGTCGGGCAGATCGTTCGAGCGTGCTCCGTCCACGTTTTCGTATTGGAAGCATCCCACGCGATCCAATTGCGCCTCATCCATCCAATCCAGCAACGTCTGGAACTCAGCCTCGGTCTCGCCGGGATAGCCGACGATAAAGGTCGAGCGCAGGGTGATATCAGGGCAGGTCGCGCGCCAGGCGGCAATCTCGTCCAGAGTTTTGGCCGCTGCCGCCGGGCGGGCCATGCGTTTCAGAACATCCGGGTGCGCATGTTGGAACGGAATATCCAGATAGGGCAGGATGTTGCACCCGGCATCAGCCATCAGGGGGATCAGCTCGCGTACATGCGGGTAGGGGTAGACGTAGTGTAGACGAACCCAGGCATCCAGCTGCCCCAGCTCACACGCCAGGTCGGTGATGTGGCTGCGCACCTCACGGTCCTTCCACGGGTTCACATCGTATTTCCGGTCCAGCCCATAAGCCGAGGTATCCTGCGAGATGACCAGCAATTCACGCACGCCATTATCGACCAGCTTTTCGGCCTCACGCAATATGGCGTGGGCCGGACGGCTGGCCAGCTTGCCGCGCATGTCAGGGATGATGCAGAACTTGCACTTGTGGTTACAGCCCTCGGATATCTTTAGATAGCTGTAGTGGCGTGGGGTCAGCTGCACGCTCGCAGCGGGCAGCAGATCAACAAATGGGTCTGGATCGGGGGGCACCGCTGAATGCACCGCATCCAGCACCTGTTCGTATTGATGCGGCCCGGTCACAGCCATGATGTGCGGGTGGTGTTCACGGATATAGTCAGGTTCGGCCCCGAGACAGCCCGTCACAATGACCTTGCCATTTTCCACCAAAGCCTCGCCAATGGCGTCCAGAGACTCAGCCTTGGCGCTGTCGAGGAACCCGCAGGTGTTCACGATTACGGCATCGGCCCCGGAATAATCTGGCGAAATGCCGTACCCTTCTGCACGAAGACGGGTCAAAATCCGCTCGCTATCGACCAATGCCTTGGGGCAGCCCAGCGATACCATACCAATGGTTGGCTGGTTGGTACGTGGCGTATCAGGCATCCGGGCGGCTGGCGCCAGGTCAGGGCGGAGGTTTGGTGGGTTCGTGCTCATGGCGCGGCATATAGTGGGGAACGCTTCCTCTTGCAAATACGGGCTGGGCTTTGGATGATCTTTTCAACGCATGCCAAATAAGCGGAGAGCAGAAAAATGAAGTGGCTGGTGCGCATACTCTTCTTATTCGTGGCCGCAATCGGGTTGGTCATCGGCGCCTTATTGCTGATGCCAGGGGATAAGCTGGCGGTGATTCTCGCGGAACAGGTCAAAAGCGAAACGGGGCGCGACCTGACATTGTCGGGGGATGTGAATCTGTCGTTCTGGCCCGTTCTGGGGATGGAGACCGGCCCTGTCACGTTTGGCAACGCACCCTGGGCCGGGACCGAACCGATGCTCAGCGCCGAAAGCCTTGCCGTCGGTGTGGATGCTTCGGCGCTGCTGAACGGAGATTTACGGATAAGGCGGGTTGTCGCGGACAATCCGATTTTACGGCTCGAGTTATCCGATGGGCGCGGCAATTGGGAACTAAGCGCTCCGGTTGCCTCGCAGGCGACGACCGGAAGCAATACCAGCGCGTCATCTGCATCGCCGCAAGGTGCCGTGACGCTGGACCGCCTGGAACTGACCAATGCACAGTTGGTTTACATCGAAAATGGCGCAACGAAATTCAACTTCTCAAACGTTGATCTGTCGGCCAGCTGGCCGGGACCGACCTCACCCATGGTGATGGAGGCACGGATGGCGGTGCCGGGTGGCCATGTGAAAGTTGACCTCGAATTACCGGACCTGCCGACCTATGCGTCAGGGGCTGTCGCGCCTTTGAAATTGGCTCTGACCGCGCCGGGCGGCGAGGTTGGATTCGATGGCCGCGTTAATCTTGCTGGAGAAATGGACGGCGCGCTTGCGGTCAAAACCACGAACACCGAGGAAATGCTGGCCGCCTTTGGACAGGCCGGTGTCGGGGTGCCGTTGGGGTTGGGGCGTAAGGCCGATGTGTCTGGGCAGATGACCTATACCAGCGAGGGCCGTATCTCACTGCGCAACTTGGTGGCGCAGTTGGACCACAACCGCTTTACGGGGGAGACGGATATTGAGATTTCGGATCCACCAAAAATCACAGCGCGGCTCAAGAGTGGGGATATTGACCTGTCACGTTTCAATGACGCTCCGGCATCGAGCGGGGGTGGGACGGGAACAGCGTCCTCACCCGACAGCGGGTGGTCAACGGCCCCGATTGATGCCTCGGCCCTGTCGCTGGCCAATGGGGAAATACGCCTGACAGCCTCGTCCATTGTCCTGCCCGACATTAAACTGGGTGACAGCGACCTGATCCTCATACTCGACCGGTCCCGTGCTGTGTTGCAGATGAACCCGGCCACAATGTTTTCGGGGCAGGTGAACGGGCAGGTGGTGGCCAACAACCGCAATGGCCTGTCAGTCGGCGGTAAGCTGAAGGCGAAAAACATGAACGTTCAACAAGCCCTGTCCACCCTCGTGGGGATTGAGCGTTTTACGGGTACAGGAACGGGTGAGTTTGAATTTCTAGGCGTCGGGCAGACCGAAGACCAGATCATGCGATCCCTCAGTGGCACGGGCAATCTGAATGTGGGGCAAGGCGTGATTTCGGGTTTTGATCTGGATCGCCTGATGGGGCGCGGCAAAGGTTCGGGTGGGACAACCGTGTTCAACAGCCTGACAGCCAGTTTTACCATTGATCAGGGTGTGCTGACCAATAACGACCTGCTGATGTCACTGGACAATTTCCGTGCAGATGGGACCGGCAAGGTCAATATCGGCGCGCGCAGGATCGACTATCTGTTTACCCCAACCGCGCTGCGGGCCAACTCGGGGCAGGGTCTGTCGGTGCCAGTGCGGATTGTCGGGCCGTGGAGCTACCCTTCGATCAAACCTGACCTGTCCAAGGTGATCGAGGCTGCCGCCGAAGGTCAGCTCAAAGACCTTGAGGACGACGCCAAGCAAAAGGTGCTGGACAAAGTGGGTGATGAGCTGGGCACAGCAGTGACTGACAGCGAAAGTGTCGAGGATGCTTTGAAAAACAAGCTGGAAGAAGAGGCCAAGAAAGGCCTGTTCAAACTGTTGGGCGGAAATTAAAGGGCGGGGCGACCGCGGTGCCCCGATCCCATATCAGATGGTTTGGTCGTAATCGCCAACGCCGGGCTCAGTCCGGATGATGGCGTCGATATCGGCAAAAATGGCGCGCATTTCGTCTTCGCTTTCGCTGCTTTCGCAGACCACAACCAGGTTTGGCGTGTTCGAGGACGCCCGCACCAGCCCCCAGCTGCCATTATCCAAAATGACCCGCGCGCCGTTGACGGTGACAACCTCTTTGATCGCGCGGCCTGCCAGGGTTTCACCTGCATCGGCCTTGGCGACCAGCTTGTCCACCAGCCGTTTGAGGATGTCATATTTCTCGGTATCAGAGGCATACGGCGACATGGTCGGCGTCGACCAGGTTTTTGGCAACGCCTTGCGCAGATCCGACATACTTTGATCCGGGTTGCGGTCCATCAGTTTGCAGATCTCAACCGCGACCCGCATGCCACAGTCATAGCCGCGCCCGATCGGTTCGGCCAGGAAGTAGTGACCCGATTTCTCGAACCCGGCCAAGGCGTTGATTTCCTTGACCCGACGCTTCATGTGGCTGTGGCCGGTTTTCCAGTAGTCGGCTTTGACACCACGTGCCTGCAACTCGGGGTCGCTGGCGAAAAGACCAGTTGACTTAACGTCCGCGACAAAAGTTGCGTTCGGGTACAGCTTGGCCAGATCGCGGGCCATGATCACGCCGACCTTGTCGGCGAAAATCTCTTCGCCCTCGTCATCGACAACACCGCAGCGATCGCCGTCACCGTCGAACCCCAGCGCCATATCGGCACCGCTGGATTTCACAGTGTCGGACATGTCGTGCAACATCTCCATGGCTTCGGGGTTGGGGTTGTAGTTGGGGAAGGTGTAATCCAGACGGGTGTGGCTGGGCACGACCTCGACCCCCATCCGCTCGAAAATTTCGGGGGCAAAGGCTGACGCTGTACCATTACCCGTCGCACAAACGACTTTCAGTGGCCGGGACATTTTGAAGCCACCAACCAGGTCGTCGATATACGCTTCCTTCACACCGTCGACGAATTCGTACGAGCCCCCTTCGTGGCGGACGCCTTGTCCATTCAGAACGATGTCACGCAATTCCGACATCTCGTCCGGGCCGTGGGTCAAAGGGCGCTCAAAGCCCATTTTCACACCGGTCCAGCCGTTTGGGTTATGGCTGGCGGTGACCATGGCCACGGCAGGGACATCCAGATGGAACTGGGCGAAATAGGCCATAGGGCTCAGTGCCGGGCCGATATCCTTGACCTGAATTCCGGCCTGCATCAGGCCCAGGATCAGCGCATTCTTGATCGCCAGCGAATAGTCGCGATAGTCGTTGCCGACCGCGATCACAGGCGCGATTCCACGCTTGCGCATCTGAGTGCCCAAACCCAGCCCCAGCGCCGTCATGCCCGGCAGATTGATCTCTTCGGGGTATTTCCAACGGGCGTCATATTCGCGAAACCCGGTGGGTTTGATCATCGGGTCGCGCAGAAAACTCCAGGTGTTCGGAGTCACCTCGGGGATGGGTTTGGTCATGCTATCGCTCTTGCTTAAATCTGAATCGGGTTGGCTTTGGCCAATGCATCAAAGCGCATCAATGTGTCAATCAATTGAGGCATTTGATCCAGATAGATCATGTTGGGACCGTCGGAAGGGGACTTGTCCGGGTCCTCATGCGTTTCGATGAACACTGCACCCACACCGATTGCCGCAGCCGCACGTGCCATCAGCGGAGCAAATTCGCGCTGCCCGCCAGTCGACCCACCTAGGCCTGCGGGTTGCTGAACTGAATGGGTTGCGTCCATCACGACCGGATAGCCCGTCTGCGCCATTTGCGCCAGCGAACGCATGTCGGTCACCAATGTGTTGTATCCAAACGAGGTGCCTCGTTCTGTCAGCAGAATGTTTGAATTCCCAACGCTCTCAATCTTCGTGACAATGTTTGCCATGTCCCAAGGCGCCAAAAACTGCCCTTTTTTCACGTTGATGGCCGCGCCTGTTTCTGCGGCGGCCAAAACCAGATCGGTTTGACGGCACAATAGGGCTGGAATCTGCAGCACATCGCAAACGTTGGCCGCGTCCGCACATTGATCTGGCGAATGTACGTCAGTCAGAACAGGCACCCCAATTTGCTGCCTGACGCTCTCTAAAATCTCAAGTCCCTTGGAAATTCCTGGGCCACGGACACCAGAAATAGAGGTGCGGTTCGCCTTGTCGTAGGACGCCTTAAAGACGTACTGCGCACCGGCGGCGTCGCAGGCCTCTTTCATTTTGCCGGCGATCATCTGGGCGTGATCGGCGGTTTCAAGTTGGCAGGGGCCGGCAATGATCGTCAGAGGCAGATCATTACCGACCGTGAGATCGGAGATTTTTACATGTTTCATGTGTCTTACGAGGATACCTGTTCACGAAGGACCGACGCGGTAAGCGAGATCATCAGGTAGATACCAGCAAACAATAGGAAAGCCAAAATCGTATTTTCGAACTTACGCGGATAGCTGGGTTCCTCACTGGCGACCGGGTTCACTGAAACCGTCAGGTAACGCACTTTGCGGTTGGCTTCGGTCCGTGTGGTTTCCATCTGTTCCATTGCGGTTTGCAGCATCAAATCACGAGCCACAAGGTCGGCTTGCGCCATCTGAATTCGCACGCTTAAACGCGCCAGCGAGTTTTCGCCTGCTGACGCGTCCAGCATTTCGGCGTTCAGTTCAGCCAACACAGCTTCGAGTCTTTGAATATCCGCTCGTACGCCTTCCACTTTGGCCTCGTTCGGGCGCAGGTTGTCCAGAAGCGCGGCCAGTTGCAGTTCCTTTTCCTGCAGCTCAATCTCGATCACGTTGATCCGTTCGCGCAGGCCAAGGAGGACGTTTTCTGGGTCCAAAACCGCCCCCTGCAACTGCAGCTCGATTAATTCTTCTTGCGCCTTCCGGCGTTCTTCCTGAGCCAATTCAAAACCGGCCCGAGCATCGCGCATTTGGTCTTCGCGTTTCAATTCGGTCAGACCGTTGATTGTTTCTTCGGCATAGGACAGTAGAAGATTGGAAAGTTCGACTGAAATCTCGGGGCTTGGTGCCGCAACTTCCATCCGAATGATACCGTCGCTGGGGTCGTACCCAATGGTAATCATTCGTTTGAAAAGCTTATAGGTATCCTCAAGAGAAGCGTCCTGCGGCAGGCGTTGAATCGGATCGATCCAATCCTGCTTGAAGATTTCGGAAAAATTGGTGTCGTTTTCAAGTCGCACCAGTGCGTCTTTGGATTCCAAAAATTCCTGCGTGGCAACGGAATCCTGTGCGGTGGCGAATTGAGTACCTGCAAGAAACCCACCAAAGGACGCCCCGCCGCCGTCTGCCTGCAAGATCGAAAAGGCAGAATCGCTGGCGTACATCGGTGTTGCGTAGCGATAGAAATATGTGCCTACAATCAGGGTCGGCAGCAGTACAAAGGCCGCCAGGCGTGCAAACAGCGCAAACAGCTTGCGTTTGCGGCGGCGTGCGATGTCCTTCTGAATCTCACCGATTTCGAGATTTCGCCGCTCTGCCGGGGTTAATTCGGGACCGGGCAGGCCTTGCAAAGTGTTCGAGATCGTCTGAGGCAACTGAATTTTGATCTTATCCTTTGCCTGATCGTTCGAGCTTGTCTTTTCGGCCGCCAAATCAAGTAGGTTGGCGCGTTCAAAAGGGTCGATGCCTTTTTTACGTAGTAGCCGCACCGCATCGTAATCCGACGTTGCAGCAAGCCCGTTTTTTTGGGCCAGACGCCGTGCCACGCGCAATTGGCGACCGGTTAGCCCTTCGCGCTTGATCGCCTCAATATCGGTCGAGGGAGAAGGGTCATTTGCCGCCTCAGACGGTTGCGTGGCCTTTCTGATGCGCGAAATCGCGTCGGCCCGGGTGTCTGCGGAATCCGAGCCCTGACGATTGCGGCGCCAGCGATATTTTTTAGCCTTGGGTTTGGTAGTCATATAACTGTCGTGCCTCTTCCAAGGTGTCGAACATGTAAAGCTGACCGTCCAATAGAACGGCCGCCTGCTGTGCAAATTTCTCAATAACGTCGGGATTGTGGGACACGATCACCAGTGTCGTTGTCCGCAAACGCTCTCGCAGGATGTCACCTGCCTTTCGGTTGAATTCAACATCTGTGGATGAGGGCATGCCCTCGTCAATCAGATACATGTCAAAATCCAGCGCCAGCATCAGGGCAAAGGTAAAGCGGGCCCGCATACCGGTTGAATAGGTCCCGATAGGTTGGTTGAAATACTCACCCAGATTGCACAGCCAGCTGCAATACGCCTCGACATAGTCGGGATCCATTCCGTAGATTTTGGCGATGTAGCGGGCGTTTTCCAAGGCCGAAAGCTTTTTGACCACACCGCCGGAAAACCCCATCGGGAACGAGATGCGGCAGGATTTGCGGATCACGCCCTCATCCGGTTTTTCCAGCCCTGCCATCATGTTGATCAACGTCGTCTTGCCGGTGCCGTTTGGGGCCAATATGCCAATCGACCGGCCCAGTTCGATCTGGAACGAGACCCGATCCAGGATCACCTTGCGGCGGGTCCCGGTCCAAAAGGACTTACTGACATTCTCAAACTCAAGCATTCACGGCCTGCTGCTCTGGCGTTTGTTTGGTACACCGCCCAGGTTGGTAAACCATCGACTAATTTATTGGTCTATGTTGGCTACATTATGTCGAATTGTGAAACAAATGATCAATGCGTACCGTCGCTGTGCTGTTGGTTTTGTGACTTTTGCATCTATTGGCCTCGGGGTGCCCGTTGACTATCTTTCCTTTCGACCGTCAACCAATTTGATGCAGGAAGTCTTGCGATCTGATGAATTCGCTACAGAAAGAGATTGAGGCCTGCCGTATTTGCGCAGACAGGTTTCAAACCACGTTTACTGCGCATGAGCCGCGCCCGGTGGTTTGGTTTCGGTCTGGGGCGCCATTGTTGATCGCAGGGCAGGCGCCTGGCGCGCGGGTCCATGCCTCGGGGCGTCCGTTTACCGATCCCTCTGGCGATCGTCTGCGCGACTGGTTGGGGATTGATGAGATCGTTTTCTATGACCGCGCCCGCGTGTCGATCGTTCCGATGGCCTTTTGCTTTCCTGGATATAACGAGCGTAAAGCCGATCTACCACCGCCGCCCATCTGCGGAAAGACATGGCATGAAAGGGTTATGGATGAGTTGGGCGAGGTGCCCCTGACGGTTCTGGTCGGGGGGCACGCGCACAAATATCACCTAGGTGTACGTACGGCCGTGACCGAAACCGTGCGCAACTGGCGAGACCATGCGCCGCGCGTCTTTCCCTTGCCTCACCCGTCTTGGCGGAATACGGCATGGCTGAAGAAAAACCCGTGGTTCGAAGCTGAACTGCTGCCGGTTCTGCGTGCGCGGGTGCAAGAGGTTCTGAATGACTGACGCCACGGCGCTTGACGCCGCCCATGCCACGATGGAGGCCAATCCGCAGGATGACGCGGCGCGTTTGCGGTTCTTTGAACGTCTCGCGGATTCTGAGCTGTTTCTGTTGTTGGCCGAAGAAGCGCAGGGCGAGAATATCTCGCCCGAGCTGTTCGATGTTGCGGATGGCCGCTTTGTACTGGCCTTTGATCGCCACGACCGTCTGGCCCGATTTGCGGAACGTCCCGTGCCTTACGTCGCGCTGTCGGGGCGGGTGCTGTCGACGATGCTGGCGGGGCAGGGGATCGGGCTGGGTCTGAACCTTGAGGTTGCACCTTCATCCATGCTGATCCCGGCCGAAGCGCTGGGCTGGCTGGCCACCACGTTGGAACATGCCCCGGAAGAGGTTCAGCAACGTCTGGCAGAGTTCCTGCCGCCAAAAGGCATGCCGGATGATCTGTTGACAGCGCTGGATGCGAAACTGGCCACAGCCGTCGGCTTGGCCGAAGCTGCATTTCTGGTCGGCACCAAGACGGAAGAGGGCGGCATGGGCCACCTTCTTGGTTTTGTCGGCGCGGTTGAGGGGGCTGAGCCCGCACTGGCCAAAGCTACGTCCGAGGCGCTGACCTTTTCCGGGATCGAGGCTGGGGCGATGGATGTTGGTTTTTTTGGCCCGCATGATCCAGCATCAGCGGCACTGGCACGGGTTGGATTACGGTTCGACTTGCCACAGCCCGAGGCGCGGGTCATCGAACAGGTTACGCCGGGCAGTAACCCGGATAAGCCACCAATTTTGAAATAGGCAGTTAGGCAGGCCCCGCGATCTAAGGAACCGCGGGGCGTCGCGATTATTCTGCTGCTGCTTCCAGCTTGTCTTGTGTGCGGGTGTCAAAATCGCTTGCGTCGTGGCGTTCGTGCAGCTGCGTATGCGGCTCACCAAACGCACGATTGACCATGCGGCCACGCTGAACAGCAGGGCGCGCATCGATCGCCTTGGCCCACCGCATCACGTTTTTATAGGACTCGACATCCAGAAATTCGGCCGCGCTGTAGAGGCGGCCCAACACCAGTTGGCCATACCAGGGCCAGATGGCCATGTCGGCAATGGTATAGTCTTCGCCTGCAATATAGGCGTTTTCAGCCAGTTGCCGGTCCAGCACGTCCAGCTGCCGTTTGGCTTCCATCGCAAAGCGGTTGATCGGGTATTCCCATTTCTCAGGCGCATAGGCGTAGAAATGGCCAAAACCGCCGCCAAGATAAGGCGCACTGCCCATCTGCCAAAACACCCAGTTCATGACCTCAGTCCGTTCCTGACCCGATTTGGGCAGGAAAGCATCGAACTTTTCAGCCAAATGGAACAGGATCGAGGCGCTTTCGAAAACACGCACAGGCTCATCGCCTGAGCGGTCCCAAAGTGCAGGAATCTTAGAGTTCGGATTGGCGTCGACAAAGCCCGAGCTGAACTGGTCCCCCTCGCCGATATTAACCAACCATGCATTGTATTCGGCGCCTTCGTGACCCAGCGCCAGTAGTTCTTCCAGCATCACTGTGACTTTGACACCGTTTGGGGTGGCCAGTGAATAAAGCTGTAGTGGATGCTTTCCGACCGGTAGGTCCTTGTCGTGGGTCGCCCCGGCAATGGGTCGGTTGATATTGGCAAATCGACCACCGCTTTCGCTGTCCCATGTCCAGACTGCGGGGGGCGTGTATGGGGATTGCTCGCTCATCTGTCGTCTTTCTCAGCTGCGTTCTGGTAAAGTTTATGTCCGTCTCAACAGCTAATGTTGCAAAGCCCCGAGTCCAACCCCGGATGTTGGGGCAGTTTTGTAACATTCGGGATCGAACCTCTCACGTTTCTTCATGCGATGTCACAGCGGCGCGAGCGGGACTGCCCATCGCGGCGAAAATATCTATTCTCTCAGCAAGTGCCCAACCCCGAGGACAAAAGGATTTACCACATGAAACGCTTTGCCCTGACTTTCGTGACAGCTTTGGCCTTTGCCGTGCCGGCTTTCGCCGGTGATCAGTATGTAGACGGCACCGGTTTTGCCGTGTCGGGTTACGACGTTGTCGCCTATCGTGGCCTGGATCAGGCGCCGGTTGGCCAAGCCCAGCCCGAGGCTGTGCGTGGCCGTTCTGATATTACAACGGACTATAACGGTGCCACCTGGGCGTTTTCGACCGAAGAGAACCGCGATAAGTTTCTTGAAAACCCCGCCTATTACGCCCCGGCCTATGATGGGCATTGCGCTTACGGTGTATCGCGTGGTGGCAAGGTTCCGGCGAACCCGAACCTGTGGCGGATTGTCGATGACAAGCTGTACCTGAACATCACTGATGTTGTTGTCGGCTTTTTTGAAGAGGATATTCCCGGCAACATCAATCTGGCCGAAGGCAACTGGCCGGGGATCGAAGGCGATGACGCATCGACCAGCGTTATTCCGAAATTCACCTCGGAAGGTCCGGTCGCAAACTAATTTGCCACTCACCTAAGCCAAACCCGGCCCACACCAGGCCGGGTTTTTTGTTGTTAGCCAGCCAACCAGAAATCGTCGCGCATCTGTTGATCCGCGTCGAACTTGATGCGTACGCTTTTTGCGCCGGGAAACTTTCGTTCGGTGATCGTGTCGGGAACCACGACTTCACCGGCCCCCGCATCGTTCGATTGGAAGCTCAGAACTTCGGTTTCCGTCCGCCGGGCCGAGGCAAGAACCGAGGTTGGCAGCGCTACCCGGTTGGATCCTTCACATACCGGTGTTGGAACAAAATAGGTCAGATGACGGCCATAGAACCCAACGGCTTCGGGGACATGGTCCGCTTCGATTGAGGTCTGAGAATCCGGGTTTGCGCCATCCGGGCTGTGCGCCAGAGCTGTGTTCAGTAACACGCGGCAGGCGTCGATATCGGCGCTTTCCAATTCAATGACACGTTTGCGTAGCTTCGGCCGGCGCGGCATGCCGGTGGCACGTCCTTTAACGGTCAACCCTTCGTGTCGTAAAAAATCATACGCCTCTTTGGCGCGCGCGAAATGTGTGCAATCGCCGTTTCTGTGGTCTGGATGTGCGTGAAATGCGATGTGGCGCCAAGCATCCCGGATATCGTCGGACCCTGCATTCTGGTCCAAGCCCAAAGCCTCGAGCGCGTCAGCGCGTGCATTTATCTTTTCAACAGGCTCCATGGCCAAAACACTCATTAAACAAACACTACGAACTCAGTGTGTGGAGGCTCACGAATTTGTCAAACTTTATCAAAAATTTATCGCTATTTGGGGGACAGTTCGAAAGGGGTCGCGCTATTGTTCACATCCCGGTTGCACTTGTGATCCCGCAAAAAAGCCCGGAGCCTTGGTAGGGTCCGGGCAAAGTAACCAACAGGGATCAAATCAGGCGACGTTTTGCAATTCGGCCTTTGGAGTAATACCCAGTGCAAAGCACACGTCGCGCGTCAGTTCAGGCCGATTCAGGGTATAGAAATGCAGCTTGTCCACGCCTTCGTCGATCAGGTCCGAACACAGTTCGGTGCATAGTGCTGTGGCCAGCAGATCCTCTCGATCATCGCGAATCGCCTTTTCAAAGGCGTTTTCGACCCAGTCAGGGATATGCGCACCACAGCGGCGGGCAAAATTGCGGGCACCTTTCCAGTTCTCGATGGGCAGGATACCGGGAACGATGGGCTTGTCGATCCCGGCTTTTTCGCAGGCATCGCGGAAGCGGAAAAAGGTCTCAGCCTCAAAGAAGAACTGCGTCAGGGCTTCGTCCGCACCGGCATCCAGCTTGGCCTTGAGCCAATCGATATCGGCGGAAAAGTCCTGTGCCTCGGGGTGCTTGTCGGGATAGGCGCCGACGCGGATGCTGAACATTTCGGTTTCAGCCAGGGCTTCGATCAACTCGACCGAGTTTGCGAACCCATCGGGATGCGGCACGAACCGATCCTGACCTTTCGGCGGATCACCCCGCAAGGCGACAATGTCCTGAACCCCGGCACGCGCGAATGTATCGGCGATCTCCAGCGTTTCCTGGCGCGAGGCGTCCACGCAGGTCAGGTGCGCTGCCACAGGAAGGCCGGATGATTTGTGCAGGGTGGCCACGGCATCGCGGGTCAGTTCGCGGGTTGTGCCGCCCGCCCCATAGGTGACCGAGACAAAGCGCGGCTCAAGCGGGGCCAGTGTCTGAACCGTATCCCACAGTCGGAATGAGGCCTCGAGCGTTTGCGGCGGGAAAAACTCGAATGAAATTTCTGGTTTCGTCATGTCTGCCTCACAGGTCCTATCTGTGGCCCTTGTGCCAGTTTGTGCATTGTGAGACAAACTCATATTACTCAAGAACAACATGAGTCACGCAACAATGCACATCGAATTCCGACACCTGCGTACGATCAAGGCCATCCATGAATGCGGCGGCTTGGCCCGAGCGGCGGATCAGTTGAACATCACACAATCCGCGCTGAGCCATCAGATCAAAGGGTTGGAGGATCAGGCGGGGGTCGAACTGTTCCTGCGCCGGTCCAAGCCGATGAAACTGTCCGCAGCGGGCTTGCGTCTGTTACGGCTGGCAGAGCAGATTCTGCCGCAACTTGAGGCGACGCAACAGGAATTTTCCTCTCTGCGGGACGGACGCACGGGGCGTATGCATATTGCCATCGAATGCCACGCCTGTTTCGAATGGCTGTTCCCAGTGCTGGAGTCTTTCCGCAAATCCTGGGGCGATGTGGATGTCGATATCCGCCCGGGTTTGGCCTTTGACGCTTTGCCTGCCCTGCAGAAGGAAGAGGTTGATCTGGTGGTGTCGTCCGACCCCGAGGAGCTGCCGGGCATCGAATTCATCGAACTGTTTGACTATGACGCTGTTTTTGTCGCGTCGTCCTCACATCCTTTGGCGCAGAAAGAGTTCATCGAAGCCGAGGATTTCCGGGGACAAACTCTGATCACATACCCGGTCGAACGCACACGACTGGATGTATTCAGCCAGTTGCTGATCCCGGCACGGGTTGAACCGGCTGCGATCCGGCAGGTGGAATTGACGGCTGTGATCCTGTTGCTGGTGGCCTCGAACCGGGGCGTTGCGGCGCTGCCTGACTGGGTTGTTCGCGAGGTAAAATACAACTCGGACTATGTCACCCGCCCGCTGACAGAAAACGGAATTACCCGCACATTGTACGCGGCTGTGCGCTCGGAAGACCTGGAAAAACCCTATGTGCAGGAACTGATCGAACTGGCGGGAACCGAGGCGCGCAAGCTGCAAACGCAATAGGTCGAAAACGCGGGTCTGCTATGCGCATCATTCCTCTTGGCAAGGGCGCGTTGCACCAGTATACGCGCGGTTTGACCGGACAGGAGCCTTTGGACAATGGTTGGCAGTGCAAACCTCAACATCATGATCAAAGCCGCGCGCAAAGCGGGGCGTTCTTTGGTCAAGGATTTTCGTGAAGTCGAGAACCTTCAGGTGTCGATGAAGGGCGCGGGCGACTTTGTCTCGAAGGCCGATATTGCCGCCGAGGCGATCCTGAAAGAGGAGCTGCTGGGTGCGCGCCCAACTTATGGTTGGCTGGCCGAAGAAGGTGGCACCATCGACGGTGAAGATCCGACCCGCCGTTGGATCGTAGACCCGTTGGACGGCACCACCAACTTTCTGCACGGCCTGCCGCACTGGGCGGTGTCGATTGCGCTGGAACACAAGGGCAAGATCGTGGCCGGAGTGATCTATGACGCCGCCAAGGATGAGATGTTCTTTGCCGAAAAAGGTGAAGGCGCATGGATGAACGATACCCGTATCCGTGTCTCGGGCCGTCACCGCATGATCGAGTCCATCTTTTCGACCGGCTTGCCATTTGGGGGCCGCTCGGACCTGCCTGCCACGTTGCAGGATCTGGCCCGGCTGATGCCTGCCTGCGCTGGCGTGCGCCGCTGGGGCGCTGCGGCGCTGGACATGGCCTATGTGGCCGCGGGCCGTTACGAAGGGTTCTGGGAACGTCGCCTGAACTCCTGGGACGTGGCCGCTGGGATCATCATCGTGAAAGAGGCCGGTGGCTTTGTGCAAGCCCTGAACTCCGAAGGCAACGTGCTGGAGGATGGTGAGGTGATCTGCGCCAATGAGCCGATCTTTGACCAGTTCGCAAAGGTGATCCGGGGCTAACCACCACTGCATGTCCATTAAAAAAGCGCACCCTTTTACAGGCGCGCTTTGTCGTTTCAGGGTGACTGGATTCAGAGGGCTGCGCGTTGCGCCAGCCCGGCTTCATCCGCCAACCGTGCGGCAACGGATGCAACCGCCAGGTCCTGTAGCCCAACGCCGGTTCCGTCGAACAAAGTGATCTCATCCGCGCTTGCCCGCCCCGAATGGTCGCCATTGATGACGGCACCGATTGGGGTGATCTGGTCTTCGGTCAACGAGCCGTTTGCGATGGCATGCTGAGCTTCGCCAAGGGTGATCGATTGGGCAACTTCGTCGGTGTAAACCGTTGCACTGGCAACCAACGCGGCGTCGACTTCTTGCTTGCCAACCGTATCGGTGCCCATGCAGGCCAAATGGGTGCCCGGTTTGATCCAGTCTTTCATCAGCAAAGGTTCAAACGCCGACGTGATGGTGATGATGACATCCGCCTGTGCGCCTAGCTCTTCTTGACTAACAGCTTCGAAGTCGAGGCCGATTTCTTTCGCGACCTCACCCAGACGCGGTAGCATCTCGGGGTGGGGGTTCCAGGCAACGACTTTTTCAAAGTCGCGTTGCTCGGCCGCGGCGCGCAGTTGGAAGGCGGATTGATGGCCAGCGCCGACCATGCCCAAAACCTTGGAGTCCTTGCGGGCCAGATGGGCGATGGATACCGCGGACGATGCAGCCGTGCGCACGGCCGTCAGGTAGTTGCCACCGACCAACGCCGACAGACGCCCGGTGTCCGGGTCGAACAGGAAGACGGTGGACTGGTGGTTGGTCAGTCCTTTGTCCAGATTGCCCGGCCAGTAGCCGCCTGATTTGACGCCCAGCACCTGACCGGCCCGGTCAAAACCGGATTTGAATCCGTAAAGCGCATCGGCATAGCCAATCGCCTCACGAATGACTGGAAAGTTGTAAGCATCTCCGCGCGCCATTGCGGCGAACACGTCCTGCACCGCGTCAAACGCGTCGCTGCGGCCAACCAGTTGCTGGCACAGATCTTCTCCGACGATCAGCAAGGGTTTTTCCGACATATCTTTCATGACCTTTTCCTTAACTTGAGGACAGGTCCGGGCGGCAGGGAAGGGAAGAACCGCCGCCCGGATCAATGCGGTTCGGCTTAATACGCCTTACCGCGAGCGGATACTGGCCAGAGGGTTTCGACCTTGCCGTTGCGCACCCCAACATACCAATCATGGACATTGGCCGTGGGATCGCAGTGACCCGGCACCAGACGCAATTTGTCGTTCACCTTCAACGCACCATCGGGATCAGCGACAACACCGTGTTCGTCCGAACACTTGACGTATTCCACGTCGGTGCGTCCAAAAATCACCGGCAAGCCACTGTCCACCGACTGCGCCTTGAGGCCTGCATCGACGATGGCCTTATCGGCCTTGGCGTGGCTCATGACGCTGGTGAGGATAAAGAACGCGTTCTCCCATTCTCCACGGTCGATGCGGTTGCCGTCCTGATCAAGGATACGGCCATAATCGGCATCCATGAAGGCGTAGGAACCGCACTGCAGTTCATTGTACACGCCGGAAGTGCTTTCAAAATAGTAGGATCCGGTGCCGCCACCGCCGACAATGTCACACTCCAGACCTTCTGCGGTCAGCCCGTCCACTGCGTCTTTGACCTGCGCCACGGCAACGTCGATCTTGGCCTTGCGGTCCTCGTAACGATCCATGTGCTGCATCGCGCCCTGATAAGCCTGAATGCCCGAGAACTTCAGCCCCGGAGCCGCGTCGATGGCTTTGGCGATGGCGATTACCTCGGGTGTCGTCGTCACACCGCAGCGACCTGCGCCGCAGTCAATCTCGACCAGACATTCAATCTGGGTGCCATGGCGCTGTGCCGCCTCGGACAGATCGGCGACATTGTCGATATCGTCGACACAGCAGATCGTCCGCGCGCCCAGTTTGGGCATGCGCGCCAGGCGGTCGATCTTGGCCGGGTCGCGCACTTGGTTCGAGACCAGAACGTCCTTGATACCGCCGCGGGCAAAGACCTCGGCCTCTGAAACCTTCTGGCAGCATACCCCACAGGCCCCGCCCAGCTCGACCTGCAGCTTTGCCACATCGACGGATTTATGCATCTTGCCATGCACCCGGTGACGCATCCCATGGGCCTTGGCATAGTCACCCATCTTTTTAATGTTGCGCTCTAGCGCGTCCAGGTCCAGCACCAGGCTCGGCGTCTGAATTTCGGCCTCGTCCGTGCCAATCGCGGCAGGAATGTCAAAGCCAACTTCAAGCTGATCGATATTCACAGGCTTGTTCATACTTCTTCCTCCTCAGCCCTTGATCCAGGGCAATTTATCCAAATCCACGTTGCCGCCAGTGATGATCACGCCGACGCGCTTGCCTTTGAACACTTCGGGGTGTTTCAGGATGGTGGCTAACGGCACGGCGCTGCTGGGTTCCATCACAACACGCAGGTATTTCCAGGTGATCTTCATCGCCTCGACGATTTCGTCTTCGCTGGCGGTCTGAATGTCGGTGACAAAGCGGGACACGAAGTGCCAGGTGTTTTCCTTCAGCGGCACTTTCAGACCGTCGGCGACAGTGACCGGCGCGTCATCGGCGATGATGTGCCCGGCCTTGAAACTGCGATAGGCGTCGTCGGCTTGTTCCGGTTCAGCGGCGTATATCTTTACATCAGGGGCCGCGTTCGACAGGGTCAGGCATGTGCCCGAGATCATGCCACCGCCACCAATGGGTGCGACCACTGCGTCCACACCATCGGTTTGCTCAAGCAGCTCGGCCGAACACGTTGCTTGCCCTGCAATTACGCGCGGGTCGTTGTAGGGGTGTACGAACTCACCGCCCGTCCGGCCTTGAACTTCGGCAAACACCGCCTCACGCGAGGTGGTCGAAGGTTCGCATTCGGTGATGATCCCGCCATAGCGGCGCACCGCGTCCTTCTTGGCTTGGGGTGCCGTGCGCGGCATAACGACATTGCAGGGAATACCCCGCCGTCCCGCCGCGTACGACAGGCTCAGCGCATGGTTGCCGGAAGAATGGGTTGCCACGCCGCGCTTGGCGGCGTCGTCATCCAGACCAAAGACCGCATTGCAAGCCCCGCGCACTTTGAAGGCCCCTGCCTCTTGGAAGTTTTCACATTTGAAAAACAGCTGTGCGCCGGTCAATTCGTCCAGATAGTCCGAACGCATCACAGGGGTGCGGTTGATATGGGGCCGTATCCGCTCGTGCGCTTCGCGCATGTCGGCCAGCGTCAGGCTGTCAGCTGTGGTCAATGAGTCCAACATCAAACTCCTCCTTAAGCCGCGGATTGCATCGGCGTGGCGCTGCCGCTGCGGAAGTATTCCTGCGCCGCCGCAACACCGCTGCCCAATGTGATCGGATAGTCCAGATCAGCCATCGCCATTTCGATCGTGGCCAGACCGGACAGAACCATTACATCCGTCAAGCTGCCCAGATGACCAATACGGAACGCTTTGCCATTCATTTCGCCCAGTCCGATGCCAAAGCTTACGCCATAGGCATTAAAGGCGTGATCGGTCAGCGCATTGCTGTCAAAGCCTTCAGGTACGTAAATCGCACTGACGGTATCGGAATAAAGGTCGGGCGATTGCGCCACCAACTCCAGCCCCCAGGCAGCGGTGGCCTTGCGGACCCCTTCGGCCAGACGGAAATGGCGGGCATATACGTTGTCCAGCCCTTCCTCGAACAGCATCTTCAGGCTTTCGCGCATACCATAGATAAGCTGCAGCGGTGGGGTATAGGGAAACCCGCCCGAGGCATTTGCATTCATCATGTCGCGGAAATCAAAGAAGGTGCGCGGCAGTTGGGCCGTTTCCATCGCAGCCAGCGCCTTGGGGCTGACACACAGGATCGCCATACCGGTTGCCAGCATGAAGCCCTTTTGCGAACCCGAAACCGCGATATCGACGCCCCAGCCATCAAACTCGAACGGCATCGAGGCCAGCGAGCTGACGCAATCCACAAACAGCATTGCCGGGTGGCTACTGGCATCCATTGCCTTGCGCACCGCTCCGATATCCGAGCGTACGCCGGTCGCCGTCTCGTTATGCGTAACCAGAACTGCCTTGATCTTATGCTCTTTGTCTGCGGCAAGAGCTTCGGCAAACTTATCTGCGGGCGCACCGCTGCCCCAGGGGCATTCGATGATGCGGACATCCAGACCGTGCCGTTGGCAGAGGTCGATCCAGCGATGGCTGAACATGCCATAACGCGCAACTAGTACGCTGTCGCCTGGGCTGAGCGTATTGGTTACTGATGCTTCCCAGCCGCCTGTTCCGCTGGCCGGGAAGGTGATGATCTTCCCTTCTTTGGTTCCGAACACCTTTTTGGTGTCTTCCAGCACCGGGGCAAAGGTTTCAACAAAATCAGGCGCGCGGTGGTCCTGAGTCTGGACCTGCATTGCTAGGCGCAGCCGATCCGGGATGTTGGTAGGGCCGGGAATGAATACCGGGTTTTGATTGGACATTTTTAGATCCTCCGATTTGAAGAAGAGTGTTGTAGAAATCGCCCCTTGGTGCAATTTTCTTGAAAAATATTTTCATTTTTGCAATTAAATAAGTAATCCATTGAATAGATGTGATTTTCCGTTTTTCATTTTTGAGTTTCAGAAAGCGGGATGAAAAAAACTTTGCCGGGCTGAAAGGAGAAATCAGTGACGGACACCCCAAAAAGGCCACGCGGCAGGCCCAAATCGCTGTTCAAGGAAAGCTCGGCCGGGACTATGCAGTCACTGGATAGGGCGCTGGTTGTTCTGACCGCAGTGGCGCGAATGGAACGCGCTGCGCTAAGCGATCTTGCGCGCGAAGTGGATGTACCTACGGCCACTACGCACCGCATTCTGGCGACGTTGCAGAAACATGGGTTTGTCGCCTTCGATGACGAGCGACAGGAATGGATGATTGGGATTGAAGCGTATCGCACCGGCGCTTCGTTCCTGCGCCGAAACAGCGTGATTGAAATCGGGCGACCGATCTTGCGGCGTTTGATGCAAGACAGCGGCGAAACCGCCAATTTGGCCGTGCCAGACGGGGCCGAAGTGGTCTTTGTCGGACAGGTTGAGACGCCGAACCCGATCCGGGCGTTTTTCCCGCCGGGCGCGCGGACACCGATGTACGCGTCCGGCACGGGAAAAGCGATATTGGCCGCGATGAGCGAGTCTGCGGCCAGCAAAGCATTGGCGGCTGACGCTGTTCGTTTCACCTCACATACGTTGCTGCCGAACGAAGGGTTAGAGGCGGATTTGGCAAAAACCCATGCCCGTGGCTGGTCGCATGATCACGAGGAGCGGTACGAAGGCATGTCCTGTATCGGTTCCGCCATCTACAATGACCGGGGCGAACCTTGTGCCGGGATTTCCGTATCCGGGCCGTCTGTCCGGTTCGTTGCCGACCGGGCAACAGAACTGGGTGCGTTGGTTCGGGACGCCGCAGAAGAGATCACGCAGCTCAGCGGCGGTCGATTACCGAAGCCGCCTGAGGACTAGCACCTATTTTCGCGGAACCCGCGGAATGCGGGATTGCGACAGTTTGTATTTGTGCTCGGGGTGGGGCGGGTGGCCATGGGTGCGGCCCCAAAACGCGGGGCCACCTCGTTTCAGCCAAAGCGGGACGCATAGGGCCAGACCGACAAAAAAGCCCCCCGTATGCGCCCAATAGGCAACTCCGCCTTCGTCGGGATTGCTCGCAAGGCTGCCCATGAATTGAAGACCCAACCAGATGCCCAGCATGATGAAGGCTGGGATGGTGAAAATCCGGAAATAGACAATCAGAATCAGCAGAACGTCCACGCGCGCCTTGGGGAACAGCAAAAGATAGCCGCCCATCACCCCGGCAATCGCACCCGAGGCCCCGATGGTCGGCACCACCGAATCCGGCGCGGTGGCAACGTGGATCAGCCCCGCGCCGATACCGGCCAACAAATAGAACAGCAGGAAAAGCAGGTGGCCCATCTCATCTTCGAGGTTGTCCCCGAAAATCCAAAGGAACAGCATGTTGCCTGCCAGATGCATCCATCCGCCGTGCAGAAACATCGACGTCACAAGGGTTTCGAACGCAAACCCATCGGTGATCCGCGCCGGGATGATGGCATAGTCGAAATACAGCCTGTTGATCAGCGGTGCATTATCCATGATCCCCACATAGCTGAAGAAAATCAGGATATTGGCTGCCATCAGCAGGTAAACGACATAGGGCGTGCGCCCCGAAGGGTTGTGGTCACGGATCGGAAACATGGGGGGACGCTGGGCTTTTCCCGGCCCAGCGTCAAGGTACGGTTACGCCGCACCTCCTAACAAGGCCGCGTTGCCACCGGCGGCGGTGGTGTCGACACAGACATGACGCTCGCCCAGAACCCTCGCCCGGTCAGGTTGGCCTGGGATCAGCGGCAGAATCGGGCCATCGCGGCGGGCCAGATGGCGCTCGATCGCGCGCGCGGTTTCATCATCTCCCCACCACAAAACGCCCGAGATGCTGGTGATGTTTTCCAGCCTGTGCAAATCCACCATGCCGGTCGATAGGATTGCAGTGCCGCCCAGGGTTACGACTGCTTCGGCCTGCGCTTGCGCGGCCTCGGGTCCTGGCCCCATGCACAACAAAGGCGCGCGGGGAAATTCACTCAGTCGGTTGGATTCGCCGGTTGGACCGGGCAGGGATTGCGTGCGGATGACAGCAGGCTGGCCTTGCGGATCGGGTAGATCGCCCATCGTGCTGTTCCAATTCGCCGTACTGTGTTGACGATCCGGAGCACAGAAGCGTGCCATGTAGTTCGGTCCACCCGCCTTGGGTCCGGTGCCCGACAGACCTTCGCCGCCAAAGGGCTGAGAACCCACGATCGCACCAATCTGGTTGCGGTTGACATAAATGTTGCCCGCGTGAACGGCCTCGGTGATGTGTTGCACCCGGTCATCGATGCGGGTGTGCAGGCCGAAAGTCAGCCCATAGCCCGTGGCATTGATGTCGGCGATGACCTGATCAATCTCAGCAGCCTTGAACCGAACGACATGCAGGACCGGGCCGAACACTTCACGCTCCAGCGCGTCTATACCAGAGATTTCAATCAAGGTCGGTGCGATGAACGTCCCGTCGGGTGGCGTGGCCAGTTCCTTCACCACCCGGCCTTCTGCGCGCGCTTGCGCGATGTGGTCCGCAATGCCATGCAGCGCGTCCTGATCAATCACCGGGCCGCAGTCGGTCGACAAAAGCCATGGGTCACCGACCAGCAAAGCCTCCATCGCGCCGGTCAGCATGGCCAGCAGATCGTCGGCGATATCCTCTTGCACATAAAGGCAGCGCAGAGCCGAGCATCGCTGCCCCGCAGACTGAAACGCGCTTTCGATTATGGATTGTACAGCCTGTTCGGGCAGCGCGGTGCTGTCCACGATCATCGCATTGAGCCCGCCGGTTTCTGCGATCAAGGGCGTGCCCGGTTGCAAATTCTCCGACATGGCGGCACGGATTTTCAACGCAGTGGCGGTTGAGCCGGTGAAAGCCACACCAGATACGCGCGCGTCTGACGTCAACGCCGCCCCGACTGACGGCCCGCCGGGCAGCAGTTGCAAAACGTCGCGTGGTACTCCGGCCTCGTGCAGCAGTTGGACAGCCCTGTGCGCGACCAACGGCGTTTGCGGTGCAGGTTTCGCCAGAACGGCATTGCCAGTGGCCAAAGCTGCCGAAATCTGCCCGGTGAAGATTGCCAGCGGAAAGTTCCAAGGGCTGATGCAGGTAAACGTGCCCGCCGGTTCGGCCGCCGGGATATTAGCAGCATAATAACGAAGGAAATCGACCGCCTCGCGCAGTTCAGCGACCGCATCGGGAACTGATTTACCAGCTTCTCGGGCTAGCAAGGCGAACAGCTCGCCAAAATGCGCTTCGTACAGATCGGCCGCCGTATTCAATACTTGGGCCCGTTGCGCAGCGGGAGCGTCCCACGGAGCCGCCGAGGCCAACGCAAGCTCAACATCCTGAGCGCTGGCCGGGGCGACTGCGCCGGGGCGGTCCTGTGGATGTGCCGGATTGATGACGGGTTCATCGGCATCAGGATGTGCGTCCTCGGACAATAGCGGCTGCGCATACCAATGATGTGCGCGAAACGCATCGCGGGCGGCGTCAATCCGATCGAGCGTCGGTGTGTGTTGCAGATCAAACCCTTTTGAATTGGGACGTTCGGGTTGAAACAGTTCAGGGCCGGTTGGCAGCGGTGATTTAGGTTCTGCAATGGTGTCGAACGGGTCCGAGGCGACCTCCTCGGGCGGCACATTTTCATCGACGATCTGGTTCACGAAGGAGGAGTTCGCGCCGTTCTCAAGCAGACGCCGCACCAGATAGGCTAAAAGATCGCGATGCGCTCCGACCGGGGCGTAAATTCGGCAGCGGGTGTTGCTTTGATCGCGAACAATCTGATGCAAGGTTTCGCCCATGCCATGCAAACGCTGAAACTCGAATGGTTGCGTGTCGGCCATATGCAGGATGGCGCTGACTGTGTGGGCGTTATGGGTGGCGAATTGCGGGTAAATTCGGTCGGTCATGCCCAACAGTTTGCGAGCATTGGCAATGTACGAGATATCAGTCGCCGCCTTACGCGTGAAAACCGGGAAGCCATCGACACCCTCGACCTGCGCGCGCTTGACCTCGGTATCCCAATAGGCCCCCTTGACCAGTCGAACCATCAGTTTGCGGTCATGACGTTCCGCCATGTCATAGAGCGTGTCCAGCACGATCCCGGCACGCGGCCCATAGGCCTGAACCACGATGCCGAAACCATCCCAACCGGCCAATGCGGGTTCACCCATAACAGCCTCGATCACTTGCAGGGAAAGCGACAGGCGGTCGGCTTCCTCGGCGTCTACATTCAGGCCCATACCGGCGGCCTTGGCCAACAGACACAGGGCGCGCAGGCGGGGAACGAGCTCCTCCATCACCCGGTGTTCCTGCGCCAGTTCATAGCGTGGATGCAGGGCTGACAGTTTTACCGATATCCCCGGGTTGGCCCGGATATCGTCATGGGTGCAGGCATCGGCGATGGCCGCGATGGCGCGGGAATAGGACAGGTGATAACGGGCGGCGTCAGCTTCGGTGCGCGCCGCCTCGCCCAGCATGTCGTAGGAATAGGTGTAGCCCTTTGCCTCCATCCCGGCGGCACGGTCCATGGCGGACTGGATAGTCTCACCCAGAACGAATTGACGGCCCATTTCCTTCATCGCGCGGCCAACGGCAGTGCGGATCACCGGCTCGCCCAGTCGCTTGATCGCCCCGCGTAGGGCGCCAACGGGCGACGCTTTGCCCTCGTCCAGAACCTTTCCGGTCAGCATCAGCGCCCAAGTTGACGCGTTCACCAGCGAAGACGAGGACTGCCCCAGATGTTTGCCCCAATCCGACGGCGCAATCTTATCCTCGATCAGCGCGTCGATGGTGTCAGCATCCGGGACACGCAGCAGCGCCTCGGCCAGACACATCAGTGCGATACCCTCGTCAGTGGACAGCCCGTATTCGGCCAGAAACACCTCCATCATGCCGGGCGAAGTGCTGGACCGGATGTCACGCACCAATTGAGCCGCCGCGGCACAGATCGCAGTGCGGTCGGCCTGGGGCAGGTTGGCCTGTTCGACCAATTGATCCAATACTGCAGACTGGTCAGCATAGGTCTGGCTGTCGATATGGGTGCGCAGGCTGTGTGTCATGTATCCTCCGGGCTTTTGGAGAGTATACAGTCGATTTTTCAGGACAATCGCCTTAAGTTCAAAAAATGGTAGGCGATTGTTCTGAAATTTTGAGGTTCAGCGATGCAAAATGGTAATCCCGATCTGGATCGGTTCGACCGGGCAATCTTGACGATTCTGGCCGAGGACGGGCGCATTTCGGTTGCCGACCTCGCGCGGCGGATCGGGTTGTCGAAATCTCCAACTCAAGCACGTGTGAAGAGGCTTGAAGCCGAAGGTATCATCACCGGATATCGTGCCCTGCTGGACCCGATCCGTCTTGGTCTGGATCACGTCGCCTTTGTCGAGGTCCGCCTAACCGACACACGTGAGAAGGCCTTGGCCGAGTTCAACGCGGCAGTGCGTAAGGTGGCCGAGATCGAGCAAGCCCATATGATTGCGTCGAATTTCGACTATTTGCTGAAAATCCGCACCGGGTCGATGTCGGAATACCGCGCGGTGCTGGCCGAGAAAATCTCATCCCTGCCGCATGTGGCCAACACATCGACCTTCGTCGCGATGGAAGCGGTGAAAGAGACAGGCCTGTCCGGTGCCATTGACGGGATGGGTTGACGAAAACCCCGCACGCGTCACCATTGGGTCATGAAACAGATCACCTTTGCCGCCATCCTGTTAATAACATCCACAACAGCACATGCCGATGAATGCCCTGTTGCGCCGGATCACAGCGCCGATGTCAGCGGCGTAATCGCCCAGATACAACAGGCCGAAAACGAACAGGCGGCCCGTCTCTTGTCGAACCAATTGTGGGAATTTTGGACGGACGCACCTGATGAAAGCGCGCAGGCGGTGCTGGACCGAGGCATGACGCGCCGAAACGCATGGGACCTGCTGGGCGCGATCGAGGATTTCAACAAGCTGGTCGCCTATTGCCCGTCATATGCCGAAGGGTACAACCAGCGCGCCTTTGCGCATTACTTGCGGCAGGATTTTCAGGCCGCATTGCCCGATTTGGACAAGGCGATCGAACTGTCGCCGAACCATGTGGCGGCCATCAGCGGGCGCGCCCTAACCTTGTTGGGATTGCAAAGGATCGACGAGGCGCGCGAAGCTTTGAACCAAGCGCTGGAACTGAACCCGTGGCTGTCGGAGCGTCATCTTCTGGCACCCGGAGGGCCACTGGCGCCTCCGGGTGAAGATATCTGACAAAACGCCCCCAACTGTAGTGTGGTGGCTTTTTCGACGTTTAGCCGACCAGACCGTTGTCGGAGCGCTTGATCGCGATGACCGATGATCGCGGTGTACCGCCATCGGGCCAGTTGCTGCCCGGATGCTGAATGCCTACAAACATGGTGCGCAGGTCGTTGGACCAGGCCAAGCCTGTGACCTCGCAACCATTGGGGCCCGTCATGAACCGTACGATTTCACCGGTCACCGGGTCGCCAACCAGCATCTGGTTATTGCCATTGCCAGCAAAGTCACCCTCGTTGTTGTCCTTACCGTCGGTCTGAATCCAGATCAGGCCCGTCGAGTCGATGACCATGCCATCGGGCGAGTTGAACAGGTTACCCTCATTCACATTCGGCGAGCCAGCGCGGTCGTCGGAATGCACCGTTGGGTTGCCCGCCATGACGTAGAGATCCCAGTCAAAGGTGCCTGCGGCGTGATCGTCATTCGCTGGTCGCCAGCGCACGATCTGACCGTACTTGTTTGCCTCACGCGGGTTGGCGGCATTAACCGACGTGTCGTCACCACCGGCATTTGGTTTGACACCACGGTTCTTGTTGTTGGTGAGGCAACAATAGGCCTCGACCGCGACCGGGCTTGATGCCACCCATTCTGGGCGGTCCATGGTGGTGCCACCTACGGCCGACGCTGCCATGCGGGTAAAGATCCGGATTTCTGCATCATCCATGCCGGTCGTTTCCGGCGTCAGGGGCAGCCATTCGCCGGTTGCATCGTCGTTAAATTTTGCCACGTAAAGCGTGCCGTCATTCAACAAACTCTCGGATTCGCCACCCGGCTGATAGGTCCCGTTCGAGACGAACTTGTACAGATACTCGCCACGCTCATCATCGCCCATATAAACGACCACACGGCCATCTGCGGCCAGTGTCACTTCGGCGTTTTCGTGTTTGAAGCGACCCAGGCCGGTGTGTTTGACCGGCGTGCTGTCCGGCTTGGTCGGGTCGATTTCCACGATCCAGCCCGCACGGTGCGGTTCGTTCGGATTTTTTGACGTGTCGAAACGCGGATCGAAAAGCTCATACCCGTTCCAGCTTTCGGCTTTGACACCGTAACGCTTGAAGCCGTCTGCCACCTTCTGGTCGTAGCTGGCGTTCTCATCGGACGACCCGAAATAGCCGTTAAAGTTCTCTTCGCAGGTCAGGTATGTGCCCCATGGCGTTTTACCCGCGCCACAGTTGTTCATGGTGCCCAGAGACGCCGTGCCGGTCGGGTCGGCCTGCGTCTTCAGCAGATCGTGACCCGCAGCGGGACCTACGATCTTCATCGGCGTATTGTGGTGGATACGGCGATTGAAGGGGCTGTCTTTGATAACCGACCAGCCGTTGGGGCTTTCGGCGATCTCCATGACTGTGACGCCCTGAATGTTCTGCAGCTTCAGAACGTCGTCCGCGTTGGCGGGTACGCCTTCCTGCGCCGCTGGCATGTTGATCTTGCGGTTCGGGTATTCGTGGTTGATGGCGATCAGTTCATGACCTTGGAACGAAAACGTCTCCATCCCATCGGTGTTTTCACCGAAGATACGGTCGGATTTGTCCAATGGGCCGCCATCCGTCAGGTCATAGCCATCGGCATCGGAAAACAGCGGATCGCCCCAACGCATCAACATTTTCCACTCATACCCTTCGGGCACATGCACGGTGCCATCGGTCTGCGCGGCAATCGGCGTGAAAGCAAAGCGCGACGTGGTGACGGCATGAGCGGCAGTCGACCCCATCAGACCCGCGCCCATAGCGGCAGCGCCTGATCCGAATGCCAACACACCACCCAAGAAACCTCGGCGCGAAACGGCGCTTTCTACAACACGGTCAAAGTCGTTTTCGTCGGGGCGGGGGAAATGCAGCTCATCCCAGTCATCAGCGGACAGGGTGGTGGGATCAATGTCTTTCATGGATAGCTCCTGGCTGTCAGAAAATAGCAGATGAAAGGCATTTAGGATTTCTTTGTGACAGGTTGATAACAACCCCATTAAGGGAGAGGTCCGATCTTTCAGAATATTGCGCGCAATGAAAAGGGAAAAGGCCTTTTCTCTGTGGGAATCCGCGCTTTCTGGTCCGCAATTGTACTGCAGAAAGCCACATGTGCCTGCGACATTTAGCGCAAACGCTGGCCAGCTTCATCGAACCGATAGGCCTTGTCAGCAGTATAGGCGAGCCGCAATTCCTGACCTTCGGAAATGGCGTGTTGACCAAATAGCCGCGCGGTCACGGATTGGTCGTGTATATTGGCGATGACGTTTGTATCCCCACCCAGTTTTTCAACGTGGCTGACCTGCGCTGTCAGCGGGCCGTCGTCGGACAGGAACAGGTCTTCGGGGCGGATTCCAATGGTGTTCTGGCCGCTATCCCCCAACAGGCTTTCGGGTAGGAAATTCATAGACGGTGAGCCCAGAAATCCGGCGACGAACTGGTTTGCAGGGTTGTTGTACAGCTCCATCGGGCTGCCGATCTGTTCCACCCGCCCGTCACGCAGAACGACAATCTTGTCGGCCAACGTCATCGCCTCGGTCTGGTCATGGGTGACATAGATCATCGAGGCGTCCAGCGCCCGGTGCAGGTTCGCAATCTCGATCCGTGTATTCATCCGAAGGGCGGCGTCCAGATTCGACAGTGGCTCGTCAAACAGGAACAGCTTGGGTTCCCGCACAATGGCGCGGCCGATAGCGACCCGCTGGCGTTGACCGCCCGACAATTCAGACGGATAGCGATCCAGATAGGGGTCAAGGTTCAGCATCCGGCTGGCTTTAGCGACGCGTTCCTCGATCACCGCTTTGGACTGCTTTTCCTGCTTCAGCGCAAGTGTCATGTTCCCGCGCACGCTGAGGTGCGGGTAAAGCGCATAGCTTTGAAAAACCATTGCGATTCCGCGCTTGGATGGCGGCACCAGATTGACCTGTTGGCCACCGATATTGATTTCGCCAGACGACGCATCCTCAAGTCCCGCAATCACCCGCAACAGGGTGGACTTGCCACAGCCCGAGGGGCCGACGAAGACAACAAACTCGCCTTCTTCAACCTCAAGCGTGATGTCCTTGAGGACATGCACATTGCCGAAGGATTTGTTCACATTGCTCAGCGTCAGGGCGGTCATTTTGCGGGCTCCTCAAGGGAAACGGGCTGGCCGGTGCGGATACTTTCATCCGCGGCCAGACAAATGGCGAGGGATTGAACGGCGTCATTCATATGCCGGGTCAGGTCGATATCTTCGGCAATCACGCGCAGCACATAGGCTTGCTCAGCATCGCAGAGCTCCTGATGGCCGGGTTCGTCGGGCATCTCGATGGTACGGTCGCCTTCGGCCGTGTGAACCAGAATGCCGCCGACTCTCGTATGCCCATCGATATCGGAAGATGCGCCCTTGTTGCCATCGGTGATCGAAACCGAGCCGTTGGGCGAAACGATATCTTTTACGAAAAAGGCCGTTTCTGACATCATCGGACCCCAGCCGGCCTCGTACCAGCCGACCGAGCCGTCATCGAAAACCACCTGAAACTGACCGTAATTGTACATGTCCGGTGCGATCTCATCGGACAGGCGCAGGCCCATCCCATGAACCCGAACAGGTTGCGCATCGGTGATCTGGCACATGACGTCGACATAATGAACTCCGCAATCGACAATCGGAGACGTGGTCTGCATCAGCGCCTTATGCGTTTCCCATTCCGCGCCCGAGGATTGTTGGTTCAGGTTCAGACGGAACACATATGGCCCGCCCAGATTGCGCGCCTCGGCGATCAGGCGCATCCACGAAGGGTGATGGCGCAGGATATAGCCCACGACCAACTTGCGGTTCAGCCGCGTGGCGGCTTCCACCACCCGACGCGCGTCGGCGACATTGGTGGCCAATGGTTTTTCCACGAACACATGCGCGCCTGCTTCCATCGCCGCACAGGCGTAATCGGCGTGGCTGTCAGAATAGGTCGCGATCACAACCAGATCGGGGCGTGTCTCGGCCAGAGCAGTTTCGAAATCCGAATACGCGGGATAATCCGAAAGTTCGGGGTGATCTACGCGCCCAGATCGGTTCACCAGCCCGACGATTTGCGCATCGGGGTGGTGGTGATGGGCCAGCGCATGGCTTAGCCCCATATTGCCCAGGCCTGCGATCAGTACGCGGGTCATTTGACAGCTCCGGATGTGATGCCGCGGATCAGTTGGCGCGAGAAGATGACATAAAGGACCAGCACCGGCAGGATCGCCATGGAAAGGGCGGATAAAACCGCGTTCCAGTCGGTCACGAACTGGCCGATAAAGACCTGACTGCCCAGCGTCAGCGTTTTGGTTTCCTCAGCCGGGGCAAGGATCAGCGGGAACCACAGGTCATTCCAGATCGGAATCATGTTGAATACGGCCACGGTCGCCATTGCCGGACGAACCAGTGGCAGGACCAGTCGGAAAAAGATCGTGTATTCCGACAGACCGTCAATGCGGCCTGCGTTTTTCAGGTCATCACTGACCTGCCGCATGAATTCAGACAGTATGAATACGGCCAGCGGTAACCCCTGCGCCGTGTATACCAAAATCAGCGCCCACAGCGTGTTCACCAGCCCGGTCGCCACCATCATCTCAAGGATCGCCACAGTGCCGATGCGGATAGGGATCATGATCCCCAGCGCCAGATACAGCCCCATGAGCAGGTTGCCTTTGAACTGATATTCAGACAGCGCATAGGCCGCCATTGCGCCAAACAGCAGGACAAAGAACAGCGATGCGACGGTGACGATCATCGAGTTCTGGAAGTAGAGGAAGAAATCCCCCTGTTTCATCACCGTCTCGTACCCGATCAGAGAGAAGCTGTCCGCACTGGGCAGGGCCAAGGGTTCGCGAAAGATCGCGCGGCGGGTTTTGAAGCTGTTGATCAAGATTACGAAGACCGGGAACAGCGCAATCAGCGTGTACAGGATCAATGCTCCGTGCATTGCAGCGGTGTTGAAGGGATTTTGGCGTGCTTTGTTCATCCGTTCACCCTCATAGTTGATACCGGCGCATCCGGGTCTGGATGCCAAACAGATAGATGCAGACACCCACCAAGATGATGGCAAACATGGCCCCGGCGATGGCTGATCCCATATGCGGATCGCCTAGTTGCAGCTGAAAACCAAAGAAGGTGCGGTACATGAACGTGCCCAGAATGTCGGTTGAAAAATCCGGCCCGGCCAGCGCGCCCTGCGCCGCATAGATCAGATCGAACGCATTGAAATTGCCCACAAAGGTCAGGATCGAAATGATTCCGATCGACGGCAGGATCAACGGCAGTTTGATTTTCCAAAAGGCTGAGGCCCCGGTGATGCCGTCAATCTCACCTGCCTCAAGGATTTCTTCCGGAATGGTCAGCAAGGCGGCATAGATCAGCATCATCGGGATGCCCACGAACTGCCAAACCGAGATCAGCGCCAGCGTGGTTAGGGCGTATTCCTCTTTTCCCAGCCATGGGGCGAACAAGGATTTCAGCCCAATCGCGTCCAGCATTGACGGTGCGATTCCCCAGATCGGTGACAGGATAAGTTTCCAGGCGAAGCCGACAATCACAAAGCTTAGGATTGTGGGGATGAAAATCGCCGACCGGTACAAGGCCGCAAACCGCAGGCGCGGGTGGCTGAGAAGCGCGGCCAGTGCGATGCCAATGGGGTTTTGCACTAGCATATGGATCAGGAAGAACCAGAAGTTATTCCCCAACGCATTCCAGAACTGCTCGGACCAGACCGGGTCAAAGAACAGCGTTCGAAAATTCTGTAGCCCGACGAACACACGGGTCTGGTCGACCTCGGTAAACAGCGCCAGGCGCAGCGTGTTGAACAGCGGAAAGATCATAACCGCGGTATAGACAAGCACGGCGGGTGCCAGAAACACGACGATATGCCAGCGGAAGCGGGGGCGGTTCATTGGACTGCTTTCAATGGGGTGTCGGGTTTACCCGGGCGAACATCGCCGCCCGGGTATGATTGGGATCACTGGTGCGGCGCGTACCAGGAGGCAAGGCCTTCCTGTAATTCTGCACCCAGATCCTCGGGGGATTTGGCGCCTTTGATGGCGGCAACCGACGCGCCCCAGGTTTCATTTTCAAGGTTCGGTGTGCCGCGCGACAGGATTTGATAGGTCGAGCGGATGGTCGATTCACACTCGTCGCGCCAGCCTACGATTTCCTTGGCCAGTGGATCTTGCAATTCGACAGGCGTGTTAGACAGTGGGAAGAAACCGGGCAGGGCATTGCCGAAAATTTCTGCAAATTCCGGGCTTGCGACCCAGGCCAAGAATGTCTCGGCGGCCTCGGGATGTTCAGTTGCGGCGTTCATGCCGATGCCAATATCGGTGTGGTCCGAAATATAGCAGGTGTCTCCAGCGTTACGGACTGGCGGCTTGAATGCCCCCATCTCAAAATCGGCCAGTGTGTTGAAGCCCGAGATTTCCCATGAGCCAGCGGGATAGATCGCCGCCCGACCCAGTGTGAAGATGTTCTGACTGTCGGGATAGGTCTGTGCCTCATACCCGTCGCCCAGATACTCACCCCAACGTGCCAATGTGGCATAAGGTGCTGTCCAGGCCTCATCAGTAAGCTTCTGCTCACCTGCGATCAGGGCCTGCCGGCCTTCCTCACCCTTCCAATAGTTAGGGCCGATGTTGTTGTAACCCATTGTGGCGGCTTCCCACTGGTCGTTGGTGCCCATCGCCATCGGAATATAGGTGCCATCTTCCCGGATCTTGTCGAGCGCGGCAAAGAACTCATCCTCGGTCGTTGGAACCTCGATCCCAAGCTCATCAAATGCGTCCTTGTTGTAAATAAAGCCATGAATCACCGAAGCCATCGGAACGCAGAATGTGACTGCGCCATCATCCGTCTGCCAGGCTGATTTCGCCACGTCCGAGAAGTTGCTCATCGCATCGACCCCGGATAGATCGGTCAGGTGTCCTGCATCATACAGCGCCAAAGAGGCGTCAAAGGGGCGGCAGGTGATCAGGTCACCGGCTGAACCCGCATCCAGTTTCGAGTTCAAAACGGCGTTATACTCTGCCGGTGCTGACGGGGTGAAATCAATCTTGATTCCAGGGTGCTGGGCCTCGAACGCGGGAATGATCTGGTCCTGCCACAGGGTCAGGTCATCATTGCGCCAGCTTTCGATGGTCAGGGTTACGTCTTCGGCATAGGCAGTTGTGGCCATCAGGGTTGTCCCCAGTAAGGCCAGCTTCAGGCTTTTATGCTTCATCTCTCTCTCCCGTTATTTAGTTGTTAATCCTTGGCCAATGCAGCGGTCAGAACTCCGTTCGTGGTTCGCAAGCGAGCATCCGCTTGCGCCAGCGACAGGTCTTGTGCGGCAATCAGAATGGCGGGTTTTACGTCGCCATGCGCAACGTTCAGTGCGTTTTGCGCTGTTTCTGTATCCACTTCGGCGATGCGGGCGACGATCCCGGCGGCGCGGCCCCGCAATTTGTCGTTGTCGGCACGCAGATTGACCATCATGCCGCCATGCACATGGCCAAGCTCAACCGCCATAAGCGAAGACAGCATATTCAGCGCAATCTTCTGCGCTGTTCCAGCACCCATGCGTGTGGACCCCGAGATCAGCTCGGGCGGCGTGGCCAAAAGGATGGGAATGTCAGCGCCCAGCAGCAAGGGGCTGCCGCCGTTATTGGCGATACTGATTACAGTTGCGCCTTTGGCGCGGGCGATGTTCATGGCAGCCACGGTGTAGGGCGTGGAGCCGCTGGCCGAAACTGCAATCACCGTGTCTTTGGCTTGTAAGCTGTCCAAGGCCAGCTCCAACCCTTCGGTCGCATCCTCGGCCCCACCTGGCATTTCGACTCCGGTGGGCAGGCCCCCTGCCATGTGTATGCGCAGACGGGCAGGGGGGATCGAGAATGTGCCGCCCAGCTCTTGCGCGTCGGCTGCGGCCATCAGGCCAGACGACCCGGCGGCCACAAAATGCAAAACACCCTCTGCGCGAATGGTTTCCGCCATGGCCTTGGCGCCCCGGACGATGTTGTCCTCGGCGTCGCGAACGGCTGCGGCAGCTTTGATCTGACCTTCGGCCAACGCGCGAGCTGAAGTGGCCAGATCGCCTGGTGACAGGCGCGCGGCATCAGGGTGTAACTGTTCGGTTGACGGCAGCGTCAAGAGAATCCTCCCACGTTTCCCTAATACAATACCTATCTAATACCACTTGTCTAGAATTTTATTTCTGACTGAGACTTGTCGGGAAAATTCATCAGTTTAGGTGGCGACGTGTCCACTCAGTGCTGAATTTGGCCTTTTCTATCGCTGAAAGGTATTATAATGGTATTGTCATGAGTGAGTCTCGAGAAAATGCTGTGTTGGCCGTTGATGGCGGGGGAACGCGATGCCGTGCCGCCTGTGAAATCGGGGGTGTGGTCCATAGTGTCGAGACTGGAGCAGCCAATGTTTCGACCGATTTTGACAGCGCGCTGGCGCAGATTCGGGTCGGGCTGGATCAATTGTCGCGTCAGATCGAGGTGACCATAGGGGATATGCTCGACTTGCCTGCTTTTGTGGGGTTGGCGGGCGTTACCGATGCTGCGATCGCAGGGCGGTTGCGGGATGCGCTGGGCCTGACCCGCGCGCGGGTCGAAGATGACCGGCCCGCCGCCGTGCGGGGGGCATTGGGCGCGCAGGACGGTTTGATCGCGCATTGCGGCACCGGGTCTTTTCTTGCAGTGCAGGCGGACGGCGCGATGCGCTTTGCCGGCGGTTGGGGATCGATTCTGGGGGATGAGGCCTCGGCCCTGTGGGTTGGGCGTAGAGCCTTGGCCGAGACGCTGCGTGCATATGATGGCACGCAAACCGAAAGCGGTCTGACGCAAAAGCTGTTGAGTGACCTTCAAGGCCCGGCTGGCATTGTTCGCTTTGCTGGAACGGCCACGCCCGCACAATTCGGGGCGCTCGCACCTACAGTGACGTCCGCTGCGAAAAAGGGCGATGCTGTTGCCATTCATATTCTGCGAGCTGGGGCAGACTATATCGCGGATACCGCCAAACAGTTGGGTTGGCAGGCGGGTCAGACGATCTGCTTGACCGGTGGGATTGCGGGACAATATGCACACTATTTACCTGATGACATGCAATCGGTCATTCGCCCGCCGCTGGGTGAGCCGCTGACCGGGGCATTGGCCCTTGCGAAGGAGATCCGACATGAGCATCTCTGACTTCCTGCGCGCCGATTTGTGGCTGAGCCCGGACAAAGGGCCGCGTTATGTTCAGCTAAGGCATAGGCTGCAAGAGGGGATCGACACCGGCGTGTTGCCTCCGAATTCCTCGCTGCCGTCGGAACGTGAGCTGGTTGAAATCACTGACTTGTCACGTGTCACCGTTCGAAAAGCGATTCAGGAACTGGTGCAGGAAGGTGTGATCGAACAACGTCAGGGGTCAGGCTCGTTCATTCGCGAGCGTGTGGCGCGAGTCGAACAATCGCTGACTCATTTGACTTCGTTCACCGAGGACATGTCGAGCCGCGGTATGCAGACCACCTCGAAATGGTTGGAGCGCGGTGTTTTTGCACCAACCCCCGAAGAGGTCCAAGCCCTGAGCCTGAAAGAAGGCGAACAGATTTCCCGCATCTATCGCCTGCGCGAAGCTAATGGCCGCCCGCTTGCGCTGGAACGTGCTGCGCTGCCGCTGGACATCCTGCCAAACCCGATCGAGGTGACCGCCTCACTCTACGAGGTGCTAGACGGTCTGGGGCGACGACCAGTGCGCGCGGTACAGAAGATATCGGCCCTTAACCTTGCGGCGCGAGAGGCCGAGTTGCTGGAGGTGCCCGAAGGGGCCGCCGGGCTGAACATCGAACGCGTTTCATTTCTAAAAAACGGACGGGTCGCGGAACTGACCCGATCCCTCTATCGAGGCGACACCTATGACTTTGTCGCCGAGTTGCGGCTGTAGCCGGAAAGGCAAGTAAGCATGTCAGAACACAGTTCGAAAATGCGTCAGGAGGTTTTGGAAATCCCCGACGCCGTTGACCGATTGCTAAGCCAGGGTGCCGCCAATATTCAGGATGCGGCAAGGCGGGTGAAAGAGGCCGACCCGCGGTTTCTGATCACAGTGGCGCGAGGGTCGTCGGACCATGCTTGCGCCTATCTGAAATACGCTGCCGAATTGTTGCTGAACCTGCCTGTGGCCTCGGTCGGGCCGTCGGTCAGTTCGATCTATGGGGCTGAACTGCGTGCGGCTGGGGCGGTGTGCCTTTCGGTGTCGCAGTCGGGCCAAAGTCCAGACATTGTAGGGATGACCCGAACGCTGAAATCTTCGGGCGGGGTGACGGTTGCGATCACCAACAACACGGCCTCGCGCCTTGCCGAAGTGACGGATGCGGTCTTGCCCCTGCACGCAGGGCCGGAACTGAGTGTCGCTGCGACCAAAACCTTTGTCACCTCGCTTGTGGCGGGGTTGTGGTTATTGGCTGAAATCAAGGGGGATGGTGATTTGACGGCCGCGATCCGATCCTTGCCTGATCATCTGGGGCAGGCCGCGCAAAGCGATTGGGCGGCGGCGGCTGACGCAATCACCGGCCGGTCACTGTTCACGCTGGGCCGCGGTCCGTCCTTTGCGATGTCCAATGAGGCTGCTCTGAAAATCAAGGAAACCTGCCAGATTCACGCCGAAAGCTATTCGGCGGCCGAGGTTCTGCATGGTCCGGTCTCAATCGTTGAACAGGGGTTCCCTGCCATCGTTTTTGCAGCCGCAGACGCCGCCGAGCAAACGACAGCCGAGGCGGCTGATGCGTTGGCAGGCAAAGGTGCGGCTGTTTTCGCGGCCACGGGCAAGGTCACCAAGGCGCACAGCCTGCCGGTAACCCGCACCGATCACTGGTTGACTGACCCCATTGCCACGATCACTTCGTTTTACAGCATGGTCGAAGCCGTGGCGCAGGCGCGCGGGATCGACCCAGACACTCCACGCCATTTGAGAAAGGTGACAGAGACGGTATGACCTCGGACTCCATAACATTTCGCAACGGTGCCCTGTTCGATGGTGAGCGCCTGCATTTTGGTCAGGCCATGACCTTTCGCAACGGCGCCCTTGCCGCGCTTGCGGCTGAGGAGACCGCAGAGATCGAAGGGCAGGTCATCGACCTGAACGGTGATATCTTGTGCCCCGGCTTCGTCGACCTGCAGGTGAACGGCGGCGGCGGCGTGATGTTCAACGACGACCCCTCGGTTGATACGATCCGGCAGATCGCCGAAGCGCATCGCCGTCTGGGTGTGGCGTCTTTGCTGCCGACACTGATCACCGACACGCCCGAGAAAACCGAAGTCGCCGTTTCAGCCGCGGTAGAGGCGGTTCGCGCGGGGGTTCCAGGTGTGGCCGGGCTGCATCTTGAAGGGCCACACCTGTCGGTGGCGCGAAAGGGGGCGCATGACGGGGCGCTGATCCGCTCGATGGAGGACGCGGACCTGACCATGCTGATAGCGGCGGCAGAGCAATTGCCTTGTCTTAAGGTGACCCTTGCGCCCGAATCCGTGTCACAACAGCAGGTGAAAGCTTTGTCGAACGCCGGGATTCTGGTGTCGCTAGGACATAGCAATGCAGATTTTCAGACGTGTCAGCGTTATGCCGCAGCGGGCGCGCGCTGTGTCACACACCTTTTCAACGCCATGAGCCAGTTGGGCAGCCGCGAACCCGGCCTGGTGGGTGCCGCACTGGCAACCGGCGAGCTGTCGGCGGGGGTGATTGCCGATGGTATCCATGTCCACCCCGAGGTGATCCGCGCGGCCTGGGCTGCCAAAACAGCGCCCGGCCAGATCTTTTTGGTCAGCGATGCGATGGCTGTTGCGGGTACGGATCAGGCAGCGTTCGAGCTGGAGGGTCGCCGGATCACGCGGACGGATGGACGCCTGACGCTTGAGGACGGAACGCTGGCTGGGGCAGATTTGGACCTGACCACTGCGATCCGCATTTTGGTCACACGCGCTGGCGTGCCGCTTCAGGAGGCACTGGCTGCAGCCACGACCTATCCGGCGTTTCTGATCGGTCAGCCGGTTGCGCAACCGCTGCGTGCTGAGTCGATGATCCGGATTTCCTCAGACCTCGAATCCTGTTCTTGGTTATGTTCACAGGGTTGAGGCAAGGGCGTCTGTCTCCTGCATTAGAAAGCGATTACAGAAATTGATTTCCTGCGCCGAACGGCGCTTGACGACACCAGACGCATCCCTTAAACCGACCTGCGCTGAGCGGGCGTCGTATACTGGCTATTACCTCAGCCTTCCAAGCTGATGAAGCGGGTTCGATTCCCGCCGCCCGCTCCAAATCAGCCCCGAAATTCTGCGTCAAATGGCCCTTACAGGCCGTGAATTGGTGACGCGCTGCTTGACCCCGCCGTCTGCTGCCGCCAAGAAGCGACCACCTGATTGCGAATTTTAACTAAGGGCCACGCATGGCAAGAACCGCCCCAGCCAGTCCAGCACAACAACCCGCACCCGGCGCCAGTGAAGAGCGCGCCCGGTCCAAGAAAATTGGCGTTCTGGCGTCGTTGTGGCCCTTCATGCGCCCCTATCGGATGTTGATGGCCGGGGCGACACTAGCGTTGGTGCTGACGGCAAGCATGACCCTTGCGCTGCCACTTGCCGTGCGCCGTGTGGTCGACAATTTCCGCATCGAAGATGGTGAGTTGCTAGAGTGGTACTTTCTGGCAGCACTAGGCATCGCCGGGATTCTGGCCGTGGGCACTGGTCTGCGCTATGCGCTGGTGACCCGGCTGGGCGAAAGGGTGGTCGCCGATATCCGTGAGGCCGTGTTCGACCGCGTCATCGGCATGAGCCCCGAGTTCTACGAACGTATCATGACCGGCGAGGTCCTGAGCCGGATAACCACCGACACGACGCTGATCCAGTCAGTGCTTGGCTCGTCTGTGTCCATCGCGCTGCGCAACATGTTGTTGTTCTTCGGCGGGCTGGTGTTGATGTTACTGACATCGGCCAAGCTGACGGGTTTGGTTTTGTTATTGATCCCGGTGGTGGTGGTGCCGATTCTGGTGCTGGGGCGCCGCCTGCGGGTGATCAGCCGCGAAAATCAGGACTGGATCGCAGCCTCATCCGGTAACGCGGGTGAGGCGCTGAGCGCGGTGCAAACTGTGCAGGCCTTTACTCATGAACAGGCCAGCCGCAAGCAATTCGCGGATATGACCGAAACGTCTTACGTCGTCTCGCTGCGCCGCATTCAGACGCGCGCGGTTCTGACTGTGATCGTCATCTTTCTGGTGTTTTCGGGCATTGTCGGCGTGTTGTGGATGGGCGCAAATGACGTTCGCAACGGCGTGATGACCGAAGGCGTTCTGATCCAGTTCGTGATCTATTCGATCATCATGGCCGGGTCCGTAGCAGCCCTGTCCGAAATTTGGAGCGAGTTGCAGCGCGCTGCAGGAGCAACCGAACGGCTGGTGGAGCTGCTGAATGCACAGGACACCGTCACCGATCCGACCAATCCCAAAACGCTGCCTGTACCGGTGCGGGGTGAGATTCGCTTTGACGATGTGACCTTCCGCTATCCGTCACGCCCCGATGTTGTCACGCTGGAACATCTGTCATTGCAGGTTAACCCCGGCGAGACGGTGGCATTCGTCGGCCCCTCAGGGGCGGGCAAGACAACCGTCATACAGATGATCCAGCGGTTCTATGATCCGGTCTCGGGGCAGGTCAGCCTGGACGGCGTGGATCTGCGTGACATCGACCGGGCCGAGTTCCGCCGTCACATGGCGCTGGTGCCGCAGGACCCTATCATCTTTGCCTCTTCGGCGCGTGAAAACATCCGGTTTGGTCGTCTGGACGCCACCGATGCCGAGGTTGAGGCCGCCGCCCGTGCGGCCGCCGCACACGATTTCATTTCGGCTTTGCCCGAAGGTTACGACAGTTTTGTTGGTGAACGGGGTGTGATGCTGTCTGGCGGGCAAAAGCAACGTATCGCCATCGCTCGCGCGATCCTGCGGGACGCGCCTGTACTGCTGTTGGACGAGGCGACCTCGGCGCTGGACGCCGAAAGCGAGCGTGCGGTTCAAGGCGCCGTCGATCAGATGCGCGCCGGACGCACCACGCTGATCGTGGCGCACCGGCTGGCAACCGTCAAAAAGGCTGATCGGATCGTGGTGATGGAGGCCGGCCGTATCGTGGCGCAAGGCACCCATGACGATCTGGTGGCACAGGACGGCCTGTATGCCAGATTGGCGCGTCTGCAGTTCACTGACGGTATGGCGGCAGAATAAAGTGACGCCGGGGCAGGGCAGTTCGCTCCGCAGCGTAATTCTACCTCTTTCCGGGCTTCACAGCTAAGCCCTTTCTTGATCATGCACGGTTTTGCTTCCATCTTGGCGGTGGATACAAAACCCGTGCGGGACACGGGAGAGATAAGGGAGGAGTCACATGGCCTTTGTGGGTTTGGAAGACAAGGCAAGGATGGAGCAGGAAATGCCGTGGGAGGACCGCGATGTTCCGGTCACCTTCCACCAGTTGCTGTCACGCACGGCAAGCAAGTTCCCCAACAGCAATGCAATCAGCTTTCAGCTTTTGTCCGGGCCGACCGACAAGGCCGAAACCCTGACCTGGTCTGAACTGCTGGGTAAGGTTAATCAGGCTGCCAACCTGTTCCGCTCGCTGGGGATCGGCGAAAAGGATGTGGTGGCCTATGTGCTGCCCAACAGTAACGAGACCCTGATCACCATGATGGGTGGCGCTGTTGCAGGGATCGTGAACCCGATCAACCCGTTGCTGGAGCCCGAACAGATTGCCGCGATCCTGCGCGAAACCGGTGCCAAGGTCGTGGTCACGCTGAAATCCTTCCCTAAGGCCGATGTGGCCCAAAAGGTCGAAGAGGCCGTGCGCCACGCGCCCAACGTCAAAACTATTCTTGAGATCGACCTCAACCGCTATTTGACGCCGCCGAAATCCTGGCTGGTGCCGTTCCTGCGACCCAAGATGGGCGACAAGGAACATCTTGCGCATGCTGATTATAAGAATTTCAATCAAGAGCTAGCCAAACAGCCCACGACGCTGACCTTTGAGGACAGTAAAGAAGACCGCGTGGCCTGCTATTTCCACACCGGCGGAACCACCGGTATGCCCAAGGTGGCGCAGCATAAATACTCGGGCCTGATCTATAATGGCTGGCTTGGAAACACGCTGTTGTTCTCGGACGAAGACGTGATCATGTGCCCGTTGCCGATGTTCCACGTTTTCGCTGTGCATGTGATTGTTATGGCCGCAGTGTCCTCGGGCGCGCATGTGGTCTTCCCAACCCCTGCCGGGTATCGGGGCGATGGAGTGTTCGACAATTTCTGGAAGCTGATCGAACGCTGGAAGGTCAGTTTCATCATCACTGTCCCCACCGCGATTGCCGCCAAGATGCAACGCCCGGTGGATGCCGATATCTCAAGCGTGAAAACCGCGTTTTCGGGCTCGGCCCCGTTGCCGGTCGAACTGTTCCGCCGGTTCGAAGAAGCGACGGGTGTGACCATCGTCGAAGGTTATGGCCTGACCGAAGCGACCTGTCTGGTGTCGTGCAACCCGGTGGATGGCGAAAAGAAAATCGGATCGATCGGGATTCCATTCCCCTATACGGATGTGAAAATCCTGCAGGACGGGCCGGACGGCCCCAAGGAATGCGGCGCGGATGAGATCGGCGAGATCTGTATCTCAAACCCTGGTGTCTATGCGGGCAACACCTATACCGAGGCGGACAAGAATGTTGATCTGTACCATTTCGACAAGTACCTGCGCACAGGTGATCTGGGTCGGTTTGACGAGGATGGCTATCTGTGGATCACCGGCCGCGCCAAGGACCTGATCATTCGTGGCGGCCACAATATCGACCCGGCCGAAATCGAAGAGGCTTTGCTGGGCCACGACGCCGTCGCCTTTGCCGGCGCTATTGGTCAGCCCGACGCGCACTCGGGCGAGGTGCCCTGCGCCTTTGTCGAACTGGTCGACGGGGCCAGTGTGACCGAGAACGAATTGATGGAATACTGCGGCGTGCATGTCCACGAACGTGCGGCAAGACCCAAGCATATGACCATTCTGGACGAGTTGCCGAAAACCGCCGTGGGTAAGGTCTTTAAACCCGAACTGCGCAAGCAGGCGATCACTCGCATCTATAACGGCGCGTTGGAAGAGGCCGGGCTGGATGCGCGCGTCGTATCCGTGATTGACGACAAAAAGCGCGGGCTTGTCGCGCAGCTTGACGCGAACGGCTGCTCGGACGACGATGTCGGTAAGGTGCTGGGATCGTTCACCCGGCCATGGGAATGGGCTGCCTGACCGGGAGGGACAATGGATTATGAACGTCTGATCGATGAAGAAACATGGGCGTTCATAAGACGAACGGCTGAAAGCTATCCTGATGACACGGTTGACCTTTCGATCGAAGATCAGCGCCGCGTCTACAACAAGATGTGTCAGGACTTTCGCCAACCCCGGCCTGCAGGTCTGGATGTGCAGGACAGGTCCGCCAATGGCGTGCCTGTCCGGGTTTATACCGCTGGTGAGCCCACAAGAACCGTCGTCTATTTTCATGGCGGCGGTTTTGTCGTCGGTGGGCTGGACAGTCATGACGATGTCTGTGCCGAACTGTGCGTTCAGACGGGGTATCGGGTTGTGGCCGTGGATTACCGACTGTGCCCCGAACATGTACATCCGGCGCAGTTTCAGGACAGTTGGACTGCCACGAACTGGGTGGCGCAGGAATTCGGCGACCCGTTGATTCTGGCCGGTGACAGCGCGGGCGGCAATCTGGCCGCCGCCGTGGCGCAGCATGCACGGGGACAGCTTGAAGGGGTGCTGGGGCAGGTCCTCATCTATCCCGGTCTGGGCGGAGAGACATCAGCAGGGTCATACGTTGAACATGCTCAGGCACCGCTTTTGACGCTGGAAGAAATCCGGTTCTACGAGAAAGTGCGCTGTGGCGGACCCGCACCCAAGAACGACCCCACGTTTGCGCCGCTGCAAGATGGCGATTTCTCGGATCTGCCGCCTACTGTGGTGGTCACCGCGGATTGCGACCCACTGCGCGACGACGGCCCGGCTTATTGCAACAAGATCGCCGAAGCGGGCGGGCGCGCGCATTGGGTGAATGAGCCCGGCCTCGTGCATGGGTATCTGCGGGCGCGCACCTCGGTAAAACGCGCCGCAGACAGTTTTGAGCGGATATCTGTCGCCATCGAGGCGTTGGGCCAGAAGATCTGGCCCTACGACTGATTACTTCAGGAACGGCTTGGCTTTCATCGTCTCGGCGATCGGTGCGCCCATGCGGTTCAGGATCGTGGGTGCCAGTTGCAGCTGGTCGATCACGGTATCAGCCTCGGGGCCTTTGGCATCGCCGAAATAATACAGTGCTGTATCCTGTTGCAACGGCCCGCGCCCGCCGTGATGGCCGCGTTCGTCCTGACCGTGGTCGGCGGTCACGATGACCTCATACCCCAGTTGCCGCCAGCGCGGGATGAAAGGAGCCAGCATTTCGTCCATGACGAAACAGGCGTGGTCCATTTCCTCGCAGTCGTGATGAAACCGGTGACCCATACTGTCCAGCGTGCAAGTGTGCAGGACGCCGTAATCCAGCCCAAAGCGCAGGCACAGATTGGTCAGCGTGCCAAACAGATCAACGTCCGACGGCGTCATCTGATTTACTTTGCTGTAACCGGTCATCGAGTGGAACCGGCCATGGTTGATCGTATTGCTCTCGGGCTCGTCATATTCGACGTCGCGGACATAGTCGAATGGGTGACGGTTGAAGAACTGCGACCAAAAGCTGTGGGTCACCGCCCCGGTCACGCCGCCCACTTCGCGGACCTGGCTGAAGACATCCTTGTGGCTTAGGCGGAAGACGTTGCCGTTGCCGGTGCAGCCATGTTCCTGCGGTGTGACGCCGGTGTGGATTGAGGCATAGCAACTGGCCGAGATCGATGGCAGCACGGCGCGATGCTTCCAAACCTGCGCCTCGCCACTGTCGACCCAGCCTTCCAGATTGCCGAACAGGCGGCGAAAATTGCGCCATGGAACACCGTCCAGAATGATGAGGAGGAGTTTTCGGTCCATTCCCTGACCCTTTCTTAAAGTCCTTCAGGCGACCCTAGGGGATTCGTTGCCTTGGGGCTGCCTGTTCCCGCCCCCAATAGCAAAATCCCGACACCTGTCATCAGACAAAGCGCCGGGATTTTCAGTTTATTCAACCTGTCGTGGTCCGGGTCAGTTCCCCGCGCTCTCCATCTTGCGATGGGCGACAACTTCTTCCAGCCAGCCCAGATGCATCTCGGGCACCGAGCTGAGCAGCAGGTCGGTATAGTCGTCGAACGGCGGGCTGAGCACCTGCGATTTCGGGCCATAACGAACCACGCGGCCCTGATACATCACCGCGATGCTGTCGCTGATCGCACGAACCGTCGCCAGATCGTGGGTGATGAACAGATAGGCCACGTCCTCGATCTTTTGCAGGTCGAGCAAAAGCTTGAGGATGCCATCCGCCACCAGCGGGTCGAGCGCTGATGTGACCTCATCACAGATGATCATCTTGGGCTTGGCCGCCAGCGACCGCGCGATACAGACACGCTGTTTCTGACCACCAGACAGCTCGGCCGGATAGCGATCCATGAACTTTTCGCCCAGTTCGATCTCATCCAGCAGTTCGATGATCCGCTTGCGTTTTTCCGCGCCGCGCATGTTGAAGTAGAACTCCAGCGGGCGCCCGATAATCGTACCGACGGTCTGGCGTGGGTTCATCGCCACGTCGGCCATCTGATAGATCATCTGCAACTCGCGCAGGTCCTCGCGGGTGCGGCCCTTCAGGTCGCCACTGAGCTTGCGCCCGGCAAAGGTGATCTCACCATCGCGCGGCGGCAGCAGGCCGGTAATAACCCGCGCCAGCGTTGATTTGCCCGAACCGGATTCGCCCACAACTGCCAGCGTCTGCCCCGGGTGGAGTTCGACATTGACATTGTGCAGCACGTCGAAATTCAAACCCTTGTAGCGTGCGGTGATGCCGTCGACGCTTAGCACCGCTTCGGGTGTGGGCTTTTTCTCTTCGTGCTCGATCGAGCGGACCGAGACCAGAGCCTTGGTATACTCTTCCTGAGGGTTGTTGATGATCTGGTCGGTATTGCCATACTCGACCGTATTGCCCATCCGCAGCACCATGATGTCGTCGCTGACCTGCGCCACAACCGCAAGGTCGTGGGTGATGTAAAGCGCGGCAACGCCAGTGTCTGCAATGGCCTCCTTGATCGCCATCAGAACGTCGATCTGAGTTGTCACGTCCAGCGCCGTGGTGGGTTCATCGAACACCACCAGATCAGGCTCGGGGCAGAGCGCCAGCGCGGTCATGCAACGCTGCAGCTGACCACCTGAAACCTGGTGCGGATAGCGCTCGCCAATATTATCAGGATCGGGCAGGCCCAGCTTGGCGAACAGTTCCCGGGCACGACCTTCGGCCTCTTTACGGCTGAACTTTTTCTGTTCCACCGCAGCCTCGACCACCTGATCCATGATCTTTTTGGCAGGGTTGAAGGACGCCGCGGCGGACTGGGACACATACGTGACCTCACCCCCGCGCAGCTTGCGGATATCGCCATGCGATGTCTTGAGGATATCGCGCCCGTTGACCCAAACCTCACCACCGGTGATTTCCACGCCGCCGCGGCCATAGGCCATTGAGGCCAGTCCAATGGTCGATTTACCAGCGCCGGATTCACCGATCAGCCCCAGCACCTTGCCGGGCGCGAGGTCAAAGCTGACCCCGTGCACGATTTCGATGTCATGGGGTTTTTCACCCGGCGGATAAACGGTCGCGCCAATTTTGAGGTCGCGGACCTTGAGAAGGGCTTCTGTCATCCCCGGCCTCCTTTCAGCGATGTGGTACGGTTCAGGACCCAGTCAGCCACGAGGTTGACCGAGATCGCCAGCGTTGCGATGGCGACAGCAGGGTAAAGCGCCGCGCCGATGCCATAGACGATGCCGTCCTTGTTTTCTTTCACGATGCCGCCCCAGTCCGCCAGCGGCGGCTGCACGCCCAGACCCAGGAACGACAGGGTCGAGACAAACAGAACCATGAAGATGAACCGCAGACCCAATTCTGCAACCAGTGGCGACAGAGCGTTGGGCAGGATCTCACGGAAGATGACCCAGGCTTGACCTTCACCACGCAGGCGCGCGGCTTCGACATAATCCATCACCGCGATATCCACGGCGACGGCGCGGGCCAGACGATAGACGCGTGTTGAGTCTAGTAGGCCCATGACGAGGATCAAAACAGGTATGGTCACCGGCACCATGGCCAGAACCACCAGCGCAAAGATCAGTGTCGGGATCGACATGATCAGATCCACCATGCGCGACATGACCTGATCAGCCCAGCCACCCAGCACCGCGGCCAGAAAACCAAGGATCGAGCCGGTCACGAAGCTAAGGATCGTGGCCACCGTGGCGATAAAGATCGTCGTGCGCCCGCCATAGATCATCCGGCTGAGAAGGTCACGGCCGATGTTGTCAGTACCCAGCCAGAATTGTGAGCTGGACGGCTCCCATACGTCGCCCACGACCTCGGCCATACCGTAAGGGGCCAGCAGAGGGGCAAGGAGGGCGATGATGAAGTACAGGGCTGTGAAGGCCAGCCCGATCATTGCAGAAATAGGGATGTTCTTCATTTCGGATGCCTCAGCCTTGGGTTGGCCAGAATGGCAACAATGTCTGCAATCATGTTCAGCCCGATATAGATCGCGGCAAAGATGACGCCGCAGGCCAGAACCACCGGAACGTCACGCTTGGTCACGTGGTCCACAAGGTACTGCCCCATGCCGGGATAGACGAACACCACCTCAACCACGACGACGCCGACAACCAGATAGGCCAGGTTCAGCATCACCACGTTGACGATGGGCGCGACGGCGTTCGGAAACGCGTGGCGGTAGATAACTTGAAAATTGCTCAGACCCTTCAGCTCTGCGGTTTCGACGTAAGCAGACTGCATCACGTTCAGGATCGCGGCGCGGGTCATGCGCATCATATGCGCCAGAACAACCAACGTCAGAACGATAACGGGCAGAGCGATCGAATTCAGCTTTTGCCAAAAGGACATGCTGTCGTTGATCATCGCCAGGGGCGAGAACAACCCTAGCTTAACGGCCACGAAATAGACCAGCACATAACCGATCAGAAACTCGGGGATCGAGATGGTTGTAAGGGTAACCGCCGAAATCAGCTTGTCCGGCCAACGGTTACGATAACGCACGGCCAACAGGCCCAAAAAGATAGCTAGCGGTACGGAAACAACAGCGGCCCAGAAGGCCAGAAACAGCGTGTTGCCCAGACGACTGCCGATCGACTCGGCGATATCCAGTTTATTGGTCAGGGATTGTCCAAGATCACCTTGAACAATGCCGCCCAGCCATTCGAAATAACGGGTCAGGGCGGGGCGGTTGAGGCCCATTTCCTCGCGCAGGTTTGCCAGCGCCTCGGGGGTTGCAGCTTGGCCTAGGACCGCTTGCGCAGCGTCCCCAGGAAGGGCTTCGGTGAGGCCGAATATCAGAGCCGATGCACCGAAGAGAAGCAGGAATCCCAGCGCAAGGCGCTGGGAAACCAGTTTAATGATAGGATGCATTATCCGTGGGCCCTATCAGGAGAACCACATCTTGCGGGACATGTTGCCATTCATCATCTCTTGGGTCGGATCGTTTTCCCAACCTTCCAGCTGATTAGTGACGCCTTCGACAAAGTCATTGAACATTGGGCAGATCAGGCCGCCTTGGTCACGGACCATCATGCCCATCTTGCTGTATATGTCCTTGCGCTTGTCGTTGTCCAACTCGGCGCGGGCTGCAAACAACATCTCGTCGAATTCTGGAACCTTGAAACGGGTATCGTTCCAATCAGCACTAGACAGATAAGCGGTTGAGTACATCTGATCCTGCACTGGACGGCCACCCCAATACGAGGCGCAGAAGGGCTGCACGTTCCAGACTTCGGACCAGTAGCCATCGTTGGGCTCGCGCTTGATTTCCAGCGGGATACCTGCCTGTGCAGCGGTTTGCTGGAACAGCGCCGCAGCATCCACGGCACCTGGGAAGGCGCCATCTGCAACGCGCAAGATGATCGGCGAACCGTCATGGCCCGACTTCTTGTAATGCTCAGCCGCTTTCTCAAGGCTGAACTCGCGCTGAGGAATTGATCCATCAAACAGCGGGTATGCTGCATTAACAGGCATATCGTTGCCAACTGTGCCATACCCGCGCAGAACCTTGTCGACCAAGTCCTGACGGTCAATGGCGTGTTTCAGTGCCAGACGCAGTTCGTTGTTGTCGAACGGCGCGGTGTCGCAATGCATGATGAACACATAGTGCCCGCGTCCCGCCGTCGAATGTACGGTCAGATTCGGTGCGCGACCCAGCAAGTCAGCAACCTTCGGCTCAACGCGGTTGATCGCGTGAACCTGCCCACCCTGCAGAGCAGCCGTTCTGGCCGTCGCATCGTTGATGACAATTACTTCAACGCTGTCGAAATTTCCGAAGTCAGGGTTCCAGTGGTTTTCAAACTTCGTGTACAGGTGACGTACACCGGGCTCATCCACTTCTACCTTGTATGGTCCAGTGCCGATGCCTGCACCTGGATTTTCCATGCCGCCGTCTGGCTGAATGATCAGGTGGTAGTCTGCCATCAAGTAAGGCAAGTCGGCGTTAGGCTCGGTCAGTGTGACCTGGAAGTTGTCGCCATCGGCCTTCATCGACTCGATGCCTTTCATGATGCCCAGAGCACCAGACTTCGAATCTTCGTTTGAGTGGCGCTCCATGGTCTTCAGCACGTCTTCACTGGTCATGGTCTTGCCGTTGTGGAATTCGACGCCCTGACGCAGTTTGAAGGTCCAGACTTTGGCATCCGCGCTGCCTTCTACGCTTTCTGCCAGACGAGGTTCGATCGAGCCGTCGGGTGCAACCTCTACCAGCTGGTCACCAAATTGCTTGCCGTTCTGGAATGGCACCGAGCTTGCATAGGTTGCTGGGTCAAGCGAGTTGGTCGATTCACCGCCCTGAAGACCGAACTTCAGATCACCGCCTTTTATCGGGCCTGCCGCACGCGCGGCATCTGCAAAAATGGTGCTTGCCATCGCTGCGGTGACACCCAAAGCCGCTGCCTTCCCCATGAATTCGCGGCGGGTCAGCTTGCCCGCTGTGACCTGCTTGGTCATGTGAGTGAGTTGTTCGTTCATTCAAAGATCTCCCAGTTGATTGGATTGTTCGTCCTTTGCGGACTTTTTATTGACGCATGAGTCAAAGTAGGCTCATTTCGGTCAGCCGAGCAAGGGTAAATGTCTGCCCCATTCCGGCGTATGATTTTTATTTGATCGCGTGAAACGGCATCCTCCACCTGCTTTGTTAATAGCAAGCATTCGCCTTCAAAGGCATTCATTTCTGCTACGAGGTGGAATGTCGGTTCTTCTTCCTGCATTTCGCAAGGCATTCCTGTTCTCAAATCGATACCAATCCGACTGATTTCCTGCCTGCGGCGGCATTATTCATGGCCTTGATTGCGCCGAACCTTTCCCAGACCGCACTGCGCCACCAATTGTTGTCCAGCGCTTGGCGGGTGTAAACTTTTCTTATCAGGTCTTCGCTGCTGTCATTGCCGCGCAATTCCAAACGAATGCGACCACAGCCGTGTTCCGCGAGCCACGAAGGGGCCAGCGCACCCCATATCGAGACGTCGTCGCGTTTCTCAAAAAGCAGAATGCCAAAAATGGCGGGGGCGGAGGTTTTCAGTGCATCCGAGGGGCGAGACACGCGGGCCGACCGGCGACAATCATCGCGCATACTAATGCCAACGTTGGAAAGGTCTTGCATGTTGCGTAGCGCGTTTGAGGGCGGCGTCATTCAAATATTGTCCGGGTGTTTTATAACCCGGGCAGTCCGAAAACCGTCAAATCATGTGCGGATCGCGACAAGCAAGTCCATCACGTTTGTTCCGGTTGGACCCGTCACCAGCAAGGCGCCTACGCGATCCAAATAGCTGCCGCTGTCTGCCTGTTGTAACGCCAACTCGGCGCCGTCGCCCCAAGTGGTGCCGTCGACGACAGCTCCGGCAGCTTGCGTCGGCCCGTCTGTGCCGTCGGTGCCGCCGACTAACACCGTGATTCCGTCGTACCCCGCAATCTCGTGCGCGAGTGCCAGTGCCAGCGCCTGATTGCGCCCGCCGCGCCCCGGATTGTCGGGTAGTACGACGGTTGGTTCACCGCCGAAGATCAGTACCCCTTTGGGCATGGTGCGGATGCGTTCGCCCAGCGTTTTGGCGACTCTCAGGAAATCATCGTGCAGGCATTCTTCGTTGGCGTGTACCGGAATGCCGTCGTCTTTTGCCAATTCAGCAGCGGCTGCGCGGGCATGGGCGTTTGAGGCCACGATCTGAGTCGTCACCGCAAAATTAACTGTACCCGGCAGCGCTCCGATGCCCGACCCGACAACATTCAGATCATCGCCCGGTACATCCGAAATCGCCAAAACGGTCGCCCTGTTACCCTGGAAATGAGACAGCAACCCGCCTCCCTTGATCCGCGACAGCTTGCGCCGTTCCGCATTCATCGTGGTGATGTCCAGCCCTTCGGACAGCAGCTTTTTGTTCAGCCGTTCCAGATCATCCAGTGTCTTACCCGGCAGCAAATCCTCGGCCAGCGAGGACGCCCCGCCCGAAACCAGCAACAACAGATGCGAGCCCGGCTTCATTGCCTCAACCGCTTCGCGCAAGGCCTGACCTCCCTGAAGACTGCGCGCGTCCGGAACGGGGTGCGAAGCCTCGATCACTGTGACATAATCCGGCAGATCGCGGCCGTGGTCGTCCTTGGTGACAACCAATGTTGGGCGCGGGCCGAAATGCTCAAGGGCCGCACGGGCCATGGCTGCGGCGGGTTTGCCGACGGCTAGTATCTGATCGGGCTCAGGGATATCCTGCAAAACCTTGGTGGTCGCTGCGTGGCCGCCTACGGCGTCGACCCCGGCCTGCCAGATGCGAATTGCCTGTTCTTTCCTGTCCATCAGCTTTCCATCCAAATCGTGACGGGCCCGTCATTGACCAGTTCCACGGCCATATCAGCACCGAATTGTCCGGTCTCTACCGGCACGCCAAGCGCCTGCAATCGCTGGGCAAAGACCTCATACAGGTGTTTGCCGACATCCGGTGCGGCGGCCTCGGAAAACCCCGGCCTGTTGCCGCGAGATGTATCGGCGGCCAGCGTGAACTGGCTGATCACCAGCGCGGACCCTTCGATATCTTTCACGGACCGGTTCATTTTACCGGCGTCATCCTTGAAGATACGCAGCTTGGAGACCTTGGTGGCAAGTTGATCTGCCTTGGCTTCATCATCGCCCTGCATGGCACAGACCAATATCATCAACCCCGGTCCGGTCTGACCGATTACCTGACCGTCAACCGAGACATTGGCCCGTGAAACTCGTTGTAGGACTGCGCGCAAAATCGTTCTCCGCTTGGTGTGGTTGTTATCCGACCCAGTTTACGATCTCACTCAGGTCGGCGCGGTCGGTGCGAAAGCCGTTGGCTGGATGATCTGTATCCGCATAGCCAAAGGAAATCGCGCATAAAATCAACCGGTCTTCCGGGATGTCGAAATATCTGCGCAGGAACGGGCTGTAGGTGGCCAGTGCGGCCTGCGGGATCGCGGCAACGCCAAGCGCTTGCGCGGCCAGCGAAAAGGCGGTGATGAACCCACCACAATCCAGCGCGCCATAGGTGCCAAGCTCGACCGGGCTTGTTACTATGGCGCAATGCGGCGCCCCGAACAGAGAGAAATTCTGCATCATTTGCCGGGCCGAAGCACAACGGTCGCCGCGCTCAACCCCGACAGCCTCATACAAAGCCCAACCACAGGTCCGGCGGCGATCTTGGTATACGCCGGAATAAGAGGTTGGAAAGGGTATGTCCGGGCAGGGTGTGCCCGTCGCAGCCTCGGCCTGCATCGCCGAGCGAAACCGGTCTGTTTCGCTGCCGCTGGTAACAATGACGTGCCAAGGTTGGGCGTTGCACCAGCTGGGCACACGCGCGGCGCTGGTTAGGATTTGTTCGATTTGATCCTTGGGCACCGGATCGGGGCGAAAGGCCCGGCAGGAATACCGCGAGGCCAGCAACCGGTTCAGATCGGATAGTGTCACTCTGGCCTCTCCCCTTAGGCGTCGACGCCGTGGAGGATGGCGTCACGCAGCGGGAAGTTCAAGCGCTAACATCGACTGATTTCTGGGCTTGCCGACAGCTCTATCATTGTTGGCCGGTTGCCATCAGATACCCGACACCCGCCGCCGCAAGCAGGCCCAGAATAACGGCAATGGTGATCTTGATGGCGGACCAAGGGCGCTCTCCCTGAACGCGGCCCGTGCGTCCGTTCACGACGAAGCGATAGGTCTGCCCACGGTATTTGTAGGCCGCCATCCAGACCGGCAGCAGGATATGCTTGAAGGTCACATTACGTACATCCGTGTCAATCGCGTGTATCCGCTGACGGTCTCCGCCAATATCAAAGCGCACGTCGCGTTCGATCACCCGCGCCATGTACGCACGGGCCTCATTATAGCCCTCTTGCAGTTCAACGGTGTAGGCCTCGGCCCGGAAACCGGCCAGGTATTCCGGTTGATAGGGTTCCAGTGCGGGCAGGTCCCAGGGCTCCAGCGCATCGGTGTAGCTTTTGGGCAAAGACTGTGATGCCAGCACCAACACATCGTCAAAGAACCGCGCGACCCGTCCGGATTTCGGAGACCACCGCACCTTGGGAACTTGCTGTTGCACACGCTTTCCGTCGCGCATGACGGTCCGGGTTTCGTAGTAAACAGTTCCCCGCTCACCGCGATAGCTGGACTTGGTGTCCGCATCAAAGGTCCAATACGGCACATAGATGCCCTGCATTTTGCGGCCTTTGCGGGCATATTCTTTCAACCCGTTGGGCGCGAACCAGAGACGACCCAGCCAATCCCCCATCGCCTTGTGCGCAGTGCGCTCGTCCAGCGCAAAGGGCAGCACACCGCGTGGTTTGATATGTCGGTTAACGCCAGTATCTGTTACCACGGGTGTCGCGCAGAACGGGCACTCAGCAGCGTGGGTGGTTGGATCGAACTCGACCTGAGCCGCGCAATTGGGGCAGGACAGAACACGCGTTTCCTCGATCTCGCTGTCCGGCAGCCGTTTCGCGATTGCAGCGTCGAAATCCAGTTCCTTGAGACTGGCACCGCCCCAAGGACCAGCGCCAATTGCCTCGGAATGCCCGCAATGGTCGCAGATCAGACTGCCATCGCCGGGGTTGAACCGGTAGTCCGAACCGCATTGCTCGCAGGGAAATCGGTGTTCTTCGCTCATTGCTTTGCCTCGATTGGCGGATCGCATTTTCCGGGGCCAATAACCAAGCGCACGATTAACGCGGCGAGGATGCAGATCAGGATGAATTGAAAGGAGTTTTGAGCAAGCCGCCACCAACCGTAATCAGTAAATAGACCGTTTACTTCGATCGTACCAATGCCGTCGCCATAGCCGGACGTGGTCTTTGCATCCTGTGACTGCCGCCAGCCCCTGTAACGGCTAAAAGCAACAGAAACGGTCACAAGGCTGAACCCGATTCCTGCGCCCCAACAGGCTGCGCGGACATAACTAATGTTGCGCCGCATCATGATGCGCATAAACGGTTTTACGAACAGCCAGCAAATGAAAAGAGAAATAGGCAGGCCAATCAATGCATACCAGAAAACAAGGGACAGCGAGTTCAGATCAAGGCCGTTTCGATATTCATGAGAAAAAACTGGCGCGCCAATAACACCCACCCATCCCAGAAATGCGGACAGCTTGACCGCACACGCGATGTCACGTTGGGAATATGGAGTTATCCGATCGGCGTCATTCACCGGGTTAGGCTCCGGGCGGTGGCGGCGGCAGGATGGTGAACAGTTGCGCCAGTTCCTGCACGTCTTCTGCTTTTTTCCAACCGTCCTGACCGGCGGTCCACACGTGGGTGTCGCGGGTGATCTCTCCGTCCGTTGCCATACGGCCCATCTTGGCTTTTGAGAACGGCCCACTGGTCTGTCCATCCACCGCAATATGCCACACATGTTCGACCGGAGGTGGAGGCGGCGGTGCGGCATGCGCAGCCGGTTGCGGCGCAGCGGGGGCGGAACTGCCCCACGGGCCGCTGGGTTGACCCGCTGCCATGTTCGACATCTGTTGCGCCATGGCCATGCCCATGCCCATGCCAAGCCCGGCGCCCATGCCGCCGCCCTGACCGGGGTTGTTGGCCGCGGCTGTCATCGCCTCGGCTGCTGAATATTGGGTGAACTTACCCAGATCGCCCGCCAACCCCATTGAAGTGCGTTTATCCAATGCCGCTTCAACAGCAGGCGGCAGAGAGATGTTTTCAATGTAGAATTCCGGCATCTCCAGACCGTAACCATCCAGCACTGGGGAAACCTCGGCTGCAATCAGCTTGCCCAGATCGGCGGTGTTTGCGGCCATGTCCAGAACTGGAATGCCTGATCCGGCGATCACTCGGCTGAATTCCTGCACGATGATGTTGCGGATCTGAAAGCTGATCTCATCCATCGTGAATTCACCGTCGGTGCCCACGATCTCGATCAGGAATTTCGCCGCATCCTTCACGCGAACTGTATAAGTGCCAAATGCTCGAATACGGGTCGGGCCGAATTCCGGATCGCGCAGCATGATCGGGTTCTTGGTGCCCCATTTCAGGTCATTGAACCGGGTTGTGTTGACGAAATAGATCTCGGACTTGAAGGGCGACTGAAAGCCGTGGTCCCAGTGCTGCAAGGTCGTCATGATCGGCATATTGTTGGTCTCAAGCATATAGAGACCTGGCGTGAACACATCCGCCAACTGCCCTTCATGCACGAACACGGCGGCCTGACCTTCGCGCACCGTCAGCTTAGCGCCGTACTTGATTTCATGGCCCTCACGCTCAAACCGCCAGACCATGGTGTCTCGGGTGTCGTCGACCCAGTGAATGACATCAATAAATTCTCCGGTCAGAAAATCGAAAATACCCATTTGGGGTCTCCTTTCCTTGGGCTCAGAGCTGCTGGCCCATCAATTCGCGTGCAATGATCCGCACCACGGGGCGGGCGTCATCCGCCGTCACCCCGGGCTGAAGTCGCGGATCGTAAAGCATGGTCAGTAGTTTTTCGTCATGGCTGGTCAGCAGCGCAAACTCATCATCGTCGTTGAAAATCGAAGGCCGCGCTGCGGGGCTGTCGTTTGGAAGGCCAAGTCCCTGCGCAATTTCCTCGTGGATGCAGCTCAAACGCAGCAGGTTGGGTAGTTCTGCACGTATGTAAGCTACGGCACGGATTACGGTATTGGTGTCCTCTTGGCCGGAAAACGTAAAGACAAAACAATAAAACGGCCTGTCCAGCGTCCTCAGCAAATTCAACCTGTCGTCAGGGATACCCGGAACAAGTGATTTCAACCTATTCTGAGCGTAGGCCACATCATCCTGACCAGCTATGAAAACAAGAAAGTTCCCGTCACCATTTACACTTCGAACGTTGTGCCCGGTCGCTTTTTGCAGCCGTTTGGCATAGTTTTGAATGGTTTGCCGATCAGCTTCACGGCTCTCCATAGAAACGCTCGGACCAAACTCAGTCCTGATGCGGATTGGGCTTTTCCAGCGATTTAACTTAATCTCGCTCGGGCCGCTGACAAATGCGGCGGATTTGCCGGAGTGTTCGTTGATGAAAGCAATTTTGCCAAAATTGCGGGCTAAATCATCAGCGTCATACGGTGTGTCAGGGCCTCCTCCGTCCGTTCGCAGCAAACCGCGGGTCAACAGATCCCGCTCGACCCGCTGATAGAACCGGGCAAGGTCCTGACTGGCAGCGGACGGGGGTACATAGGCATTGGCGGCAGGCGCCAGTGCCTCTGGGCGCGGTTGCGGAACGACCGAGGATGTCAGCGTTTCATCGCAATTGGCCAATACCAATAGCAATAGAAAGCCCATGACCGGCTTCAGATATCCCGAAAACCGCATCCTTCGCACGCTGTCAGCCCGGAACCGCCGTGCCGGCATTGTCGCCAATACCATCCTTGCGGGCCTTGGCCGCGGCCAGCGTATCGCGCAGTTCGGTCTCCATCTTCTGAAGTTCTTGCTCGGCGGCGGCACGCTTGGCTTTGCCCTCGTCGGCAATGGCCAGACTTTCATTGATGGTGCCGATCAGGTCGGCATTGGCCTGTTTGACCGCCTCGATGTCGAACACGCCGCGTTCCATTTCCTCACGGATCATCTTGTTCGATTCACGCAGGTTCGCGGCGTTCGAGGTCAGCAACTCATTGGTCAGGTCATTTGCATCGCGCACGGCCGAAGCCGCCTCGGCGCTGCGTTGGATGGTCACGGCTTGGGCCAGCTGGGTTTCCCACAGTGGTACAGTATTAACCAGCGTCGAGTTGATCTTGGTCACCAACGACTTGTCGTTTTCCTGAACCAGGCGGATCGAGGGCAGCGACTGCATTGTCACCTGCCGCGTCAGTTTCAAGTCATGCACGCGGCGTTCCAGATCATCCCGCGCGGCGCGCATGTCGCGCAGCTCCTGCGCTTTCATCACTTGTTGATCCTCAGGCGCAGCCTGAACCTCGGCCTCTTTTTCGGGGATAACCTGGCTGTCCAGTTCAGTCAGCTTTTCCTCGCCCGCCGCGATATAAAGCGCCAGCTCATCGTAGAAACCAAGGGTCTTCTCATACAGCAAATCCAGCGACTTGATATCTTTCAATAACGTGTGTTCATGACCCAGCAAGTCGTCAGTGATCCTGTCGATCTGGCTCTGAACTTCTTCGTATTGTGCGGTAAACTTGGCGAAGGGCGCGGCTTTACCGATCAGCTTTTCCCACCAGCTGCGTTCACGGCGCACATCCAGTTCACTGACCGAAAAGCCCCGGATCGAGGTGACGATATCGCGCAGGCTGTCACCAGCAGGGCCCACATCCTTATTGCGCACATCTGCCAGCATGGCTTGGCTGATTTCCTGCAATTCCGCCTGCGCGGACGAACCGAAAGACACGATCGAGTTCGTGTTGCTCATGTCCAGCTCATCCATGCGTTTGCGGATTTCAGCGCCGACAGGGTCGTCTGCGTCTTCCAGCGAGATGACCTCGGCCGTGGGTTCAGGCAACGCAACGGCGGTCACTTCCTGTACCAGCGTTTCTGCTTCGACCGCTTTGTTCTTGATCTCATCGGACATGGGGTAATCCTTTCTCAAAAAATGGGCCGGTTAATCCAACCGGACGCCTTCGCGCTGCAGCCGTTCGCGCAACACGTCAATTTCAACCGTCAGATCACTGCGGTCATCCAATAGCATCTTGCGGGTGCGGGCCGCGAAATTCTGTTCCAGATCGTCCAGCAAGGCCGAATAGTCAGCCAATGCTTGCGCATCCCGCGTGCGGGCGTAGACATCGGCAAACTTCACCGTCGCATCACGGGCACCTTGCAGGTAGACGGTCAGGTATTTGCGGGCACCGGCCAGATCGCGTGGGTCTTCTTCGACCGTGCGAAACAGATCGCGGGCGGTTTCCTGAAACCGTTCGACGCGCGCCTCGATCCGGCGGTCGCCTGCACGTTTTATAGCATCGGTCATCTCTGTCAGATGGGTTTCGGCATCTTCAACCACACGGGCCACGCGGTCTTGCTGAAAGGTGTCGACCCCCTCCATGCCCTTGTCTTTCATAGGGTCCAGACCGAAGGACACGGAATGCAGGACCGTTGCCACCACCCCGAACAGGATCGGGGCCAGCAGGCCGGCCTGAGCAGCAGTTTCGGCATCCAGGTATTCCGTCCGGTACGCGGCCACAGCGACACCAATTCCGGTCAACACGCTTGCGAAAATCTTGCGTGGAAAGGCCGGGCGTCGCGCGGTGCGACGTGCGTTAAATTCGGCCTCGGCGCGCAAACCTTCGCGCAACAGAAAGGCAGCGGCGGTCAGCAGGCCAGCGGCGATCAGCCCGATCGTCATTCCGACTGCACCGTCGTTTAGCGACAGAAACACCAGGGGAATGGCAGGCAGAAAAAGGATATTGGCCCGTGCGCCCGCCGGTTCGACGCGCGCGCCATGAAATTGCCCGCGCTGCGGTTGGTCGTCGTCAGAGCCGCCGCCTTCGGGGCTGAATTTTCCGCCATACCGCTTAGCCATGCGCTACAGCCCCCCCAGCACGCCGGTACAGACACCGAGCATCAGCACAAGAAGGGCCGCATAGGCCAGTTTTTGCACTCCGGTCCCTGACATGGCGTTCCCCCGTGGAATAACTTACGGAAAATTTAGGCGATACGTGGGCTTGGCGCTAGGGGGAAGGTTGCTAAACCCGCGTCACTTGCGAGATTTCTTGCCGACCGGTGGTCGTTTTCGTTGCGGACGAGCAGGGCGTTTGGGTTTGGTTTCGGGCTCAGCGTCCAGACCCAGTTGGTCGCGCATCACGCGGCGGCGGATCTCTTCAACCTCGCCGGGCTTCAGACTGCCCAGCTGGAAAGGGCCGTAAGACACCCGTAGCAGGCGGTTCACGGCATAGCCGATATCCTCCATTGCGCGGCGAATCTCACGGTTCTTGCCTTCGCGCAAGCCGATGGTCAGCCACGCGTTTGCGCCTTGTTGGCGGTCCAGCGACACGTCCATCGGCAGAAAGCGCTCTCCATCGATCACAAGCCCCCTGCGCAGCGGCGCAAAATCTTCGTCCTTGGGGCGGCCATTCACACGAACGCGGTATTTGCGCAGCCAACCGGTTGAAGGCAGCTCAAGCTTGCGTTTGATGCCGCCGTCATTGGTCAGCAGCAGCAACCCTTCGGAATTCAGGTCCAGCCGCCCAACGCTCATGACGCGGGGCATGTCCTCGGGCAGGTTGTCGAAAATGGTGGCGCGGCCTTTTTCGTCGCGGGTCGTTGTCACCAAACCTGATGGCTTGTGATACAGCCACAGACGCGAGGGTTCGGGTTCCGACACCGGTTTGCCGTCGACGACGATCTTGTCTTTGGCGGTCACGTTCAGGGCCGGGCTATCAATAACCTTGCCATTCACGGCCACGCGGCCAGCTTCGATCATACGTTCCGCTTCACGGCGCGAGGCGACGCCCGCGCGGGCCAGCACTTTGGCGATCCGGTCGCCGGGAGGAGGGGTTTTGGTCATCCGCAGCCCATAGCGCATCCCGCCCGCTTGCGAAAGACAGGTTTCTGATGCAGTCAGAGGCATGACGTTCAAATCGCATATGGACAAAGCGCTGGTCGAGGCGCGCGCTGCCGCAGATCGCGGTGAGGTGCCGGTGGGCGCCGTGATCGTCGCGCCTGACGGTCGGATCGTAGCCTTAGCGGGCAACCGGACCCGCGAGTTGAATGACCCCACCGCCCATGCCGAGATTCTGGCCCTGCGCGCGGCCTGCGCCGAGGCCGGGTCCGAACGGCTGCCGGACCACGACCTGTACGTCACACTGGAACCTTGCGCCATGTGCGCGGCAGCTTTGGCCGCAGCGCGTATCCGGCGCATCTATTATGGGGCTGCCGATCCTAAATCTGGCGGTGTGGCCCATGGCGCGCGGGTTTTCACCCATAAACAGGCGCACCATGTCCCCGAAATTTATGACGGCATCGCAGCGCAAGAGGCCGCCGATCTTCTGAAAGCCTTCTTCGCTGCACGCCGTGATTTTAAAGAGTGATAGGTTTCATCAACTCAGGTTCGATCACGTCCACCCCCGGCAACCCATCAATCAGCGCTTGAGCAGACTGTTCCAGAATTGGGAAGGTTTTGTAATGGCAGGGAATCACTGTCTTGAAATTGAAATACCGCTTGGCCGCATAGGCCGTGCCCTTCATGTCCATGGTGAAATGCCCGCCCGCCGACAGGATGCCGATATCGGGTTTGTAGTAATCGCCCATCCACTCCATATTGGCCATGATGTCGGTGTCCCCTGACACGTAAAGCATGTGACCGTCCGAGGCGATCATGAAGCCGACCTCGCTGCCTCCGGTCCGCAGGCCGTCCGGCGTTGAAAAGGTCGAACTATGCGAGGCAGGGACCATGGACACTTTGACCCCGTTCAAATCCACTGTGCCGCCCTTGTTGAAACCGACGGTTTCTAACCCTTCGGTCTCGCTCCAATACCCCATCAGGTCGTATTGGCCGACCACGGGAACCTTCAGATGCTTGGCCAGCGACACCACGTCTGCGACGTGATCGAAATGTGTGTGCGTCAGCAGAATGTGCGTCGCACCATCCAGCGCATTGTCATGGTGGTCCTCGGACAGCACCGGGTTGCCGGTCAGCCACGGGTCGATCAACAGCACCTGCCCGCCGGTTTCAATGCGGAAACTGCCGTGGCCCAGCCAGATGATATTCATTGAAAAAATCCTCCTGATCATACTGTTGGCATCAACCTAGCATCGGCTATGTAAAAGTGCATGGACTGGTTTCAGGAAATTGACGGCTATTGCGAGCGCCTGTCGCCCGCCTATTGGGCCGAGCCGATCAACGCCGTGACAAACGCGGCGTTTCTGATCGCGGCGTTTGTTATGTGGCGGCGCGTTCGGGGGCGGGGGATGCCGCTGGCAATGGCCCTGGTGGTCATTCTGGCCACCATAGGTGTCGGCAGTTTTCTGTTCCACACCCATGCGCAGACCTGGGCGGCCATGGCGGATGTTGTGCCGATCTTGCTGTATATTCTGGTCTATATTTTTGCCATCAACCGGGACGTTTGGCGGTTCAGACCGATGATCGCGGCAGTTTTGATGGCCCTGTTCATACCTTACGCGGCGTTGACGGTGCCGTTGTTTCAGCTTGTTCCGGGGCTGGGCGGATCAGCGGCTTACGCTCCGGTTCCGCTGCTGATCCTGATTTATGCATTCCTGCTGCGTAACCGGGTGCAGGATATTGCGCAGGGGTTGGCCATCGGGGCGGTGATCCTGATCGTCTCGATTGCATTTCGTGCGCTCGATGACCCCATTTGTGCGCAGGTGCCACTGGGCACACATTTCATGTGGCACATCCTGAACGCTGTCATGCTGGGTTGGATGATCGAGGTCTATCGCAGGCATCTGGCCCGCGCGTCTCAGACCTGAAACGCTGCTGCCAGTTGTTCCGGCAGGTCAAATTCGGAAAGCACCCGCGCCCGTCCGTCGCCTGACATCTTGCGCGCGGTTTTCTCGACAATGCGCTGGATCTTCTCGGCCGAATGTTTTTCCGCGAAAGGGGCGAAATACCACTTGAGGAAAACGAAACAGATGACGTCTTCCAGCGCCTGAACCTCGTCATCACGCTTGATGCCCTGTTTGCGCAGCATACGACCGGCGGCGTCGGCCTCATCCGTGCTGTATCCGGCTTGTTGCATCAGTCCCATAACAATTTCGGCGTGATGTTCAGCCTGCGCCTTGCGCCAGGTCAGATATCCGGTGCGGCCTTCGGGGTATTCACTGCGCGCCAGCTTCCAGCGTTCCACATGTTGCCCGCGCGCCGCGATCTGCAATGTGTCCGAGGCGTCAGGAAACAGCCTGTCCAGTTCTTCGCTCATCCTTTGGCCGTATAGCAGGGCGGCGGGTTGGCCATCTTCGATTGTGGGGTCTTTCTGGTTGGCCGCATCTATTGCGTCCAGAACCGCTTGCTTGCGTGCGCTCATCTTCCGCTCCGTTGGCTTGCCAGATTTGCGATGCAGTCCGGCGGGTTAGTTCGCACCATCGTAGCGGCTGGTTTTATCGGATGCAGCAGTGAATTGCATCCTGGCCGGGCCAGTAGGGGGGAATCTGGCCCGGCCGCGCGCGTCATCTTATTTGCCCAGTTTGGCTTTGTCCTGTGTCACCGTCTCGGACGAGGGGGTCGGGAACGAGAGGTCGGGGATCAGGGTTTGCGCGCTGGGACCAAAGGCCATGGCCGGGGTGCTCAGAATGGATGCGGTCAAAAGGGCTGCGGTGATGAAGGTTTTCATTTTCTGTCTCCGGTTATTGGCTGTGCCATGCATTATGAAGTGAACAGTTTGGTTCACTTTTTCAAGATAAGAACTGAACTAATCGGTTTACTTTTGCGTATACGTGCTATTCAATTTTGAATGGTTGGACGCATCCACGGCGGAAACAGGGTCACATCTGCCCTTCGGCGGACTTGCGACCCGGGCACCAGACGGGTAAATGCCCCCTAACGCATATGAGGTTTTCCGATGTCGATTGACCAAAGCACCGCCGCCAAGGTGGCCAAACTGGCCCGGATTAAGGTCGAGGATGACGCGCTGCCCGCGCTGGCGTCCGAGTTCAACACCATTCTTGGGTTCATCGAGCAACTGAATGAGGTCGATGTCGAAGGCGTCGAGCCGATGGTCTCGGTCGAGCCGATGCGCCTGAAGCGTCGCAAGGATGTGGTCACCGACGGCAATCAGCAGGCCAAGGTTCTGGCCAACGCCCCCGACGCGCGCGAAGGCTTTTTCGCAGTCCCCAAAGTGGTGGAGTAAGACATGAGCGATCTGAACAAACTGGGCCTGGCCGAGGCCCGCGACGCGCTGCGCAAGGGTGATGTGACCTCGGTTGAGCTGACCGAATCCTGCCTCAAGGCCATCGAAGACGCCGACGCGCTGAACGCTTTTGTCCATAAAACGCCCGAGATTGCGTTGGAACGCGCCAAGGCCGCGGATGAGCGGATCAAGGGTGGCGACGCGCCGTCCATGTGCGGTCTGCCGATTGGTATCAAGGACCTGTTTTGCACCAAGGGCGTTCCATCGCAAGCCGCGTCAAAGATTCTGGATGGCTTCAAGCCTGAATACGAATCCACCGTTTCGCAGCAACTGGCCGATGCGGGTGCCGTGATGCTGGGCAAGTTGAATATGGATGAATTTGCCATGGGTTCGTCCAACGAAACCTCGGTTTATGGCAACGCGGTCAGCCCGTGGCGTCGCGGTAATGATGACGCGCAGTTGACACCGGGTGGTTCGTCGGGCGGATCCGCTTCGGCTGTTGCTGCCGACCTGTGTCTGGCCGCAACCGGCACCGATACCGGCGGCTCGATTCGTCAGCCTGCCGCCTTTGTTGGCATCACCGGTATCAAGCCGACCTATGGCCGTTGCTCGCGCTGGGGTATCGTGGCCTTTGCGTCCTCGCTGGATCAGGCCGGGCCGATGACCAAGAACGTGCGTGACGCGGCGATTATGCTGGAAACCATGTGCGGTCACGACGCCAAGGATTCGACCAGCGCCGAACTGGCCGTCCCGAACTTCGAGGCGATGCTGACGGGCGACATCAAGGGCAAGAAAATCGGTATCCCAAAAGAATACCGCATGGACGGCATGCCCGCCGAGATCGAAAAGCTGTGGTCCGAAGGGGCCGAGATGCTGAAAGCGGCAGGGGCCGAGATCGTAGATATTTCGCTGCCGCACACCAAATACGCGCTCCCAGCGTATTATGTGATTGCCCCGGCCGAGGCCTCCTCGAACCTTGCGCGCTATGACGGCGTCCGCTATGGCCGCCGCGCGCAGTTGGCGCAGGGCGACGGCATCACCGAGATGTACGAAAAAACCCGCGCCGAAGGGTTTGGCCATGAAGTGCAGCGCCGCGTCATGGTCGGTACATATGTGCTGTCCGCAGGTTTCTACGACGCTTACTATAATCGCGCGCGTCGCGTCCGCACCCTGATCAAGAAAGACTTCGAAGATGTCTTCGCCGCAGGCGTCGACGCAATCCTGACCCCGGCAACGCCGTCGGCCGCTTTCGGTCTGGGTGAAATGACCGAGGCGGACCCGGTTCAGATGTATCTGAACGACGTCTTTACTGTGACTGTGAACCTGGCCGGTTTGCCTGGCATCTCTGTGCCTGCCGGTCTGGACAAACAGGGCCTGCCGCTGGGGCTGCAGCTGATTGGTCGCCCGTGGGAAGAGGGCGATCTGCTCAACACGGCCTATGCGCTGGAAAACGCCGCCGGGTTTGTGGCCAAGCCTGGCAAATGGTGGTAATCCTCAGGTCAGGCAAGACAACGCAAGACGGAGCAGCTGGATGCGCTTTACGCTTCTGATCCCCGCAATCGGGTTCGTGGCCGCCTGTAATTCGGTGGCCCCGATAGGTGGCACGGATTTCAACAGCCCCACCTATCAGGCACAGCGTGAGGCCCAACTGGCGGGGCAGGGATATACTGGTAACCCGCTGCTTGGCCCGCCCGAAGTGTCCGAACAGCAGCTGGGCGCGCCTGGAACAGTGGCCCCGTTACCAACCGGCGAAAATGCCGACATCGCTTCGGCGACCGCGGCTGCGCTGGCAGGCACCTCAGGGCAAGGCGCGATCACTCCGGCACCGTCGCCCGTCGAAGACCCCATCAACAACGCGATTTCCGATGAGCAGGATTTCGGAGCGGTCTCTGACCGTCGCACCATCGAATCCGACGCCGCATTGATCGAACAGAACCGCCAGACCTATGAGGTGGTCGCGCCCACCGCCGTTCCGGAACGTGGAACGGATGGTCAGCCCAATATCGTGCAATACGCGCTGAACACATCGAACCCGGTCGGGACCCAGCTATACAGCCGTGCAGGTCTGAACCTGCAAGCCAAGGCGCAGCGCAATTGCGCCCGCTTTCCATCCCCGGATCAAGCTCAGATTGAGTTCCTGTCCAACGGTGGCCCGCAACGCGACCGCAAGGGACTTGACCCGGATGGCGATGGCTACGCTTGTGGCTGGGACCCCAGCCCGTTCCGCAGTGCCGTCAACAACTGAGCCGCTGACGCCTAACTGGCACCCGTCCCCTAACTTTGGCGAGCGCAGGGATGGGCTGACCCCGTCGCTGATCGTGCTGCACTATACCGCGATGGACAGCGCAACCGAGGCGCTGGACCGGCTGTGCGACCCTGCCCATGAAGTATCCGCGCATTACCTGATCGGCAGCGATGGCACACTCTGGCAGATGGTGCGCGAGGAGGATCGGGCCTGGCATGCCGGGGCGGGTGAGTGGCATGGCCAGAGCGATATCAATTCCCGCTCGATCGGGATTGAACTGGACAACACCGGCGCGCACCCTTTTTCCGAGCCGCAGCTGGGCGTTTTGGGAACCCTGTTACACCAAATCATGAAACGGTGGGCTATCCCCCCTGAACATGTAATCGGCCATTCCGACATGGCGCCGGGCCGTAAGTCCGATCCCGGTCCGCGCTTCCCATGGCAGCGTCTGGAACACATGGCCCTTGCCGGAAAGCGCTCTCAACACGACCCCGGCAATACCCCGCTACATACGTTCAATGCGCTGGCACGCGCTGCAGGTTACACGGCTGAGACGGATGACGACACGCTTCTGGCCACGGTGCGCCTCAGATATCGGCCATGGGGTAGAGGTCCTCTGGAACAGGTCGACCTTGTTCCATTGACCAAGAAAATCTGATCCGCTCTTCATCTGGCTGAAAATACCTCGGGGATGAATTGGCCGACGGCCAAGAAGGGGCTGGCCCCTTCACCGCCCATCCACCCTTGACGCCGCCGTACCTAGGGCATACCCACACCCGGCGCGGAGGGCCGGATGGCCGCTGGGGCATATGCCCGAGAGGAAAGTCCGGACTCCACAAGACAACGGTGCCGGGTAACGCCCGGGCGGGGCAACTCGACGGAAAGCGCCACAGAAATCAGACCGCCGCACTATTGCAGAGGTTCGCCTCAGGCAATACGCGGTAAGGGTGAAACGGTGGGGTAAGAGCCCACCGCGCCGCTGGCAACAGCGGCGGCACGGCAAGCCCCACCGGGAGCAATGCCAAATAGGGTCCCCGCGCGGGCCGGTCGGCGTCAGCCGATACCGCCGCTAAGCGCGTCTTGGCCGAGAGGGACCGGGTTGGCAGCTTGAGCCGCGCAGCAATGCACGGCCTAGAGGAATGGTCATCGAAGGGGGTAACCCTGGAACAAGATCCGGCTTACAGGCCCTCCGCGCGATTTCTCGATTAAATTCAGCAATCTAGGGGAATGACGAAGGAATTACTCCACAAACCTTTAACCAAACCGCCGTCGCGCACTCGTTTCATTGGACAGCCAGTTTCCGTTGTAATGGTTTGTATCATGGCAGATTCCCAAGCCCGGTATTTCTTCCAGGTAAAGGTCGGAAGGTTTTTCAATGGCCAGACAACGCCGTAGCTTGATCCATTTACATCAATACGGCGCAGCTGGCCCTCAAAGTTTCCAATTTCTACGGGCACTCCGGGTGTGGTTTTGTTCGTTGCTTTTGCAGCGGCCTCTGCATTGGTTTTGCGCGCGCTGACAGAGTAGGTTGGAACCGCGCCCGAAGTGGGAACTGAAACATTCAGGGCAGCAGACTGAACCGGCGCCCCGTAGGTGTATGTTTCAACCGTTGTATTTGGGCCTGCCTTTTTCACTGAAACTGTCTCAGTTGGCGAAATTTGATAACTTGTTGCCGTCGCCGTGGATTTCGTCGACTCGCTGGCCGCGGCTTGCTCGGACCCGATTGGAGTGTGAGGGATGGGTATGGTCGAAACCGAGTCTCCGCAGGCACTTACAAGAAGAAAAAGGGGGATGATTTTGTACGTCATAAATGTGCTCATGGCTGGTATTCCAACCTTGAGTAATTTCACAATTGGGCAAAACTTTGGTCGGTTGATTCAAACTTCTGCAATCAACTCAGTCGAGACAGCCAAACACGCGCGACGACCAAGCTGCGTCAGGCGATACCGCCGCTAAGCGTGTCTTGGCCGAGAGGGACCGCGTTGGCTGCTTAAGCCGCGCAACAATGCGCGGCCTAGAGGAATGGTCATCGAAGGGGGCAACCCCGGAACAAGATCCGGCTTACAGGCCCTCCGCGCGTATTTCCTGTTTACCGGCCCGGCGCTTTGTAGGCTCCGGTCAATTTTGCGGCTTTTTTGGTCACGGCGACAAAGTCCTTTGCCTTCCATGCGCGCACGGTTTCAACTTTTGACACCGCGCCTGATGCTGCAACGGCCATGCCTATGGCAACTGCATCCGTGCCTTCCGGCAGTTCGCTGACAACCACTACGTCATTGTCGCCAGAGGTCATGTAAAACGCCACCAGCTTACCGCCGGCTTTTTTCAGCAATGCCCTGACCGCGCCCGAGCGGTCCACGGGTTTCTTGAGCATTCCCTTGACGCCTTCCTGCGAATAGGATGCGTAGGTAATGAAAATAGGCATGACTACCTCCTGTCAAAAAAGTTAATGCAGGACCCGAAATTTGGCCGGTCCTTCGACCCTTATGAACATTTCAACCTGTCGCGATCTATGCGATCGCGATCAGCCAAACGCCCACGACGATTAATGCAACACCAGTGAACGGAACGAACCACCGCACCCGCGGCATCAGTTTTTCCAGCGCGACATAAACGGCAATGCCCACAATCCAATAAAGGTTCATCACACCGCCCACGAACAGCAGCAACATCAACGCCCAGCAACATCCCAGACAAAACGCACCATGCAGCGCGCCGGTGCAAAACGCGCCATAGGCGCCAGGCCGGTTGTGATCGGCAAGAAACTGGGCTGGGCTGCGGCAGTGGCGCAGACAGGCGGTTTTCAGGCTGGACAACTGGTACACCCCCGCAGCGATCAGCACGCATCCGGCAAAAAATTTCGAGTGGATCGTCATCATCGGCCCATCGGACAGTCCGATGCTTTCCATCGCCCATTGTGCGCCTGTCGCAATGATGCTGAACACCGCCCAGGCAACCAGATAGCCCGTCAAAAAAAGCAGACTGAGACGCGACGCCCGCAACTTGTCCGGGCCCATCCGTTTGATGGCCGTGTACAACAGCACAGTGGGGGCGGCGCTGGGGGTCATCATGGCAATCATCATGACCCACCACATTAGGAAAATCAGAACGGCGTAGATCGGTGTCCAGCGTGTTTCTGTCGCCATGCTCATCGGCTCGCCAATCGGGCCAGCCATTCGGGTCATGTCGATGGCGGACATGTTCATACCGATGCCCGCAATCGTGTACCAGGACGCGCTCAGGATAATAAGCAGAACGCAGAACAGAACGATGCCGCTGTCGCGCCGCAGCACCCGATCTACGACTCCGGGTCGGGGAGGGGACGTGCTCATGTCAGCCTCCGCTATGCGCCGAGGACTCCGTGGCCCGAGATGTTGAGATGCGCCAAATGCGCGTGTGTCGCGTCAAAGGTTAGGCTGATCGCGCCGCCCGTAGTCTTGGCGGTCCCCGAAGCTGCTTCGGCATGACGATACTCAAACCCATTGGGCAGTTGGATCGAGGCCCTGTGCGGCATGCCCGAAACGATATGCGGGATCGGGCTGACCTCTACGTCGAAGACACCGGAAACCTTGGCGTATCCAGCGCGCTCGTCCCGGTCCCATTTCAGCTCAATCGGAGCATACAGAGTTTCATGCTTTGTCGGGGCCATGGCGCTGTAGACGTACCACATGGTGGCCATCTCGTCGGTGTCCTCACCTTTCATGATGGCCTCAATAGCGGCGCGCTGGTCGGCGCTGGCAGCTTCGTCAATGATCAGCTGCATCTGGCCGTTGCCCTCGTGAATGGGGCCAGGCCAGTGATACACGCCAGCCGCGCGCACCCCGGCCAGATCGGTGTCACCATAGTTCCCGGATTCGATATCGAACACGACAACAGCCTCGCAATTGCCATGGCTTGGAAGAACGCTGAACTGGCACGGGCAACCAAAGTTGCAATTGCAATTGGCCAATTCTTCGCCCTGAAGTTTCCATTCCGTCATGATAGCCCCCAAAAACATGCTTAAAAACCCTGCCGTCAGAGGGTATCGCCTGTTTCTGCCTTTGCGGAATTCGAGCCTGTCGTCGGCTTCTTTGTGGGATAGAATGGCGGGACCTTATCACAGAACCGTGATCGCGCCAAACCGGGGCAGGGTGCGACAGCAGGAATTGTGGGCGTTGTGCGCGGAATCTGGTTGACTCGGCTGCGCGACCGAGTAAAAGCGCACGCTCATAGGAATTCAACCGAAAGGCCCCTGCCTTTCCGGACGCAGGAGATAACCATGGCGAAGCCGACGACAATCAAGATCCGTCTGAACTCGACCGCGGGCACGGGCCACTTCTACGTGACCAAAAAAAACGCGCGCACCATGACTGAGAAAATGACCATTCGTAAGTACGATCCGGTCGTTCGGAAGCATGTCGAGTATAAGGAAGGCAAGATTAAATAATCTGCCGTCCAACTTGGACAGTTTTTAAAGGGTTCTGCCACGGCAGAACCCTTTTTCTTTGCGCATACCCCGATGGGATCGGGCTTGTGGCGTTTCGCGCCGTTGCAACGAAGCATCAGCGATTGGGGCAATCGGATCGTCGACGGGTTGCTTTTTTTGACGTCTTACTCATACGCTTCAACAACTCGTTCCAAAATGTTGGCCGCCATGAAAAAAATCTTGTTATCCACAATAACCGTTCTGGCCCTTGCAGCCTGCGAGGATCCGTTCAACCGTCAAGGCGTCGGATTCACGGGAATCGACGGCGAACCCCGTACTCTTTCCGATGTACCGGGCACAGCGTCATTCCTGCCGCCCGCGACAAATGTCCCGGCCGAGCTGGCATTGCTGCCCACAATCAATGTCACAACGGACGAAACTGAAATTGATAAAGTGGCTCGGGTCGCGATCGACAATGCCGGGCAGAACGCCGACGATGCCGTTCATCTGAGCGCGAGCGGAGCCAACCTGTATCTCAGCACAGTTGACGTGAATGGCACCCTGTTTGGTGTATTGCGCACTTCCAGCGGTAAGGTGAACAACACTTACGGTGGAGGCTTTGGACAGAACGTCGAGCAGTTCACTGGTTGTCTGCCGGCGGGTAATGTGTATCGCAAAGGCAATTCCAAGCGCAGCTCGGGCTTTGCCGTTCCTTTGAACTGCAGCTAAGACACCTATACAAGTCAGATTTTGAAGCCCCGCCATCAGGACGGGGCTTTTTCTTGTTCGGTCGCCAACTCGAGGGCCACCCTACTTCTGGGGTCGCGCAAGCGGCCAAGTGGCGGCCAAAAGAAAAGGGCGGGTCGTTTCTGACCCGCCCTGTTTGATTGGTGCTGTGGTACGGTGCGCTATTCTTGCTGCCCCATGAACATCAGCAGGAACTGGAACATGTTCAGGAACGAGATGTACAGGCTCAGCGCGCCGTCAATCGCGGCTTTGTTCAGCCATTCCTGATCACCATGTGTTGCATGTGCAATGTAGGTGTTTTTGATGTCTTGGGTGTAGAATGCGGTCAGACCAGCAAAGATCAATACACCAATGGCCGAGATTGCGAACATCATCGCAGGTGATTGCAGGAAGATGTTGATGACCATCGCCACCAGCAGGCCGATCACGCCCATCATCAGGAACGTACCCATGCCGCTCAGGTTGCGCTTGGTGGTGTAGCCAAAAAGGCTAAGACCGGCAAAGGCAATCGAGGTCACGATGAACGTCTGTGCAATCGAATAGGGCGTATAGATCATGAAGACCGAGCTCATCGAAATGCCCATTACAGCGGCGAAGACGAAGAAGCCTAGCTGTACAGCCGCAGCCGATCCACGCCGCATCAGCGCACCCCAACCAAAGATCAGGAAGGCCAGCGGTGAGAAGATCACAACCCATTTCAGCGGCGACATGAACAATGCGCCACCCAGGCTGGTCAGGTAGCGATCAGCGCCGATTTGTGCCACTGCGTTGGTCGGGTCAGAGGTCACGGCAAGACCGGCAATCGCCCAAGCGGCGAGCGCCGTGATCAGCATGCCCACGGACATCGTGCCGTAGACTTTATTCATATGGGCGCGCAGGCCCTCGTCAATCTGGGCAGCGCGCGTACCGGCAGCCGTCCGGATCGTGTCAAATTGTGCCATTAAAGGGTCTCCCTTCACATAATTCTTTTCGCGGTCCGAAACCCGGACCCCGTTCCCAGCAAATATCGGCAACTGCGGGCCGTGTTTCAAGAGTTTAGAGCGGGAAACCGGTTAAAACATGCAACAAAATGGCGACCTGCGTCAGCGGGCCGCCATTCAGTGGGAAAACATGAGTGTCAGAGTCATTTTTGCCAGAATTCTGGTGCATCCCAGAAGGGGCGAGCAGCTTCGGCATCAGCCTGTTCACGGGTGATTCCGATATCCTCCAGCGCTCGGGCATCCAATCTGGCAAGCGTGCAACGCTGGCGACGCAGCGAGAACGCATCCAACAACATGGTCAGGCCAAAGCGGCGACGAGGCGGGCAAGGTCTGTGAATTGCAATTTGGGTCATAATATATGTCCTTTCATTGATCCTCGATGAGTTTTCGATCTCTCATCAAGCTCCTTGATTTATATGGCGCACTATGAGACATTTTGAAAATGAATGTTTTTGAAGTGTTGCATAAGGATTCGTGAACATGCGGAATTTGGACATTACGACATTGCGATCGTTTGTGGCGGTGGCGGATCAGGGTGGAGTGACACGTGCCGCCGGGTTCCTGCATCTGACGCAATCCGCCGTTTCAATGCAGTTGAAGCGTTTGGAAGAGCTGCTGGGCCTGGAACTGCTGGATCGCAGTGGCCGAACCATCGCGCTGACCGCGTCCGGAGAACAGCTGTTGGCTTATGCCCGCCGGATGATTGCGTTGAACGATGAGGTGATCTCGAAACTCACTGACCAAGCCTTTGAGGGCGAAGTCGTTCTGGGTGTGCCGCATGACATCGTTTACCCGGCTATTCCGCGTGTCCTGCAGCGGTTCAACGTGGATTTCCCGCGGGTGCGGGTGCAGTTGATTTCTTCGTACACGATGCAGTTGAAGGAAATGTTCAAACGCGGCGAATGCGATTTGATCCTCACAACTGAGGCAAATGCGGGCGAGGGGGGCGAAACCATCGCCGAATTGCCGTTGCGCTGGATCGGGGCGCCGGGTGGGTCGGCGTGGCGCAAGCGGCCGATTCCAATAGCGCTTGGCCGTCGCTGCATGTTCCGGCCACAGGTCATCGCGGCATTGGATGAGGCTGGCATCCCGTGGGAGCTGTCGGTTGAAACCGAAAATGATCGCACCATCGAGGCGACCGTCGCCGCTGACTTGGCCGTCCACGCCATGCTCGACGGAACCGAGGCTGCGCATTTGGTTCAAATCGATGATGGCGGTGTATTGCCTGAGCTGCCCGAACATATGATCAACCTGTACGGAGGCGATACCGGACGCGGGCCGTTGGTTGAGGCACTTGCAGCTTTGGTTCGACAGAATTTCCGCATGCTCGGCAGTGCGCCCCTGAAGGCTGTGGTCGGTTAGGGCGTAATCACGACCTTGCCGGTTGCCGCGCGGTCGCGCAACAATTGCAGGCCTTTCTCGGCCTCCGATAGGGGCAGCACGTGGCTGATATGGGGCTTGATCCGCCCTTCGGCACACCACCGAAACAACGTGTCAAAGCTGTCTTGAACGATCTGCGGCCGAAAGGTCAGATAACCACCGATGTAAAAGCCGATCACAGTCAGGTTCTTGACCAGCAGATGATTGGCCGGAATCTGCGGCACATCTCCGCCTGCAAAGCCGATAGGCAGCAGGCGGCCTTCGGGGTTGGTGGCGCGAAAGGCGGCTTTGAACACGTCGCCGCCAACAGCGTCATACACCACGTCCGCTCCGCCCAGTTCCTTGACACGCGCGCGTAAATCCTCGGACGCATCAATCAGGTGATCCGCCCCCGCTGCCTGAGCGACCGCCAGTTTGTCTGCGCCGCGCGCCTGCGCAATTACGGTTGCCCCCATCAGCTTGCCGATCTCGACCGCGGTCAGGCCAACGCCGCCAGCCGCGCCGGTGACCAGCAGGGTTTCTCCGGGTTGTAATTGGGCGCGGTGATCCAGGGCGATGTGACTGGTGCCATAGGCGATCTGAATCGCGGCGGCATCCTCAAAGCTAACCGAATCGGGTAGGGGAATCGCGCGTTCGGCGTCAAACACACCGAATTCAGCCAGACCACCCTGACCTGAATAGACCGCAATCCGGTCACCTGGGCTTAGATGCGAAACGCCGGGACCCGTTGTTTCGACCACTCCGGCGATTTCCATTCCCTGCGTGAACGGCGCGGGCGGCGTGTCCTGATATGTTCCTTTCTGCATCAGCAGATCGGCAAAGTTCAGACCGCATGCCTTGATTGCGACACAGACCTGGCCTTCTTGCGGGGTCGGCACGTCAATGTCGCAAAGCTGGGCGGCTGCGTCCGAGGATGAAATTCTGTAGGCCAGCATGGTCGGGCTCCTGTGGTTTGGCGCATAGGTTCGTGCTGACCGGGGAATGTCAATCGCTTACCCGGCGCGGCGGAAAGGACTGTGTGGATGACGTCTCAGGCTTCCCTAACGGCAATTGCGTGTGCGGGATCGAAAGGGCACAACCTTAGTCCTGTGCATGGCGAAACAGATTCAACCTTCTTGAAAAAAAGCCCAAAAAGAGCAATATTGTTCCAGGTGCTGATTTGGGGGGCATGTTCCTGATTAGGGAGTGGTTAAGGGCGGCTCGCTAGTGTTGCGGTAGTACTTGCATGTCGCACACCCGGATTGGTTGTGTGTGTAGTTAAGAGGAGAATACCAATGACCCATCACGTCGATGTCCATGTGGGCAAACGCGTCAGGCATCGCCGCTGGCTGATTGGCATGACCCAACAGCAGTTGGCGCAACAGGTTGGTATTAAGTTTCAACAGATTCAGAAATACGAGACCGGGGCCAACCGGATCAGCGCGTCGCGCCTTTGGGACATTGCGGAGGCATTGGATGTTCCCGTCAGCTTTTTCTTCGAGGGCCTGGAAGAGGCTGAAAAGGAAACAACTGGCAAGAAATCGGTTCCAGCCGATCTGATGGGGGACAAGGAAGCTCTGGATCTGGTGCGCTCTTACTATGCGATTCCGGAAAACCAGCGCCGCCGCTTGTTCGAACTTGCCCGCGTCCTGAGCGACGTCGCCTGAGAGAACCGGGGTTGACTCTGGCACGTGTGATCCGCACGGGTAACGCATGCTAGAGACAACTTTAAGTGATCTGGATGTAGCTGAAGAAATGGCCGACGCGGCGCGTGCGGCCATTCTTCCGTTTTTTAGACAATCAAATCTTGAGACTTCGAACAAGCTGGCCGACGGTTTTGATCCGGTCACAGTCGCGGACCGGAAAGCAGAAAAGGCCATGCGCGACGTTCTGGCCAAGTACCGCCCCGATGACGGTATTTTCGGCGAGGAGTTCGGCCAGGTTCAGGGCAGTTCCGGCCGGACGTGGGTGTTGGACCCGATCGATGGCACCCGCGGTTTTATCAGCGGTACACCGACATGGGGCGTGCTGATCGCGCTGAGCGACCAGAACGGTCCGTTCTTGGGCGTCATTGACCAGCCCTATATCGGTGAGCGCTTCGTTGGATCAGCGGATGTTGCACAGGCGACCGGGCCAACTGGGACTATGCCTTTGAAAACTCGCGAAACTTTCAACCTGAATCAAGCCATTCTGTTCACGACCTTCCCCGAAGTTGGTACCCCCGAAGACCGCGCCGGGTTCAAGGCTGTGGCCCAACAGGTGCAACTGACCCGGTATGGCATGGATTGCTACGCTTACGCTTTGCTGGCGGCGGGGCAGGTCGATCTGGTGATCGAAGCGGGCCTGAATGCTTATGATGTTCAAGCGCCCATTGCGGTGATCGAGGCCGCGGGTGGTATCGTGACCGATTGGCAGGGTCGCACGGCCCATGAAGGTGGGCGTGTTCTTGCCGCCGCGAATGCAGACTTGCATGCAGCGGCGTTGGAGCTTTTGCAGAACCACTGAAACAGGTTGTCGGGTTAAGGCTGGTCGGGTAATCTCTGCCCGGCTGGTTCTTGTGCCCGTTTTCCGCCAGCCCTTACCTTCTTGCACGAAACGGGCGGATGCAAGGAGGGCGACATGACCGAAATCCTAATCAAGAATGCAGACACCATCCTGACGATGGATGACACACGCCGCGAGCTTTGTGGCGCGGATATCCTGGTCCGCGGTGGACAGATCGACCAGATCGGCCACGGGCTGCAAACAACCGGCGAAACATATGACGCCACAGGATGCGTAGTCACGCCGGGGCTGGTGAATACCCATCACCACCTTTACCAAAGCCTGACCCGTGCGGTGCCCGGTGGGCAGGATGCGCTGTTGTTTGGTTGGCTTAAGACGCTTTACCCCATCTGGTCCCGCTTTGGACCCGAAGAAATGTTTGTCTCGGCCCAGATCGGGCTGGCTGAGCTGGCGCTGTCGGGGTGTACACTCAGTTCCGACCACCTTTATCTGTACCCCAATGGCTCCCGGCTGGACGACACAATTGCTGCCGCCGCCGAGATCGGAATGCGATTCCATCCGACGCGCGGTGCGATGAGTATCGGGGAAAGCGAAGGAGGTCTGCCGCCCGACGCGTTGGTCGAAAAAGAGCAAGCGATTCTGGACGACATGATCCGTGTGGTCGATGCGTTTCATGACCCGTCCGAGGGGGCCATGTGCCGGGTCGGGTTGGCGCCGTGTTCGCCATTTTCCGTCAGCCGAGACCTGATGCGCGATGCGGCGAATCTGGCGCGGGATAAGGGCGTTATGCTGCATACTCATCTGGCAGAAAATGACGAGGATATCGCCTATTCGCAGGCCCAATTTGGATGCCGCCCAGGCCAGTATGCCGAGGAACTGGGCTGGACCGGCCCGGACGTTTGGCACGCCCATTGTGTCAAGCTGGACGGAACTGAGATTGACCTGTTCGCGAGAACTCAGACCGGCGTCGCGCATTGTCCTTGTTCCAATTGCCGTCTGGGTTCAGGCATTGCACCGGTACGCGCGATGCGAGACCACGGCGTGCCTGTTGGCCTGGGTGTGGATGGTTCAGCCAGCAATGACAGCGGCAACCTGATCCTCGAGGCGCGTCAGGCCATGCTGTTGCAGCGGGTAGCCAACGGTGCGGACGCCATGTCGTCACGCGAAGTGCTAGAGATTGCGACACGCGGTGGTGCAGATGTGCTGAACCGTCCTGATTGCGGACGTCTTGAGCCCAGAAAACGCGCTGACATCGCGATTTGGGACACAAGCTGTATCGAAAGCGCCGGCAGTTGGGACCCGGCGGCTTTGCTGTTGGCCGGGCCGGTGAAGGTCAAGCATCTGTTCGTCGAGGGCCGCCAGATCGTGCGCGATGGGCATGTCGCCAGTTTGGACATGCCCCGCGTGATCGAGAGGCAGAACCAGCTGGCCCGCGCCCTGCAAGTCTAGTTGGAAACGCGTTGACCGGCGATCCAGACCTCTGCAATCGCCCGGTCATCGCCCATCATGATAGTGGGGAAGATGGCCTCCCACAGGTCATCGGCGCAGGCTTCGCGTTGGGCAATGGCGGGGGTCGAGGCGAGGTCGAGCACGATCAGATCAGCCTCCATCCCCGGTGCAACGTTGCCGATGCAATCGTCCATCCGCAGCGTGCGTGCTGAGCCAACCGTGCTTAGCCACAAAAGTTGCGCGGCGTGCAGCGGCGTCCCGCGCAGTTGTCCGATTTCGTAAGCAGCAGCCATCGTCCGCAGCATCGAAAAGCTGGATCCGCCGCCGGTATCCGTTGCCAACCCAATGCGGTGGCCGTCACGCATCAACCCGTTCATGTCGAACAGGCCAGAGCCGATGAATGTGTTCGAGGTCGGGCAGTGAATCAGCGCCGCGTCGACCTCGCGCAGGCGGTCGCGTTCGCGTGCCTCAAGATGGATGGCATGGCCATATAGGCCGTTCGATCCCAGCAGCCCGAATTTCTCATAAGTATCCAAATAATCGCGCGTTTCGGGGAATAGCTCACGGACCCAGGCGATCTCATCGGTTTGTTCGCTCAGATGGGTTTGCATCAGACAGTGCGGGTATTCAGCCCAGAGCGCACCCATAGCTTCCAGTTGTTCCGGCGTGGAGGTGGGCGAGAAACGCGGGGTGATGGCATAAGACAGGCGGTCGATGCCATGCCAATTCTCAAGCAGCGCTTGGGACTGATCATAGGCCCTTTGTGCCGTATCCCTCAGACCTTCGGGCGCATTGCGGTCCATGCAGGTTTTGCCCGCCACAACTCGTTGGTTGCGCTGTTGCGCGGCGGCGAAGAAGGCGTCGACGCTTTCGGGGTGGATGGTGCAGAAACTGCACATGGTCGTCGTTCCATGCGCGGTTGTCAGGCCCAGATACAGGTTGGCGATTTCAGAGGCATAAGCCGGATCGCCGAACTTCATCTCTTCAGGGAAGGTATAGGTGTTCAGCCAGTCGATCAGGCGTTTACCCCAACTCGCGATCATCGCGGTTTGGGGGTAGTGCACATGCGCGTCCACGAATCCCGCCATGATCACGTTCTGGCCGTGATCCACCACCTTGGCATCTGGGTGGTCGGAGCGCAGGCTGTCGGCGTCCGCAACTGCAGATATGTGACCGTCTTCGATCAGAACAGCCTCGCTGATTTTGACGGCTTCGGTCGGTTCGACTTCAAAGGGAGAACCCGTGAAGCTCAGGACGCGCCCGTTCAGCAGCGTTTTTTGCGCCATATTCATTCATCTCCGCCTGTGTGGGACTATGAAACAGCATAGGCGGGCGAAACTTGTCGGTAAATCGGCGCATTGTCATTGTTTTCCGGTAGCTGCTTCTTCTAATTAGGGGGCAATGAGCGCGCGAAACGGGGGCAGATATGACCACAGGCTTTGATGAACCCGTAACCGAGTCCACAAGTGACGAAGATGTCTATGCGCTGGATCGCAAGACTGTGGCGGACATCCTGTACGCGGTCGAAGTAAATGATCGCGACAAATTGATCGAGCTGATGGATCCGCTGCACGCCGCCGACATCGCCGACCTTTTGGAACAGATCAGCCCCAATGAACGCACTCAGCTGATCCATCTGTACGACAAGGAATTCGACGGCGATATCTTGTCGGAACTGGACGATGCTGTCCGCGAAGAGATCATCGATGTGCTGCGCCCGGACGTTTTGGCCGACGCCGTGCGGGACATGGAAAGCGACGATGTTGTCGACCTGTTGGAAGACCTCGAAGAGCCGCAGCAAGAGGCCATCCTTGACGCGCTGGAGGATTCTGAGCGGATCGCGGCTGAGCAGGCGCTGTCCTACCCCGAAAACTCGGCCGGTCGCCTTATGCAGCGCGAGGTCGTCATGGCCCCCGAACATTGGACCGTTGGGCAGGCCATCGACTTTATGCGGGCCAATGACGATCTGCCGGAACAGTTCTATCATGTCGTTCTGGTCGACCCCCGGCTGAAACCAGTAGCGCAGGTGATGCTGGGCAAGCTGATGGCCGCCCGGCGCGAGGTGCCGCTGCACGACATCGCCGAAGAAGAGTTCCACACAATCCCTGTCGATCAGGACGAAGAGGACGTGGCCTATGCATTCAACCAGTATCACCTGATCTCGTCGCCCGTGGTCGACAGCGACGGGCGGCTGGTCGGTGTGATCACCATCGACGATGCGATGGTTGTTCTGGATGAGGAATACGAAGAGGACATGCTGCACCTTGCCGGGGTCAGCAACGAAAGTTCGCTGTCCGACAGCGTTGCCGCGACGAGCAAACGGCGCCTGCCTTGGTTGGCGGTGAACCTGTGTACGGCGATTTGCGCCTCGCTGGTGATTTCCCAGTTCGAGGCGGCGATTGATCAGTTGGTGGCGTTGGCCATTCTGATGCCGATCGTGGCGTCGATGGGCGGCAATGCGGGCACTCAGTCGCTGACAGTTGCGGTGCGAGCACTGGCGACGCGCGACCTTACTGGTTCAAACGTGTTGCGCGTGATCCGGCGGGAATTGCTGGTGGGAATGCTGAACGGCCTATGTTTCGCCATCGTTTTAGGAACCGTGGGAATGATGTGGTTCGATTCCGCCATGCTGGGTGTCGTGATCGGTGCCGCCCTAGTCGTGAACATGATCATCGCGGGGTTCATCGGTACGGTAGTACCAGTGGTGCTGGACCGTTTGGGCGCTGACCCGGCGCTTGCATCCGGCACCTTTGTGACGACCACAACGGATGTCATGGGGTTCTTCCTGTTCCTTGGACTTGCCAGCGTGGTGCTATTGTGACCGATCTGACCGAAATCAAATCCGCCGCGCGCAAGGTGGCTTTTGCGCGCCGCAAGGCTGCATTTGACACTCGGTTACCCGGGGTGGCGGGGCGCTTGTCCGAAGTCTTGGCCGGATATCGGGGCGTGCCGCTGTCCGGTTACATGCCAATCCGAACCGAGATTGATCCGCTTGCAGCGATGGCTGAGGCTTCGGCCTATGGCCCGGTCGGTGTGCCGGTCATTCAGGCTGCGGGCCAACCGCTGAAGTTTTCGCGCTGGACCCCAGAGGGTACGCTGAAAGATGGCCCATTCGGAGCTAAAGTGCCCGAGGTCGACGATTACTTTGATCCCGAAATTCTGATCGTGCCGCTGGTTGCTTTCGATGCGCAGGGCGGGCGGCTGGGTTACGGCGGCGGCTTTTACGACCGCACGCTGGAGGGTCTACGCGCCAAGCGTCCGACGCTGGCCATTGGCTTTGCCTTTGACGCGCAAGAGGCAGAGGGGCTGCCATTAGAGCCCACAGATCAGCCGTTGGATATGGTGATTACCGAAAGCCGGGTTCTGACCTTCTCGACCTGATTGCTTCAGCCCGGATTGTTCTCGCGGAAGAACTCCCACGCATCCACTTCGCGCCCGTCCGGTAGAATGCAAACGCCAGATTGGCCATTGTCGCCATCGCGGATCTCATACTTTGCTCCTGCGTCGATGCAATAGGTCGCTGCCGGGTTCGCCAGCTGAGCGGTGGAATCGGTCGCTGGCCCCTCATCACAGGCAGCAAGTGCGGACAGGCCAACAATGGCCAGAAGGAAGCGAGTCATCAAGATTCTCCTATTTTAAAGGCTTTGGCAGATTATGCAGGCAGCTTAATCACTTGTGCTTGGTCATTACCACACTTAGGACAGGTTGGATGAGGATACTTTTTTTGGGTGACGTCATGGGCCGCGCGGGACGCACGGCCATACAGCAACATCTGCCGCGTTTGCGCGACGAATGGCGGCTGGATTTCGTTGTGGTCAATGGCGAGAATGCCTCGAACGGGATGGGGTTGACCGGTGATCATGCCAAGTTGCTGCTGGACGCGGGCGCGGACTGTCTAACGCTGGGTGATCACGCGTTCGATCAGAAAGAAATGCTGCAATTCATCGAGAGCGAACCGCGTATCGTGCGTCCGGTGAATTTTGCCAAGGGTGCGCCGGGGCGGGGGCATCGGCTGTATACAGCCCCAGGTGGGCGCAAGGTTCTGGTGGTGCAGGTTCTGGGGCAGGTCTTTATGAAGCGGCCCTTTGATGATCCGTTCTCGGCGATTGAACCCATTCTGAAATCTCATCCTCGTGGCGGGCAGGCCCAGGCGATCATCGTCGATATGCATTGCGAGGCAACGTCCGAGAAGATGGCGATGGGCCATTACTGCGACAAACGCGCCAGCCTTGTGGTCGGCACGCATACGCATGTACCAACGGCAGATGCGCAGATACTGCCGGGTGGCACGGCGTATCTGACCGATGCGGGAATGTGTGGCGACTATGACTCGGTGATCGGGATGGACAAGGTCGAGCCGATGCGCCGCTTTATCACCGGCATGCCCAAGGCGCGATTCACACCGGCCAATGGCGAAGCGACGCTGAGCGGAGTGTTCGTCGAAACCAACGATCGCGACGGGCAGGCAAAATCTGTGCAAATGGTGCGCATCGGTGGGCGTTTGCAGCAGGCCGGGCCGCAATAGGCGATGTCAGGCTTGCTCTGCCGCGCGCAATGCGTGAAACTGGCTGCCGGGCGCGCAAGCCAGGCTAGGGTTCGGACAGAATACCAAGAATGCAATTCCTTCAACTGACAGAAACAGGCAGCGCGATACTGGCGCTTTTGGTTGTCGCGGGCATGTTCGTCATGTTCCTGCGCGAGGTCTACCCGACCGAGGTCGTTGCCATCGGCGGTGTCGCCATCATGCTGGTGACTGGCATCTTGCCCTATCAGAGCGCGCTGGCGGTTCTATCCAACCCAGCGCCGTGGACGATTGCGGCGATGTTCATCATCATGGGGGCTCTGGTGCGTACTGGCGCGCTGGATGCGTTTACCTCGACCGCGCAAAAGCAGGCGCAGGTGAACCCGCGCTTTGCCATTGGGATGTTGATGGCATTCGTTGTGGTGGCCTCGGCGGTAGTCTCGAATACGCCGGTGGTGGTGGTAATGATCCCGGTTTTTGTGCAGATCGCGCGCACGCTGAACGTTCCGGCCTCGAAACTGCTGATCCCGCTCAGCTATGCGGCGATTTTGGGCGGTACGCTGACCCTGATCGGGACCTCGACCAACCTGTTGGTGGATGGTGTGGCCCGCGCGCAGGGGATGACCGCCTTCACCATTTTCGAGGTGACCCCGCTGGGCATCGCGCTGGTGATCTACGGTATGGTTTACCTGCGCTTTATCGCGCCGCGTCTGCTGCCGGATCGGGACAGCATGGCGACGTTGTTGTCTGACCGATCCAAAATGAAGTTTTTCACCGAGGCTGTCATTCCGCCTGAAAGCAACCTGATCGGGCGAGAGGTAACAGGGGTTCAGCTGTTCAAGCGCCCCGGTGTGCGGCTGATCGACGTAATCCGCGGGGATGAGTCGCTGCGGCGTAATCTGAAAGGTGTTGAGCTGAAACTTGGCGACCGTGTCGTTCTGCGAACTGAAATGACCGAGTTGCTGAGCTTGCAAAGCAACAAGGAACTAAAGCGCGTTGACCAGGTCTCGGCGGTTGAGACCAAGACGGTCGAGGTTCTGATCACCCCAGGTTGCCGCATGGTGGGTCGGACGCTGGGCACGCTGCGTTTGCGGCGTCGGTATGGTGTCTATGTGCTGGCTGTACACCGCCGGAACCAGAATATCGGGCGTCAACTGGATGATCTGGTGGTGCGGGTCGGGGATACGCTGCTGCTGGAGGGGTCGCCTGCCGATATTCAGAAACTGGCCGCCGACATGGACATGGTCGACGTTTCGCAACCGTCTGCACGCGCGTTCCGGCGCAGCCATGCCCCCATCGCGATTGGCGCGCTTGTCGGTATCGTCGCCTTGGCCGCGCTGGGTGTCGCGCCGATCCTGCTGCTGTCGGTTCTGGCAGTTGCAGTGGTTCTAATCACGCGCTGCATCGACGCGGATGAGGCGTTTTCTTTTGTCGAAGGTCGCCTGCTGGCGTTGATCTTCTCGATGCTGGCCATAGGGGCCGCGTTGGACAAATCCGGTGCTGTTTCGCTGATTGTCGAGGCGATTGCCCCCGGCCTCAGCGCGTTGCCGCCCTTCCTGATCATCTGGGCCGTATACCTGCTGACCTCGGTGCTGACAGAACTGGTATCAAACAACGCAGTGGCCGTGGTGGTGACACCGATTGCAATCGGGTTGGCTCAGGCAGTCGGGATTGACCCGCGCCCGCTGGTGGTGGCGGTGATGGTGGCGGCCTCAGCCTCGTTCGCGACGCCGATCGGGTATCAGACCAACATGATGGTTTATGGTCCGGGCGGGTACAGGTTTGTCGATTTCATGAAGGTCGGCATTCCGCTGAACCTGACCGTTGGGCTGCTGGCGTCGTTGCTGATCCCGCTGATCTGGCCCCTGTAAGTCAGGCGTGGAATCGCCGATTTGGATCACTAGGTCTTGTAAATACTGATCTGGCCACGATCTTTTCACCAAAGTGGAAGTGAAAGGATTGTGTCATGCCATTTCCAAAGCTCGGTCAGGCCATCGTTGCCTGCGCTCTTGTCCTGACTATTTTGGGCAGCCAAAGCCATGCTGGAACCGTAACGGGAACCGCTGCCTACCGTGAGCGGATTGCCGTGCCGCCCGATGCGACGCTATATGTCGAGCTTCAGGATGTCTCTCTGGCTGATGCGCCGGCAGTGTCCCTTGCTGCTAAACGCTATGCAATGGACAGCGTACCTGCGCAGTTCGAGCTGACATTCGATGACGCACTGATCAAGGACGGGCATCGCTATGTGGTGCGGGCCTCGATCAGCCAGGGGCAAGACCTGCTGTTCACCACCGATACGGCTTATCCGGTTCTAACCGATGGGGCAGGGAGTTCCGCAGACCTTATGCTGGTGCAGGTGCAGGGGGGAAGCATGCTGGATAACACGCAATGGACAGCCGCATCGCTGAACGGCGCGCCGATTGAAGCCGAGCGCCGCCCAGAGATTAACTTTGCCCAAGACGGTGCCTTTTCCGGCAGCGGTAGCTGCAACCGGTTCAACGGGCAGGCCGACATTTCCGGTGCGACTATCGCGTTCCCCGACAATATGGCTGCCACGCTGATGGCGTGTCCCCCGGCCTTGGAAGAGGTTGAGCGGCAGTTCTTCCTAGCCTTGCAAAGCGTCACCACTTACGCGGTTGAAGGCGATGCGCTGGCCTTTCTGGATGCCGCAGGCGAGCCGGTTATCAAATTCGTGCGCACCCGGTAAAGCGGGGCCGTCAGGCAACAGCCCTTGATCGCCCGGCATTGCGGCCCGAGAATATGCAGCCGCCCAGAAACGAGCCTTCCAGCGCGTTGTAGCCGTGATAACCGCCGCCGCCAAACCCGGCCACTTCGCCTGCGGCAAACAGGCCGGGCACAACCTGACCATCCGCGCCGATCATCTGGCTGTCGAGATTGGTTTGCAGCCCACCAAGCGTCTTGCGTGTCAGCACGTGCAGCTTTACGGCAATCAGCGGGCCGTTTGAGGGATCAAGGAACTTGTGCGGTTTGGCGGTGCGGATCAGCTTGTCGCCTCGGTAATTTCGCGCGGCCAAAATGGCGGCCATTTGCGCGTCTTTGGTAAAGGGATTGTCGACCTGGCTATCCCGAGCCTCGATCTGCGCACGTAAATGGGCTTCATCGATCAGCCCACCACCCAACTGGTTCATACCGCTGACCAGTTCGGTCAGAGTGTTGGCAACAATGAAATCCTCACCATGTTCCTTAAAGGCCTCAACGGGTGCAGTGGCTTTTGAGCCGGTCAGGACCCGCTGAAACAACACCTCTCGCCAGCCACCGTCGGTCATGTCTGGGTTCTGCTCAGACCCGGACAGGGCAAATTCCTTTTTGATCACCTTTTGAGTCAGCACGAACCAGCTATACTCATATCCGGTTTTCAGAATTTCCTGCAGCGTGCCCAGCGTGTCGAACCCCGGCATGAAGGGCGGTTTCAACCGATTGCCCCGCGCGTCAAACCACATCGAACTAGGGCCGGGCAGGATGCGAATGCCATGCGAGGGCCAGATTGGGTTCCAGTTCCGCACGCCTTCAGTGTAATGCCACATCCGGTCGCCGTTGATGACGTGCCCGCCGGCCTTTTCGCTGATGGGGATCATACGACCATCCACGTGAAACGGAACGCCCGCCACCATATCCTTTGGCGGATCGCCTAACCGATCGCGGGGCCAGCTTTTGCGCACCATCTCGAAATTGCCGCCGATCCCGCCAGAGGTGACGATGACCGAAGGGGCATAGACCTCGAACTCACCCACTTCATCACGGTTGGTCTTGGCACCGTGGGGTGCCGTGTCATCGGCCAGAACTTCGCCCGAGACCCCCTTGGCACAACCGTTCTGCATGATGATGTGGCTGACCTGATGGCGAAATTTCAACTCGATCAAGCCCGCACTGACGTGTTCGCGCACACGGCGTACAAAGTTTTTCAGAACGCCCGGTCCGGTGCCCCATGTGATGTGAAACCGGGGCACGGAATTGCCGTGACCATCTGCATAGGACCCACCGCGTTCAGCCCAGCCAACGATAGGGAACCAGCGCAGGCCCATCTCATGCAACCACGGACGCATTTCACCGGCGGCGAATTCAACATAGGCCTCGGCCCATTTGCGGGGCCAGGCGTCTACGTCGCGGTCGAACTGCGCACTGCCCATCCAGTCGCGCAGTGCAAGGTCCTGACTGTCCTTGATGCCCATCCGGCGCTGTTCTGGCGTGTCGACCATGAACAGACCACCCAGACTCCAATGCGCTTGCCCGCCCAGAAAATGCTCGGGCTCCTGATCCAGCACGATCACCTTCTTGCCGCGATCCCCCAACTCGGCCGCAGCGGCCAGCCCGGCCAGTCCGGCGCCCACGACAATGGCGTCAGCAGTAGTGTTAGTCATATCTTGTCCTTTCAGCGGCTGCGAAGCCAGGCGATATAGGGCAGGGCTACGACATACATCATGATCCCGTAGACGGCTGAGGGCAGAGCCAGCGGGCTGAACCCGCTGTCTGTCCCGGTGATCAGCGCCGCCAACGTGATCCCCAGTGTCGAATTCTGGATGCCGGTTTCGATTGAGACCGTCTTGCTTTCCGTCCACGACAGCTTCGCGGCGCGGGCAATTCCCAATCCAATCGCCAAAAGCGCGACGTTCAGCGTGATCAGACCCGCGCCCATGATCCCAAGGTTGTCGACGAACAACTGCCAGTTCCCGGCAAGCGCGGCGATCACGATCAGAACGAACAGGACAGTGGCCGTCTTGGACAGCGGTGCGTCGATCCGCTCGGCAAACCCGGCTGCGAAATGGCGCAGGCTGACGCCGATGGCGACGGGCAGTGTGGTGATCAGGAACATTGCAATGGCCAGCCCGGTGATCGACACGTCGGGCGCGTCTTCGCCCATGAAATGAGCGATAGTCCAAGCCGCTAAAACGGGAACGGTAATCATGGATAACAGGCTGATCACGGCAGTCAGGCTAACCGACAGTGCGACATCGGCCTTGGCCAGTTTGGACAGGATGTTGCTGGTGACCCCTCCGGGGCAAAAGCTGAGTAGCATGAACCCGACCGCGATCTCGGGCGGCAAGGCGAAGAGTTTGACTATGATGAAAGCTGCGACGGGCAGCAACACAACTTGGCTCAGCGCGCCGATGGCAAAAGGATAACCCCGGCGCAGGACCCGTTGGAAGTCAGATACCTGAAGGCCAACACCAAGGGACAGCATGATAATGGCCAGCGACAACGGCAGCCCGACATTTATTAGTAAATCCAAGAACAACTCCTCCCTCAGCCGTTCGGATCAGCCTAAGCGAGTGTTCAAGGCGCAGGCAACCGCGCCGTTGGGTCACGTGTAGCGTTGGGCGAAACGGCGCAGGATTTCGCCAGGTTTGGTAACATCGGCGGCGTGACAAATATCGATCAAGCGCTGGGCGTCTTCGGGCGGGAAATAGCCGAAATCCTTGTAGATATTGATGCGCTGTTCGAAATCTTGCGCGTTGGCTTCGGGGTGGAACTGCGTGGCATACACGTTTTCGCCCCAGCGGATCATCTGAAACGGGCAGGGGTCCGAGGCCAGCAGGTGGACACACCCGTCGGGCAGGGACTGCACAGCCTCTTTGTGGCCGACGAAAGCCTCGAAACTGTCGCCCAGCCCGGCGGTCAGCGGATCATGCGCGCCTTCATCGGTCAGTTGGCAAGTCGAGGGGCCGACGGGTTCTCCGAACTGTTTCTTGCTGACATCGCCGCCCAGATGCGCCGCCAGAATGCCCAATCCGTAACAGCAGCCCATGAAAGGGTGATCATTCGCGGTGATCTGCGGCATCAGCCCCATGATGGCCGCTTCGATACCTGCATCCATCTCGGATTTCGTCGCCGGATCATCACTGACGCAGCCGGGGCCTCCGCCGACAATCACACCGGCATAGTCTGTAACATCCAGACCCGCGGGCAGGTCCTGACAATCTAGCCGGATACGGTGGGTCTGGTCCGTCGACAGACCGGTCTTGTCCAGAATCGAGGCGTACTCGGCGTCCGAGGCTTCGGTCTCCGGGCGCAGTTGCAGGATCAGAAATCGTTTCATGCAGTGCCCTTACCCGTCAAAGCGGCCAGAAGACAAGGATGGAAGGAATGGAAACTGCAACGATGAGGATTTCCAGCGGCAATCCCATGCGCCAGTAATCCCCGAACCGATAGCCCCCGGGGCCCAGCACCAGCGTGTTGTTCTTGTGCCCGATGGGCGTCAGGAACGCGGCTGAGGCCGCCACGGCCACCGTCATCAGAAACGGATCGGGCGAGACTTCAAGCGTGCGTGCCATTTGAATGCCGACGGGGGCTGCGACGATGGCGGTGGCCGTGTTATTCAGCACATCCGACAGGGTCATCGTGACTACCATCAATACCGTCAGGATCGCCCATGCGGGCAGGCCATCCGTCAGTTGCACCAGCGCATTGGCAATCAATTCGGTGCCGCCGGATGTTTCCAAAGCGCTGCCTAGCGGGATCATCGATCCCAGCAGCACAACGACCGGCCATTCGATATGGTTATAAAGATCCGCAATCGGCAAGATTTTGGTCAACACATAGGCGACTACGACAAACCCCAGCGCAATTGGCAGGTAGATCAGCCCGATACTCGCCGCCAGCACCGCAGCGACAAACAGACCGATGGCTAGCCAAGCCTTGTCATTGGCGGTGACGTTCAGGCCACGCGCGGCCAGCGGTAGACAGCCCAACCATTCAGTCACGTCGGCGCTGCGGTCACGCGGGCAGAGCAAAAGCAGGATATCGCCGGCCTCCACTTCGGTCTTGCGGACCTGTTCAGTGATGCGGCGACCCTGGCGCGAGATGCCCATCAGCACGGTGCTTTGCCGCCAGGCCAGCCCTAACCCTTGCGCGGTGCGTCCGGTGATGCGGGCGCTTTCGGTGGCAACAACTTCGATCACTTCCAGCCCGTCGCCTTCAGCCGTCAGCAACTCCTGCCGCCGCGTGTCCGAGAAATCGAGGTTCAGCGCAGCGCGGAATTCATCCAGTGCTTCGGGGCGGGCCTCCAGCACAAGTGCATCGCCTTCATGCAGGGTAGCATGGGCCGAACGGCCATAGCGGCGCTTGCCATCGCGGATCAGACCGATAATGGCGACGTCGGATTTTTCGGCAGCCTCGTATAATTCGCTTACCCGCTTGCCGATATGGGCCGATTCCGGCGGAATGGTCAGTTCGGCGATATATTCCGCCAGCGTCTCGGATGTTTCCTCCTCCGGGCCACGGTTCGGGATCAAACGCCAGCCGATCAAGGACACAAAAGCCAACCCGGCAATGGCCGCCAGCCCGCCGACCGGGGCGAAATCGAACATCCGAAACGGCTCACCCAGTGTTTCCGCTCGGATTGAGGCGATGATGATATTAGGCGGCGTCCCGATTAGGGTGGCCATGCCGCCTAGAATGGTAGCAAAGCTCAGCGGCATCAGGGTCAGACCCACCGACCGCCCAGCCTTGCGCGCGGTTTGAATGTCGACCGGCATCAACAAAGCCAGCGCGGCCACGTTGTTCATAAAGGCCGACAGAACCGCTCCGATCCCACCCATCAGTGCAATATGCGCGCCAAGCCCGCGCGAGGCATCAACCAGTGTACGTGTGATCAGAAACACTGCCCCCGACCGAACCAGTCCGGCTGAGACAACCAGAACCAGCGCGACGATGATGGTTGCCGGATGTCCAAACCCGGCAAAGGCGTCGTCCATCGGCACGACGCCAAGAACGACCCCGATTAACAGCGCAGAAAACGCCACAAGATCATAGCGAAACCGCCCCCACAGAAGCATTCCAAATACAGTGGCAAAAAGGGTGAAAAGAATAATCTGATCTGTCGTCATCCCGCCACCATACCCGCAAGAGGGCGTCTCGCAAGCCGCTCTCTTGATCCCATGCCCCGCAAACGTCTATATGAGCGCCGAACACGCAATCACTATCACGAGGACGCACCATGGCAGGCCACTCCAAATGGGCCAACATCCAGCACCGCAAGGGACGTCAGGACGCCGCGCGGTCCAAGCTGTTTTCCAAACTGTCGAAAGAAATCACCGTCGCCGCCAAGATGGGCGACCCCGATCCCGAAAAGAACCCACGCCTGCGTCTGGCAGTGAAAGAGGCCAAGTCGAACTCGGTCCCCAAGGACGTGATCGACCGGGCGATCAAAAAGTCGGTTGCGGGTGAAGGCGACGATTACGAAGAAATCCGGTATGAGGGTTACGGCCCGAACGGTGTGGCTGTGATCGTCGAGACGATGACTGACAACCGCAATCGCACCGCCTCGACCGTGCGTTCAACTTTCTCCAAGAATGGCGGCAATTTGGGTGAAACCGGCTCGGTTGGGTTCATGTTCGACCGCAAGGGCGAGGTCGTGTATCCGGCCACTGCGGGCGATGCGGACACCATTTTTGAGGCCGCCATCGATGCCGGTGCCGAAGACGTCGAAAGCTCGGACGACGGTCACATCATCTGGTGTGCTGACACCGACCTGAACGATGTGTCGAACGCACTGGAAGGGGCGCTGGGCGAATCCGAATCCACTAAGCTGATCTGGAAACCCACCACCACGACCGAGCTGGGGCTAGAAGACATGCAAAAGCTGATGAAGCTGGTCGATGCGCTGGAAGATGACGATGACGTACAGCGCGTGACCACGAACTTCGAGGCCACAGACGAGGTCATGGCGCAGCTTTAAGCGTTAGGAATTTGTGATGGAAAACCCGGCCTCTGGTCGGGTTTTTTGCTTTGCGGGTTCTTGGCCGGTTGGCCAGAACCCGGTAGGCTTGACAAGAATATCTGTGCCCAAGCGGCACATAATCTGATTGAGCGTATGACGAACAGCCCACCCAGCCAACCCAAACGCAACATTCCTGTTTTGACCGGTCAGAGCATCCTGTCTCAGGTCGCGTGGACGCTTGGCAGCCCTTCAATCGTGCTGCCGTTTCTGGCCGTTTCATTTGAATTACCCATGTTCATCGCGGGCGCATTGGTGTCCATTCGGATGGTCGGTAGCATGATTTCGGACATCTTTCTGGCGCAGCCGATTTCGGCGCGACAGCAGAAGAAACGCGGGATTGCCCTGACCGAGGTGGGGATCGGTGCCTGCCTTGTCATGACTGTTTTGGTGGCCGCGACCGGGTTTGTTCCTGCGATTGCACTGGCATTTGTCGCGGCGTTCTTCGTAATCGGCCTGATCGAAGAAATTCAATCGTTGATGTTAACGGATCTGATAGGGGATCAAGTGCAATCCAAGTCGCGGATGATCATGCATTATCTTCAATTGGGCATCGGCGGGTTGGGGGCTATTGGATTGGCGCTTCTGGTGCATGAGATCACCAGGGAAAACCCACCGTTTTCCCGGCATTCCACGGTGATTGCGGTTTCGGTGGCCTTTTTCGTTCTGTCTGGCCTGTCCATTCTTGCGATCTCGGAAATCGCACGCAGGGATGAGGTCAAGGATACGCCGCAAAAGGTGAAAAAACGAAAATTTTCTGAGAACTTCACCGATATCGTCGCCATGTTCGATCAGGCTTGGTTTCGCCGGTATCTGGTCATGCGGCTGCCCTTGCTCGTGGTCTCCCTGTCGGTGCCATTTTTTGCCCTGATCGCGGCCGAGGCGCATCATGCCTCAGCGAAGGGTTTGACGGCCATGATCATCTCATCCGCGTCGGGCTATCTGGTCTCGGCGCCGTTATGGCAGTTGGTGAACATGAAATCCCACCGCGCCGTCATGGTGGCCGGAAACCTAATGGTTGCCGCGACAGGTGCCACGCTGGTTACGGTGCATATTCTAGGTATCGATCACGCGGTCCATCTGCACGCTATTGCACTTTTCATCGTGACCGTGGCTGTAACCGGCATAGGCGGTGCGCGGCAACTGTACTATCTGGACGTGGCCCCCAAGGATCAACGTGTCAAAGGCGCGGCGGCGATCAAAAGCATCTGCCGGATCACTGCGGTGATTCTGTCGGCGGCCTTGGCTGGTGTTGCGCATATGCACGAAGTTGCGTGGGCCATTGTGTTCGTCACTCTGGTCAGCGTTTTCGCTGCCATCACCTGTTACCGCGTGGTCCTGCCCAATGTAGAAAAGGCCAAGGCTGCGTTATCTGACCCGTCATAGTTACGTTGGAAGAAGCTCCTTTGCCGCAGTTTGTCTGACCGCACGGGTTAGCGGAACCAGCGCAGAGGACAGAACGCGCCCCACCTGCCAGGTCAGACCCACGTCAAGGGGGGCGTCAGGCAACAGCGGGCATAGCCGGCCGTCACTCAATGCGGACTGCGCCAACCCGACAGGGTTCATGCCCCAACCTAACCCAGCGATGGCCGCGTCCACAAACCCCTGCGGTGACGGCAGAAAATGCGAGGGCGGGGAAATCCGGCACCCCATCTGTTCGAGAATCCACATTCGTTGAAGGCTGTCCTTGCGGTTGAAGGTCAGGCATGGGGCAAGGGCCAGCGAGCGTTCGTTTACACCCTCGGCAAACCATTGCTGCATATAGGCCGGGCTGGCGGTCGCGATGTAGCGAAGCGCGCCCAAAGTGTAAGTGTCGCACCCCGAAACCAGTTGACCGCCTACTGTGATTGCGGCGCTGACTTCGCCACGCCGCAACCACTCGGCCGAATGATCCTGATCGTCCACCACCAGATCAAACAACAGCCCATCCACCTGTGCCATGGCATCAATGAACCACGTGGCCAGAACGTCGGCAGGCACTGCCACGCGAACACGGGCCGGGCCGCTGGCCTGATCCAGGGTCAATTCGCGGGCCAGTTTGGCCTCAAGCAATCCGATATCCTCGGCATGTTGTGCGATACGCAGACCCGCCGGTGTGCCGGTACAGGGCGGTCCGCGATTGATCAACGCCGCGCCCACGCGATCTTCCAATGCCTTGATCCGCTGGGAAATGGCCGAGGGCGTCACTGCAAGTTCGGCCGCAGCGGCCTCAAAACTGCCGTGCCGCAGAATTGACGACAAAGCCGACATGTGGTTAGGGTCGAGTATCATTAGAGCAACTTAATTAGGATCAGCATCTTTAATTTGATAGGATGCGGAAATACGCATAGTCAATGCCCCTGAACGCACAGGAGGCATCATGTCCGCATCCCTTTTCGCCGGTTTTTTACTGGGCTTCAGTCTCATCCTAGCCATCGGGGCACAAAACGCCTTTGTGCTGCGTCAAGGACTGCGGCGCGAACACGTTTTTCCCCTGTGTCTGACCTGCGCAGTATCGGATGCCATCCTGATTGCCGCAGGTGTCGCGGGGTTCGGCGCGTTGGCCGAAGCGGCACCTTGGTTTGAGACCGTCATGCGATACGGAGGGGCGATCTTTCTGACGTGGTACGGGCTGCGCAGCCTGCAATCTGCGTGGCAGGGCGGGGCGGCGATGGACGTGGCCGAAGGTCAGCGCGCCAGCCTACGGTCGGTGCTGCTGACGGTGCTGGCTTTTACCTGGCTCAACCCGCATGTCTATTTGGATACGGTTGTGCTGATCGGTTCGATCTCGGCTCAGTATGATGACCGTCTGGCCTTTGCGAGCGGCGCGATGTTGTCCAGTTTCGTGTTCTTCTTTTCCCTCGGGTATGGGTCCCGGGTGCTGTCTCCGATCTTTGCCCGACCGCGCGCCTGGCAGGTTCTGGATGTGGTCATCGGCATCGTCATGCTGGGGATCGCGCTGAAACTTGTTGCCATGTGAAGGGTTGTACCTGCGTTGGTTTCGGTGTTCAGGTTTCGGCATGACAACATCTGCCGCCTCATACCGGCCCCTTGCGGGCATGTTTTGGATGTTTGCCGCCGGGCTGTCCTTTGTGGTGATGACGGCTTTGGTCAAATCGCTGGGCACAACAATGAGCCCGATCCAAGCGGCATTCATACGCTATGCTCTGGGATTGGTGTTTCTTTTACCGGCCCTGCGTTCGATCCTGTCGACCCATCTCACAAAGCGTCACCTGAGTCTGTTCGGGCTGCGTGGAGTCATTCACGCCTTTGCGGTGATGCTGTGGTTCTATGCAATGACCCAGATCCCATTGGCCGAGGTCACGGCGATGAACTACATGACCCCGGTCTATGTCACGTTGGGTGCGGCGCTCTTCTTGGGTGAGCCGCTGGCCTTTCGTCGGATCGCGGCGATAGTGGTGGCGTTGGTCGGTGTGGTGATCATCCTGCGCCCGGGGTTTAGAGAGGTTTCGACCGGTCACTTGGCCATGTTGGGAACTGCTCTGCTGCTGGGAGGGTCCTACCTGCTGGCCAAACTGCTGGTGCGCGATATTCCACCGTCGGTGGTGGTGGCGCATCTGTCCATCTGGGTGACGCTGGCGTTGATCCCCTTTGCCATCGCCGTATGGCAGCCGCCCAGCCTGCGCGACATCTGGGTTTTGTTTCTGGTTGCCTGCTTTGCCACTGCGGGGCACTATTTCATGACGCTGGCCTTGCAGGCGGCGCCGGTGGCGGTCACGCAGCCGGTGACCTTCCTGCAGCTGATCTGGGCCACGTTGCTGGGGGCGTTGGTCTTTCACGAAAGTGTTGACATCTGGGTCGTTGCCGGGGGTACGCTGATCTTGTCCGCTGTCAGCTTCATCGCCTGGCGCGAGGCGGTTCTGAACCGCAGCAACCTGACCACACCTAGCATAGCCCCAAAACTCTAGCAAGTTTCAGCGTGCGGAAATGGTTATTGATTGACGAGTCAATAAAAACACCGTAGCGTTTTCCTACCAGTCGTAGGGAGGGGACAGCTATGCCGAAACTCGGAATGGAACCGATCCGCCGTGACGCAATCGTCCGGGCGACGATTGCCGAGCTTGGGTCGAAGAAATCCCTAGATGTAACCGTCAGCCAAATCGCCAAGCGGGCCGGCATGTCCAGCGCACTTGCGCACCACTATTTCGGTGGCAAAGACCAGATTTTTCTGGCGGCGATGCGACGCATCCTGTCCGATTTCGGTGCCGAAGCACGCAGCGAGCTTAAGGCCGCCGCGCCACAGGATCGGGCGCAGGCCATCATCCGGGCCTGTTTTGCGCCCTCATGCTTTACACCCGATGTCATTGCCGCATGGATGACGTTCTACGTCCTGGCCCAGACCAACGATGACGCGCTGCGCCTGTGGCAGATCTATCAGGCGCGTATCCGTTCCAATCTGAAAGACGCCCTGCGTCCATTGATGAGCGATCCGGCCGAGGCGACCGAGAACATGATCGCCTTGATCGACGGTCTTTATATCCGCGCAGCACTAAGCGCCCCGGAAGAACCGCAACTGGCCGTGAACCACGCTATGCGTGTCCTGAACACTCTGCTCGAGGCTGAAAAATGACAAAACCGAATATTCTGATCCTGATGGTGGATCAGTTGAACGGGACCCTCTTTCCAGACGGTCCCGCAGACTGGCTGCATGCACCCAATCTGAAGAAACTGGCGGAACGGTCGACGCGGTTCGCCAATGCCTATACGGCCTCGCCGCTATGCGCGCCGGGGCGGGCCAGCTTTATGTCCGGCCAATTGCCATCGCGCACTGGCGTCTATGACAACGCGGCCGAGTTTCGCAGCGACATTCCCACCTATGCGCACCATCTGCGCCGCGCGGGGTATTACACCTGTCTGTCAGGCAAGATGCATTTCGTCGGACCTGATCAGTTGCACGGGTTCGAAGATCGCCTGACCACCGATATCTATCCGGCCGATTTCGGCTGGACGCCCGACTACCGCAAACCGGGTGAACGGATTGATTGGTGGTATCACAACATGGGCTCGGTAACGGGCGCAGGCGTGGCCGAGATTTCCAACCAGATGGAATACGACGACGAGGTCGCCTATAACGCCAAAACCAAGCTGTATGATCTGGCGCGCGGTAAGGATGACCGCCCCTGGTGCGTAACCGTCAGCTTTACCCATCCGCATGATCCATATGTGGCGCGCCGCAAGTATTGGGACCTGTACGAGGATTGCGAACATCTGCTGCCCGAGGTCGCGGACCTTGGCTATGACAACCAAGATCCGCACTCCAAACGGATTTTTGACGCCAATGACTGGCGCAGCTTCGACATCACCGAAGAAGATATCCGCAAATCCCGCCGCGCCTATTTCGCCAATATCTCGTATCTGGACGACAAAATCGGCGAGATTCTCGAGGTGCTGGAAAGCACGCAGCAAGAAGCGATTATTATGTTTGTCTCGGATCACGGCGATATGCTGGGCGAGCGTGGATTGTGGTTCAAGATGACCTTCTTCGAGGGCTCGTCCCGTGTTCCGCTGATGATTTCGGCCCCTGACTTACCTGCGGGTCGGATCGACACGCCGGTCTCGACTATCGACGTGACGCCGACCTTGGGTGCGTTGGCGGGCGTTGACATGGCCGAGATCGAACCTTGGACCGATGGGGAAGACCTCGTGCCACTGGCCAACGGCGTCGAGCGCACTGCGCCCGTTGCAATGGAATACGCGGCCGAGGCATCTTATGCCCCGCTGGTTTCACTGCGCTATGGCAAGTGGAAATACAACCGCTGTGCGCTAGACCCGGACCAGCTGTTCGATCTTGATGCTGACCCGCACGAACAGACCAACCTGGCCGAAGACCCAGCGCATGCCGGAACGCTGGAATCGCTGCGCGCCAAGTCCGAAGCTCGTTGGGATCTGGATCAGTTCGACGCAGATATCCGCGCCAGTCAAGCCCGCCGCTGGGTGGTGTACGAGGCGCTGCGGCAGGGTGGGTATTACCCTTGGGATTACCAGCCACTGCAGAAGGCATCGGAACGCTACATGCGCAATCACATGGATCTGAACGTCGTCGAGGAAAACGCACGTTTTCCACGTGGCGAATAGACTTATCAACCCAATCGAAGACACCCCGCCGAAAATTCGCAACATGGTTCGGCGGGGCATGGAGATCAAGTAATGGAAGCAGATTTCGTCATCGTTGGCGCAGGATCCGCAGGATGCGCGATGGCTTATCGCCTGAGCGAGGCTGGGGCCTCGGTTCTGGTGATCGAACATGGCGGCACCGATGCCGGACCGTTCATCCAGATGCCCGCGGCGCTGAGCTATCCGATGAATATGTCGCGCTATGACTGGGGCTATCATTCCGAACCTGAGCCGCACCTGAACAACCGCCGTCTGGCCTGTCCGCGCGGCAAGGTGATCGGTGGGTCATCCTCGATCAACGGCATGGTTTATGTGCGCGGTCATGCGCGCGACTTTGACACCTGGGCCGAGATGGGGGCTGATGGCTGGTCCTATTCGGATGTGCTGCCCTATTACAAGCGTATGGAGACCTGGCATGACGGCGGCCATGGTGGAGATCCTAAATGGCGCGGCACTGATGGGCCGCTGCATGTTTCGCGCGGCCCCCGTGAGAATCCGCTGTTTCAGGCCTTTGTCGATGCTGGTCAGCAAGCCGGCTATGAAGTCACCGGCGACTACAACGGCGAAAAGCAGGAAGGCTTTGGCCCGATGGAGCAAACCGTCTGGAAAGGGCGGCGCTGGTCGGCGGCGAATGCTTATCTGAAGCCTTCGCTCAATCGTGAAAACTGCGATATTGTGCGCGGGCTGGCCGCGCGCGTGGTGATGGAAAACGGCCGTGCGACGGGTGTTGAGCTGGTGCGCGGCGGCAAAAAGGAAATCATCCGTGCGCGGCGCGAGGTGGTACTGGCCGCATCCTCGATCAACTCGCCCAAGCTGCTGATGTTGTCGGGCATTGGTCCGGCGGCACATCTGGCTGAACATGGGATCGAAGTTGTTGCTGATCGCCCCGGTGTGGGTACGAATTTGCAGGACCATCTGGAGCTTTATATCCAACAGGCTTCGCTGCAGCCGATCACGCTGTACAAGCATTGGAACCTGATCAGCAAGGGTTTGATCGGGGCGCAGTGGCTGTTTACCAAAACCGGCCTTGGCGCGTCGAACCAGTTCGAAAGCGCGGCCTTCATCCGGTCGAACCCCGGTGTCGAATACCCGGACATTCAGTATCACTTCCTGCCCATTGCTGTCCGGTATGACGGGCAGGCGGCGGCCGAAGGGCATGGCTTTCAAGCGCATGTGGGGCCGATGCGCTCGCCTTCGCGTGGGGCAGTCACGCTGCGCTCCGCCAAGCCCGAGGATGCGCCGGTAATCCGCTTCAACTACATGAGCCACGAAAAGGATTGGGGGGATTTCCGCAAATGTATCCGCCTGACCCGCGAGATTTTCGGGCAGGATGCGTTCAAACCCTATGCGGGCAAAGAGATCCAGCCGGGTGCGGAATTTCAGACGGACGAGGAATTGAACGGTTTCATCGCCGAGCATGCCGAAAGCGCCTATCACCCCTGCGGCACTTGCCGAATGGGCCGCGCCGACGACAAGAACGCAGTTGTAGACCCGCAGGGCCGCGTGATCGGAGTGGACGGTTTACGTGTGGCCGACAGCTCGATCTTTCCGCAAATCACCAACGGCAACCTTAACGCGCCGTCGATCATGGTGGGTGAAAAAATGTCAGATCACCTGCTGGGTAAAGACGCCCTGCCAAAGGCCAATGATCGCCCTTGGGTTCATCCGGCATGGGCAACAGCGCAGCGGTGATTTGATCCGCGTCAAAGCGGGGTGTGGAAAAGGCGTATAGACCTGAATCGCAACGACATATTTTTAGGAGCGAACAGGAATGTCCCACACCCCGCATGAACTGGCCGAAGAGTTTCCGGACAAGATCGAGCTGATGAGCCAGCTCAAGCAATCGGATGCACATTTCGCCCGGCTGGCGGATGAGTATCACGAGATCAACCGCATCGTGCATCGGGCTGAAACCAACATCGAACCCGTCGAAGATCTGACTGAGGGTGAAATGCGCAAGAAGCGCGCGGCGCTCAAGGATGAGATCTGGGCGATCTTGTCGAAAGCCTAAACCTCAAGGCGGGGGCGCTGCCCCCGTCGCGGCAGGCCGCGACTCCCCCGAAGTATTTTCAGGCCAGGTGAAGATCAGGTGACTTCGTAGGGAAGGGTGCCACGGGTATGCGCGTCGATGGACAGGCGGCGTTCCAGCGGCGGGACCGAGCGTTGGTGGCAGGTTTGTCGCTCGCAGATGCGGCAGGAAATGCCGATGGGCTCGTAGGCGCTGGCGTTATTGATGTCGAGGTTGTCGGCATAGACCAGCGCCTCGGCATGGCGGACTTCGCAGCCAAGCGCGATGGCATAACGGCGCACCGGCGCGCCGTAAGAGCCGCCCGATTTCGAAACATCCCGCGCCAGTGAGATATAGCGCACTCCATCTGGCGTTTCCGCCAGTTGCCGCAGGAAATGGCCGGGCGTTTCAAAAGCACGGTGGACATTCCACAGGGGGCAGGCACCGCCAAAACGTGCAAATTGCAGGCGGGTGGCCGAATGGCGTTTGGTGATCGTACCAGCCTGATCAACGCGGACAAAGAAAAACGGGATGCCCTTAGCGCCGGGGCGTTGCAGTGTAGAAAGCCGGTGTGCCACTTGTTCGATTGATGCGCCGAACCGGTTGCTGAGCAGTTCCAGATCGTGGCGATAATCCTGCGCTGCGGTCAGAAAGGCGTCGTAGGGCATCAACGACGCCCCGGCGAAATAGTTGGCCAAACCGATCTTGGCGATGGAGCGGGCTTCCTCGCTTTGGAACTTTGCGAAGTCCAATGTCGCCTCAAGCAACTTATCTTGACTAATCAGCGCCACCTGCAGCAGTAACTGGAACACCTGCGTTTGCGGTGCAATGCGTGATGAAAGCTGTAGTGTCTTGCTGTCAGCGTCGTATTTTCGTGTTTCGGGGATATCGACAAATTGCACCCGAATGCCGCGCTCACCAAAACTGTTGATCGCTTCGGCCCTTATGCCGTCAGCCTTACCAGCGCGGGTCGAAAAATGTTCGGCCGCGCGGTCGACCGCGTCGATGTAGTTGTCGCAATAATGGAAAAAGTCGCGCACCTCTTCCCAGGGGCTGGCCTGAATCTGCGCGTCTTCGCGACCCAAGGCTTCGTCCAGCGAGGCGAGCCGTTCATGGGTTTGGCGATAGGTGCGGTGCAGTGCAATGAACGCACGCGCCAGTGCAGGGGCGTTCGAGGCCGTCAGGCGCAGATCGGCCAGTGGCGGTATGGCGTCATCGAAAATCGGGTCGGCCAAAGCCTCGCGCATGTCCGAGACCAGACGCTCGCTGTCGCCGGTGCTCAGCTCGGTCACGTCCATGCCGAATTCCTGTGCCAGAGCCAGAACAACCGTGGTCGAGATCGGCCGGTTGTTGTTCTCCATCTGGTTCAAATAGGGCAAAGAGACGCCTAGCTTGGTGGAGAATTCCTTTTGCGTCAGAGTCAGGCGCGTGCGCATTTCGCGCAGTTTCGCACCGGCATATAGCTTTTGAGTGGCCATGGCGTTTCTTTGCAACTTTTCCGTTGTGGCAAGCTAACTTTGCAAACCACGCGGTGCAAGCTGTGTTACAGGCCCAGTTGCCTCTCGCGTCGGATGACGGACGCAATCGCACAGATCGCCAGCGCCGAGGTTGCCAGCATGAGCCAAAGCAGGGGCATGGCGCCGGTTTCATGGGTCAGCAACGTCCCGGCCAGGGCGCTGAGGCCCGCACCACCGCCCAGCATGATCGCGCCGCTGAGACCCGAGGCGGTGGCGGCCAGATGTGGACGCACCGACAGCGCACCAGAGGTGGCGTTGGGGATCGTCATGCCGTTGCCAAGGCCCACAAAGGTCATGAGGCCAAAGAAGGAGAGCGCGGTGCCAAAATCTGCTAGAAATAGGATGGCCGACAGGGCAACGCCCATCGCGTTTAGCCAACACCCCCAATAAACCATTCGGTTCACGCCGAACCTCACCGAATACCGACCGCTGAGAAAATTGCCGACGAAATACCCGACTGCTGGTGCGCCGAAATAGATGCCGACCTGCGCGGCGCTGAGGCCGAACAACTCCGTACCAATGAAAGGCGCACCGCCCAGATAGGCAAAAAACGCGCCCGAAGACAGAGCAGAGGACAAGGAATAGCCCCAGAACCGAGGTGAGCGCAGCAGCTCTGGATATTCCCGGAATTGCTGTACCAGCGTTTTACCGCTTTTGGCGGAGGTTTCCCCAAAGTCGACAAAGGTCAAGGCCAGCGTCAAAGCACCCAGACCGAAAGGCAGCCAGAAATTGGCTTTCCATCCAAAGCTTTCCTCAAGCAGGCCGCCGATGGCAGGGCCGATCATTGGCACGATGGCCATGCCCATCGTCACGTAGCCAATCATCGAGGCCGCCTGATCCTGATCATACAGATCCCGGACGGCTGCGCGGCTCAGCACCATGCCGACCACTACAACGGCCTGGCACATTCGAAAGGCTAGAAAAACCTCGGCCGTGGGCGCATAGATGCAGCCCAGTGTGGCGATCAGAAACAGCGCCAACCCCCACAGCAAAACCGGGCGACGCCCAGCTTTATCCGCAATCGGGCCGATCAGTATCTGAAGCACCGCATTGACGAGCAAGTACAGCGCGATGGACAGTTGCATGACCTTGTAGTCGGTCTGAAAATGCAGCGCCATATTTGGGAGGCTGGGCAAGAACAGGTTCAGGCTGAGGGCGGACAGCCCCGACAGCAAAACCAGCGTAAAAATGGTGGGTGGCGACCGACGCGCCATAGGGGAACTAAACTGCATGGTTCACATGTATAGTGACCGTTTCAGGGAATGCTATCCAAGACCGTGTTTCAGTATGAAACTTAGCAATTTTACAGTTTTCCGTAACTTTGTTTCCAGAAGTTTGCAAATTTGCCGAAATATGCTTTGGCTGCGGCGCCTGTGCGTATAGTGTCCGCCCAAATTTCACAGGGAATTAGCGCCATGAAAGACATCCTGACTGAGCTTGAAGACCGCCGCAACGACGCCCGTCTTGGGGGTGGGCAAAAGCGTATCGACGCGCAGCACGGCCGCGGTAAGTTGACAGCACGCGAGCGGATCGAACTGTTGTTGGATGAGGGCAGTTTCGAAGAGTTCGACATGTTCGTCAACCATCGTTGCACTGACTTTGGGATGGAAAATCAAAAGCCTGCGGGTGATGGTGTGGTCACCGGCTGGGGCACAGTCAATGGCCGCATGGTCTATGTGTTCAGCCAGGATTTCACCGTGTTTGGTGGTTCGCTGTCGGAAACCCATGCGCAGAAGATTTGCAAGATCATGGATATGGCGATCCAAAACGGCGCGCCTGTAATAGGAATCAACGACTCAGGTGGTGCGCGAATCCAAGAAGGCGTGGCTTCGCTGGCCGGTTATGCCGAAGTGTTTCAGCGTAATATCATGGCCTCGGGCGTCGTTCCTCAGATCAGCGTGATCATGGGGCCATGTGCGGGCGGTGCGGTTTACAGCCCGGCGATGACCGACTTTATCTTTATGGTCAAAGACACTTCGTACATGTTTGTGACCGGCCCCGACGTGGTGAAAACCGTGACAAACGAGGTTGTCACCGCCGAGGAACTGGGCGGTGCGTCGACACATACCAAGAAATCCTCGGTCGCCGATGGCGCGTTTGAAAACGACGTCGAAGCACTGGCCGAGGTGCGCCGCCTGGTCGATTTCCTGCCGCTGAACAACCAAGAGAAACCGCCCGTTCGTCCGTTCTTTGACAGCCCCGAACGGGTTGAAAGCTCGCTGGATACTCTGATCCCGGACAACCCCAACACGCCTTACGACATGAAAGAGCTGATCACCAAGGTGGCGGATGAGGGCGATTTCTACGAAATTCAGGAAGATTACGCCAAGAACATCATCACCGGTTTCATCCGGTTGGAAGGGCAGACTGTGGGTGTCGTGGCGAACCAGCCGATGGTTTTGGCCGGATGTCTGGATATCGACAGCTCGCGTAAGGCAGCGCGGTTCGTGCGGTTCTGCGACTGTTTCGAAATCCCGATTCTGACGCTGGTGGACGTGCCAGGCTTCCTGCCGGGGACGTCGCAGGAATATGGCGGGGTGATCAAGCACGGCGCCAAGCTGCTGTTTGCTTACGGTGAGGCGACGGTTCCAAAGGTCACCGTGATTACTCGCAAAGCCTATGGTGGCGCCTACGATGTTATGGCCTCCAAGCACCTGCGCGGCGATTTCAACTATGCCTGGCCCACAGCTGAAATCGCGGTGATGGGTGCCAAGGGCGCGACTGAGATCATCCACCGTGCCGATCTGGGCGATGCCGAAAAGATCGCGCAGCACACGCAGGATTACGAAGACCGCTTTGCCAATCCCTTTGTTGCGGCTGAACGCGGTTTCATCGACGAGGTGATCATGCCGCAATCCACCCGCCGGCGCGTGTCGCGCGCGTTTGCCAGCCTGCGTAACAAGCAGCTGAAAAACCCGTGGAAAAAGCACGACAACATTCCGCTGTAATAGACTGCGCTGAGTGATCTGCCCTTTGCAGAATGCTCCTTGGGCGGGTCATAGCAAGGGTAACTGTCGGTATGTTTGACTTTGAGGCCAAAGCTGTTAGATGAGACGTCTTACCAGATACAAACACGCGCTGGCCGAAAGCCATGCGCGCGCGATCCCGGAGAGAGGAGCCCACTTGTGGGTCTGGGATCGCGCTTTTGTACTGGCGTTTCTGGCATGGACCTCCCCTGCAATCGCTCAATCCGAAAACCTGTTGCCTGTCCCCTCTGGTCAGCCGGTGCATCTGAGCGACGTGCTGCTGGACAACAACCCGGGCGAGCTGTGGGTCAGGTTCCGTTTTATTGCGCCCAAGATCGGATCGGACGTTGGAAGGATCGGGTATGATGTGGCCTCGGTGGACATGGAACATCTGTGTCAAACCCTTGCGGTGGCTTATGTCGCGAAATACGAGCTTGATCCGGCGCGGGTCGTGATATCGCTTTCTGATCGACCCCTTGAATTCGGGCGATCTTCACCTGATGCAACTCAGTACTTTGAAGCCTACCGGCTGGAGCAATCCCAATGTATCTGGGAGGGGCTCTGACCATGAAACCCCGTATTCACCACGTCCGAGCGTTCCTGATCACCATAGCGGCTTTGGAGGTGCGCGAAATGATCCTGTCTGCACTCGGGTACAAGTTTGTTTCCCGGAATATATCGAACAACGAGGTGCTGGCATGCTGAAGCACCGCGGATTCCCCGGACGTCTGGCCGGAACTGATTTTCAGTTCACCATTCGCCGTGCCAATCCCAAGGGCGTAACCCCGATTGCCCGGCGCGAGCGGTTCCGTGACCGCAAACCCGCTGATCGCCGTGCGGACGCGGCGTTTATGGAAGCGCTGTGGCAGAATTTCGGAGACCAGCCGTTTGAGCGTGGCAACTTGGACGCCGGTCGCCTAAGCTGGTTGTTCGAGCGTGAGGTGATCGCGGCCGAAGATCCGTTCGATCCGGCCAGCTATGATGCGCTGCTGGTGATTGATGTGGACGCGGCGCGCATGTCGTTCCCCGATATCTTCGACGGGATACGCTGATCCGTGCAACCCGCTGTCGCGCATATCCATTCGGGGGAAACTTCGGAAAAAACCCTGCCCAGGATCGGGCAGGGTGGATTTGTGTGCCTAGAAATTCAGCTGGGCCGCGAATTGAACACGGTCCGAGTCAAATGTCCGGCCTGTAGACGCGTCGTTGCGTTCGCCAAAGAAATATTCGGCGCTGAACGTCAGGTCGTCGGTTGCCTTGTAGAAGGCATTGACGTGGATTGTCTCAAGCTCGGTAAAGGCCAGAGTTCCGGTCGAGGTGGGCAGGTCGTAATCTTCTTCGCCATAGGCAATGCCGACATTCCACTTTTCGCTAATTTGCTGCCGGAATTCGACGGTAAAGCCGTCAACGTCGTTGGCCTCTCCACCGACGATGGCGTCCCCGAAGCCGATCAGATATGGGCCAAGCGCTTCGCCGTCGACGTAGTTGACCTGAAACAGACCTCCTTCCCAGGGACGGATACCAGCGGACAGAGTAAAGCCGGTTTGATCAACCTCGACATCACCGGATTGTGCCCTGCCGTACAAGGCCGAGGCACGGGCGATGTATTTCCCGTCGTTATATTCCGCCGACGCCGTCAGAACCGGATCATCGGAATTCGAAGCGCCGACATTTTCTTCAACCGAAAGGGCAAAGGTTGCGTTGCCGCCAATCTTATTCGTAAAGCGTACCTGCGGAACACGTGCGAAGGGGATACCAACGGGGCCGTTGAATTCCACAGAGGTCGGGTAGGTATCCAGCGGCTGGAAGTTGGTCCAGTACTGACCGATCAACCAGTGGTCACCGATTGTGATGTTGGCGTGTCTCAGACGCAATTCGGCCGGTCCGTCCGTACCACCCGAGAAAAGATCCAGTTCCAGCTGACCACCGATATCGCCCAACGCACTTGGCGTCGTCGTGCGCAATCCGACTCGAGATTGGCGAACCGTGGCGCCAAAGGTTCCGTCCGTGGCAAATTGGGGTTCCCCAATCCGCGACGTGTCGGCCAAATCGCCAAGTTCAAAATCCGTGTCGTAGAAAAAGTCGGCCTTGACGTAGCCGTAGAGGTCCAAGGTCGTGTTTCCGATCCTCAGGTCTCCGTCTCCGCCACCAGAGCCGGTATTTGCGGTCTCCAGCGCCTCGACGCGGGCGCGCAGCGCATCCAGTTCGGCCTGGGTTCCGGCATCTTGAGCGAGCGCGAGCGTGCCCGTGACGCTAAGCGCAGAGGCAGCAAGCAAGAGTACCTTTTTTCTATTTGTAATCATGCAGTTGATTCCTTGTGTGCGAGTGTGCCCACGCAAAATTTCACGCAAACGTCATTGGGGGAAATCACGAGAACGGCAAAGAAAGCGCCGTTTTCCTCAAGCAAAATTGTGCAAAGAGCCGGTATTTTTCACAGTAAGGTGAACAGATCGGTTAACCGTGCGTTCACAAAGACTTTTTCACGCGGAATCCGCGAACTGAAACGTGATGTTGCACGTGCAGAAAACTGCCTCGGAAGCGCGAATTGTAACGGAAGTGTGACTGATTCAGAGGATGGCGTTTTCCAGTCTGGACGACCCGATGTCGGCACGATTTTGCGCGGGAATTCGCCTTATGGGCGAATTCTGGCCGGAAATTTGGTTGGAAACAATACTTTGTTTGCGGCCTCAATTGCGCCGTGCAATGTGAGCGGGCCGTGCGGCTCTACTTTGCCTGCGCCGCACAAGCACCTACTATTCCGTACCCCTTCCTTCCGCGGGCAGGTTTGTGAAACCCACAAAATCCTGCCCGCGTTTTTCTTTGCGCACAATGCAGGCGTAATGCGGCATAAATCTGCGCAAAACATCCATTTCCAGCGCTTGTTATTGAATAACAGCGCTTGGTTCCGGCATCTGCGCCCCAATGCATCAAGAAAGCTAAAGGGGCAGAACACATGCGAATCTCAAAATTCTTCCTGGCCGTTGCGACCTGCGCGGGTCTTGCTGCCTGCGGCGACTCATTCGGTGAACAGGCGCTGCTTGGCGGCGGCGCAGGGGCACTGGGTTCGGCGGTCATCGGAGCGGATCCGTTTGTCGGCGCAGCAGTCGGGGCTGCGGGCAACGTGCTGTACTGCAAAACACAGAAGAACTGTTACTAACCTAGAATTCGGGGCGTCCGTCGCTCCGGCTGCCATTGCGCATCACGCCGTCGCAGGGTTTACGCCCTGCGGCGGCGTTTTGCGTTTCCAGAACATCAAGACAAAGGACGTTCCATGTTCAACAAGATCCTGATCGCCAACCGGGGTGAGATCGCCTGCCGGGTCATCAAGACTGCACGCAAGATGGGTATCGGCACAGTTGCCATATACTCGGACGCGGACAGACAAGCGTTGCATGTGTCGATGGCGGATGAGGCCGTACACATCGGCCCGCCGCCCGCGAACCAGTCCTATATCGTGATTGACAAGGTGATGGATGCCATCCGCCAAAGCGGCGCGCAGGCGGTGCATCCGGGTTATGGTTTCCTGTCGGAAAACGCCAAATTCGCCGAGGCATTGGATGCCGAAGGCGTGGCATTCGTGGGCCCCCCGGTTGGTGCGATTGAAAGCATGGGTGACAAGATCACCTCGAAGAAGATCGCGCAGGATGCGGGTGTTTCGACTGTTCCCGGTTATATGGGCCTGATCGAAAACGCGGATGAGGCGGTGAAGATTTCGAACGAAATCGGTTATCCGGTCATGATCAAGGCCAGCGCCGGTGGTGGTGGTAAAGGCATGCGGATCGCGTGGAACGACGAAGAAGCGCGCGAGGGGTTCCAGTCCTCAAAGAACGAGGCCGCGAATTCGTTTGGCGATGACCGGATTTTCATCGAGAAATTTGTGACCCAGCCGCGCCATATCGAGATTCAGGTACTGTGCGACAGCCACGGTAACGGGATTTATCTGGGAGAACGCGAATGCTCGATCCAGCGCCGCAACCAGAAAGTGGTGGAAGAAGCCCCGTCGCCCTTCCTTGATCCTGAAACCCGCAAAGCAATGGGCGAACAAGCTGTCGCTCTGGCCAAGGCTGTGAACTACGCCAGCGCGGGTACGGTGGAATTCATCGTGGATGGTGACAAGAATTTCTACTTCCTCGAAATGAACACGCGTCTGCAAGTGGAACACCCAGTGACCGAGCTGATCACCGGCGTCGATCTGGTTGAACAGATGATCCGCGTTGCGGCGGGTGAGCCACTTTCGATAACTCAGGACGATGTGACCCTGACCGGCTGGGCCATCGAAAACCGTCTGTATGCCGAGGACCCGTATCGCAACTTCCTGCCGTCGATTGGCCGCCTGACCCGCTATCGTCCGCCACAGGAAACCGCCGCCGGCCCTATGTTGGTCAATGGCAAGTGGCAAGGCGACGCGCCCAATAGTGAGGCCGCCGTGCGCAACGATACCGGCGTCTATGAGGGCGGTGAAATCAGCATGTATTACGACCCGATGATCGCCAAGCTGTGCACCTGGGCTCCGACCCGTGAAGCTGCAATTGAGGCGATGCGTGTAGCGCTGGACAGTTTTGAGGTCGAAGGTATCGGTCACAACTTGCCGTTCCTATCGGCGGTGATGGATCATCCGAAATTCATCAGCGGTGATATGACAACGGCCTTCATCGCAGAAGAATATCCCGACGGTTTCGAAGGTGTAACATTGCCCGAGGCTGACTTGCGTCGCATCGCGGCCTCATGCGCGGCGATGCATCGCGTTGCCGAGATTCGCCGCACCCGCGTTTCGGGCCGCATGGACAATCACGAGCGTAAGGTCGGAACTGATTGGACCGTCACCCTGCAAGGTCAGGATTTCGAACTTGCCATTGAGGCGGATCATGACGGGTCAACGGTTACGTTCACCGACGGTGCGGTTATGCGCGTTGCATCAGATTGGACACCCGGCGATCAGCTTGCGTTGCTGGACGTAGACGGCTCGCCGCTTGTTCTGAAGGTTGGAAAAATCTCTGGCGGCTTCCGTATTCGCAATCGTGGTGCTGATCTCAAGGTTCATGTTCGTACGCCCCGCCAGGCAGAACTGGCCAAGCTGATGCCCGAGAAGTTGCCACCTGATACCTCGAAAATGCTGCTGTGCCCGATGCCCGGCCTGATCGTGAAGATCGACGTCGAAATCGGTCAAGAGGTTCAGGAAGGTCAGGCGCTTTGTACGGTCGAGGCGATGAAGATGGAAAACATCCTGCGCGCCGAGAAAAAAGGCGTGGTCGCCAAGATCAACGCAGGCCCCGGCGACAGTCTGGCCGTGGACGACGTGATCATCGAGTTCGAGTGATCATGCCCGCGCGTTCGTCATATATCCAAACGGTCCCGGCGTTTTGCGCCGGGTGCTTTGGTCGTGGCGAATGCGTTCAACCGCCCTGGCGCCGCTCGCGAATCTCGCGTTCGCGCAGGGGGGTTTTGTCTATGGACCGGCCGATTTCACGTACGCTCCATGGGGACGGTTTGCGCAGTTTAACCACGCCGTCCTTGTCGACGAATACCATCTGGAACCCGCGTGGCCGCAGCTGCGACCGGATCGGAGACCGCGCCGAAGGGTCGGTATCGGTCAGCACGACCACATCGCGGTCGCGCATCGCTGCCTCACCTTCGACCAGCATGTCGATCTGTTGCTGGAACCGCGGGTCGGCTGGAGTGTCAGCAAAAACGACAATGGGCCGGTTGACCCACAGAAATTCACTGAGATCGCTGTCACCAGTGGGGCGAACAAAATCGTCTTCCGCAGGTGCAGACCCATCGGCAGCCAAGACAGCCAGCGGGAATAGTGCCGAGAAAACAAGGGCAAACGTTCGTGTCATGGGGCCTCCTGTTGGAACAAATATAGCCTCTGCGCGGACGAATGCGACCGGCGATTTGAACTTGGCGCTCAAAAATTTGCACTTTGCCGCCATCGAAGGGGCAAACCCCAACATCACCACGCGCAGGCAGCGCCCTGCTGTGACCCGAATTGACGAGAGGAATATGCAATGACCGACACAAAAGATTGGCGCGCGCTTGCCGAGAAAGAGCTGCGCGGGCGTCCGTTAGAGGATCTGACGAAAGAGACGCTGGAAGGCATCGAGGTCAAACCGCTTTATACGCAGGACGATACAGCCGATCTGCCCCACATGGGTACTTTGCCCGGTTTTGGTCCGTTCACCCGGGGTGTCAAGGCAACGATGTATGCGGGCCGCCCCTGGACCGTTCGGCAATACGCGGGATTCTCAACGGCCGAAGAATCCAACGCATTTTATCGCAGCAATCTGGCGGCTGGTCAGCAAGGTATTTCGGTCGCCTTCGATCTGGCAACGCACCGTGGATATGACAGCGACCATCCGCGTGTTGTAGGCGACGTCGGCAAGGCCGGTGTGGCCATCGACAGCGTCGAGGACATGAAAACGCTGTTCGACGGCATCCCGCTGGACAAAGTTACCGTTTCCATGACGATGAACGGGGCTGTGATTCCGATCCTGGCCAGCTTTATCGTTGCCGGCGAAGAACAGGGGCACGACAAATCGGTGCTGGCGGGCACCATTCAGAATGACATCCTGAAAGAATTCATGGTGCGCAACACTTATGTGTACCCGCCTGAACCTTCGATCCGGATCATCTCGGATATCATCGCCTATACGTCGAACGAAATGCCCAAGTTCAACTCGATCTCGATCTCCGGCTACCACATGCAGGAAGCGGGCGGGAACCTGGTGCAGGAACTGGCCTATACGCTGGCCGATGGTCGTGAATATGTGCGCACTGCCATCAATGCCGGTCTGGATGTGGACAAGTTCGCAGGGCGGCTGAGCTTTTTCTTCGGCATGGGCATGAATTTCTTTATGGAGATCGCCAAACTTCGGGCGGCGCGTACGTTGTGGCATCGTGTGATGACGGAGTTCGACGCCAAAAACGAGCGTTCGAAAATGTTGCGCACCCACTGCCAAACTTCCGGTGTGTCGTTGCAAGAGCAGGACCCCTACAACAATGTGATCCGTACCGCCTATGAGGCGATGAGCGCCGTTCTGGGCGGGACCCAGTCCCTGCACACCAACGCACTGGACGAGGCGATTGCACTGCCGACCGAATTCTCAGCCCGGATCGCGCGAAACACGCAGTTGATCTTGCAGGAAGAAACCGGTGTGACCGACGTGGTCGATCCGCTGGCGGGATCGTATTACATCGAATCTCTGACCAACGAACTTGTCGAAAAGGCGTGGGCGTTGATGGAAGAGGTCGAGGAAATGGGCGGCATGACCAAGGCTGTCGCCAGCGGCATGCCCAAGCTGCGCATTGAAGAAAGCGCGGCCCGGCGGCAGGCGATGATCGACCGCGGCGACGAAGTGATCGTGGGCGTCAACAAATACCGTAAGGAAAAAGAAGACCCGATCGATATTTTGGACGTCGATAACGTCGTCGTCCGCGAGGCGCAGATCGCAAAACTGAAGAAGATGCGTGAAACGCGTGATGAGGCGGCTTGTCAGTCGGCATTGGAAGAACTGACCCGGCGCGCCAAAGAAGGTGGCAATCTGCTCGAAGCCGCTGTTGAGGCAGCACGCGCACGGGCATCTCTTGGGGAGACCACGATGGCAATGGAAAAAGAATTCGGCCGTCACCGCGCCGAAGTTAAAACTCTGGCCGGTGTCTACGGTGCAGCTTATGAGGGCGACGAAGGGTTTGCCGCCATTCAAGAAGCTATCGAAAAATTCGCCGAAGCTGAAGGCCGTCGACCCCGATTGCTGGTGGTCAAGATGGGCCAGGATGGGCATGACCGGGGTGCGAAAGTAATCGCGACCGCTTTTGCCGATATTGGCTTTGACGTGGACGTTGGACCGTTGTTCCAGACACCTGCCGAAGCCGCGCAGGATGCGGTCGATAACGACGTGCATGTGGTCGGAATTTCTTCGCAAGCCGCGGGTCACAAGACACTGGCACCGCTGTTGGTTGAAGAACTCAAAAAGGCCGGGGCCGAGGATGTCATTGTCATCTGCGGGGGTGTGATTCCGCAGCAGGATTATCAGTACCTTTATGACCACGGCGTGAAGGCGATCTTTGGTCCGGGAACCAATATCCCCGAGGCCGCGCAGGATATCCTGCGTCTGATCCGAGAAGCAAAAGGCTGAGGCCAGCCAAGATTTTTCGCCGAAAAATCTTGTGATTCACCGCCGTTGGCGAAAACATGCGACCAGATCCATCGGGATCTGGTCGTTTTTTGTTGGAGGCAGCGCACGTGTTACTGGATCATTTGGCCGTTGCGGGCGAGACATTGGAAGAAGCCTCGGCCCATATCGAACAAGCATTGGGAATGCCGCTGCAGGCGGGCGGCAAGCATGATGCTTTTGGCACGCATAACCGGCTGCTGGGGCTGCGGGATGGGCTTTACCTCGAGGCCATCGCGATTGATCCGCAGGCTCCAAAACTAAAGCGCACGCGGTGGTTCGATCTGGATCGATTTTCTGGCCAGCCACGCCTGACAAACTGGATATGCCGGGTCTCAGACATACAGGCCGCACTGTCCATATTCCCTGATGGTGTAGGCCAACCAATTGACCTGACTCGAGGCGCACTAAGGTGGCAAATGGCGGTCCCACCCAACGGGCGGTTGCCCTTCGACAACCTGTTTCCTGCGCTCATTCAATGGCACGGCGATCTGCACCCGGCGCGGATGTTGCAAGACAGTGGATGCCGCCTGAGACGTTTGGTGGTCTTTCATCCTGACGCTTTGGATCTGGCGCGGTTGCTGGGTAATTTGGAAACCGTAGTGTTCGATACCGGTCCGGCCGCTTTGAGGGCCGAGTTCGAAACGCCGCATGGCCCCCGCGTGCTGGAATGAAAATACGGCGCGCAAAGGTCGCGGACGCGGCCGCAATCGCGGAAATCACCAACACGATCATCCGTGATACGCTTGTGACCTTCACTACGGATGAGCGCAGCGTTGAAAGCATCGCCAAGGATATCGTTTCTCGTGGGGACGGCTATTGGGTTGCGGGAAAAGGCAAGCAGGTTGTGGGTTTTGCCACCTACGGCCTATACCGTTCCGGACCGGGTTACGCAAAGTGCCGCGAGCTTACGATCCAACTGGCCCCTGATGCGCGGGGGCAGGGGGTTGGGCGGGCATTGATGGCGGCGCTTGAGACCGCCGCTCGGATGGAAGGTGTACATGTGCTGGTGGCCGGGATCTCCTCGGCGAATCCTGGGGCGGTCGCATTCCACGCGGCGCTGGGGTTTAAACAGGTGGGACAGATGCTAGAGGTTGGATTCAAATGGGGCAAACGGCTGGATCTTGTGCTGATGCAGAAAATTATTTCCTCTGATCCACCTGTCGCACCTGACAGTCGCGATTTCGGGCGCTAGGGTGCGCCCATGTCGATCTGGACCCGCATATCCGACGCGCTAAGCGCACTTGCCCAGGGTGAAAGCCTTACGGACGTATTTGAAAAACTGCGCACGCCGCCCGAACGCTCGGTTGCGTTTGCAATTGCCGTGATCGCGCTGGGTGCGAAGATGGCAAAGGCTGACGGGCAGGTCACGCGGGATGAGGTCACCGCCTTTCGCGATGTCTTCCAGATTGCCCGCGATGATGAGGCCGGAGCCGCACGTGTGTTCGACATGGCCCGGACGGATGTTGCCGGCTATCAGGATTATGCCCGTAAGATTGCCCGCATGTTTGCCGATGACAGCACCACGCTGTGCGACCTGATGGAGGGGCTGTTTCACATCGCCATGGCCGACGGGTTCTATCACCCGAACGAGGATGAGTTTCTGGAACAGGTCAGCCGCATTTTCGGTCAGACCGACGCGCAGTTCATGGCCTTGCGCGCCCGCTTTGTGCCAGACGCACCCAATGACCCATACACCGTGTTGGGGGTGCCGCACGACATGCCGCTGCCTGAAATCCGCAAGATCTGGCGGCAGCTTGTGCGTGATACCCATCCCGACGCGATGATGGCCCGCGGTGTGCCCGAAGAAGCCATCCGTCTGGCCGAGAAAAAGATGATCGACATCAATCGCGCCTGGGACGAGATCAACGGCGCACGGGCGTAGGCGAATGCGGTTAGCGACCTACAACATCGAATGGTTCGCCAACCTGTTTGATCGCAATGATAACCTGGTCGTCAATGACCGCTGGTCTGGTCGTCATAACGTCACTAAGGCGCAGCAGGTCGAGGCCATCGCCAAGGTTCTGACGGCAATTGACGCGGATGCAATTTTGATTGTCGAAGCCCCCAATTCCGGGAAATCACAGGACACCATCCGTGCTTTGCAGAACTTTGCCGAGGCGTTTGATCTGCGCACCTCACACGCGGTGATGGGGTTTCCCAACGACACCCATCAAGAGCTGGCGCTGCTTTACGATCCGGATGTGCTGCAGGCGCGGCACGATCCGGTTGCAGGAACCGAGGCGGCGCCCCGGTTCGACGGTGTGTTCCATATCGACCTCGACATCGACGCGACCAAGGATCATGTGCGCTTTTCCAAACCTCCGATGGAACTGGCGGTGCAGACCCGATCCGGGGCGCAGTTTCGCCTGATCGGGGCGCATCTGAAATCAAAGGCCCCGCACGGGGCGGGATCGCGAGATGAAGCGATCCGCATCTCGATCGCGAATCGCCGCAAACAACTGGCGCAGGCCGTGTGGCTGTCCCGGCGGGTCAAAACGCATGTCGAGGCCGAGGAACAGGTCATCCTGCTGGGCGATTTGAACGATGGGCCGGGGCTGGATGAGTTTGAAAACCTGTTTGGCCGATCCTCGGTCGAAATTCTGCTGCAGGCCGGATTGTTTGACCCGCACGCCGCGGGGACGGACGCAGAGCCGTCAACCGCCCGGTTTGCCCGTGAGGGTGGGCTGTATCTTGAGGCACTGCTGGACTACATCATGGTCAGTGAAAACCTGCGCGCCAAACGTCCGGCGTGGTGTATCTGGCACCCTTTCAAAGACGCGGGTCTTCGTGCGTCAGAGGACTTGCATCAGGCCTTGTTGACCGCGTCCGACCACTTCCCCGTTACTCTGGATATCGCGTTGTGACCTTTTATCGACGGAAGGCTCTGCTTATATTCTTTGACATGAAACATCTCATTGCGATCTGCGCGTTATCGGTCGCGCTGACCTTGCCCGCACAGGCCGAGGAAGATACTGGCAAATCCTTGATGGAGCAGGGGGCCGAGCTGTTCTTTGAAGGTTTGCGCAAGGAAATGGAACCCGCGCTGGAGGACCTGCAGGGGCTGGTCAGCCAATTTGGCCCGGCCATGCAGTCATTCTTTGAAGAGATGGGCCCAGCCCTGGCCGAACTGGCGGGTGAGATCGAGGACTGGAGCGCCTATGAAGCGCCCGAGATTCTGCCCAACGGGGATATCATCATCCGCAAAAAGCCTGAGGATCAGCCAGAAGAGCCCGAGCAAATCAAAGAAAAATCCGACGGAGCGACGGAAATCTAACCTCGGATGATTACGTGAACTTCCGACTTTAGGGCATTCGCCAACGAATTCAGGCGCGCTTCGGCCACCTCACTAAATAACGGTTCTCCGGCTTTGGGTAGCCGAAGTTCAAGCTGACGCTTTTTAGGGTAGAACCGCAGCGTGCCCATTTTGGCATCGTGGTGCATCCACAGCATGGCGCCAAAACGCATGGCCTTGCCCAGAATTTCGGCCTGTTTCTGATCCTTCTCGTCCAGCAGTTTATAGAGCGGCTCGAACCGATTGCCCTCGCGCTTATTGCGATATCGGTGTTGCAGGGCGAGGCCGATAAAGACCCGTTCAGAATGTTTCAACCCGCCCAGATTGGCGCGGGTGACATTGTCGAAGCAAATCTCGGCCCGGTAATCAGGATGAGCGCGCCAGCTAACGTCGTGCAGCAGGCAGGCTGCCTTGATCAGGCGCACGCGTGCCTCTGGAGCGGATTTAAACAACGGCATGACGAAGTCAAACAGGTGTTTGCCAAATCCGGGCAGACGGGAATCCTTGGATTCGGAAAAGTAGCTGGCTTCGATCAACGGGTCACGGTCGCGCAGAATCTGCGGCATTTGTTCGTACAGCAACCCTTCGCGGATACCATAGCTTGAGATCGCGATGTCCTTGGGTTTGAAGGTGCGGATCAGCCGCGCCAGAACGTCCATCGCATAGGGGATCAGCGCCATGCGGGAACTGGACACGCCCGCTTGACTGCGCAGGTGATCTGGATCGCCTTTTTCGATGAACTTTATGGTCTCGCGGACCTGTTTTGTGGTCATCCGGTATTCATGCAGCACGTTCAGAGGATAGCCACGGCGCAGCATGTCCAAACGTGCAAAGGCGCGCCAGCTGCCGCCCACCAAAAACAGGCGATCCCGCTGCGGTCCCAACTGGTCCCGCAGCTCCTCCATGGTGGCTTTGATATGGGCCTTGCGCGCGCGCCGCCCGCCCTTGATATCGCGCAGCTTCAATGGCCCAAGGGCCGAAGTCAGACGGTGCCCGACCTGACCGTCGCCAATCTCGGCCAGTTCCATGGATGAACCGCCAATGTCACAGATCAGGCCATAGGCCCCAGGCCAGCCCAGCAACACACCCTGCGCGGACAAGCGCGCCTCTTCGCCGCCATCTATGACCTGAACGGTCAGACCGGTTTCCGAATGAACCTGATCGCAGAAATCCGGTCCATCCCTGGCTTCACGGACAGCCGCAGTTGCGACGACATGAAGGCCCGGTAGGTCCAGATCCTTGGCCAATTGCTGAAATCTGCGCAAAGCGGACAGCGCACGCTTGCGCCCGCGCGGGTTGAGGCACCCGGATTCCGACAGACCCGCGCCCAGCTCGCACATTATCTTTTCATTGTAGAAATAGGCCGGAGACCGCGCGGCCCCGTCAAAGATTACCATCCGGACTGAGTTCGATCCAACGTCGACCACGCCCACCCGCGATAGGGCGCGGGCTTCGGGGTTGTCGAACAAGGGCTTGCCGAACGATCCCCAGTCCGGGATTTTGGCTTCTGCGATCTGATCCATGTCTTTTCCAGATATTCCGGTGGCAGAATGCGAAATCGCAGTGTGCGGGTCAATTGTCGGATGCGACATCTGTCATGTCCGCGTTTAGCACCCGGATCGCAAGAGCGCGGGTGATTTCCCGCTTTTCCGACAGAGCCAGATGATCCAACCGGGCGACTACCTCGGCAGCGGTTTTGAACCGTCGGTCCATGTGTTTGACGAGATAGGCAATTACGTCCGGTCCGGGGTTCAGTTGGCGATCGACGAACAGTTTGGCCAGAACGGCCCCCAAAAGCGCATCGTCTGGCGGATCCAGCGCTACGTGATGCGCACCTTCGATCCGGCTTTGCAGATCGGGCAGCGGCAATTGCCACAGCTTTGGCACCAGCCGCCCGGTCATCAACAGCGCATGACCTTCTGCCAGCACCAGGTTGTGCAAGTGAAACAGGGTTTTTTGCTGGTCGAGGTCGCCCGCGACCATCGGCATGTCTTCAATCGCAAGCGGAGTTCGGGCCAGAGTGGGTACATCCTCGTACCGCACGTCGCGGGCCTGAATAATCCGTCCGCCGGTTTCGGCAGCCCAAACATGGGCCAAATGCGTTTTGCCAGCCCCGGCAGGGCCGCTGAGGACAAGTTTGTTGCCGGGCCACGACGTCGCCGAGATCATGGCCACGGCCAGCGCATTAGCGGGCGAGACAAAGAAATCCTCGCGGCCCAGTGCGGTTTTGGCCGGAAGATCAAAGCTGAGTTGTTGGGCCATTTATTCGTCTTCCTGCTTCAACCCGTCGAGGCCGGTATACAGGCGGCTGTCCAAATAGATCGAGGTCAGGAACCGGGCGACCACGCCCAGCGCGGCGGCAACCGGCACAGCGACCAGCATGCCCACAAATCCGAACAGCGCGCCAAAGACCGACAGGGCCAGCAACAGCCAGACAGGGTGCAATCCGACCGAGCTGCCAACCAGCTTGGGGGTCAGGAAATTACCTTCGGTCACCTGTCCCAGCGCGAAGATACCGGCAACCAGCCCGATATGAAGCCAGTCTCCCCAGAACTGAAACAGCGCAAGGCCGATGGCCAGTGTTCCACCGATCAAGGCACCCAGATAGGGGATGAAGGTTACAAGCCCTGCGATGAAGCCCACGATCAGTCCGAATTGCAGCCCAACGATCATCAAGGCTACGGCATAGTAAGTTCCCAGGATCAAGCAGACGGTGCCCATACCCCGCACGAATGAGGCGAGAACAGCGTCAATTTCGCCTGCCAATCGCTTGATCGTTGGGGCGTGGTCACGAGGCAGCAGCTCTCCTATGCGGGCAATCATGCGATCCCAGTCCAGCAACAGATACACGGCGACCACCGGCACGATGACAAGCAGAACCACCACGTTGATGGCTGACCCCAGCGAAGCGGCGACGGATTGCAGCACATCTCCGGTTTTGGACTGCAGCGTCTCGCCCAGCGACACAAGGAATTGGTGAGAGCTGGATTCGGTGTCCAGAAGGGATGGAAATTGTTTTTCGATGAAGCCGCGAAGTTGCTTGAGCAGACTGGGCATGACTTCGACCAGATCGATCAACTGGGTGATCAGCGCGGGTACCACCATCAGCACCATCAGCACAAATCCCAGAACGCCGACAATGGTGATGATCCCGGTTGCGGCCATTCGCGACAGCCCCAAATTTTCCAGCCGGTCTGCAAGTGGATCAAGGAAGTAAGCGATTGCTCCGCCAATCACAAAGGGCAAAAGAACGTCGCCAAGTGCCCACAGTAGAAGCACAAAAACTACAGCGGCTATGCCCCAGTACCTGAGCTGATCCTTCACCGGCAAAGCCATGGCTGTCCCCTTGTTTTCGGCTCTTGCCAGTGTTCTTGGCGCATGCAGCCCCGTGATGCAAGCGCTTCATCGCTCGGACATTTCCCGGGCGCTAATCGCTGAGCGTACCCAGTTCGGGCGTGGCGTCATGGGCGGCCTCGTCCGGCCAGTTGGTGCGCCAGATTTCAGCAGACCAGTGGCCGCAATGTACCGCGGGCCGATCAAAGCCGGGCAGGGGATCGACCAGAGGTGTAACCACCACGTCATGGCGGGGCACGGCGAAATAGGGAAACGAGTAGCGTTCCTGCCCCGAGCGATTCACAACCCGATGCGGCGTAGATTTTAACCGCCCGCCGGACCACAGCTCCAGCATATCTCCGATATTGACGACAAACCCACCAGGCGGGCAATCGGGGCTGACCCAACCGCCATCGCGGGCTTGCACCTCGAGCCCGCCAACGGGGTCGGGGGCGATGATGGTCAAGGCGTCGGTGTCCTTGTGTGGATGAATGCCATAGCCGCCCTCATCGGGGGCTTGAGGCGGATAGTGCAGTAGGGTCATGTTGGTCATCGGATCGCGGAAAGCGTTCCTCAATCGGCGCGCGGGCAGCCCCAGGCCGGTTTCCAGCGCTCCCAGCAAAGCATCTGCAACGCGGTCCAGTTGGGACCAGTAGTCCAGGATCACACCGCGAGCGTCAGGCACCTGCGGTGGCCAGACGTTCGGGCCGTACAGGGCACAATCGCTGCGGATCGGTGCATCGCTGGCGACCTCATGGTGCAACTTATAGCCTTCGTATTTGTCCGCTTTGCCGGATCCGTCATTTGGCGTGAAGAACCCCAGCGGGATAAACCCTCGATAGTTTTCACGGGTGATGGCCTGATCCCATTTTGCACCTTCTTCAACACCAAAGATGGCCTGTACACAGGCGCGCATGTTCCTAACTGTGTCAGGGGATATGCCGGTTCCGGTGATCGACAGAAACCCGATATCGGTGCAGGCGTTCATGACCTGCTGAACGATCTGCTCATAATCCGCATTGGTCGCGTCAAACAGCGAGTCGATGTCGATAGTGGGAATTCTGCCCATTAGTTAACCCTGACGCCTTGGCTGTCAAGTTCAGCATGAACCGGGGCCAGGTTCAGCTCATGCAAGTCCTGATTGCTTTTCAGCGACAGGGCAGCTGCAATTCCGGCCCCCTGACCCATGACGGCACAGCAGGACATGTTGCGGGTGGCGGCATGCGCCACCTTGTCCGCCCCGTGCGACCGGCCTGCAACCAGCAGACCTTTAATGCCTTTCGGCAGCATCGAGCGGTAAGGCACATGCATATACCGGCCCGTGGTCGGCAGGATCAGGATGCCATAGCCGTCGATGAATTCGGGATAGATGCCGATCGTATCCTCGAACCGGCCCTGATGCCGGGCGTCGTCCTCGGTCATGTTGTAGATCGCGTCGATCTTGCGGGTGTCGCGAATACCGATGGTCATGCCGAAATTCCGCAGACGTGCGTTTTCGCAGCCGGGCATGAAACGGCGCAGCGCCTCGATGGCTAGCATTGACTGACGACGGCCCTCGATCTCGCCACGGGTCAGGCTGTCGGGATCGGTGCCGTCTATCCCGTCCATATGGATCAGGTTCATATAGGTCAGCTCACCCGTATCGTGGACTGCGCCCCAGGTGCCCGCGATGGTGTTTAGGTGCGGCGGGATCAGACCCTGTTCGATGGCTTGCTGGAACGGCTTCTTGACGAAGGGCGAGAACATGTCGTCCTCTTTGCCGCTGGTTTCGATGTTCCACTCGCCCCCGCCGCCCCAATCCTTGTAGGTCTGCGGGTCGGCCTTGACGCCCTCCATGAAGGCACGCTTGTCGACGCCCGCCAGATGGAACATGACCGAAGCGGCCATCATCTCTTCGGGCGCGGTCTTGTGGGTCGGTGCGCCCGCGCGATGGGCCACATCGGCATCGCCGGTGGCGTCGATCACGACACGGGCCAAAATCGCCTCGCGCCCGGCCTTGGATTCGGTGATTATGCCGGTGATCCGGTCACCGTCCATGATCGGCGCGACGAATTGCCGGTGCAGCATCGGATGCACGCCGGCCTCTTCGACCAGCTTGTCGGCAACCAGCTTGAACCCTTCGCTGTCCAGCTCATAACTGAGCGACTGACTTTCCGGCACTGCTGCGCCCATATCTCTGGCCCGGGTTTCGAATTCCAGGCCGATACCGCCCGCCTCGACTGTTTTCTCGTGGCGATACCAGGCAAAGCCTTCGACCCCCACGGCGGTGATATTGCCGCCCATGCAACCGAAGCGGTCGACCAGAGACACCTCTGCCCCTGCACGCGCGGCGGCCAAAGCGGCAGCCAGCCCGGCGGGGCCGGAGCCCACGACCAGAACTTCGGTTTTGTGAACGACTGGGATCTGTCGGGCGGGTTCCTGGATGGTCTGCATCGGCGCCTCATGGAGTTTGCATTTAAACCACCATTGAAAACCTTGACTGGCGGGTCAATCGAAATTCCGACAGGCCCGAGGTCGCAAAATCGCCAATGGCCGATTGCCCCCGGCGGGGCTTTGGAATAAGCAGCTTTGAAGATCAAATCCACCTTTAAAGGTTCACTATGCGCCTCAGCCGTTACTTTCTGCCCGTTCTCAAGGAAAACCCGTCCGAGGCCCAGATCGTCAGCCACCGGCTGATGCTGCGCGCCGGGATGATCAAGCAAGCTGCTGCCGGGATTTATTCGTGGCTGCCGCTGGGCTTCAAAGTCCTGCGCAAGCTGGAGAACATCATCCACGAAGAACAGGCGCGCGCCGGCCATATCGCGATTCAGATGCCAATTATCCAATCGGCGGACCTGTGGCGTGAATCCGGGCGTTATGATGACTACGGTCAGGAAATGCTGCGGATGAAGGACCGGCATGACCGGGATATGCTGTTCACCCCCACAGCCGAAGAACTGGTCACGGACATCTTCCGTGGTCACGTCAGCAGCTACAAGGACCTGCCGCTGACGCTGTATCAAATCCAGTGGAAGTTCCGCGACGAAATCCGTCCCCGTTTCGGTGTGATGCGCGGGCGCGAGTTCTACATGAAGGACGGCTACAATTTCGACCTGACGAAAGAGGACGCGCTGCACGCTTACAACCGCCATCTGGTCACCTATCTGCGCACCTACGAACGGATGGGTTTGCAGGCCCTTCCCATGCGCGCGGATTCTGGTCCGATCGGCGGCGACAATACGCATGAGTTTCTGGTGCTTGCTGATACCGGCGAGTCCGAGGTGTTCTATGACAGCGCCGTCACTGACCTGACGTTTGGCGACCGTCAGATCGACTATGACGACCGGGCGCAGTGTCAGGCCATTCTGGAAGAGTTTACCTCGAAATACGCCCGCACTGACGAAACCCACGACGAGGCGCTGTTCAATCAGGTGCCCGAAGATCGCCGCCGTGTGGCGCGCGGGATCGAAGTGGGGCAGATTTTCTATTTCGGTACCAAGTATTCCGAGGCGATGGGCGCGACTGTTCAAGGCCCCGATGGCAAGCCAACGCCGGTCCATATGGGCAGTCACGGCATTGGCGTCAGCCGTCTGATCGGTGCGATCATCGAAGCCAGCCATGACGACAAGGGCATCATCTGGCCCGAAGGTGTAACCCCGTTCCATTGCGGTATCGTCAACCTCAAGCAGGGTGATGATGAAGCTGACGCCGCCTGCGACAAACTCTATGGCGCGCTGACCGCACTGGGGCTTGAGCCGCTATATGATGACCGCAACGAACGGGCAGGGGGCAAGTTTGCCACCATGGACCTGATCGGCCTGCCATGGCGTATCACCGTTGGGCCGCGGGGTCTGAAAAACGGCGTGGTTGAACTGACCTGTCGCCGTACCGGTGAAAGCGAGGAGTTGAGCCCCGAAGCCGCCGTCACGAAAGTTGCTGAAATCTATGAGCAATTCGTCTGAACAGGATCATCGGCCGCTGATCTCGGTCGTCACCGTTACGCGGAACCTGATCGAAGCAGGGCGCGAGGCCCAAGTCCTTGCCGCCCTGGACAGCGTGCAGTCGCAAAAGCTCCGTGACATCGAGCATGTGATCTGGGACGGCCAATCCGACGACGGAACGCAGGACCTGCTGAAAGACGCGATTCAGAAATTCTCGGAGGCGGGCGACCCCATTCCGGTGCGGTATTTCTGTGAGGCGGACAAAAGCCTGTATGACGCGATGAACCAGGCGGTTGATTGGTGTAGTGGCGAGTATGTCTTGTTTCTCAACTCGGATGATCTGATTGCAGACCCTGACAGCCTGCTGAGGGTGCAAAAAGCTATCGAGCCCGATAAGCCAGATTTTGTGTATGGCGAAACCGTCTTTTTCGATGATAAGGGCAACCGCCGCCATGCCCGTCGGCTTACCCCGAAATCCATCTTGCAGCGCTTGCCATTCGGTCACAACGCGATGGTCCTGAAAAGGACGCTGTTTCAGGAATTGGGCGGTCACGACCTGCAATTCCGTATCGCCGCGGATTATGACATGGTTTTGCGGATGATCCTGTCTGGTCATACCGGACAGCGGTTGCAGGCCCCGATATCGCTGTTTCGGATCGGTGGAGTATCAGCAGACACAGACGCTGCCGGGGCCGAAATGGCCGCATGTTGGCTAAAAAACTACAGTCAGTTCTGCGATCTGTCTGGGTACTCGGACGCGCAGCGCTTTGGTTGGTACAAACAAGGTCATTTGCCGGTTCGAGTTTCAGGCGCCATTTTGCTGAAATCGCTGTCGCAGCCCGCTATCGCGCGTGCCGCGCTTTATAGCCTGACAAAGACGTTACGTCGCAAGGCTCAGTTCTGGCGGAGTTTCTAGGTTCACTGCGGTTCCGGTCGTTCCGTCAGAATTTCACCATCCGCACTGTTGCCGCGTGCTACGACAATCGGACGGCCCAGACGTCTGACCAGATCTTTGTATTCGAAGCCTAGAAAGCGTATCCCACAAACCCGTTGATCGGTAGTACGATCCGTAATGCACAGCCGCCCCTGACGGAACGCCAGTCGGTATCCTTTGTCTTTCAGGATATCGGTCAAACTTGCCCAGCTTGCCGCTGTATCGAATACAGGGCGAATGACTGCGCGCAACAATGCTGCTGTTTCACAATCCAGTTCTGAAGATGCGTTTCGGACCAAAATCGGGTCCAACAATTCCTTATTACTCTTTACAAACATGAGCGACCCCCGCTCTTAAAATGAAATCCCCCTTACGTCTAGGGTGACAAAGTTTTAAAAAATAAGCAAAAGGCGAAAGAATATTGCTTAATCAATGTTGCATTTTGAGTTCAGTAACTCACGCAATGGCTCTATTGACTTCATAGCTGAAACAATTGGTGGTTGTCTGTGAAGGGGGTCACAACCAAGGGTATAACTTGGGTCATTTCCATCTCCTTCCGCCAGAGCGACTTTCCCGATACTTAGAGTGATTCGCATTGGGCCATGCCAATAAAAGTAGCAGGATTGCCTATCACCGGGCGGGACGCGCATAACCACCTTGACCATCCCGGCAAATGCCGAAAGGGTCGCGCAAACCAAAAAGCCCCGGAGCAGACATGGCCAAGACGCCCCCGCCCTTTGCCCCATTCGAATGGAAGATCGCTTGGCGATACCTGCGCGCACGCCGTGCCGAGGGGGGTGTCAGTGTGATGACCTGGATTTCGCTAATCGGAATTACGTTGGCAGTGTTTGCCCTGATCGCGACGTTGGCTGTTCGGTCCGGATTCCGATCCGAGTTCGTGGGCACCATTCTGGGGGCTAACGCGCATGTCACTGTTTATTCGGCGGGCAATTTTGATGCGCAGGGCAATCTGGATCGCACCATCGCGGATTATGACAGTGTGGCTGAGCGCGTTGCGCAGGTGCCCGGCGTTGAACGCGCCGCGCCCTTGGTCAAAGGGCAGGTGCTGATCACCAATCGCGAGCGCAGCAGCGGCGTCGAGGTGTTTGGCATTCAGCCTGACGACCTCTTGGACCTGCCCGGCGTTGCCGAAAGCGAACAGGCGGTGGGTGACTTGTCCGAGTTCCAGAATGGAGAGGATGTTGTCGCGATCGGTTCGGGCGTGGCGCGCAGTATTGGGGCAACTGTGGGGGATACGGTCAAACTGACGTCTCCTAACGGGGTGAAGACAGCCTTTGGAACTTCACCGCGTGTGAACGCCTATCGGGTGGTCTATGTCTTTTCGGCCGGGCGCTATGATATCGACCGCACCCGCGTTTACATGCCGTTCGAACAGGCGCAGGGCTTTTTCAACCGCGAGGGCGTTGCGGATGAGATCGAGGTGATGGTTGACCGCCCCGAAGAATTGACGCCGATCCTGATCCCTATTCTTGAAGCCGCCGGCGAGCGAAGTCAGATCTGGACCTGGCAGGACGCCTCGGGCGGGTTCCTGCGCGCGTTAGAGGTCGAGGACAACGTGATGTTTATCATCTTGTCGATCCTCGTGCTGATTGCGGCGATGAATATCGTCTCGGGGTTGATCATGCTGGTGAAGAACAAGGGGCGCGATATCGGCATCCTGCGCACCATCGGTCTGAGCGAGGGGTCAGTTCTGCGTGTCTTCTTCATCTGCGGTGCCTTTACCGGCATCATCGGCACCGTGATGGGTGTTGTTCTGGGTTGCTTGTTCGCGATCTATATCGACCCGATCTTTTCGTTCGTGAACTATGTCATGGGTGGCGGTGTCTGGGACCCTTCCATTCGCGGCATCTATGCCCTGCCTGCCGAACTGCACCTGTCGGACGTGTTGAAGGCAATCGGATTGTCGCTGGGCCTGTCATTCTTTGTCACTTATTTCCCTGCCCGCCGCGCGGCGCGGCTGAATCCGGTTGAGGCGCTGCGCTATGAATGATGTGACATTGCGATTGAGCGGTTTGACCAAAACCTATCTGAAGGGCACACCCGGCGAGGTTCAGGTGCTGCGTGGGGCCGATCTGGAACTGCGCGCGGGCGAAGCGGTGGCGCTGGTTGCACCATCCGGTGCGGGCAAGTCGACCCTTTTGCACATTGCCGGTTTGCTGGACACGCCGGATGACGGCTCGGTCGAGATTGCGGACCAGAAAGTCAAAAGCAAGGGCGACCGGACCCGCACCGCTTTGCGGCGGCAGGACGTGGGGTTTGTCTATCAGTTCCACCATCTATTGCCCGAATTCACGGCATTGGAGAATATAACCCTGCCGCAACTGGCCAACGGGGTGTCCGAGGCGGCTGCACAGGCGCGGGCGATGTCGTTGCTGAAACGCGTCGGTGTTGCGCCTCGCGCTGATCACCGCCCGGCGGCGCTGTCAGGCGGAGAACAACAGCGGGTCGCGTTTTGCCGGGCGCTGGCCAACAAGCCGCGCGTGTTGCTGGCGGATGAGCCGACGGGCAATCTGGACCCCGAAACCTCGGATCAGGTGTTTGATGCACTGATGGCGTTGGTTCGGGACGAGGGGCTTTCAGCGCTGATCGCCACGCACAACATGAACCTTGCCTCGCGGATGGACCGGAAGCTGCGGTTGGAGGGCGGTGTGCTCAAGCCAGTTGAGTGATCGCCACACCCACAGCCATTACGGCGATCCCGCCCGCGCGCACCATTGTCAGCGGCGTGACCTGCGCGCCGAACAGCCCGAAATGGTCGATGGCTGCCGTGCTGATCAACTGACCTAGCAGGACGAAGAACACCGCATTGCCGACACCGAAATGCGGTGCGACATGGGTGATGGACAGGACGTAAAAGGCGATCAGGACACCGGCCAACAACAGGTGTTTCGGTGCCTGCATGACTTTGGGCAACGCGCCCGTGCCGGTAAACAGAACCATCACCAGTGCGGTTGCTCCGAACGCGATGGCGAACAGGACGACAGCGGCGGTGGTCGGCGATCCGATCAGTTTGCCAAGCGCCGCGTTCAGAGCGGCAAGGATTGGAACGCCAATCCCGGCGGCCAGCATGATAACTGCATATTGTGTCATTGCCCGTACCTATCTGCTTCGTTGATCTGGATCATTGCGCCAAGCCGGTCCTCGGGCAAGCCTATATATGTCAATCGTGACAGGAGGATGCGATGCCCAGACCCCTAATGACTGCCGTTTCGTTCGGAGTGCTGATGACCGCTGCTCAGGTCGCCGCGCAGGACGTGGATACCGGGGCCGAGCTATATCAGCACTATTGTGCAACGTGCCACGGAATCGATGCGACAGGGCATGGACCGATGGCCGGGATTTTGGTCATTCAGCCGGTTGATCTGACCAAGCTGGCCGGAGAAGACGGTGTTTTCCCAACTGCGCGTGTTGTCGCGCGGATTGACGGGCGCGACCCGTTGGTCAGCCACGGCAGCCCGATGCCGGTCTATGGGCCATATTTCGACGGTCAGGACACTTCGATGAAAACGTCCGAGGGGCAGCCGATTTTGACCAGCCAGCCGATCGTGGATCTGATCGCCTATCTTGAAACATTGCAGGGCGGGTAACGTCTAGCGGCAAATGCCTTCGATCTTTGCCCCGCTCCAGGGGATGACGACATCACGCTCGCGCGGTTGGGTTGGCAAGGGCGATGTATCGAAATGTGCGCCCAGCATGTTGTGCAGGCGTTGGGTGCGGGGGGCTTGGGGGTCCAGCGCCCGGCAGCAGACATATTCCTCGACAATCGCGCCTTGTTGTTCGAACCCGTAGGATAGGAAGTCGGACGAGGTTTCAATATCGAACAAGTAGGGGTCCTTGTTGCCGCCATGCTCGGCCGCTGCACGCAAAGGGTGATAGCCGGTAGTTTTCCGGTTCTGCCATTGCCACACATGGGTCAACTCATGCGCCAGCAACATTCCGGCAATCAGGTTCATCTGCTCGGGGAAGTCGGACATATAGTCCTCAAGATACCATTCGCGCGTGAAATAGACCTTGTTGAACAGGGCCACGGCGGCAGGTTTCGCCGTCACAACCCCTTCGGTCGGGGGTGGCAGGATGCGTTCACGGCAGGCCAGACGCGGCCGCTCTTTGCGGTAGAAAGTGATTGGCGCGACAGGGGCCCCCTCGACCAGGCGCACTCGGTCTAGGTTTAATGACTCACCCTGAACGGCGCTGGCAAAAGCGCGTTCCTGCTCGGTCAACGGACGACCGCAGGATGCAAGCAGAAGGAGAACCATCATGAGGAAGCGGCATGTCATGAGGTGAGCCTAGTGTGATGCTCCCGCTCTGCAACCGGTTTTACAGGCTCATCGCCAAAACCCGGCTGATTTCCGTCAACGACCGCCCGGATTGGTCCATCCACGTGTTGAATGCGTCCTGAACGGCGGCCATTGCCTTCTTGGAGCTGGGGGCTTTGTCGACCACGCCTTCAGCGATCAACCGGGCAGTGACGTCCCGCGACAGAATGAAACTGTCGCGCCCAGCAAACCGCATTGCATATTGCGCCGAGGCCCCGCCCAGACGCGACCCGCGCTTGCCCAGCATTGCCAGCAAACCTACGTAGTCGGTCGAGGACCAGCCACCCAACACCTTTCCCACGCCACCTTCCTGACGCAGTTCCAGCAGAAACGCGGCATTGTCCCGCACAGCGGCGATCTTGGTGCCGTTGCGGACAATGCGGGTGTCCTGCAGCAGGGCATCGAACTTCTCATCATCCATAAAGGCGCAGCGACCGACGTCAAAACCATCAAAGGCGGCCTCAAACCCATCCCATTTGTTTTCGATAACCTTCCAGTTGAACCCGGCCTGAAAGACGCATTTCGTGACGATCGACAGCCAACGATCATCGGGCAAGGCAGTCAACTCGGCCACGCTTTTGGGTTTGCTCAGCTTGGCCTGCAACGCGTCGGGTCCGTCGTGGCGATTGGCAGCCATGGTGTAGATCTCATCGAAATGGTGCATCGGTGTCCTCCGCGGGCAGGGTTGCCTGTTCATTGTCGGGTTGCAAGCGTTGAAACAATACGCTCAGAACATGCGCAGAAACCCCATGCGCCGCACCCGACTTGATTTCGGACAAGGATCATGCCGCCTCACGGACCTAAATAGGGGCCAACATTGACGGAGAATACCATGCTGGGTTGGGCCCTTTTCCTTGCCGCACTGATCACCTTTCTGCTGACCCACGCCATCCCCGCCCGGCCCGTCGTGCGGGGGCGGTTGATCGACGTGATGGGTCGCAGGGGGTATTTTACGGCCTATTCCGTGTTGTCCCTTTTGGTTTTGGGCTGGCTGATCGTCGCCGCAGCGCAAGCGCCTTATGTTGAAGTTATTCCACCGTTTCCCTTCCTACGTTGGGTGCCGCTGTTGACTATGCCAGTGGTGTGCTGGCTGGCCGTGGCAGGTTTGGCAATTCAAAATCCGTTCTCTTTTGGCGGGCTGGGCCACCGTCGGTTCGACCCTGAAAACCCCGGTATCCTGCGCATCACGCGTCATCCGCTTCTGGCCGCCATGATGCTGTGGGCCTTGGCGCATCTTCTGGCGAATGGCAGCCTGTCGCATGTCATCCTTTTCGGCCTATTTGCTGGTTTTGCGGCGTGGGGCATGGCGCTGATCGATCAGCGCAAGGCGCGCGATATGGGGATCGAATGGGTGCGTTTATCCCGCAATACAGCGCGGTTTTCCCTGCGCGCGCCGCGACCTTGGCCGGGCTTGGGGATCGCGCTGATTTCCTTGGCCGCATTTGTGGTTCTGCTTCACCTGCACGCGCCTGTGATCGGCCTTTCACCCCTGCCATAACGCAAGGAGTGGCCGGACAGGGTCATGCGTGCTATCTGGAAAGTCACACTTTAGGACTATGAGGGTCTTTCAATGTATCTGGCCTATGTTACCACCACCGACCGCGGCGCAACTGACCGCCTGCTGAGCGCCGTTGCCGAACATCTTCTGGCCAACAATGCCCGTCTGGTCGGCGTGGTTCAAACCAACACCGAATGCGCCGACAGCAGCAAATGCGACATGGATGTCCGCGTGCTGCCCGAGGGCGAAACCATTCGCATCTCGCAATCGCTGGGTGAGCATTCGCGCGGCTGTCGGCTGGACCCGGCTGCGTTGGAACGGGCTGTGGGATATGTCACCAGCTCGCTGGAGGACTCGCCGCAGTTGCTGATCATCAACAAGTTCGGCAAGCACGAAGCTGACGGGCGCGGGTTTCGCCCAGTGATCGCCGAAGCGCTGACGCAGGATATTCCTGTGCTGGTCGGCGTGAATGGTCTGAACAAAGACAAGTTTCAAGAGTTCACCGGTGGCGCGGCCGAGCAGCTTGATCCGAACCTCGAGGCCATCACCGCGTGGTTCGACCGCGTCAACGCGCAACGCGCGGCTGCGGCCTGAGTTAACCTCTCGTCGGGTAAACCACTGTAATCCTGACTTGTTTCGTTTCACCTGTGCTGCAATCTTCGATCCAAGGGGAGATTGCACATGTGGACCAATTGGGCCGGAAACCAGCGCGCGCAGACGCCGATCACACGCCCAACCTCGATTTCCGAGTTGCAGCAGGCGGTGGCGCAGTCAGACACGCTGCGGGTCGTTGGGGCCGGTCATTCGTTCACGCCCATCGTTGCCGGTGCGGAACGGATACTGGACTTGTCGTATATCGACTTGCCAGTGGTCAGAGAAGTCGGAGAAGGAAAGGTTTGGCTGAATGCAAATGCCCGGCTGCGCGACTTGTCTCCGGCCTTGGCGGGGCAGGGGATGGCCTTTCGCAATCTCGGTGACATCAACTCACAGTCTTTGGCCGGTGCAGTATCCACCGCCACGCACGGCACCGGACGCTCGCTGCCCTGTCTGGCCGCGGAAATCACCGCCGCAAAACTTGTCAGCGCGGGTGGGGATATTCTGACAACCGACGACATTCCGCTTCAGATGGCGCAAGTCACCGTGGGTATGTTGGGAATTTTGACCGAGGCCCAAATCTCGGTCGTGCCGAAATACAACCTGCGCCGACGGGTGCGACTGGCTGATCTGCAAGACAGCATCGCCAACATGCACCAGAACTGGGCCGAGAACCGGAATTTCGAGTTCTTCTATATTCCTTTCACCGGCAAGGCCGTCGAATTGCGTCATGAGATTTCGGACGCAGCCGAAAGCAAGGCGCCGCGCGATCTGGACATGATTGCCGTCAAGGTACTGAAGCTGGCGCGCAATGCTGGTCGGCTCAGCAGTGGGCTCCGCAAAATGCTGCTGAAACTCTTGACCATGGCGCAGTCGGACGAAGACTATGTGGGCGAAAGCTGGCGAGTGCTGTGCAGTGACAGGCATATTCGGTTCAAAGAGATGGAATACCACCTGCCGCCCGACGTCGCCCGAGATGTTCTGCAAGAGGTCATCACCCGCCTGCATCGCGACCACAAGGATATCTATTTCCCGATTGAGGTCCGCCAAACTGCGGGCGACTCGGCCTGCCTGTCCCCATTTCAGGGCGGGCCGCGCATTTCAATTGCGATACACACAGATGCGGACGAGGATCACCAGCGGTACTTTGACGCCATTGAACCACTGTTCATCGAAGCTGGCGGACGACCGCATTGGGGCAAAATGCACAACCTCAGCTACGCAGACCTATCCACTCTGTATCCTGATTTCGACCGTTTCTGCGCGCTGCGGGAACAATTGGACCCGTCCGGCAAGCTCCTAACGCCCGCGCTTGCTAGGCTTTTTCGACCATGACGGAGTATCTGCAAAACCTCTCTGAATCGCTGCGCGCGTATGGCGTGGACAAGCCGGTCGCGGTGGTTGATCTGGACAGGCTCGACGCAAATTGTGCCTTGGCGGTGGATGGGTCGGATGATGGTCTGGATCGCCGGCTGGTCGCCAAATCTCTACCTTGTCGGCCACTGCTGGATCATATTCGAGGCCTGATCCAAACCTCAGGTTTGATGACGTTTTCCGAGCCCATGCTGCTAGCGCTTTTGCAGGCTGAACCGAAAACCGACCATTTGATCGGCAAACCGTTGCCGGTCAGTTCGGCTGCGCGGGTTCTGAGCGAATGTCCAGATGCTGCCGCGCGGGTTCAATGGCTGATCGACTCGTCGGAACGGTTGCAATCCTATCTGGCCCTTGCAGCAGATCGACAACTAGCCCTGCGCCTGTCGCTTGAGGTCGATATCGGCCTGCATCGCGGTGGCTTTCAACCAGATCAAGTTGCGCGCATTGCACAAGAAATTGAGGCAACCCCCAATGCGCGGCTGTCCGGCGTTATGGGGTACGAGGCACATCTGGCCAAGCTGCCGGGTTTCTTGCGCAAACGTGCCGTTCAGTCCAGCGCGGATGCGTTCGATCGCGCCGTTTCCGGCCTGCCAAATGAGGCCAAGGGGCTGTGCCTGAACACCGGTGGCAGTCTGACGTTTCAGTCCTACCGCGCAACAGGTAAGGCCACCGAGGTCGCCTTTGGCTCGATTCTTGTGAAACCCACGGATTTCGACCACAAAACGACACAGGGATTTCAACCCGCAGCCTTCATCGCGACTCCGGTTTTGAAAACCATGCCCGGTAATTCGCTGCCGGGATTGGATTTTCTGGCCCGGCGCAAAACCGATCTTGCGATTTTCGGGGGGTATTTCCGCGCTAAACCGGTATTTCCCAACGGTTTTGGCTATTCCTCCATTTTCGGACGTTCAACCAATCAGGAGGTCTGGACAGGCCCGCCAAATGCGCCCGTCAATCCCGGCGACATCGCCCTGCTCCGCCCATGTCAGAGCGAAGCTGTGCTGAACCAGTTCGGGATCGTATTGGCGGTTAGGGGTGGTCAGGTGGTAGACGAATGGGAATGCCTGCCGAATTAACGGCCCCTTGCACTTTGTCACCATCAGAAGAAGATGGTGGGCGACCCTGGAATCGAACCAGGCGTGCGTCTCCGCGAGGGAGTTACAGTCCCCTGCCACACCTTGCGGCCTGTCGCCCACTGTCAGGCGTTGCACCTGACGTGGAGGCGTGATTACTAGCGCCTTAAAGGAGCGTCAACAGGAAAATACCGCTTTGACGCAGGAAACCGATTTCCCGGCTCGGAGGCCCAAGAAATGAAGAAACCCAAGTGGGTCGTTGAGAAAGAACAGGGCCGTAAAGCGGCTGCGTCCGAAACTGTCTGGTTGTTTGGCCTGCACGCTGTACGCGACGCGTTGATGAACCCGAACCGGCAAAAACTGCGATTGATTGTGACACGTAATGCGCAGGACAAGCTGACGGAAGCGATTGATTTTGCTGGGATCGAAGCCGAAATGGTCGATCCGCGCAAATTCACCGCGCCGATTGATCCGGGGTCCGTTCATCAAGGCGCGGCGCTTGAGGTTAAACCGCTGGATTGGGGTGGGCTGGCCGAAAATTGCATCGGGCGCGAACATCCCCGCGTGATTCTGCTGGACCGAGTGACCGACCCGCATAACGTCGGTGCGATTCTGCGCTCGGCTGAGGTTCTGGGGGCTAGTGCGGTGATCGGTACGCGGCACCATTCGGCACCTGAAACCGGGGCGCTGGCCAAAACTGCTAGCGGCGCGTTGGAACGCCAGCCGTATTTGCGGGTCCGCAATCTGGCCGACGCCATTGTCGAGCTGCAGAATATGGGCTTTCTGGTTCTGGGTCTGGATGGTGAAGCAGAAGAGACCATCGAGACAGCGTTAGGTGGCAAACTCGATCAGCCGGTCGCGTTGGTATTGGGGGCCGAGGGGCCGGGCTTGCGGCAAAAAACCAAGGAAACCGTTGATCAACTGGTGAAAATCGACGCAGCGGGCGGGTTTGGGTCACTCAACGTCTCAAATGCTGCCGCAATTGCCCTATATGCCTCAAGGCACAGATAGTCAGGAGAGCCCCATTCCCAGCCCGTCTAAAATCGCCACATGTTGTTATTGCGGGACCCGCGCTGCGCTGGTTCTGAAAGGTCAGGACCGTCACGAGCTGAGCTGTTCCAGCTGCGGGGCGCCATTGCATAACCTCAAGATGATGCCCAAGCGTAAATTGGCTGAAAGCCAATCAAAGCGCGGCGCGGCAAAGCCGACTGCCAGCCACAAGAAAAAGAAGCAGAAAAAGAAAAAGAGTGTCTTCTCGCGCGTGTTGGATGAGGCATGGGATGTCATCGAAGACATCTTTGATTGATGTGGTGCCTGGGCGACACAGGTGATCACAAGCCCGTTAAGTGGGGTGTCACTTGGTCATAAAACTTGCATTTTGAGACCCTGATGACCTTGTTCCGATTTCTGTGATGTTGACCCGACGTTTTCTTTTGGGCGCGATTGCCGCCGCTTTAATCACTCCTGCCGCGACAGCGCAGGAGATACCTGTCTTCTACGTGACCGATGGCACCGCGATGTCCGGGTATGACGTGGTGTCGTACTTCAATGGCGACGCCCCGGTTCATGGTCAGCCGAAATACGCCGTTGTCTGGAAAGGGGCCCAGTGGCACTTTGCAACTGCTGAGAACCGCGATGCGTTTGAACGTGACCCACGTGCCTTTGCCCCTCAATTCGGTGGATACTGCGCCTATGCCATGGCGCAGGGGTCGCTTGTAAGCACCGATCCCAAGGCATGGCAGGTCGTGGACGGTCGGCTGTATCTGACCCACTCACCCGAAATAGAAGCGATGTGGCGCGAAGCCAGGGCGGAATATATCCGTATGGCCGAAGCACATTGGCCGGTAATTCTTTACGAGCAATAGGCGGGTTTCCGCTTTTCGTGAGCTGTCATCACAAAAATGCGCATCCCCTCTTTTTTTCTCCCAACTTATGCCTAAATGTCACAGTGACCGCGGAACGGAACTGCCGCGGGTCATTTCACTGTCCCTCGTTCCAACAACTGGCGCTCAGGTTCGACCTGGGCGCTTTTTTCTTTGTTAAGGACGGCATAGGGTGCGCAAATGTCCGACTATTCCGATAAGCACCTGAAAGAGATTCTGCAGCGCACCAAGGTGGTCGCCGTTGTAGGCGTTTCAATGAACCCCGTACGCCCCAGTTATTACGTGGCCCGATATCTGTCGTTGAAGGGTTTTACCGTCATTCCGGTCAATCCGGGCCACGCAGGCAAGGCGCTGTTTGGTCAGACCGTCAGGGCGACGTTGTCCGAGATTTCTGAGCCCGTGGATATGGTCGACATTTTCCGCCGGTCCGAAGCTGTGCCACCGATTGTGGATGAGGCATTGGATGCCTTCCCGAACCTGCGCACAGTCTGGATGCAGATCGGTGTTGAGAACGCCGATGCCGCCGCCAAAGCGCAGGCGCGCTGGGTGGATGTGGTGATGAACCGCTGCCCCAAGATCGAATATCAGCGCCTGTTTGGTGAGTTGCGTATGGGTGGATTTGCCACTGGCGTCATCTCGTCCAGAATCTAGCCGCCGGTATAGGGCAAAAGTTCGCCGTATTGTTCCACGCGGCGCTTTTCCAATACGACGTTGCGTGGCACCCATTCGTATTTCGTGTCTTCGATCAGCGGCGACCAGAACAACACTCCGCCATAGCGCCACGGATCCAGCACCACTCCGTCATACATCGTTTCCCCTCTGCGGCTGATGATGGCCGTACTGTGGTCAATTCTGAACGGGTTGTCGGCGTTGGCGATGGCGCGGTGCAGGTCAAGAGTTTGAAAGTTTTCCTGTTTCAGGCGGCGCTCAATGTCTTCGGCCCAATGCCAGCACAGCCCGCGCGGGCGCAGACCCTTGTTGACCTTGGCGTTGTGGATCAGCGGGGGGTCGGTGATCTCGTATTCCTGTACCAATTGCGCCGTATAGGAATAGGCAATGCGAGCGGCACGGTCGGCCTCTTCGGGGTCGATATCGGGGCCGAGGCTGCGTATTTCGCTGGCCAACCGCTGAACTTCATCTCCGGTCGAAGGGGGAGGGGACGCGCATGCCCCCAGCGTCAGAAGGGCCAGCACCAAGGCCAAAGCTTTGATCATCTGCGTGCCCTTCGATCTGCAAAGCGTGAAACACGATGATAAAGGGTTGGGCGGTATGACGAAACCCTGCGGCTTACCCTTTGGGGCGTGCGGCTTTTTCGGCGATGCCGCTGGTGCCCTGTCGCTGTTCCAACTCGGCCAGAACATCATCCAATGCCACATCTCGCGAAGCCAGCATGACCAGCAGGTGATAAAGCACATCTGCGGCTTCGGTCGTCAGCCCGGCCTTGTTGTCCTTGACGGCCTCAATAATGGCCTCCACGGCCTCTTCTCCGAATTTTTCGGCGCATTTCTCGGGCCCTTTTGCCAATAGCTTGGCGGTCCAACTGGAGTCAGGATCAGCGCTTTTGCGGGCCTCAATGGTGGCGGCCAGATCGTGTAGAATACTCATGTCAGCCTCATCGGGATACCTGCGGCGGCCATGTGTTCCTTGGCTTCGCGGATGGTGTATTCGCCGAAATGAAAGATCGAGGCGGCAAGAACCGCGCTGGCCCCGCCCTCGGTCACACCTTCGACCAGGTGGTCAAGGTTGCCAACACCGCCCGAGGCGATCACCGGTACGTCCACCGCGTCGGAAATGGCGCGGGTCAGGGGCAGGTTGAAGCCGGCCTTGGTGCCGTCGCGGTCCATTGACGTCAGCAGGATTTCCCCGGCCCCTTTGGCGACGACGGTTTTGGCGAATTCCACCGCGTCAATGCCGGTGGGTTTGCGGCCACCATGGGTAAAAATCTCCCACTTGCCAGGGCTGACAGTCTTCGCGTCGATGGCACAGACAATGCACTGGCTGCCGAACTGATCGGCTGATTCCGCGATCACATCCGGGTTTGCCACGGCGGCCGAGTTAAAACTGACCTTGTCCGCACCAGCCAGCAGCAGGGCGCGCACGTCATCCTTAGTACGCACGCCGCCACCTACGGTCAGGGGCACAAAGCACTGCTCGGCGGTGCGCTGCACCACGTCAAACATGGTGCCGCGGTTTTCATGGGTGGCGTGGATGTCCAGAAAACAGATCTCGTCTGCGCCGGCGGCGTCATAGGCTTTGGCCGATTCCACCGGGTCGCCCGCATCACGCAGGCCAACGAAATTCACGCCCTTGACCACGCGGCCATCAGCGACATCCAGACAGGGAATGATGCGGGTTTTCAGCATGTCGGCATCCTTTGTTGCCGCACCTGTACCGGCAAAGCCTCGCCGATGCCAGACTTGTGATTGCCACCTGGTTCAAAACTGTGAACACTGCGCCCAAATTCATCAGGAGATCAAAGAGATGCGTAAACTTTTTTTGACAGCCGCTTTTGTATTTGGAGGGACCGTCGCAGCGATGGCAGACGATATCATCAAGGTAAACACAGCTAAATCCGTGCCCGAGGTAATGGACGCACTAGAAGCCGCCGTTGGCAATGCAGGCGCGACCGTATTTGCGCGCGTCGATCACGCGGCTGGTGCGGAAAAGGTCGGGCTGAGCATCCCGGCCAATCAGGTGCTGATCTTCGGCAACCCGGCGCTGGGAACGCCCGCGATGCAGATCGACCCGCGGGCGGGATTGTTCCTGCCATTAAAAGTTCAAGCCTATGAGGATGAAAACGGTCAGGTTTGGCTGGCTTACGAAGACCCGAAAGAGACCATGGATGAGCTTGACGACGTCGAGAAATCACCGGTCATCGAAAAGATGCGCGGCGCGTTGGCCAAGCTGACTTCGGTCGCGGCTCAATAACATCAGGAATGCGCCAGCTGGACTTCTTGCTGGCGCATTCGGGCCCGCTCTAGTTGCTCAGGGTGGCCAGGGCCTCTTTCAGGTTGAGGGCTCCGTCATAGAGCGCGCGACCGGAAATCGCCCCGTTCAATTCGACTCCGCAATCGCGCAGGGCGATGAGATCATCCAGCGAACTGACACCGCCCGAGGCAATCACCGGGATTGATACGGCGCGGGCCAGATCGGCGGTCGCTTCGATATTCGGACCCTGCATCGCGCCATCGCGGTTAATGTCGGTGTAAATGATAGCCGCGACGCCTGCGTCCTCGAAACTGCGGGCCAGATCGGTGACCTGAACGTCAGTCTCTTCGGCCCAACCCTTGGTGGCGACCATACCGTTCCGCGCGTCAATGCCCACAGCGACCTTGCCGGGGAATGCCTTTGCCGCCTCGCGCACCAGATCGGGGTTTTCTACTGCGACCGTTCCCAGAATCACGCGGGCGAGGCCTTTTTCGATCCAGGTTTCGATTGTGGCCATGTCGCGAATGCCACCACCCAACTGCGCGGGCACGTTGCAGGCCTTCAGAATGGCCTCGACCGGCGCGGCATTGACCGGTTCACCCGCAAAAGCGCCATTCAGGTCGACAAGATGCAGCCACTCGCACCCGGCCTCGACAAAGGCACGGGCCTGCGCGGCAGGATCGTCGTTGAACACGGTGGCCTTGTCCATTTCACCGCGCAACAGGCGCACGGCCTGGCCGTCTTTGAGGTCGATGGCGGGGTAGAGGATCATGTCGGGCGGCCCTATATCTTGGTTAGTCGCGCGGGATATCGCACAGTCAGGGCAGGGGATGCAACGCGACGCAAAGTCATTCTTGCCCGAAGCCGGCCGCCGGGCCAGAGTGATCGCAACACAGGGAGAGCATTATGAAGAAACTTCTACTTGCAGCAGGTTTTACCGCCATGGCGACCACCGCCTTTGCGGCTGACCCGGTTGATGGGCTGTGGAAGACCCAGCCGGGGGATACGGGCGGCTATCTGCATGTAACCATTGCGGAATGTGGCAGTGCGATCTGCGGCACAATTGACAGCGCCTTCGACGGTGATGGCAACCAGCAGTTGGAATATGAAAACCTGGGCAAACAGATCATCTGGGATATGGTGCCCGAGGGGGATGGTCAGTACGACAGCGGAAAAATCTGGGCACCGGACCGCGACAAGACCTACAACTCAAAAATGACGCTGGACAGTCAGAATGAACTGACTGTCAAAGGCTGTGTTGCTGGTGGTCTGGTCTGCCGTGGGCAGACCTGGACGCGGGTTCAGTGACCTTTAAGGGGTCCAGTTCAGGAAGTTCCCGATCATGCGCAGGCCCACATCCTGGCTTTTCTCGGGGTGGAACTGCATTCCAATCATCGTGTCGCGGCCAATGACGGCCGTGACCTCTTGGCCATAATCCACATAAGCCAGCCGCTCTGCCGGGTCTTTCACTCGAAAATGGTAGGAGTGGACGAAATAGACGTGATCACCCGTTTTGACGCCGCTAAACACCGCGTGATCGCTTTCCAGCACCAAATCGTTCCAGCCCATATGAGGCACTTTCAGCGCATCGTCCGAGGGTTCGATCCGCAGAACGTCACCGGTCACCCAGTCCAGACCGTCGGTCTCGGTGTATTCATGACCTTTTGAGGCCATCAGCTGCATGCCGACGCAGATGCCCAGAAACGGGCGGCCTTTCTGTTCAACCGCCTCAACCATCGCGTCATAGATGCCTTTGTGGCCGCGCAGCTCAGACGCACAGGCTGGAAACGCGCCGTCTCCGGGCAGGACCAGACGGTCGGCCCGCGCCACAACATCCGCGTCTGAGGTCACAACGACCTGGCCGGCATCCATTTCACGTGCCATGCGCTGAAACGCCTTTTCGGCCGAGTGCAGGTTGCCGCTTTCGTAGTCGATAATGGCCGTGAGCATTTACAGCGCGCCCTTTGTCGACGGAATCGCATCGGCCTTGCGCGGGTCAGTCTCAACCGCCAGACGCAGGGCGCGGGCGACGGCCTTGAACGCGGCCTCAGCAATGTGGTGGCTGTTGAAGCCGTGCAACTGGTCGATGTGCAACGTGATGCCGCCATGGGTGCTGAGCGCCTGAAAGAACTCGCGCACCAGTTCAGTGTCGAATGTCCCGATTTTCGGGGTCGGCAGATCCACGTTCCAGACCAGGAATGGACGGCCCGACAGATCCAGCGCACACCGGACCTGCGCGTCATCCATGGGCAGGTGGCATTCGCCATAGCGACGGATACCCTTTTTGTCACCCAGGGCTTGCGTCAACGCCTGACCCAGCGCGATGCCGGTATCCTCGACCGTGTGGTGATCGTCGATGTGATAATCACCCTTGGCGCTGATTGTCATGTCAATCAGCGAATGGCGCGCCAACTGGTCCAGCATATGATCGAAGAAGCCGACGCCGGTCTGGTTGTCATAGGTGCCGGTGCCGTCCAGATTGACCTCGACCGAGATTTCGGTCTCGGCGGTTTGACGGCTGATCTTTGCGCTGCGCATGGGCGAATTCCTTTTGCTACAGGCGCGCTTATAGACTTGGATTGCCCGCCTTATCCAGACCACACGTGGCATTCACCGCAAACTGTTGCAGGGGATTGCACCCGGTCGCGGCCCATGCCAGCCTGCGGGCAACTGAACCAACAAGGCACAGCCCATGTCCACTTGCGTTTTCATCCAGATTCGCTGCAAACCCGGCTCTACCTACAAGGTGGCCGAGGAAATCGCCCTGCGCGAAATCCATTCCGAACTGTATTCGACCAGCGGTGAGTTTGACCTGCTGCTAAAGCTCTACATCCCCGAGACCGAGGATGTAGGCCATTTCATCAATGAAAACCTGCTGGTGATTCCCAATATCGAACGGTCGCTGACCACGATGACGTTTAAGGCGTTTTAACCAAGCTCAAAGGTCGTGACGCCAAAGATGCGGCTCAGGTCGATGTCTGGTTGGTGACTAGAATACATTCGCGCCGTTTCAAAGACTTTCTCCAACCCAAGTTTTGCGGCCAAATCAAAGGCGGCCCGGTTGGGTTGGGGTATGTCGATAAAGACGTCTTGCGCGCTTTGATCTTCTGGCAACGTTTCCAACAGGCTGGCCAGCAAGGTTTCGGCAATGTCTGGGCGGTCCGCGAATAGCGGCCCGACCTTGTAGCCCGTCCTACACGGTCGCATTGTAGCATAACCTTTGATCTGTCCGACTTCGGAATACACACGGGAGACATGGGTCGGTGCGCTGATCCAGCCCTGCAGGAAGGTGTCACGCGGTGTCGGGAACAGCTGGCGGTCATACTCTTTCAACTCATTTGAAACCGCAGTCAGGATTTCGGTTCCAGCCGAAGAGGCCAATGCCTGCTGAATATCCGCTACGGTCCCTGTGAATCGGTAGTTGTTGTAAGCAAACGCAAAACCGGATTTGCGATAATTGTGCTGCTGATCGACGACCCCATCCAGCCCGATATTGTGGGCAGTGCTGTTGGACATTGCCCGCTTCCAAAGTTTCAGTCCGTGCCCGGTGCCACGATGCTCGGGGTGAACGATGTAGAACCCTAGGAAAGCGAACGTGTCGTCGTAATGTACCACCGAGATTGAGGCGATCATCTCACCATCCAGAAACCCACCCAGAAACCCGTCAGTATCAGTGCCGTGGAAACAGACAGCGTCATGATGACCGGGATTCCATCCCTCCCGTCCGGCCCAATCCACAGCCTGCTGTAATTCGTCAGCGGTAAGAGGGCGGATAACGTAATCAGACATGGATGAATCCTGTGTTGCTCAATGCAACCAGAATGGCGCAACGCTTTGCGAAGAACCAGCATGTTTGGACGGTGTTTGTATCTGGAGCGGGCGAGGCGATTCGAACGCCCGACCCTAACCTTGGCAAGGTTATGCTCTACCCCTGAGCTACGCCCGCATCAGATACATATATGGTCCGAAGACCTCTCAATGGAGCGGGCGAGGCGATTCGAACGCCCGACCCTAACCTTGGCAAGGTTATGCTCTACCCCTGAGCTACGCCCGCGCCGTTGAGTGAGGAGGGATGTATAAATTCCCACGCGGGCCTGCAAGCGGAAAAAGACAAAAAGGCGGAAAAATCTTTCGACGGAAACCCCGCCGCCGCACGTTCAAACCACAGAGCATTATAAAACAAGAGGGTTCGAGGAGAGGAAATGACACGGGTTGCAGATATGAAAATGGCACTGCTGGCCGCACTGATCGTGTTGACGGCTGTGTTCTGTGCGAAAGATGAGGACAAACTGGTCGAGGTTGAGCCGGTCCTCATGAAAGCACCGCTGATTGAGACACAGATATTGGCCGGATAAGTCCCGCCAATTGGATCAGAGCGCCAGTACGAGATTTGCGATGGCGGCCACCAGAATGGCCGTGAAGGTCAACAGCATCCCGATCTGGCGCAGAATCACGATCTGGGGGCTCCGACCGAATCCATAGGCGTGCAAAACCCGTCCGATCAGCAGCGCCAGGCCCAGCAGGTTCAGCAATAAACCACCTGCGCCTTGCAGTTCGACCATCGCGATCAGCAGTAGGGCAAAGGGTGTGTATTCGACAAAGTTGGAATGCGTCCGCATCACCTTGAGCATCGCCGTATTCCCGCCATCGCCATAGGAAATCTTATCACTTCGACGCTGGCTGATGACCTTGGCACTCAGCACGACGTACAATACCGCCAGCAACGCGGCGTAGATTGGGGTGACGGACAGCATCTTGATCCTCCTCGACGTAAAAAAGGGCCGCCCGGTTCCCGCGCGGCCCTTGTAAGTTTAGGAGGCTAAACCGGTTATTCCAGTTCGACCAGCAGGTCCTTTGCGTCAATCTGGCCACCGGGCTGCACGTGAACGGCTTTGACCGTCGCGTCGCGCTCGGCATGGATGCCGGTTTCCATCTTCATCGCTTCAATGGTCAGCAGCATGTCGCCTTCTTTGACCTGTTGACCGGCAGCCACAGTGACAGTGGCGACCACGCCAGGCATCGGCGCGCCGACATGGTCGTGGTTGCCTGCTTCAGCCTTGGGCCGCGCCTGCGTGGTCGAGGTCACCATGCGGTTCGGCACCCGGATGACGCGGGGCTGGCCGTTGAGTTCGAAGAAGACTTTGACTTCGCCTTTTTCGTCGGTCTCACCAATGGCCTGACAGCGGATTTCCAGTGTCTTGCCCGGGTCGATCTCGGCCGTGATCTCTTCGCCGGGCTCCATGCCATAGAAGAACGTGCGCGTGGGCAGGGTGCGAACCGGACCATAGACCCGATGGCGGCCCATGTAGTCCAGGAAGACCTTGGGATACATCAGGTAGCCGTTCAGATCCTCGTCATCGACCTCTTTGCCTTCCAGCTGCTTGGACAGCTCGGCGCGGGTGGCTTCCAGATCAACCGCAGGCACGTCTTTGCCTGGGCGGTCGGTGTTGGGGGCCTCTTCCTTCAGCACCTTCTTGATGATGGTGTCCGGGAACCCTCCAGGAGGCTGACCTAGATTGCCACGCATCATGTCGACGACCGAGTCGGGGAAGGCCACGTCCGTATCCGGGCTTTCCACGTCGTCACGTGTCATGTTCTGACTGACCATCATCAGCGCCATATCACCGACAACCTTGGACGACGGCGTCACCTTCACGATGTCGCCGAACATCTGGTTCACGTCGGCATACATCTGTGCGACTTCGTGCCAGCGTTCCTCCAGACCCAAGCTGCGTGCCTGCGCCTTGAGGTTGGTGAACTGGCCACCAGGCATTTCGTGCAGATAGACCTCGGAGGCTGGGGCCTGAAGGCTGGATTCAAATGCCGCGTACTGGCCGCGCACGGCTTCGAAGTAATCGCTGATCTCTCGGATTGCCTTGATATCCAGCCCGGTGTCACGCTCGGTATGGCGCAGCGCCTCGACCACGGTGCCCAGCGTTGCCTGCGAGGTGTTGCCGCTGAAGCTGTCCATCGCGCAGTCCACCGCGTCCACACCGGCCTCGGAGGCGGCCAGAATGGTGGCGCTGGCGATGCCAGCGGTGTCGTGCGTGTGGAAGTGGATCGGCAGCCCGACCTCTTCTTTCAATGCCCGGATCAGAATCTTGGCCGAGGCCGGTTTCAGCAGACCCGCCATATCTTTCAGGCCCAGTACATGTGCCCCTGCATCGCGCAGCTCTTTCGCCATGCCGACATAGTATTTCAGGTCATACTTGGAGCGGTCCGGGTCCAGAATGTCACCGGTATAGCAAACGGTGCCTTCGCAGATTTTGCCATTCTCGACCACTGCATCCATCGCAACGCGCATGTTCTCGACCCAGTTCAGCGAGTCAAACACGCGGAACACGTCGATATTCTTGGACGCCTGCCGCACGAATTCCTGCACCACGTTGTCGGGATAGTTGGTGTAGCCAACGCCGTTCGCCCCGCGCAGCAGCATCTGGGTCATCAGGTTCGGCATCGCCTCACGCAAGTCGCGCAGACGCTGCCACGGGCATTCCTGCAAGAAGCGATAGGCCACGTCAAAAGTCGCGCCACCCCAGCATTCGACGCTGAACAATTGTGGCAGGTTGGCCGCATAAGTCGGGGCCACCTTGATCATATCGATCGAGCGCATCCGGGTCGCCAGCAGCGACTGGTGCCCATCGCGCATGGTGGTGTCGGTGATCAGCAACTGCCGCTGCGCCTTCATCCAGTCGGCCACAGCCTGCGGGCCTTTTTGCTCCAACAGATTGCGAGTGCCCATTTGCGGCTCGGCCTTGGGCGCGGGCGCCTTGGCTTCTTTCAGATCGGCGCGCGGGGCGGGACGATCTGCGGTTTCGGGGTGACCGTTCACGGTGATATCTGCGATATAGGTCAGAACCTTGGTGCCCCGGTCACGGCGACGCTTGAAGGTGAACAGGTCGGGCGTCGTGTCGATGAATTTGGTGGTGTATTCATTCGACAGGAAGGTCGGGTGTTTCAGCAGGTTGATGACAAAGTCGATATTGGTGCTGACGCCGCGAATACGGAACTCACGCAGGGCGCGGTCCATCCGGGCAATCGCCGCATCAGGCGTCGGGGCCTTGGCGGTGACCTTGGTCAGCAGCGAGTCATAATACCGCGTGATCACGCCGCCCGCATAGGCCGTGCCGCCGTCCAGACGGATACCCATGCCGGTGGCCGAGCGATAGGCGGTGATGCGGCCGTAATCAGGGATGAAGTTGTTTTGCGGGTCTTCGGTGGTGATCCGGGTTTGCAGCGCGTGGCCGTTCAGATGCACATCGGCCTGGCTGGCGGCACCGGTGGCTTCGGCCAGAGTTTTACCCTCGGCGATCAGGATCTGAGCTTGAACGATGTCGATGCCGGTGACTTCTTCGGTGACGGTGTGTTCGACCTGCACGCGCGGGTTCACTTCGATGAAGTAGAACTTGCCGGTTTCCATATCCATCAGGAACTCAACGGTGCCGGCGCATTCATAGTTCACGTGGGCACAGATTTTGCGACCCAATTCACAGATTTCCGCGCGCTGTTCGTCGGACAGATACGGAGCAGGGGCGCGTTCCACGACCTTTTGGTTCCGACGTTGGACAGAACAGTCGCGCTCATAGAGGTGGTAAATCTCGCCATGTTTGTCGCCGAGAATTTGCACCTCGACATGGCGGGCGCGGGTGATCATCTTTTCCAGATACCCTTCGCCGTTGCCAAAGGCAGCCTCGGCCTCTCGGCGGCCTTCCAGCACTTTTTCTTCCAGCTCGTCCTCGGATTCGATAGGGCGCATGCCGCGACCGCCGCCGCCCCAAGACGCCTTGAGCATCAGCGGATAACCGATCTCGGCAGCTTCCTTGCGGATCGCATCCATGTCATCGCCCAGAACCTCGGTCGCGGGGATCACCGGGACACCAGCCGCGATAGCCACACGCCGCGCGCTGGCCTTGTCACCCAACGCGCGCATGGTCTCGGCCTTGGGGCCGATGAAGGTGATGCCGTTTTGAACGCAGGCATCTACAAAATCCGGGTTCTCAGACAGCAGGCCATAGCCCGGGTGGATCGCGTCCGCACCGCATTCCTTGGCGACCCGGATAATCTCGTCGATCGACAGATACGCTGCGACGGGTCCCATTCCCTCGCCGATGCGATAAGCCTCATCCGCCTTGAAGCGATGAAGGCCCAGCTTGTCCTCTTCGGCGAAGACGGCGACGGTGCGTTTGCCCATCTCGTTTGCTGCGCGCATCACGCGAATGGCTATCTCGCCGCGATTGGCGATCAGGATCTTGGTGAAGTTGGTCATATCAGGTCCCGGTCTTGGTGGTTTGGCCGTATTCATAGGCGGACAATACGCGCTCGTATATCAGTCGTTCTGGGTAGAACCGGCATGTTAACGCTCGCAAACGCCGCTTGGTGGCGCAAACTTACTAGCAATTCTGCGCTGCAGCATCAATTGCTGTGTTGACGTGACGTAAGTTGATCCAACTTTGCCAAACCCATCTGGCCCATATTCGCCAACATATCCTGCTGCAGAATGTCGATGACATGGGTGGGACCGCGTGACCCAAGGGCCGCCAAGCCATAAAGAAAACCCCGCCCCAGCATGACGAAATCCGCCCCAAGCGCCAAAGCTCGCAGAACATCAAGCCCGCCTTCAACGCCACTGTCAAAGATCAGCGGCAGGTCTGTAGCCGCGCGTATGGCGGGAAGCGCGCAAATGCTGGCCGGGGCGCCATCGAACTGCCGTCCGCCATGATTCGAGACCCAGAGGGCATCAACACCTGCTTGTTTCAGGCGGGTCGTGTCTTCGGCCCGCATCACACCTTTCACAATGAACGGACCATCCCATGCATCGCGCAACCATTTGACATAATCCATATCCGGCGATGTGCGCAGCAGGTATCCGATATGCGCCGTGGGGGACAGCGCGCTATCGCCATCGATGTATTTGTCGAGCGTCCTCATCCGCGGCATACCATGTCGCGCCATGCCCAAGGCCCAAGTCGGGCGTTGGGCGATCTGCGCCAGCAAACGTGGCGTCAGTCTGGGTGGATGGGTCAGGCCAGATCGCACCTGCCGTTCGCGCCGCGAAGCAACTGGGACATCAACTGTCAGCACAAGCGTTGAAAACCCTGCGGATTTGATGCGTTCCAACATGTCCGCGCGAATGTCCGGGTCCTTTGGGGGGTAAAGTTGAAACCAGGCGTTCTGACCAAGATGAGGGGCCAGGTCCTCGGGGCTTTGGCTGGCGACGGTCGACAACGTATACGGCAAACCCGCCTCGGCACCAGCGAGGGCCAGCAGTTTCTCAGCATCCGGCCAGATCAGCCCCGACATTCCAATCGGCGCAATACCGAAAGGCAAGGGAAAGTCCTGGCCCAAAAACTGTGTGCTGGTGTCACATTCGATAGGACCGTGCAGGATTGAGGGTAAAAACTCCACATCATCCAGTGCGGCCCTGTTTTTGTGCAGCGTGATCTCAGACCCTGTACCGCTATCCAGATATTCCCAGACGAAATGCGGAACCCTGCGCCGTGCGTGGCGTTTCAGATCGCCAATGCTGGGGAATGAGCTGTGCAGGTCCATACGAATTGATCCGACCTACACGGTGATTCTGCAAGGTTTTCAGGCCGCTGATGCCTGAGTTGTCGATTTGGTCGGTGGCTCGGGCTTGCTTTTATTACCCTGTGCCGGATCAGCGCCATTCGCGACCTGCACCTGATTTCGCCCTTTGTCTTTGGCCACATACAGGGCGTCATCCGATGCACGCATCAAATCCTGCGGCATAGTGCCGTGTGCAGGATAATGGGCAACGCCAACGGAAATCGTGATGCGCGGCAGTGATTTCTCACCATAGCGGACCGAGACGGCCTCGACCGCCTGCCGCAATTTCTCGGCCCGTGTCACGGCGTCTTCGGGGGTGTTGTCGGGCAGGATCAACATGAACTCCTCGCCTCCGATGCGGCAGGCAACCTCGTCTCGGTCACAGCCCTGTTCCAGGGCCGAGCCTACCGCCCGCAGCACCATGTCGCCCGCATCATGACCGTGGGTGTCGTTGAATTTTTTGAAGTGATCCACATCCACGGCGATCAAACTCAGCGGCGCGCCTGTCTGTTGGCTGCGGCTGATGGATTTGCGCAACGTGTCGGTCATATGCCGACGATTGAACAGCCCAGTCAGCGGATCACGGACCGATTGGTCATGCAATTGGTCCCGCATTCGCACGTTTGCAATCGCCATGCTGATCTGTTCTGCACACAGTTGGGCTAGTTTTCTATTGGCATGAAACACTTTTTGGCTGCCTTCATGCGCCCGCAGATGCAGCAGGCCAACCGTTTCGCCATGCGCCAGAATGGGAAAACAGAAATAGGGGCGGCCATCATGGGGTTCGGCGTGTTCGCAGACAAAATCGATCTCGGACGCGCCGTATTGATAGGTGCGTCCGCGGCGCAGACCCCAGCACCCTTCGGGGTGGATATGCGCCTTGTGGGTGCCGCCATTCCAGCTGGCGCAGCCATCCAGAACATCGCGCGAGTTGGAGTAGACATACACGCTGCCCTCTGCCTCGGGCAGGATGTGGGTCATAAACCGTGAAACCATGTCAAACAGCTCATCCAGAGATCGGCTCGACTGTAGCCATTCGTTCAATTCGCCTAACAGGCGTACCTCACGCGCCAACCTAAGTTGTTCGTCCATCAGGTTGCGTTCTTTGGCTGATTGCCGTTGCAGCGCGCGTACCTGTAGACGGTTTGTGCGATATGTCACCAATGAGACGCTGGCCAAAGCGAACAAAGCGATGCCGCACAGGATCGATAGTGAAACTCTCAGCCGGGTAATAAAGGTTGTGCGCAGATCGGTGAAATCGGTAAAAAACTCAATCGCACCGATGAAGCGTCCGTTTTTTGTGATCGGAACGAACACTTCAGCCACCTGATGTTGCATGGCGGTATGCGTGCTTTCGGAATGCAGGTCGAGACCGTCGATCTCGGACAGTGGGAGCGCCTCTTGAATATAATGCGTCATTCCGCGTGCAACACCACTGCGGAAAAAGGCACGCGTTTCATAGGACCCGATTTCCTCGGGGCGTGTTGACCACACAACGCGCCCAGTCGTGTCGAACATTTTGAACCGATACACATCCGAGGCTTCGGGCATCGAAGAAAGAAATTCGGCATCATGCGGGTCGATCTTGCCGGTTTGCAGCGCCGTTTCGGGATTGTTTAGATGCAGAATGACGCGGCGTTTCCACAGCTCGGACTGTTTCATTATGTCAGTTTTTAGCATTCGGTCCACAACCGGTGCGGGAAGAGTATAGACTCCCCAACCTGCAACCGACGTAAGCGCTATCAACAAAACGGTGATCCCCGTCCATTTTACCCGATGGGCAAGCCGTCCCCGAGCCGTAAAATTCATATCCCGTCCTCCCACAATCTGACATCAGCATTGGGGCCAGAGTTTGAGAGTGAGTTAACGAGACCGGCATAGGAGCAGACAAAAAAGCTCGAATTGCTCAGAGCTGTAGCTAAGGATTTGTTGCTTTTTAGGCGAACAAGCCGTGAACAAACCCTTTCCCTTGTCGCGGAACCGGCGTAGTTTGGGTGAATGAGCAGTTTCGACGAAATGGACGCCTTTGAGGGCGCATCGCTTTCGGCACGCGCGATGGCAGCGCTCCCGAAGGATCATTTAAAGTGGCTAAATGAGCCACAGCTTGAAGCGGCGACTAAATTTGACGGACCTCTACTAGTTCTTGCGGGTGCTGGGACGGGTAAAACGAGGACATTGATTTCCCGGATCGCTGAGATTCTGCATACAGGACGTGCTAGATCCGACCAGATTCTTGCTGTGACATTTACTAATAGAGCGGCAAAGGAGATGAAGGAGCGTGTCCAGACTTACCCTGTGAACGTAAGTAGGGGTTTGCAATGGATGGGTACTTTCCACGCGATTTGCGTCAAGCTGCTACGTCGTCATTCTGAGCTTGCCGGTCTGAAGCCGAATTTCACCATTCTGGATACAGACGACCAACTTCGCCTGCTCAAACAATTGCTTCACCTCTCCAATATCGACGAAAAACGTTGGCCGCCACGGATGTTGGCCGGACATATTGACGATTGGAAAAACCGTGCTTTGACGCCTGACAAGGTGCCTGCTGCGGAAACCAGTACCTTTAACAACAAAGGTATTGAACTTTATGCCCAGTACCAAATTCGCCTACGTGAACTGAATGCAGTAGATTTCGGCGACCTGCTGTTGCACATGGTCACGATCTTCCAAACGCATCAGGATGTGCTGGAGCAATACCAACGCTGGTTCCGCTATATACTGGTGGACGAGTATCAGGATACCAACGTTGCCCAGTACCTCTGGCTGCGCCTGCTGGCCGGGGCGCATAAGAACATTTGCTGCGTAGGCGATGATGACCAGTCGATCTATGGCTGGCGCGGGGCCGAAGTAGGCAACATCCTGCGGTTCGAAAAGGACTTTCCCGGCGCTTACGTGGTGCGGTTGGAACAGAACTATCGCTCGACCCCGCATATCCTGGCCGCTGCATCGAACGTGATCCGAGGTAACGAAAACCGTCTGGGCAAGGAACTTTGGACCGACGCACAAGAGGGCGAAAAAGTTCGTCTGATCGGCCACTGGGATGGCGAGGAAGAGGCCCGCTGGATCGGCGAAGAGATCGACGCGATGCAGGGTGGGACGCGCGGCGCGCGGCCCTTTAATTTGGATGAGATTGCCATTCTGGTCCGTGCTTCGCATCAGATGCGCGCGTTTGAAGACCGGTTCCTGACCATTGGTCTGCCGTACAAGGTGATTGGCGGACCGCGTTTCTATGAACGGATGGAGATCCGCGATGCCATGGCTTATTTCCGGCTGGTGGTCAGCCCCGGCGATGATCTGGCGTTTGAGCGGATTGTGAACACTCCGAAACGCGGCCTTGGCGACAAGGCGCAGCAGACGATCCAGATGACAGCGCGCGAGCATGGCGTGTCACTGGTCGATGGCGCGCGGATTGTAGTCGACAATGGATTGATCAAGGGCAAGGGTGGCAAGGCGCTGCGCGAGTTGATTGACGGGCTGGCGCGGTGGAATGCGATGACGCGCGGACCACGGATCGAAGTCGACGACGATTCGGTGATTGATGACGGCACTGCGCCCATGCGGTTCGGCGAGCCGGAAGTGTCGCATATCGAACTGGCGCAAATCGTTCTGGACGAATCCGGCTATACCGCGCATTGGCAAAACGAAAAAACGCCCGAGGCGCCGGGACGGCTGGAAAACCTCAAGGAACTGGTCAACCAGCTAGACAATTTCGAGAACCTGCAAGGGTTTCTGGAACATGTCAGCCTTGTTATGGATAACGAGCAGGAGGGGGACGGAGCCAAGGTTTCGATCATGACCCTGCACGCAGCCAAAGGGCTGGAGTTTCCCGCCGTATTCCTGCCAGGGTGGGAGGACGGGTTGTTCCCCTCGCAGCGCTCTATGGACGAATCCGGCCTTAAGGGCCTCGAGGAAGAGCGACGGCTGGCCTATGTGGGCATCACCCGCGCGGAAGAAGTTTGTACGATATCCTTCGCCGCAAATCGGCGCGTGTTCGGCCAGTGGCAAAATTCGATGCCGTCGCGGTTTATCGACGAACTGCCCGAAGATCATGTTGAGGTGCTGACACCTCCGGGTCTGTATGGCGGCGGTCAGCCTGCGGCGGGTATCGAAAACCGCGCGGCTGAGGCAAACGTCTATAACTCGCCCGGTTGGAAGCGGATGCAGGCGCGGCAGGGGCAGTATGGGATGTCTCAGCCACGCGAAAGCCGCAATACGGTGATTGATGCAACCGCAGTCGCCAGTTTCACTTTGGGCGAGCGCGTGTTTCACCAGAAATTCGGCTATGGCGCAGTTGTCGGCATCGAAGGCGACAAGGTCGAGGTGGATTTCGAAAAGGCGGGCACCAAAAAGGTGGTCTCGCGGTTCCTGTCGGCCAAGGACGACATACCCTTTTAATCAAAAGGAATGTTCCTGACGGCACATGCTCGGTTTTTTTGGGGTGCCCGGCCATGGCTGCGGCGCCCTGTTTCATTTGTGAAAAAGAAAAACGGCGGTTCCCAGGGAGGAGGAGGGGAGCCGCCGTTCTTTTCAACATCAGGGCAGGGAGGAGAAGAGCCCCGATGTATCCGAACCCGGGTTTGATCCCGGTATGTTTAAGTCGCGGCGACACCAGGGAGGAGGAGAGGTGTCGCCGCGCGCTTTCAACATCAAGGCAGGGAGGAGAAGAGCCCTGATGTATCCGAATCCGGGTTTGATCCCGGTATGTGTAGGTCGCGGCGACGTCAGGGAGGAGGAAGACGTCGCCGCGCGCTTTCAACACCGGGAAAGGGAGGAGAAGTACCCGGTGTGTCAGTGTCCGGCATTCAAAGCCGGTATAAGGTGCGGCGATATCAGGGAGGAGGAGAGATATCGCCGCTGAAATACAGATCCTAAAGGGAGGAGGAAGGACCTGATCTCGGTTATGTCAGTGCGCGCTTAGTGCGCGACGTATTCCTCGGCCGCCTGCATTGCCACGCGGCGGATCATCGAACGGTGCAGGCCCAGATCGGCCAGCTCTCGGTTCGACAGTTCGGACAGTTCATTCACAGTCCGCTGGTAGACCCGGTACCGAACGAACCTGGTTTTTGCAGCCTCAATCAGTGATGCCAGGCCGGTTGCCGGTGCGCCTTTGAGCGCGGTCTGATGTGTTGCTACAGCCATCTGTGTTACCCGATATGTTTTGTCTTTGCCGCTGTGTTTCGGCGTTTGCTTGAGTATGAAGATAAGGAAATGCTGCACGTGCACAATAGGTGAACTCGTCAATGCTGCTATGCAGCAATTGCATAGATATCAACGTGTTGGTGCGTTGGTGTCTTTTGGGCCTTAAAAATAGGGGTTTTTGCGAGTGCCTTGCCCACGGTGGCAATCTTGCGAATTTTATTGGTTAAGAAAGATTGCCGCTTCTTTAAGCGCGATGTTTCTAAGGTGAGCATCTTTTAATTTAGGTGCGCCTCTTCCCCCGCTAAAAGAGTGTTCCGGTGTGCATGGGAAATCATGGGCGACACTTGGGAATGCCTTGGCGATTTGCGTAGGTGGCCGGAAATAGAAGGTGATTCGTACGGTGGAAGCTGTGAGATTGGCCTCTGGGTGATTGAATTTTCAAGAATCTGGAAAATTTTTGGGAATTCATGGGAAGTAGCATCAATTGCGAATTTGTAGCTATATATGGTGAAACTCTTCCAATAGAACTCTAATTATGGTGCAGTAGAGGTGGTTTTCAATTGATTTCCAGATAGCTATATTGTGATCCTTGCTTAAGAGGTTTGAAGTTTTCTATTGATTTCCATGAATTCCCATGGCATCCCTTATTTATCCGATGAGGACGAGGCACATGGGGCGCCAAACGACCCCGAACCAATAAAAACAGGTTTCATACAGGCATCTCGCTTTCATCAATCAAGAGATCCGGCGCGCGGGCGAGCAGACATCCCCCCAGGTGGCGCGCGCAGCTGGACATCCCGCAAAGCGGGTCAATGCGGCGGGTTGATCAGTGGCAGCAGATCAACCCGCCGTTTTTCATCCGGGGGGAACGTGAATTTTGGGTGGGGCGCAAGCGAAAGGGACAGTCGTCTTGGCGCGCAGGTTTAGAGGTGAAAGCCACCACAAGGTGGATACGAAGGGCAGGGTATCGATCCCGGCCTCGTTTCGCCGTGTGCTTGAGGCTTCGGACCCGAACTGGCAGCCCGGTGATACCCCCGAACTGGTGATCGTCTACGGTGATCACCGCCGCAAATTCCTTGAATGCTATACCATGCAGGCGATTGACGAGGTCGATCACAAGATCGGCGCGCTTCCGCGTGGTTCGATGCAGCGGAAGATGCTGCAGCGCATGTTCCACGGTCAGTCCTTCCCGACCACCGTGGATGAGACGGGTCGCCTTGTGCTGCCTGCCAAGTTGCGCACCAAGATCGGGCTGGAAAACGAGGCGTTCTTTATTGCGGCGGGTGATACGTTCCAGATCTGGAAGCCTGAGACATATGAGTCGGAAGAGCTGGCGGCCGCCGAAGATTGGCTGGACGAACAGCCCGAGGATTTCGATCCTCTGGAGTTCCTAGATGGCGTCGGGGACGCGTGACGGCATGGCCGGCGCTGACACCCCTTCCGACAAACCTCATATCCCTGTTTTACTGCGTCCATTGCTGGCTGCAGTAGAACCGGTGTCCGGTGTCTGGCTGGATGGGACGTTTGGGGCGGGTGGTTATACGCGTGGCCTGCTGGAGGCCGGGGCTGACAAAGTTATTGGCGTGGACCGTGATCCGTTGGCCTTTGAGATGGCGGCAGACTGGGCGGGTGGCTATGGTGACCGGCTGGTGATGCAGCCCGGGGTGTTTTCCCACATGGATGAATATGCCCAAGGGTTGGATGGCGTGGTGCTGGATCTCGGTGTCTCGTCTATGCAATTGGATCAGGCCGAGCGCGGCTTTTCTTTCATGAAGGACGGCCCGCTGGACATGCGGATGAGCCAGGAAGGCGAGAGCGCCGCCGATCTGGTGAACACGGCGACCGAGGCACAACTGGCCGATATTCTGTTCCACTACGGTGAAGAGCGCGCCAGCCGCCGGATCGCCAAGGCGATTGTGAAAGCGCGGGCGGATGAGCCGATTACGACGACCCTGCGTCTGGTGCAGATCATCGAATCCTGTTTGCCGCGCCCCAAAGCGGGGCAGTCGCACCCGGCAACGCGCAGTTTTCAGGGACTACGGATTGCAGTGAACGCGGAATATGAAGAGCTGTTTCAGGGGCTTATGGCTGCCGAACGCGCGTTGAAGCCGGGCGGGCAACTGGCTGTTGTGACTTTCCATTCCATAGAGGATCGGATGGTCAAAAGGTTCTTTCAGTCCCGAGCAGGCAAGACCGGGCGTGCCAATCGCTATGCACCTGAAATGGAACAGGAACTGCCGCAATTCACGCTCAAGACCCGCAAAGCCGTGGGCCCGGATGAGCAGGAATTGCAGGAAAATCCGCGTGCGCGTTCAGCCAAACTGCGTGTGGCAGTGCGGACTGAGGCTCCGGCGGGGGAAATTGATTCCCGTGCCATTGGGATGCCGCAACTGGGGGGAAGGGCAAAATGAAGAGTGTTTTGTATGTGTTGACTGCTCTGGCCGTGTTCGGACTGGCGCTTTGGGCCTATCAAGAGAATTACCGCACCCAGCAAGTGGCGAAGGAAACACAAAAGCTACAGCGCGAGATTGGCATGGCGCAGGTGCGGCTGGCCGTGTTGAACGCCGAATGGGCTTACCTGAACCGTCCCGACCGGCTGCGCGAACTGGCCGACCTGAACTTTGAACGTCTCGGCCTGTTGCCGCTGCGCGCCGAACAATTTGGACGCGCGGACCAGATTTCTTACGCCGAGGATCCGGACCTGCCTATCGTTGACCCGGTTGAGTTGCAGGCCATCACCAGTACGCAGGCGCTGGGCGAGGTGCAGATACCATGACCCGCACGCCCCTTCGCCCACTGGCCCGTGTTCTGGATGCCCGCGCCCGCGGGGAAAACCCAAAGGCGATCGAGCGGGAAAACATCCGTCAGCGTCACGAAGGTATGAAAGACCGCGCTCGCGCCCGCGCCGAGGGGCGTTTGCTGGTGCTGGGCCTGTTCTTCTTCTGTGCTTTCTCGGTGGTCGGTGTCCGAATGGGCATGCTTGCCACGTCCGAGGCACAAGAGCCGCTGGCCAGCGCCCCTGGTGCTGCAATTGCCATGCAGCGCGCCAATATCGTGGATCGCGAAGGGCGCATTCTGGCGACCAATCTTGACACGTATTCCGTCTATGCGCAGCCGCCTGCGATGATCGACCCGGCCGCCGCCGCAGATCAGCTTGTGGCGATCTTCCCCGATCTGGATAAAGAGCGTCTGGTCAAGGATTTCACCGGTAATCGCAAGTTCCTGTGGATCAAAAAGCGCATCTCGCCGGAACAGAAGCAGGCCGTGCATGATATTGGTGATCCGGGTATTTTGTTCGGCCCGCGCGAGATGCGGTTGTATCCGAACGGACGTCTGGCCGCGCATATTCTGGGTGGTTCGGGCTTTGGCCGCGAAGGCGTCAGCGCCGCCGAAGTTATCGGCGTGGCGGGGGTCGAGAAGCAATTCGACGACTATCTGCGTGACCCGGCCAACGGCAACAAGCCGCTGCAGCTTTCGCTGGACCTGACCATTCAGGCAGCGGTCGAGCAGGTTTTGTATGGCGGCATGAAGATCATGAACGCCAAGGGGGCCTCGGCGGTGCTGATGAACGCGCACACGGGCGAGGTCATCTCGGCCGCGTCGCTGCCGTCCTTCGATCCGAACGACCGTCCGCGCCCGCCGACCTCGGGGTTTGATCCGTCGGACAGCCCCTTGTTCAACCGCTATGTGCAGGGCGTGTATGAACTGGGCTCGGTTTTCAAAATCTTCACTGCCGCACAAGCTGTTCAGTTGGGGTTGGTGAATTCTGAGACAATCATCGACACCTCTGGTCCGATGCGGATCGGGCGGTTCCCGATTGGTGAGTTTAACGGCAAGAACTACGGCAAGATCAGCGTGGCGGATGTGATCGTCCACAGCTCGAACCGTGGCACAGGCCGATTGGCCTTGCAGATCGGGTCGCGCCGTCAGCAGGATTTCCTTGAGGCGTTGGGCATGTTCGAACCCACCCCCTTTGAAATTGTCGAGGCCGCAGGCGGTGAACCGCTCAAGCCCAAGAAATGGGGTGAGCTGAGTACGGTGACCATCTCCTACGGCCACGGCCTGTCGACCAGTCCAATGCATCTGGCGGCAGGTTATGCAGCGATTGCCAATGGTGGGCATTATGTCAGCCCGACAATTCTGCGTAAAAATGGCGCTCAGTACGGGCCGCGTGTCATGTCCGAGAGCGCGGCCAAACAAGCGCAGAATATGCTGCGTCGTGTGGTGACGGACGGCACGGCCAGCTTTGGCGATGTGGCTGGATATGACGTGGCCGGAAAAACTGGTACGGCGGATAAACCCAAGCCACGTGGCGGTTATTACGATGAGAAGGTGATCGCGACCTTTGCGACGTTCTTCCCGGCCTATGATCCGAAATATGTGCTGATTGTCACGCTGGACGAGCCGTCGATTGTTGCTTACGGCGAAAAGCGCCGGACGGCGGGTTGGACCGCAGTTCCGGTGGCCGCAGAGTTGATCGGACGGATCGCCCCGTTGCTAGGGTTGCGTCCCCGGCTTGAGCCTGAGGCGCGCGCTGCTATAACCCTGACCTCAAATTAGGCTGTCCAGCAGAGGTGGGTCATGGGCACAAGGACGAAAACACTCAGCCAACTGGCCCTGACTGCGCGGGGCGGAGCGAATCCTGATATCACCGGACTGGCCGTTGACAGCCGCGAGGTGAAAGATGGCTTCCTGTTCGCTGCGCTTCCCGGCACCCGCGTTCATGGCGCAGAATTCATCCAATTCGCATTGCGCATGGGGGCCGCGGCGATCCTGACCGATGCCGAGGGCGCTGAAATCGCGGCTGACGAGCTGGCCGCATCAAGCGCTGCATTGATCGTGGTTGAAGACCCTCGGCAGGCACTGGCCGGATGTGCCGCGCTTTGGTTTGGGGCTCAGCCACAGCACATCGTGGCCGTCACCGGGACCAACGGAAAAACGTCCGTGGCCACCTTTGTGCGCCAGATTTGGATGGAGCTTGGCTTGGCCGCCGTCAATCTTGGAACTACGGGAGTTGAGGGGGCCTGGACCGCACCCTTGGCGCATACCACGCCCGAGCCGATTACCCTGCACCGCTGCTTGGCCGAGGCTGCAGAAAACGGTGTGACCCACGCCGCGATGGAGGCGTCTTCGCATGGCCTGGAACAGCGGCGATTGGACGGCGTGCATCTGACCGCCGCAGGGTTTTCGAATTTCACGCAGGATCATCTAGATTACCACGAAACCTTCGAGGCCTATTTCGCCGCCAAGGCGGGGCTGTTCGACCGGGTATTGCCGCAGGACGGCACCGTGGTGGTCAATATGAGTGACCCAAAAGGTGCTGAGGTTCGAAAAATTGCCAAAGCGCGCGGTCAGAAAGTCCTGACCGTTGGGCTGGGCGAAGCTGATCTGTGTCTAATTGGCCAGCGCTTTGACGCGACGGGGCAGGATTTGCGGTTCTCGTGGCAAGGGAAGGTACTCCAAACCCGTCTGAACCTGATCGGAGGGTTTCAGGCCGAGAATATCCTGCTGGCCTGCGGGTTGGTTATCGCTGCCGGGGAAGAGCCCGAGCGTGTGTTCGAAACCTTGCCGTACCTGACAACCGTTCGGGGCCGAATGCAGCTGGCCGCGACCCGTGACAATGGCGCGGCAGTTTTTGTCGACTATGCCCATACTCCGGACGCGGTGGCGACAGCACTCAAGGCGATGCGGCCGCATGTCATGGGCCGTCTGATCGCCATTGTTGGCGCGGGTGGGGATCGGGATGCGACCAAGCGACCCCTGATGGGTAAGGCCGCCGCCGATCATGCGGATCTTGTCTTTGTTACCGATGACAACCCGCGCAGCGAGGACCCGGCCACGATCCGCGCCGCGGTTCTGTTGGGCGCGCCAGAGGCCACCGAAGTAGGCGACAGAGCCGAAGCCATCTTGCGCGGCATTGACGCTCTGCAACCCGGTGACGCGCTGTTGATCGCTGGAAAAGGCCATGAGACCGGGCAAATCGTAGGTGATCAAGTGCTGCCGTTCGACGATGTAGAGCAGGCAAGCATTAGCGTGGCCGCTCTGGACGGGAGGGTGGCATGACGCTTTGGACAGCAGCCGAGGCGGCCGAGGCCACCGGAGGGCGCGCCACGACCGATTGGGCCGTAAGTGGCGTATCGATCGACACCAGAACCATTCAACCAGGCGATTTGTTTGTGGCCCTCAAAGCCGCGCGTGACGGGCATGATTTTGTGGCGCAGGCGTTGGAAAAAGGTGCGGGTGCTGCATTGGTATCGCGCATTCCCGAAGGTGTTTCAGAAGACGCTCCACTTTTGATTGTCGACGATGTTCAGACAGGGCTAGAGGCGCTGGGGCAGGCGGGCCGCGCCCGGACCAGTGCGCGCGTGGTGGGGGTCACCGGCAGCGTAGGGAAGACCTCGACCAAGGAAATGCTGGCTACCATCCTGGAAACGCAGGGAAAAACCCATGCTAGCGTAGCCAGCTATAACAACCATTGGGGCGTTCCCCTGACGCTGGCCCGGATGCCGCGCGACACTGAATTCGCAGTGATCGAGATCGGCATGAACCACCCCGGAGAGATAGCTCCGTTAGCGCGTCAGGCACGCCCGCATGTGGCGTTGGTAACGACAGTTGCGGCGGTCCATCTTGAGGCATTCGAGTCGGTTGCGGGTATCGCTCAGGAAAAGGCTGCAATCTTCGAAGGTCTTGAACCCGGTGGTGCGGCCATTGTGAATGCCGATATCGACCACGCAGAGGTTCTGCGCCAGATCGCGCAAGATCATGGGGCTGGGATCGTCGATTTTGGTCGCAAGGCCGCGGATTACGGCCTAACCGGCGTTACGCAAGGGGGCGACTCGGTCAGCGCAGGTGCTGCGGTGGGTGATGAGACTATCACCTATGACGTGCAGTCCGCCGGTACGCATTTTGCCATGAATGCTCTGGGCGCATTGGCGGCCTGTGTTGAAATGGGCGTTGATCTTGATGAGGCCATCGCCGGCCTGCGCCAATGGTCTCCGGTCAAGGGGCGGGGCGTACGTGAGGTGCTGCCACTGGCAAATGGCGGGCAGATCGAGCTGTTGGACGACAGCTATAACGCCAATCCTACTTCGATGGAGGCCGCGCTGGATGTGCTGGCCGCAGCGCAGGGCGCGCGTCGGATCGCTTTTCTGGGCGATATGAAAGAGTTGGGCGCGCGGGAAGTCGCCATGCACGCCGGTATGGCGAATGTTGCGGCAATGGCGCATGTCGATCAGGTGCACTGTATCGGGCCACTGATGAAGGCGTTGCATGAAGCGCTGCCCGAGGGCAAACGTGGGTTGTGGAGTGAAACAAGCACCGAAATGGCCGCGCATCTGCCGGATTTGATCCGTGCCGGCGATACGGTTCTGGCCAAAGGGTCGCTGAGCATGGCGCTGGCTCAGATTGTTGACGGTTTGCGGAAAATGGGGCAAGGGAGCGCGCTTGACCCATGACCTCCGCATGAGAAAGGTTTTGACATGCTCTATTGGTTGACCGCCCTGTCGGATGGGGGGGATTTCTTTAACCTCTTCCGCTATATCACCTTCCGTGCGGGCGGAGCCTTTCTGACCGCGTTGATCTTTGGCTTTATTTTCGGCAAGCCGTTGATCAACGTATTGCGCAGGAAACAAGGTAAAGGTCAGCCGATCCGGGATGACGGCCCCGAAGGGCATTTTTCCAAGGCTGGTACGCCAACCATGGGTGGGTTGCTGATCGTTGGTGCGCTGGTGACGTCAACGCTGGTCTGGGCGCGGTGGGACAATCCTTATGTCTGGATGGTGTTGTTTGTGACGCTGGCTTATGCGGCAATTGGTTTTGCAGATGATTATGCCAAGGTGTCCAAGCAGAACACCAAGGGTGTGTCCGGCAAGATGAGGATGTCGCTGGGCGTAATTATTGCGGTTCTGGCTTCGCTTTGGGCGACCCTGCATCACCCCGAAGCGTTACAGAACCAGCTGGCCGTGCCGGTCTTCAAGGATACGTTGGTCAATCTGGGTATTTTCTATATTCCATTCGCGATTGTTGTGATCGTGGGCGCGGCCAATGCTGTGAACCTGACCGATGGTTTGGATGGGTTGGCTATCATGCCTGCGATGATTGCGGCCTCGACTTTGGGTGTGATCGCTTATGCGGTTGGACGGGTCGACTTTACTGAATATCTGGACGTACATTATGTGCCGGGCACGGGGGAGATATTCATCTTTACTTCAGCGCTGTTTGGCGCGGGGCTTGGGTTCTTGTGGTACAACGCGCCACCTGCGGCGGTGTTTATGGGTGATACCGGTTCGCTGGCTTTGGGCGGCGCGCTTGGCGCGATTGCGGTGGCCACCAAGCACGAGCTGGTGCTGGCCATTGTCGGCGGGCTTTTCGTTGTGGAAGCGTTGAGTGTGATCATTCAGGTTCTGTATTTCAAACGCACCGGTCGCCGCGTGTTTCTGATGGCACCAATCCACCACCACTATGAGAAAAAGGGCTGGGCCGAGCCGACCATTGTGATCCGGTTCTGGATCATATCGCTAATCCTGGCGATGATCGGTCTGGCGACTTTGAAAGTCCGGTAACGCTCCCGCCAGGTTCGGCGGACCTGCGGTCCACCTGCCACCTGTTGGGCCCGGCTCGCGCTGACGCGCGAACCTTTTGTTACTCTTGCCATCGGGGATTTCTTCTGTGCAGTGTGACGGCCAATTGGACGTCAGAAGAAGGTGGGCGGCATGATCCCGGTCAAAGGGTTTTCAGGGCAGAAGGTTGCGGTTCTGGGGCTTGGCCGATCGGGTCTGGCCACAGCGCGTGCATTGCGGGCTGGCAAGGCCAAGCCTATCTGTTGGGATGACAATCCCGCCGCCCGCGAAACGGCCCAGGTCGAAGGGTTCACTTGTACAGATCTGCACTGCCACGGGGCGTTTGACGACATCGCTTCGCTGATTGTGTCGCCGGGTATTCCGCACCTCTATCCCGAACCGAACCCGGTTGTGGCGGCTGCGCTGGAGGCCGGGGTGCCCGTGGACAACGATATTGGGCTGTTCTTCCGATCCTTTGCCGGGCCGGAATGGAACAACTATGACACCCCGCCACGTGTGATCGCGGTAACCGGGTCGAACGGAAAATCGACCACCGCGGCCTTGATCCATCACATCCTCACCGAAGCCGGGCGCGAGGCACAGCTGGCCGGGAATATTGGCCGCGGAGTGCTGGACATTGATCCCGGCGGCGACGGGTCGGTGGTTGTGTTGGAGCTGTCCAGCTATCAGACCGATTTGGCCCGTGCGTTGACGCCGGACGTGGCTGTGTTCACCAATCTCTCACCAGATCATCTGGATCGGCACGGCGGGATGGGGGGATATTTCGCTGCCAAACGCCGGTTATTTGCGGAAGGCGGACCGGATCGCGCGGTGATCGGTGTGGATGAGAGCGAAGGCGCATTTCTGGCGGGCCAGCTGTCCGAAGGGCCGACAGATGACCGGGTGATCCGTGTCTCGGTGGCGCGAAAGTTGACTGGGCCGGGGTGGCAGGTCTTTGCACGCAAGGGGTTCTTGTCGGAATACCGCAAAGGGCGGCAGGCCGGATCAATCGACCTGCGCCAAATCAAGGGGCTACCCGGTGCCCATAACCACCAGAACGCCTGTGCCGCCTATGCTGCCTGCCGCGCGTTGGGGCTTGCGCCACGAGTGATTGAGGATGCGCTGCACGGCTATCCCGGCTTGCCGCATCGCAGCCAGATCATCGCCGAAGTGGATGGCGTGACCTATGTGAATGATTCCAAGGCCACCAACGTAGACAGCGCGCTGAAGGCGTTGAGCGCGTTTAAAAAGATCCGCTGGATTTGTGGGGGGCTGGAAAAAGAGGGTGGTCTTTCAGCGTTGAACGGCGCGGTGGATCAGGTGCTCAAGGCTTATGTGATTGGGCGCGAAGCTGCCAATTTCGCGCTTCAACTAGAAGCCGAGGCGCAGGTCTGCACAACAATGGCGGAAGCCGTAGCGCAGGCCATGGCAGATGCGCAACCGGGAGAGACTGTACTGCTGGCCCCCGCAGCGGCCAGTTTCGATCAGTATGACAATTTTGAACAACGCGGAGAGGACTTCGCCGAACAGGTTCGGCAGCGGCTGGCGGGATAGTCATTTGCAATAGACCGCCGGTTGGGCCAAGCTACAGTGCTATCAGCTTGACGCGCCATTGTTATTGGTTTTGCCTGCCTGCAAATTCAACACGAGGTAATGACTATGCCATACCGTAAGTTTTCTCTGATCTTACCCGCCGTATTGGTGGCTGGTGCCTGCACGAATGTTGGTGCCAATTATCAGCCGATTGTCGATGGTCCGATTGGCCCGAACTACAACGTGGATCTGCAGCAATGCCAGCAACTGGCTGCATCGCAAGCCAGCGTTGATGGCTCCACCGCCGGGAACGCCGCAATCGGCGCGGCAGGTGCGGCTGCGGTTACCGGAATCGTTCAGGACAGCAGCGACAACCTGGGCCGCGCAGCAGTTGCGGGCGCTTTGGTTGGCGCCGGTGCGGACGTGATCAACAAAAACCAGAATAAAGAAGTCATCGTGCGCAACTGTATGCGCGGACGTGGCTATAACGTCGTCGGTTAACGGGTTGCGATTGCAGCTCCAGCAGCGTGGCCCGAGGACCACGCCCATTGGAAGTTGTAGCCGCCCAGCCAACCGGTGACATCAACCGCTTCGCCAATCGCATAGAGGCCGGGGACATCCCTGGCCTCCATCGTTTTTGACGACAGATCATCAGTGTCGATCCCGCCCAGGGTGACCTCGGCGGTGCGATAACCTTCGGTGCCAGAAGGGGTCAGTGGCCAATTGGATAGGGCTGCGATCAAATCGGTCAGTGCCGCGTCGGATTGGTCGGCCAGATTGCCCTGCATCGGAATATGCTGGCTTAGGTACTCCACCAGCCGTGTCGGTAAGTGGCGGGCAAGCTCGGTGGTCAGGGCCTTGCGGCCCCCGCTTTGCCGCTGATCGCGCAGCAGATCGAACAGGGGCAATTTGGGGATCAGGTTGACCCGGATCGCCTCACCCTCGCGCCAATAAGAGGACAGTTGCAGCACCGATGGCCCGCTGAGGCCGCGATGGGTGAACAGCAGCGCCTCGTCAAAGCTGGTGCGCTCGTTTGACAGACGTGCGGGCAGGGACACGCCGGAAAGGTCCTTGAATTTCCCATCCGAGAAGGTGAACGGCACCAACGCCGCGCGCGTATCGGTGATCCGCAGCCCGAACTGGCGAGCGATATCATAGGCCAAACCGGTTGCGCCCATCTTGGGGATCGACTTGCCGCCCGTCGCTAGAACCAGATTGGTACAAGTCAGGCTGAGGCGCTGCCCTTCGCGGTCGACCTCCAGCGCGAAACCGGCCTCGGTCTTGCACAGGTCTTTCAACTCGGTTCGCACCCACAGATCGGCCCCGGAGCGCTCCATCTCGGTCAACAGCATCTGAATGATCTGTTTCGAGGACCCGTCGCAGAATAGTTGCCCCAGCGTTTTCTCATGCCACGCGATATCGTGTCGCCCGACCAGATCGATAAAATCCCATTGCGTGTATCGCGCCAAGGCGGATTTGCAGAAATGCGGGTTTTGCGACAGGAAGTTGTCCGGCCCAGCATACATGTTGGTGAAATTACAACGCCCACCGCCTGAGATACGGATTTTCTCTCCGGCCGCTTTGGCATGGTCGATCACCAGAACGCGCCCACCGCAATGGATCGCGCACATCATACCGGCTGCACCGGCACCGAGGATGATCGTGTCATATGTCATGGGCTGCGCATGGCGTGGAATTGGAAGGAAGGCAAGAGCCAGCACGGATTCGGCGCGCTGCAAAAGACTTCATGCGTCATTGCATCGTGAGGCGTTTTGGTCGGTCGAAATACAGATTGCCAGTTGCCTAAAGCGCTGACATGCTGCCCTTTTGACGCGCGTTTTCGAAAAAGGATAAATGGATGCGATTTCCGGACTTTATTACTGCATTTCCCAAATTGGACGTGCCTTTCCCCGAGGATGTCGTGCAGACGGCGGTCATAAGATCTGACGCTGGCCTGACGGCGTTTTTTACGTTTCTTCAGGATATGGAGCTTCCATTGCATTCACATGGGGCCCAATGGGGGACAGTCATCGAAGGAGAGGTCGAGCTGACTATCGGAGGAATTACCAAAACCTACCGTCCTGGTGACAGCTACTCGATTCCAGCCGGGGTGGAGCATGGCGGGCAGATCAAGGCCGGGACCCGTGTAATCGACGTGTTTGAAGAGCCTGATCGGTATCCAATCAAAGAGTGACGATAATTTTGCGCTGTCCTGCGCGGGCATTATTCAGCCCCTTTGACACCGCGGTGGGATTGGGGCCGTTTGTCCATTTGCTGAGGCCACCGCCACTGACGGGCCGTTATCCGCATACCCGTTCATTCCGCTAGCCCAAACGCAAAAATGTCTGTAGACTCTCAATCAGATCCCGAAAACGGGACATGAACGAGGCAGTAAGTGGCGGTATCTCATGACTGAGATGGTGTATGGCGCGGTCCAGGACCAGCGCGGAGAACCGATTCTACCAAAGTGGTGGCGTACAATTGATCGCTGGACCATGTCCTGCGTTCTGATCCTGTTTGTCATTGGGCTGTTGCTGGGGTTGGCCTCATCGCCGCCGCTGGCCGGGCGCAACGGGTTCGATCCGTTTCACTATGTCGAACGGCAGGCGATCTTTGGCGGGCTGGCCTTGGTTGCGATGCTGCTGACCTCGATGATGTCCCCGACATTGGTGCGGCGACTGGCGGTGCTAGGCTTTCTTGCGTCCTTTGTCGCACTGGCGTTTCTGCCAGTATTCGGCACCGATTTCGGCAAAGGGGCGGTGCGTTGGTACTCGCTTGGCTTTGCCTCGATGCAGCCATCCGAGTTTTTAAAGCCTGGCTTTATCGTCGTGGCCGCATGGCTGTTAGCCGCGTCGCAGGAAATCAACGGCCCTCCGGGGCGGTTGTGGTCCTTTGCGCTGTGCATGGCCATTGTTGGCATGCTGGTGTTGCAACCCGATTTCGGTCAGGCCTGTCTGATCCTGTTTGGCTGGGGTGTGATGTATTTCGTGGCTGGTGCACCGATGTTGCTGCTGCTGGGTATGGCCGGGGCGGTCGTGCTGGGCGGCATGCTGGCCTATTCGAACTCGGAACACTTTGCCCGTCGCATTGACGGGTTCCTGAACCAAGAGGTCGATCCGACCACGCAGCTGGGCTATGCCACCAACGCCATCCGCGAAGGCGGATTGTTTGGTGTTGGTGTAGGCGAGGGGCAAGTGAAATGGTCGCTGCCCGATGCGCATACCGATTTCATCATTGCCGTCGCGGCCGAGGAATACGGCCTGATCCTGGTGCTGATCATCATCGCGCTGTACTCGATCATCGTTGTACGCTCGCTGCTGCGGCTGATGCGCGAACGGGACATGTTCATCCGTTTGGCTGGCACCGGTCTGGCCTGCATGTTCGGCGTGCAGGCGATGATCAATATGGGCGTTGCGGTGCGGCTGTTGCCCGCCAAGGGCATGACGCTGCCGTTTGTTAGTTATGGTGGTTCGTCCCTGATTGCGGGTGGCATCGCGGTTGGCATGTTGCTGGCCTTCACCCGCACCCGCCCACAGGGCGAGCTTGGCGATATTCTGCGCGGACGAGGTTGATGAACAAACCCTACCTTCTGATTGCAGCTGGCGGCACCGGGGGCCACATGTTCCCGGCACAGGCTCTGACTGAGGCGATGCTGCAAAAAGGTTGGCGCGTGCGCCTGTCTACCGATACGCGCGGCGCACGGTATACCAGTGGCTTCCCGCACTCGACCGAAATTGCCGAGGCGTCCTCGGCCACTTTCGCGCGTGGTGGTTTGGCCGCAAAGGCGCTGGTCGGACCCAAGATTGCGGGTGGCGTGACCAGCATGTCATTCCAGATGATGCGCGACCGGCCGGATGTGGTTGTGGGATTTGGCGGTTATCCTTCGATCCCGGCGCTGGGCGCAGCGACGATGTTGAAAATCCCGCGCATGATCCATGAACAGAACGGTATTCTGGGACGGGTAAACCAGCTGTTTGCGACCCGCGTGTCTCAGGTGGCTTGTGGCATCTGGCCCACCGACTTGCCCGAGGGGGCAAGGGGCATCCATACCGGCAATCCGGTTCGGGCTGCCGTTCTTGAACGCGCGGCGGCGGGCTATATTCCGCCCGGCGATTACCCGATGTCGGTCCTTGTGATGGGCGGATCGCAGGGTGCGCGTATCCTCAGCGATGTGGTGCCCGGCGCGATTGTAGCTTTGCCCGAATTGCTGCGCGGCCATATCCGCGTTGCCCATCAGGCGCGTGACGAAGATGGCGAACGAGTCACGGCATTCTACGCCGATCATGGAATCCGTGCCGAGGTCAAACCGTTCTTCCATGATGTTCCCCGCCGCATGTCAGATGCACAATTGGTTATCTCGCGTTCGGGGGCGTCAAGCGTTGCGGATATCTCGGTCATCGGGCGACCTTCGATCCTGATCCCGTTTGCCGCTGCCGCTGGCGACCACCAGACCGCCAATGCTCGCGGGTTGGTGCAGGCGGGCGGGGCGATCATGATTCCTGAAAACGCCCTTGACGTTTCCTCGCTGACCGAGCAAATCACCGCAGTTCTGACCAACCCCGAAGCCGCGCAAAAAATGGCCCATGCCGCCCTTTCGACCGGTGCGCCGGACGCAACCGAGCGTCTGACATCCCTTGTCGAACAACTGGCGCAGAAGGAGACCGCATGAATCCTGCAACCAAACTGCCGCAAGACGTAGGGCCGATCCATTTCGTAGGGATCGGCGGGATCGGGATGTCGGGCATTGCTGAGGTACTGCTGAACCTTGGCTACCGGGTGCAGGGGTCGGATCTGAAAGCGTCTAAGATCACAGATCGTCTGGCCAGCTTGGGGGGCGAGATTTTTGTCGGTCAGCGCGCAGAGAATTTGGAAAACGCCGCCGTCGTGGTGGTGTCGACCGCGATCAAGCCGGGCAACCCAGAACTGGACGGCGCCCGCGCCCGCGGCCTGCCAGTGGTGCGCCGCGCCGATATGCTGGCCGAGCTAATGCGCCTAAAATCCAATATCGCTATCGCCGGAACCCACGGCAAGACCACCACCACCACGATGATGGCGGAACTGATGGTGGCCGGAGATTTCGATCCGACCGTGATCAATGGCGGTATCATTCACGCTTATGGTTCGAACGCGCGGATGGGGCAGGGCGAATGGATGGTAGTTGAAGCCGACGAATCCGACGGCTCGTTCAATCGTCTGCCTGCGACCATTGCCATTGTCACCAATATCGACCCCGAACATATGGAACACTGGGGCGACTTCGACAAATTGCGCGATGGTTTCTACGAGTTCGTGTCGAACTTACCTTTCTACGGTCTGGCTGTTTGCTGCACCGATCATGCTGAGGTGCAAACGCTTGTTGGCCGCATCACTGACCGGCGCGTGCGGACCTATGGCTTCAATGCGCAGGCCGATGTGCGGGCGGTAAACCTGACCTATAAAGGCGGCATCGCGCATTTCGACATCCACCTGCAATACGAAGACACGGTGATCGAAGGCTGTACTTTGCCGATGCCCGGGGATCACAACGTTTCAAACGCCTTGTCTGCGGCGGCCGTGTCCCGCCACCTGGGCATGAAGACCTCGGAAATTCGCGATGCGCTGGCCAATTTCGGTGGCGTCAACCGCCGCTTTACCAAGGTGGGTGAGGTTAATGGGGTCACCATCATTGACGATTACGGCCATCACCCCGTGGAAATTGCCGCGGTGCTGAAAGCTGCCCGACAGGCGACCGAGGGTCGCGTGATCGCCGTGCATCAGCCACACCGCTATTCCCGCCTGTCCAACCTGTTTGATGATTTCTGCACGTGTTTCAACGACGCCGATGTCGTTGCCATCGCTGACATATTTGCCGCTGGAGAGGACCCGATCAAAGGCGCATCCCGCGATGATCTTGTGCAGGGCTTGATCCGCCACGGCCACCGCCATGCCCGCGCGTTGTTGGACGAAAGCGATCTTGAACGCCTTGTCCGCGAACAGGCCCGCCCCGGCGATATGGTCGTCTGCCTGGGGGCTGGTACGATCAGTGCTTGGGCCAACGGATTGCCCGCTCGATTGCAGCAAAAACAGGCGGTCTGAGGCAATGGACTCTCGCGTATTGCAACTATAAAGTGTGGCGTCGCAATCGCAGACGGGATGTCCTCGGAGGGGCAATTGGCATATTCGGTGATGTTTGCAGCCTTTTGGGTCGTGGCCTCGACAATCGTGGCCATGTTGCCGATGCGTTTGCAGTTCCCGCCTGGGGTTGTCCTGTTCGTTTCGGCACCTGCATTGATAGTCTGGCTAGGCCATGATTACGGCTGGGTTTTTGGGTTGCTGGCCTGTGCCGCTTTTGCGTCCATGTTCCGCAATCCCATTCGTTTCTATTGGCGCCGGTGGACGGGTTCGGAGGTTCAGGAATGAACTTGTCCATTGCCCTTGCCGCACTTTGGGGAATTGCTGCGAATGTGCTGGCGATGATCCCCAGCAAAGATAACCACTGGACTCGCGCCTATATCCTGATCGCGGTGGGTATACCGATTTTGGGATACGTGACGCTTCAGAACGGGCCTTGGATCGGTTTGATTGTGATGGCTGCGGGCATATCCGTGCTGCGCTGGCCGGTGATCTATCTGGGTCGGTGGGTACGGCGTTTGGTGCGATAAAACTTGGCGTTGTTTGCTATCTTCTTTGTTTATCTTGGTCATAGCCTGGATAGTCGTCTGCGTTTTGATCGGCTGGGCCGTCAGGACGCGGGCTTTCAAAAAATCACTCATGGCAGCGATGTTTCTGTGTGGCCTGTGGCTTTTCGTCGGTATCGGAGCGCGGGAAATTACCATCAAGGCACTGGCGTCGACTGCCGCGCTCTTGCTATATGGCACAGCCGCATTTGTGGTGGGGCGGTGCAGCAGATGGGTATTTGAGAAATGGCAGACATGACCACAGCCACGGAAGTGCCGGAGGCGCGGGGCAGGCTTAGCGCGGACCGCCTGTTGGCTGATCTCACTTGGCTGCGCGTCGGAGGCCCTGCTGATTATCTGTTCCAGCCCGCAGACACTGAGGATCTGCAAACCTTTCTGCGTGACCTTCCTGACCATACGCCGGTTTTTCCGATGGGCGTCGGCTCGAACCTGATTGTCCGGGATGGCGGGTTGCGCGCGGTGGTGATCCGGCTCGGGCGTGGGTTCAACGGCATCTCGGTCGAAGATAACACCGTCACTGCAGGTGCTGCTGCACTTGATGCGCATGTAGCACGCAAAGCGGCGGATGATGGTGTGGACCTGACTTTTCTGCGCACCATTCCCGGCTCGATCGGGGGGGCGGTACGGATGAATGCGGGGTGTTACGGTAGTTACACAGCGGACGTGCTGCGCAAGGCCACCATCGTCACGCGACAGGGTGAGGTCCTGGATCTGAGCCCGGAGGATCTGAACTTTCGCTACCGTCAGTCCGATTTGCCCGAAGGGGCAGTGTTGATCTCGGCCACGTTTGAAGGCCCGTTGGGTGATCCCGAGGAATTGCACGCCCGCATGACGGCACAGTTGCAAAAGCGTGACGAAACCCAACCCACCAAGGACCGCAGCGCCGGTTCGACCTTTCGCAACCCGGCGGGCTTTTCGTCCACGGGCCGCGCCGACGATGTGCATGACCTTAAGGCGTGGAAGGTCATCGATGATGCGGGTATGCGCGGGGCGTCGCGGGGTGGCGCTCAGATGAGTCCCAAGCACTCGAATTTCCTAATCAATACCGGCACGGCCACGGCCGCTGATCTTGAAGGTCTGGGCGAAGAAGTGCGAAAAAAGGTTTACGAAACAAGCGGCATCACGCTAGAGTGGGAAATCATGCGGATCGGTGATCCGTTGAAGGAATAAAGCCCCAACCGTCAGACCATAACAGGCAAATTCAGGCGACGGATCAAAGGCATAACGCAGTACGGACCACTACATAAGGTCCGGGGACATTGAGGCGCTAAGTGGGTAAGTCGAGCAGGACAAACCCCAAAGTGGTGGTATTGATGGGTGGCCCCTCGGCGGAACGCGAGGTGTCTCTCAGCTCTGGGCGCGAATGCGCAGCCGCCCTGCGGGGAGAAGGCTTTAAAGTTGTCGAACTGGACGCAGGTCCCGACCTTTACGCGCGCCTATTGGATATCAAGCCGGACGTAGTTTTCAACGCCTTGCATGGCCGCTGGGGTGAGGATGGTTGCGTACAGGGCTTGCTGGAATGGATGCGGATTCCGTACACGCATTCCGGCGTGCTGGCCTCGGCTTTGGCGATGGACAAGCAGCGCAGCAAAGAGGTGTATCAGGCCGAAGGTTTGCCCGTAGTACCCAGCGTGATCGTGCCAAAGGTCGAGGTGGTCGAGGTTCATGTGATGGAACCTCCTTATGTCGCCAAGCCAAACAACGAAGGCTCCAGCGTCGGCATCTATATCGTGCACGAAGGGTCAAACGGCCCGCCGCAACTGTCCGAAGATATGCCTGAATTCGTGATGGTTGAGAAATACATCGCGGGTCGCGAATTGACGGTGACCGTGATGGGCGACCGCGCCCTGACCGTGACCGAGATCATGACCGATGGCGGTTGGTACGACTATGACGCCAAGTATAAGCCGGGCGGGTCTTGGCATGTGCTGCCAGCCGAAATCCCGCAGGACATTTTTGACCGTTGTTTGGATTACGCATTGCGCGCCCATGATGCGTTGGGGTGCAAGGGTGTCAGCCGCACCGATTATCGCTGGGATGACAGCATGGGGGCAGACGGGCTTTTCCTGTTGGAAACCAACACGCAGCCCGGAATGACGCCGACGTCGCTGGTGCCGGAACAGGCCGAGCATTTCGGCATGAGCTTTGGCCAGCTTTGCGCGTGGATGGTGGAGGACGCCTCATGCGACCGCTAAGGGCCACTCGTGCGCCGGTGATCCACCGATCGAAGCCGCTGGCAGGACCGGATGCGGATTTTGGCTCGGGCGCGCGGTCTGAGGCAGAGCCAAAGCTGCGGCTGAGTGGGGTCAAGCTTTTTGGTCGCAAATCGCAACGCTTTGATCCGGCGCCGTCGCGGCTGAATTACCGATTGCAGCGTTGGATGCTAACGCCGGGTGTGCGCCGGGGTTTGCGGGTTGGTTTGCCCATATTCGCGCTCTGCGCTGCGGCCGGGATATATTTCGGCTCGGACGCGCGGCGCGAGGCGGTGGTGGCCTATGTTGCCGACATAAAGACCTCGATCCAGCAGCGGCCGGAATTCATGGTCAATCTGATGGCCATTGATGGCGCGGGCACCAACCTGTCGGAAGACATCCGCGAAGTGGTGCCGTTGGATTTCCCGATAAGCTCCTGGGATCTGGATGTCGAACAGATCCGCGACACGATCACCGGGTTGGACCCGGTCAAATCCGCCTCGGTCCGGGTGCGCCCAGGTGGTATTTTGCAAGTGGACGTTGAAGAGCGTCAGCCCGTTATCGTCTGGCGCACGCGCCGCGGGATCGAACTGTTGGACGAAACCGGCGCGCATGTGGAACGCATCGCGTCTCGCAAGGAACACGCCAACCTGCCGCTGATCGCGGGCAAGGGTGCGGATGCCCATGTGGCCGAGGCGTTGCAACTGGTGACCACTGCTCGCAGCTTGGGTGGCCGGGTTCGTGGTCTGGTGCGGATTGGCGAGCGACGTTGGGACCTGGTTTTGGATCGCGGCCAACGCATAATGTTGCCAACCGAACGACCCGTGCGCGCGCTGGAACGCGTGTTGGCTGTGAACGAAGTGCAGGACCTGTTGGAGCGTGACGTGGCCGTGGTGGACATGCGGCTTGGGCAGCGCCCGACAATCAGAATGACTAAAGCTGCCAGCGAAGACTGGTGGAATACAAAAGTGACAGTGGGTAACGGGCAGTAGTGACTATGATGACCGATCTTTATCAGTCCCAACGGGCCATGCGGCAGATGCGTAGGCAGGCGATGCAACGCGGTGTGGTCGCCATTCTGGATGTCGGCAGTTCCAAGATTGCCTGCCTTGTATTGCGCTTCGACGGGGCAAACCGTCTGAGCGAGGATAACAGCATCGGGTCTCTGGCAGGGCAAACCGGATTTCGGGTAATTGGCGCCGCGACCACGCGGTCGCGTGGTGTGCAGTTTGGCGAAGTCACCGCCATGCAGGAAACCGAACGTGCCATTCGGACGGCATTGCAGGCGGCGCAGAAGATGGCTGATATCCGGGTGGATCACGTGATCGCCTGTTTCTCGGGCGCGAACCCGCGTTCATATGGTCTGGACGCTCAGGTTGATCTGGAAGGGCAGGTCGTGTCCGAGGCTGAGGTTGGCCGTGTTCTGAATGCCTGCGACGTGCCCGATTACGGGGCAGGGCGCGAGGTGCTGCATGCCCAGCCGGTGAATTTTGCGTTGGACAACCGGTCGGGCTTGATCGACCCGCGCGGGCAGATGGGCCAAAGCCTTGCGGTCGACATGCACATGCTGACCGTCGATGCCGTGGCGATCCAGAATATCGTACGCTGCATCAAGCGCTGCGATCTGGAGTTGGCGGGGATTGCAAACTCTGCCTACGTGTCTGGCGTCTCGGCCCTGGTCGAGGATGAGCAGGAGTTGGGGGCCGCCTGCATCGATATGGGCGGCGGTACGACCAGCGTGTCGATCTTCATGAAAAAACACATGATCTATGCGGATTGTGTGCGTATGGGCGGCGATCATGTGACCGCCGATATCTCGATGGGGCTGGGTGTTCCGGCGGCTGTGGCCGAACGGATCAAGACCTTTAACGGCGGCGTCCACGCGACTGGCGCCGACGACCGCGACCTGATCGATATCGGCGGTGATACCGGTGATTGGGAACACGACCGCCGCACCGTCAGTCGGGCCGAGTTGATCGGAATCATGCGCCCGCGCGTCGAAGAGATTCTGGAAGAGGTGCGCGTGCGTTTGGATGCCGCCGGATTTGAGCATATGCCTAGCCAGCAGATTGTTTTGACTGGTGGTGGCAGTCAGATCATGGGGCTGGATGGCCTCGCGACCCGCATTTTGGGTCAACGGGTGCGTTTGGGTCGACCGCTGCGCGTCCACGGCCTGCCGCAATCGGCAACGGGGCCGGGGTTTTCATCTGCGGTGGGGCTTAGCTTGTTCGCGGCGCATCCGCAGGACGAGTGGTGGGATTTCGAAATCCCGGTCGACACATATGCCGCGCGACCCTTCAAGCGCGCGATGCGCTGGTTCCGTGACAACTGGTAAAGCGATTGGCGTTGCGGCGCTGGTCGTTGCAACCCCGTTTGCCGCACACGCCCAGACGCGGATATCGCCTGAGGCTTTTCTAGCTGCTGTCCAGGGCAAGACCGTCACCTTTCATGACTATCCCAGCGGCATTTTGGTGGGGACCGAGGAATTTCTCAGCCCCAAACTGTCCGTCTGGCGGATGGAGGGGCGGGGTTGTGTCTATGGGCAGATCACCACGCCCAACGGGCAGATCTGCTTTTTGTACGATGATGACCCGGATGACGTGCCGGTATGCTGGTGGACCTTTCAGCACGAAGGTCGCCTTATGGTGCGACTTGCCAACTTCAACCGACGCGAAATTCAAGAGGTGCGCAGCATTACCGAAGACGGTTTGAATTGTCCAAGTGCCCCAATTAGCTAAAGAAATGGGTTGCAGCCAGCGGCTATATCCCGCAAGATATCCACAAGGCCCGTCAGAGGCCCTGCGGCAGGACCTGAGCAGTTTTCCGCATCTTGAAAATCAGTGAATCCCTCAAGTGGCGCGCATGTTGATCGCGGCGCGTGTGTCGCTTGCTTTGTGGTGGATTGAGTTCAATCCGCAACATCTGGCTATGAATGCAAAATACCGCTGACGGCTGCCTTAATTCCTCCATATTTTGTGGGATTCGGCGATTTTTGGCGTGACCTTTGCCGTTTCGACCGGTAGGATTGTAAGCGGATAGGTAAGAAAAACACCGCTTTGGCGGGTCAATAAAACAGGCGGACAGAGCATGACATTGAATCTTTCGATGCCCGGGCACGACGAACTGAAGCCTCGGATTACAGTATTTGGCGTTGGTGGCGCGGGCGGCAACGCTGTCAACAACATGATTGAGAAACAGCTGGACGGCGTTGATTTTGTCGTCGCCAACACCGACGCGCAGGCGCTGCAGCAAAGCCAGTCCTCGGCGCGGGTGCAATTGGGCGTGAAAGTGACCGAAGGTCTGGGGGCAGGGGCCCGTCCGACCGTGGGCGCTGCGGCGGCCGAAGAAAGCATCGAGCAGATCGTCGACCATCTGGCTGGCGCACATATGTGCTTTATTACAGCTGGTATGGGCGGTGGCACCGGTACGGGTGCGGCGCCGATCATCGCGCAGGCCGCGCGGGAGCTTGGCGTTCTCACTGTTGGCGTTGTCACAAAACCTTTCCAGTTTGAAGGCGCCAAGCGGATGCGTCAGGCCGAAGACGGCGTTGAGGCACTGCAAAAGGTTGTCGACACGCTGATTATCATTCCGAACCAGAACCTGTTCCGCCTGGCCAACGAAAAGACCACGTTCACCGAGGCATTCTCGATGGCGGATGACGTTCTGTATCAGGGTGTTAAAGGTGTGACTGACCTGATGGTCCGTCCGGGCCTGATCAACCTCGACTTTGCCGATGTTCGTGCCGTGATGGACGAGATGGGCAAGGCGATGATGGGCACCGGTGAGGCCACCGGCGAAGATCGCGCGGTTCAGGCCGCCGAGAAGGCGATCGCCAACCCGCTGCTGGACGAAATCAGCCTCAAGGGCGCCAAGGGCGTGCTGATCAACATCACCGGCTCGCACGACCTGACCCTGTTCGAGTTGGACGAAGCCGCCAACCGCATCCGCGAGGAAGTGGACCCCGAGGCCAACATCATCGTCGGTTCGACCCTGGATACCGTGATGGAAGGCGGTATGCGTGTGTCGGTTGTGGCCACTGGTATCGACGCCAGCGAAAAGCCCGTCGACGTTCCGGTTGCGCGTCGCTCGATGTCCGAGCCGCTGACCCGCACCGTTTCCGCAGAAGAGGCGCAGCAGGATGAGACCCCCGCTGCTGTGGCCGAAGTGGCGGAACCCGCGCCTCAGCCGGAAGTGAACCGTGAACCTTCGCTGTTCGAAACCGCCGAGGAACCGGCGCAGCCGCAGGTGGAGCGTGACGATGACGGTCTGCCACCCCCGGCCTATCAGCCCCGCGTGGCTGAGTTCGAGCCGACACCTGAACCGGTTGAACCCGCGCCGGAAAGCTTTGTAGCACCGCAGCCACAGCACTCCGCAGGCACACCTTCGCCCGAAGCGCTGCAGCGTTTGCAAGCCGCTGTACAAAATGTGCCGGCCTCTGAACGTGGGTATGCGGCGCCGCGCCCACAGGCACCGCAACCGGCCCCCGCACCGCAAGCGGATGGGCAGGATCGCTCGCGGTTCGGCTTTAACCGCCTGATCGACCGGATGACCGGCCACGCCGCCGATACGCCGGCACAGCCGGTGCGCCAGCAGCCCCCTATGCGCCAAGCTGACGCTACGGCACCTGCGCATGATGAGGCCGACCCCGAACAGGATCGGATCGAAATTCCCGCCTTCTTGCGTCGTCAGGCTAACTGATCACGGTAACAAATTAACGACTTAGGGTCGCCTTTTGGCGGCCCTTTTCTTTTGAAATACACGGCTTTAACTGCATGTAAGCAGGCTTTTGCCGATCTGTTACATTCATGTTTCATTCAGTTACAAAGAGTGAGTTGAGCCTTGACGCTTGCTTCCTTAGGTGAGTGTCCAACACGGACCGAAAAGGCCGGACACCACTCACCGAGGTTCACCTTGCAACATACGCTCAAATCTCCGATCACGTTTACAGGCGTCGGGCTGCATAGCGGCAAGCCTGCGACGATGGTCCTGAAACCGGCAGCTGCCGGTCACGGCATCTGGTTCAAACGGACGGATATCGAGCTGGGCAATGCGCTGATCCCCGCGATCTATGACGTGGTCGAGCGGACGCCTCTTTGCACCCGTCTGGTGAACGATGCAAATGTTTCGGTGTCGACCGTCGAACATATCATGGCTGCGCTGGCCGGGTGCGGCGTGCATAACGCGCTGATCGAGATTGACGGACCCGAAGTTCCGATCATGGATGGGTCGTCGATTGATTTTGTGCGCGGTATCATGGCCAAGGGTGTACGTCGTCAGGCCAGCCCTGTTCTTGCGTTCGAAGTTCTCAAGCCCATCACTGCCACGCGCGAAGGCGCCAGCGCGTCAATCGCGCCCGCGGATGGGTTGATCATCGATTTCCATATCGATTTCGAAGACAGCGCGATTGGCAATCAGACCAAGAGGCTGGACATGCGCAACGGCTCGTTCGCGCGTGAGCTTAGCGATTGCCGCACATTTTGCCGCCGCACAGACGTTGAAGCGATGCGCGAAAACGGCCTGGCCTTGGGCGGAACGCTTGAAAACGCTGTCGTTGTGCAGGGTGACGAAGTTCTGACACCTGGCGGTTTCCGTCATGCGGATGAGGCTGTTCGCCACAAGATGCTGGATGCTCTGGGCGACCTTTTCCTGGCGGGCGGCCCGATTCTGGGTCACTTTACTGGTGACAAATCCGGCCACGCGATGACCAACACGCTGCTGCGCAAGCTGTTTGAAACACCTGGTGCGGTGCGTCCGGTACTGTGTACCCCCGAACAGGCCGCGCGTCTGCCGGGTCAGGGCCTTGTTTGGGACGAAATCCCCGAAGTCGCCTGATTGGATCAACTCTGCCGACAATTCCGCTAGTGAGTGTACTAAGGCGTTTTGCCCCGGAATTATCTATGCTAGACCAAAGGCCAATCCGGGGCGTGCCCCGATAAGCAATACGACGAGGATAGGCGGAATGGTTGGCACCAAAGCGGCAGTCAGATTCGCAGGCGCGATTCTTCTGACAGCAGTTTTGACGGCATGCGGCGGAAAAGGCGCAGACCGCAATCAGAACCTGGAAGGCTTTACGCCAGAACAGATTTACACGCGCGGCGAGTTCGAGCTGTCGCAGAATCGCTCGGATGACGCGGCGTGGTACTTCTCGGAAGTTGAGCGTTTGTATCCCTATTCGGATTGGGCCAAGCGCGCGCTGATCATGCAGGCGTTCTCGTTCCACACGGACAAGAACTATGAAGAAAGCCGGGCGGCGGCTCAGCGCTATATCGACTTTTATCCGACAGACGAAGATGCGGCCTATGCGCAGTATCTTTTGGCGCTAAGCTATTATGACCAGATTGACGAGGTTGGCCGCGACCAAGGGCTGACGTTTCAGGCGCTGCAATCTCTGCGCACGGTGATCGAGGTTTATCCTGATAGCGAATATGCCACATCGGCGGTTCTGAAATTCGATCTGGCCTTCGACCATCTTGCCGGCAAGGAAATGGAGATCGGGCGCTATTATCTGCGTCAGGATCACTATTCCGCAGCAATCAACCGATTCCGTGTCGTGGTCGAAGATTTCCAGACCACAACTCACACAGCTGAGGCGCTGTATCGTCTGATCGAAGCCTATCTGTCGCTGGGCCTGGTGGATGAGGCGCAGTCAGCCGGTGCCATTCTGGGTTACAACTATCAGTCGTCGGAATGGTACGATGCCGGCTACGCATTGTTGACCTCGCGTGGGTTGGAACTGAAGAGCCGTGGAAACAACTGGCTAAGCACCATCTACCGTCAGACCATCAAAGGTGAGTGGTTGTAATCGTCATGGCTAAAGGCGTGGGACGCTAAGACCCGATGCTGCGCGCCCTTGATATCCGCGACATGCTGATCATTGACCGGCTGGAACTGACGTTTCAGCCGGGCTTGAACGCTTTGACTGGTGAAACCGGAGCGGGCAAGTCGATTCTGCTGGACTCGTTGGGTTTCGTGCTGGGCTGGCGGGGGCGGGCTGAATTGGTCCGACAAGGGGCCGCGCAGGGCGAGGTTGTGGCCGAGTTTGAGCTGCCAGATGGCCACCCCGCCCATGCGATTCTGGCCGAGGCTGGCTTGCCTGGTGGTGAGGAACTGATCCTGCGCCGGGTTAATACTGCCGAGGGGCGCAAGACGGCTTGGGTCAATGACCGGCGCTGTTCCGGAGAGGTACTGCGCGCCCTGTCCGAGACGTTGATCGAACTGCACGGCCAGCATGATGATCGCGGGTTGCTGAACCCGCGCGGGCATAGGGCAATGCTGGATGACTATGCGGGGGCAGAGGACCTTCTGGCAGTTGTGCGTGCGGCGTGGATGGATATGTCCCGCGCGCGTAAGGCTTTGGCCGAGACCGAGGCGACGCTGGCCGCCATGCGGGCCGAGGAGGAGTTTCTGCGCCATGCCGTTGCCGAGTTGGACAAGCTGGACCCTCAGCCCGGTGAGGATGCTGAATTGGATGCCCGTCGGCGCATGATGCAGGGGGCTGAACGTATTCGCGATGACGTTGCTCGTGCCTTTGACCTGTTGGGCGCAGATGGGGCCGAGGTGGCGATGTCTGACGCCGTGCGGTGGTTGGAAGGCGTGTCCGACAATGCGGGCGGGCAGCTTGAGGCCCCGATAGCCGCATTGGGGCGTGCCTTGATCGAATTGGGCGAAGCGCAGGACGGGGTGAGCGCCTGCCTTCAAACTCTGGATTTTAACCCGGCTGAGCTGGAAGCGGCTGAAGAGCGTCTTTTCGCCATCCGAGCGTTGGCCCGCAAGCATGATGTGGTGCCCGACGATTTGGGAGTATTTGCTGACACGCTGCGTGATCGACTGACCCGGCTGGATGCAGGTGACGCCGACTTGGCGGATCGGCGTGCTGCGGTTGCGGCTGCACAGGAAACCTATGACAACGCCGCCGCCGCACTTAGCGCCGCGCGCCAACAGGCGGCCGGGCAATTGGATGCGGCCGTGATGACCGAGCTTGCACCGTTGAAGATGGAGCGCGCGGTATTTCAAACCGAAATCACGGGCGCCGATCCCGGCCCCGAAGGGGTGGATGCGGTGGCCTTTACCGTTGCCACCAATCCCGGCGCGCCGTCTGGCCCGTTGAACAAGATTGCCTCGGGCGGGGAACTCAGCCGATTTTTGCTGGCGCTCAAGGTGTGTCTGACCGGCGACGATAGCGCCCGCACTATGATCTTTGATGAAATCGACCGGGGTGTCGGTGGGGCGACTGCTGATGCGGTGGGTCGCCGTCTGGCGTCCTTGGCGCAGGGTGGGCAGGTTCTGGTCGTGACCCACTCGCCGCAGGTTGCCGCCCGCGCGGCGCATCATTGGCGGGTGCAAAAACAGGTAACTGGCGGGCAGACATTGTCCACCGTTATCCCGCTGGCCGAACCAGACCGCGTGGATGAAATCGCCCGGATGGTCGCAGGGGACACCATCACGGACGAGGCGCGCGCCGCCGCCCGTGCATTGTTGGACGCCTGAGGTAAATTTGCCGCTTTCCGGTTTTCAAACCGTCGCGATCCTACTTTTATAAGGGGGCTCCGTGGCTTACTAAGGAATATACCTTGATCCCCGAGTGCCAATGACCCAAACGACCCGCACCGTTCTGCGCAACCAGCTCAATCAGGCTCTGGCCGCGATGAAGGATGCGTGGCGGGTGATGTTGCGACGTGGGCCCAGCCAGATTCAGTTCTGGTTCATTGCGTTGGCGATTGGGATTGCGGCGGGGTTCATGGCGTTGGGGTTCCGTAAGGCGATCCGGTCGCTGCAGGCCTATGTCTACGACACAGACGATATCCTGTTGCTGCACAGCCATGCTGAGAAATTGCCGTGGTTCCTGATCCTGATTACGCCGATCATCGGCGGTTTGATTGTTGGTGTTATCCTACACAGATTCACCGATGACGGGCGCGTACGCTCGGTCGCGGACGTGATCGAGGGGTCTGCGCTGACCAATGGTCGGGTCGAGGGCAAGGCGGGCATCGCCTCGTTCTTTGCCTCTCTGATCACGCTCAGCACTGGCGGGTCAACCGGGCGGGAAGGCCCGGTGGTGCATATGGCCGGGGTGATCTCGACCTGGGTCAGTAATCGTATCCACGCGGATGGCATCACTGGTCGCGATCTGTTGGGCTGCGCTGTGGCGGCAGCAGTTTCAGCCAGCTTTAACTCACCCATCGCTGGGGCGCTATTCGCGCTTGAAGTGGTGCTGCGCCACTTTGCCGTGCATGCCTTTGCGCCCATCGTTATCGCCTCGGTCGCTGGTACGGTGATCAACCGGCTGGAATACGGGGATGTGACCGAGTTCGTTCTGGAAACCCCGGGCTCGCTGCAATTCTATGTAGAGCTGCCAGCCTTTTTGATCCTTGGGCTGATCTGCGGGCTGGTGTCATTGCTGTTGATGCGCTCGATCTTTTTTGCCGAAGACATCGGCACTCACATTCAGAACCGCCTGTCACTGCCACGTTGGCTGCGCCCCGCCGTGTCCGGTGCAATGCTGGGTCTGCTGGCGATCTGGTTTCCGCATATCATCGGGGTTGGGTATGAGACGACGATCCGCGCCTTGACTGGCGATCTGACCCTGACCGTCGCGATCTTGTTCGCCGTGGTAAAAACAGTCGCTTTGGCCATCACTATGGGGGGGCGCATGGGCGGTGGCGTGTTTTCACCTTCGCTTATGGTTGGCGCTCTGACCGGTTTGGCCTTTGGGCTGATCGCAACCGGGCTGCTGCCGGATGTGTCAGGGACCCACACGCTCTATGCCTTTGCGGGGATGGGGGCCGTGGCCGCCGCAGTGCTGGGTGCGCCGATTTCCACCACGATGATCGTTTTTGAGCTGACCGGAGATTGGCAGATCGGAATTGCGGTGATGGTCTCGGTTTCGATGTCCACAGCTTTGGCTTCTCGTCTTGTGGACCGGTCGTTCTTCCTGACACAGCTGGAGCGCCGCGATGTTCATCTGGCTGCGGGACCACAGGCTTATTTGTTGGCGATGTTGCGCACTGGGGCGGTGATGCGCCCGATTGGGGATCCGCGCTCGATCACCAAAGAAAAGGCGCAGGAGCTGATCGAGCAGGGCCTATGCGTACAGGCCAGCGCCACGCTGGAGGCGGCGATGCCCTATTTCGACCGCGACGACATCCCCTGCATCCCGGTTGTGGTGATTGATAACGAGGGTAACGAATCCCCGGTTGGTGCGCTCTTTCATATCGACGCGCTCAAGGCCTATAACCGGGCGCTGGCCGCCACGGCGGCCGAGGAGCATTCCTAACCATCGTAGACCGTTGCCGCGTCGCCCAGATAATTGTCCCATGCAAACCAGTAAGAGATGTGCCCGGCCACCCGCGGCAATCGGGTTCCGTCTGGTCCGATCAGCGCCTCTTCGGTCATGGTCCATTTCTGTCCCCCCTGATCCACCAGGCCTCCATCGGACGCTGTGAACCGGTATGAGGCGCGTTCAAACGCCCGGACCGCACGCTTGTCGGGGTTGCCGATCAAAACCAGCGGTCGGTTGGCAATCGCGTCATTGATCACGCGAGTCTTGCTAAACGCATCCAAAGGCCAGGCCCGCGCCGCACCGAACTGGCGGATAGCGAAGATATAGTCTTTCTGCCTATGTTCGGATTGGTCAACCAGCGCTGGAAACATCAGTTCGGGCGAGGCGAAATACTCACGATACACCACGCCAGAGCCATAGTTGCGCCGATGGCCGGTGTTCTGAGACAGAACGCGGGTGCCGGGATGTGAGGATTTCCAGCTTTCCCATGTGGTGATCACCACCGGGCGCTGCTGGAGCGTGATTCCACTGCCGACCAACGGGCCCACAACCGGCTTTCCGGTGTATTGGTTCCACAGCGAATGCGTCTCGCGATCAAACATCAGCTTGTTGGAACGGTACAGGAAACCAGATGATCCAAACACAAACGGTTTCCGCCGTCCCGCCACTTGTGTTTCGAACAAGATACCCGACCCGCACAGCGTGCAATAAGCCAGCGCTACGGGGACGCCACCGATCACCTCGTTGAACATTTCGTGCCACCCCATGATCCGCAGCGGATAGGCGCGCTCATCCCCATTGATCGAGACGCCAAAGACCAGATCGTCGTCTTTCAGGTAGCTGGCTTTTGAGGCCGAGATCAGTGTTGGATTGTCGAGCGAAGGAATGCCGTCCTTGTACACGCCACCCCATGTGATTTCCTCCAGCCGGATTTTCATCTTATCGCGCTGCAGGTATTTCGGACGTAAGAAGTCTTCGAAATTTGGGTCAATGCCCAGCAGAACCTCACGCTTGAAAGGGATCAACGAAGGGTGGGGGACTAGCTGCGGGTTCTTTTCCTGCCACAACATCCAGTCGAACCAGTCGGTGCCGATGTTCTGACCGGTGAGGGTTTGCATGACCTCGGCGATCTCATCACTGCGCCGCCGTCCATGACGCATTCCGGTCAGCAGAGCCGGGACTACATCTGGGTTGCCACGCTGCACCAGAAAGGCCATGCCCTGTTTGAATTCAGAACTGCTGCCGTACAAGGTGGACCTCACGGCCTCAAGCACGGGGTCTTGCTGTGCTGAAAGTGTGTTGGGCAATGCGGCTGCGGCCAGCATACCAGTGAAACTGCGGCGCGTGATCGACATGGCATCCTCCGGTGGTGTCCAAATCCAGTTTGCCTCGGTCGCTGTTCACATGCATGCAACAGGTGCGTGAGTTTAACTCGAAAACAGGTCCGTTAGGCGATCATCACTTATCGTTCAATCGCCTTTACGCGCCACGTAGATCACAAATGGTGCCTTGGAGGTTTCGTCTTTCCACGCAAGACCGTCACTGTCCTTGCCCAGAGGGTAATAGCGGTCAATGCGCCCGAAACCGGCTTGTCCCAGCGCGCTGGAATAATCTTCGTCTGTCCAGAAATAGTCGGTCAGTGTCAAATCGGCGTCCGGGAACCGCACCCGGACCTTGTCACCGGACTCGACTGCTGCGTTTTCCGCAAAGTTGGTGTCCAGCGTCAGCCAATCGCCGCTGTAAAAGTCCTTGGTCGTCACAACCATGAAGAACACACCGTCCTTTGCCAAAGCACGTTCTATTGCTTTGGCGGTGGATTCCAAGGCTTGTTTTGATCCCAGTTCCATGAACACGAATACAGACAGGACTATGTCTACGTCCTGCACCGGCAGTTCGTCGTTCGGTCCTATTTGGCGGTAGTCGCCACTCGGGTCCGCGGAACGAGCGAGCTTCAACTGTTCCGCGGAAATGTCCAAACCTACAACCGAGAGGCCCAGACGTTTCAACAGGCGAGTGGACTTTCCGCTTCCGCAGCCGAAATCAACAGCTGTGCCCCTGTTTGAATAGGTGTTGATGAGGCTGGCAAGATCGCGATAGGCAAGCAGGTCCGTTCCGTTCAGGCCGACCTGTTCATATTGTTCCGCCTTGCCTGAATAGCGATCATTCATTACGCCGAAACGCCAGCTGTTGGCGCTTAGATCTGCTCAACCTTCACCGACTCGACCGGGTAAAAAGCCACATAACCCTTGATCTCGGCCATGGCGGCAATGGGGGTTTCATAGCTCCACGCGGCGTTTTCGGTCACCGAGGATTTGTTGACGATCGAGAAATGCGAGGCATCCCCCTTGTGTGGGCAGTGGGTGACCTTATCGGTGCTATCCAGAAAGGCCATCGCGATGTCGGTACGGGGGAAATAGATCACTGGAGTCAGATCACCTTCGATCAATTCCAGCGCGCCATTACTTTCACCCAGTACGGCACCACCGGAACGAACGCTCCATTTGCCCGGAGCCTTGCGGATCGTGATCTCAACCATTTTTCTTCCCTCGTCTTAAATTCGGCCTCTCTTCTGCTCTGTTTGCGTAACAGGACAGTGTCAGATCGGCGCAGTTGCGGCATCCAACCACAGTTGCGCGTCGTCGCCCAGCCTTGAGCGCAGTTTTTTCGCAACGTCGTAGTGATAGGTGTTCAGCCAGTCTCGCTCTGCCGACGTCAACATGTCGGTCACAATCAGCCTTCTGTCAATTGGGACGTACGTCAGGGTCCGCCAGTTCAGCATCGCGCGTTCCGCGTCACCACCGGGCAGGGCTGGGGCTTCTTGAACAACTACGAGGTTTTCGATGCGGATACCAAAGGCGCCCTCGCGGTAGTAGCCCGGTTCGTTGGACAGGATCATGCCCGGTTGCAAAGGGACATGGCTAGCTTTCGACAAACGCTGGGGGCCTTCATGGACGCTCAGGTAGGCACCAACGCCATGGCCGACACCATGGTTAAAATCCTGACCTGCAGCCCACAGCGGGGCCCGCGCGATACATTCGATGTCACGCCCGGCCAGCCCGACAGGCCAGCGCAGCATTGAAAGGTTAATCATGCCCTTCAACACACGGGTAAAGCACGCTTTTTCTTCATTCCCGATTTTGCCGATGGCGATGGTGCGGGTGATGTCGGTGGTGCCGTCCAGATATTGACCGCCACTGTCCAGAACAAGAATATGACCGTCTTCAAGGCGAGTGTCGGTTTCCTCGGTCACGCGATAATGCATGATCGCGCCGTTCGGGCCCGTCCCGGCGATTGTGTCGAACGAGATATCCTGCAGCGCATTGTCCTTGCGCCGGTTCTCTTCAAGGCGGGTCACCACCTGCGTCTCGGTCAGTGTCCCCGGGGCTTGCGCATCCAACCAGCAAAGGGTTTCTATAACCGCCGCTGCATCGCGCAGATGCGCTTCGGCGCTGCCCGTGATCTCGGCCGCATTCTTGCAGGCCTTGGGCAAGGCGCAGGGATCGCCGCCATCCACCATCCGATCCTGCAACACATCTGCCACAGCCTGAGGCAGCGTTCCCAGATCGACCTGTATCTTTCCCTCAAGCGCTGTAGCAGCGTCCAGAAATATCGCCGGCGTGTGGACGGAAACTTGATCCGTCAATGGCTCGGACAGTTTTTCCTGATCCATGAACAGATCCACCCGGCCATTGGCACGCAGAATAGCAAAGCCATGCGCCACCGGGTTGTACCCGATATCCGAGCCGCGAATGTTCAGAAGCCACATAATCGAATCCGGCAACGTGATCACTGCTGCTGTGCAGTTTGCCTCGCGCAGGGCTTCGGCCAGACGGGTGATTTTGCTGTCCGCGGTTTCACCCGCAAACTCAATTGGATGGATCTTGACCGGGTTCATCGGGGCGGTTGGCTGGTCGGGCCACACGCGGTCCACCAGATTGTCACAGCGCACCAGTTCGATACCGCTGTTGGTCAGTTCTTTCTGTGCGCTTGTAATCTGACCTGCTGCATGCAGCCACGGATCAAAACCTACCTTGCCGCCATCGGGAAGGTGTTCCTTCAACCAGGTACTCAGGCTGACCTCGGGCCATGGAACCGGAGTGAATTCGGCGGCGACCTGCGCCTTGACTTGGGTTCGATACCGGCCATCGACAAACACGCCCGCTATATCCGGCAGCACGGCGCAAAACCCTGCTGATCCTGTGAACCCTGTCAGCCACGCCAACCTCTCATCCCGAGGTGCCACGTATTCGCCCTGATGCGCGTCTGCGCGCGGGATCAGAAAACCGTCCAACCCTTCGTTCGAAATCTCACTTCGCAGAGCAGCCAACCGGGGCGGCCCCTGTTCCGGGCGCGCCGTCACCTCAAAGGACTGAAACATCACATACCTCTCCCAAGTGGGGGGTCACCCCTTATTCTTTTGGAAAATTCTTTGGCCCGGGGCAAGGCCAGCCTCAGCTGGCCCTTTTCATCCCCATCACCCGCGCACGCGCGCGCGGGTCACTGTCGAACAAGGCGGCCAGTTGCTCGGTCATTGCACCTGCCAGTTGCTCTACATCGGTGATCGTCACCGCGCGGTCGTAATAGCGGGTGACGTCGTGACCGATGCCAATCGCCAGCAGTTCAACCATTTTACGCTTTTCAACCATGGCGATCACGTCACGCAGGTGTTTTTCCAGATAATTCGCGGGGTTGACGCTGAGCGTTGAATCGTCGACCGGCGCACCATCCGAAATCACCATCAGAATTTTACGTGCTTCGCGCCGCGCCAGCATCCGGCGATGCGCCCATTCCAGCGCCTCGCCGTCGATATTCTCTTTCAGCAGGCCTTCTTTCATCATCAGGCCCAGATTGGGCCGTGCGCGCCGCCATGGGGCATCCGCGCCCTTGTAGATGATGTGGCGCAGGTCGTTCAGACGCCCCGGCTGTTGCGGTCGGCCATCGTTCAGCCATGCCTCGCGCGCTAGGCCACCTTTCCACGCGCGGGTGGTAAAGCCCAGAATCTCAACCTTCACGTTGCAGCGTTCCAGCGTGCGCGCCAGAACATCCGCGCAGATCGCCGCAATGGAAATCGGACGCCCGCGCATTGATCCCGAGTTGTCCAACAACAGCGTTACCACTGTGTCGCGGAACTCGGTGTCTTTCTCGACCTTGAAGCTGAGCGGCGTGGTCGGGTTTGCCACAACTCGCGCCAGACGGCCCGCATCCAGAATGCCTTCTTCGCGGTCGAACTCCCAGCTGCGGTTCTGTTGCGCCTGCAGGCGACGCTGCAACTTGTTGGCCAATCGGCTAACAGCGCCCTTCAGGGGCTCCAACTGCTGATCCAGGTAAGCACGCAGCCGTTCCAGCTCGGCCGGTTCGGCCAGATCTTCTGCAGCGATCTCTTCGTCGTAGGTGTTCAGATAGACCTTGTATTCCGGATCAGCTTCGGACGCAGGCGGGGGCGCAGGGGGTTCCAGCGGAGCCTCACCTTCGGGCATCTCTGCCTCATCGCCCATCTCATCCTCGGCCATCTCATCCATCGAGACCTGCGCCTGAGACTGGTCCTGCTGTTCTTCCTGCGTTTGTTCAGGCGTGGCGTCGGCGTCCTGCTCTTCTTGGTCATCCTGGCCGGTGCTGTCGGGATCGGGCTGTTCCTCGGCGTCGTCTTCGGCCTGATCTTCCTGTTCGTCGTCCAGCTCATCAGGGTCATCGCCCAGCTGATCGCCGTAACCCAGATCCTTGATCATCTGGCGGGCAAACTTGGCGAATTCCGCCTGATCCGAGAGCAGCTCATCTAGGTTTTCCAGCGTGCCACCGGCCTGTTCCTCGATAAACCCACGCCATAGATTCATGATGTTAGAGGCCGCCGGGGGCAGGTCCCGCCCCGTGGCCAGGTGCCGGATCAGATAGCCCGCAGCAACCGCCAAAGGCGCGTCCGCTGGCTGTTTGCACTGGTCGTACCCGCGCCGCAGGGCCTCATGCCCAATCTTGACGTCGATATTGCTGGCGGTGCCGGGCATATCCCGCGCGCCCATCGCCTCGCACCGCGCGACCTCCATCGCCTCGTACAAGTCCCGCGCCATATCACCCGGAGGCGCATAGCGCGCATGGGTGGCGTCGTCATGGTATTTCCGCTGCAGCGCCAGAGCATCAGCTGTACCGCGCGCCAGCAAAACCTCTTCGCGCGTCATCCGGCGGCTGACTTGCGGCAGACGCATCGACTCGCCCGATATACCGGAAGGGTCGACTGTGTAGGTCACGTTCAATTCGGGGTCGTCGGCCATAACTTTGGTGGCCTCGGCCAAAGCCTTCTTGAACGGATCAGCGGGGTTGTCGTTGGGTTTGCTCATCGGTGGCAGTCCGGTCTTGTTCTGTCCCGGCAACCTAGTGCCAATTCAGGGCCTTGACCATAGGGCCAACCCCGTTTTCGCATGAAACCAGAAGAGGGTTAACAGTAGAATCCTTGTAGAAATTCGAAGCGCGGCGAGTCAGACCTTGGTTAGTGCTGGTCGAAACTGGCGCATCAATGGCTTGTGTAAATGCATCGTAAAGAGAGTAGTGGTATTACCTGAACCATCCTGAAAGGCCCTCTAGCACTCCCTTAAGCCCATTTTGCCGAAACAACTTCTGATCTTTGCCGTGGGGCGAGCGCATAACGATTTTGGTCAAGTCACGCATCTGTCCGGCGTTGAGCTTCATGGGATCGCTTACAGCACTGGAGTTCACTTTCTTGCTGGGCATGTCGGTCAGGTCAAAGCCGTTTTCCCGGCCAAATGTCTCAAGCCCGTGCCGTAAATCGGCAAAATCCAACAGGGTCATGCGCGCTCCTGATGCATGCCGGGCGCTCTTGTTGACGGTTAACCTACCTGAAACATTTTTCATATCCAGCAAATCCGAGATCGATTTGTTGGCTGACACAAGCGTCTCAAATTCCTCAAGGTTTATTGGTTCGTTGCGGGGATCAAGGCCGAAACCACCCCCTTCTTGCGCGCGCATCCAGCGGTGGGGCGAATAGTACAGCGAGATCATCCGCTCGACCGGAGGGCGGGCAAAGGCATAAGCGGTATACTCGGCAAAGGCCGGGCCAATCAGTTGGCTGTATTCCGCAAGCGTCTGATGCTTGGACTTGGTTGCGTCACCGCTTAGTTCGAACCGGTCTGTACCGTCTTGGTGGCCGCTGGTGACGATGGCATCGTCTGAGAACCGAAGGAAACAACGCGTAAAAAAGTTTCCTCCGGTTTTCGGTACGTGGATGAACACGCATTTTTGCGCGGCAAATTGCACCTACTTATCCCAGGCTTGTGCTGGCCGCGCTTTCCGGCAGTTCTTCGTCAAAGCAACGCTGATAGAACTCGGCAACGGTCTGGCGTTCCAGTTCGTCACATTTGTTCAGGAAGGACAAGCGGAAGGCATAGCCCACATCGCGGAATATTTCGGCGTTCTGGGCCCAGTTGATCACGGTCCGCGGGCTCATCACGGTGGACAGGTCGCCATTCATAAAGGCGGTCCGGGTCAGATCAGCAACGGTCACCATCTGGCTGACGGTTTTGCGGCCTTTCTCGGTGTTGTAGTGCGGCGCTTTCGACAGGACGATCATCGTTTCGGCGTCGTGGCTCAGGTAGTTCAGGGTCGAGACCAGCGACCAGCGGTCCATCTGCGCCTGGTTGATCTGCTGTGTGCCGTGATAGAGGCCAGTGGTGTCACCCAGACCGACGGTGTTTGCAGTGGCGAACAGGCGGAAATTCGGGTTCGGCGTGATGATTTCGTTTTGGTCCAGCAAGGTCAGCTTGCCGTCATGTTCCAGCACGCGCTGGATCACGAACATCACGTCGGCGCGGCCGGCGTCGTACTCGTCGAACACGATGGCCACGGGGTTGCGCAGCGCCCAGGGCAGGATGCCTTCGTGGAATTCGGTGACCTGTTTGCCATCGCGTAGTTTGATCGCGTCTTTACCGATCAGGTCGATCCGGCTGATGTGGCTGTCCAGGTTCACACGCACGGCGGGCCAATTCAGACGAGCGGCAACTTGCTCGATATGGGTCGATTTACCGGTGCCGTGATAGCCTTGAATCATAACCCGGCGGTTATGTGAAAACCCTGCCAGAATCGCCAGCGTGGTTTCGGGATCAAACTTATAGGTCGGGTCGATGGCTGGAACCCGATCACTGCGCTCTGCAAAGCCTTTGACCGCCATATCGGTATCAATGCCGAATACGTCCCGAACCGAGATTTCTTCGGTGGGTTTTGCGTTGATATCAATCGATCCGTCAGCCATTCGCCTTGTCCTTATCCTTTGGCCCGTCTTGCCGGGTTTGAACCCGTGTGTGGTGCAACATATTGCCGGGAAGGGCAAGGGAAAGAGGCGCCGCGCGGAGGCTGAGAGGATGTTTCTTCGAAACTGGCCTTATTGGGATGAAAGCGCACAGAAAGCTAAAGCGATCGAGGAGGGTGCTTGTAAGGAACAATATTCTCAATCAAATACAAATATCGAAATATTTAATTTGGGTTAAAATAGAATCTTGTAGACTGAGCTTAAGGGAATAGTCCGATTGTCTTAATTTGTGAGGCGTAATTGAACGAGACTAGCAGTCGCGAAAGAGTGCCCATCCACCCGTCGCATGATGGCGCCCCCGTTTTGACCATTGCTGGCGCAAAGGGCGAATTCGATGGCTTTTGATGTCCTACTGCACACCGTAAACACAACTGGCCCGGGCGACTTGGTCGTTCAAAACACGACTCAGCCAGCGATTGTTGATGGTCAAACGATCTCATTCGACGGGGGCCTTACGTTTCAGCCTTATACCTACCTTGGGCAAGGCACCAGGGTGAGCAACGGCGACTCCGGCGAATTTATTCAGGTCGGCACACAGATTTTCGCTTGGGACACAAACGACCCAACCGGACCAATGAGCACCGGCAATTGGAAGATCACTCAGAGTGATCTCGATCCGTCGAACCCGCCTTGTTTTGTTGCCGGTACCTTAATCGAAACAACCGCAGGCCCGCGACCGGTCGAGGATTTGGCGGTGGGCGACAGGGTTTGCGTATCTGATGGTCAAACCCTTCCTATTGTTTGGATCGGGAAACGAACAATCAGCGTTCAGACTTTGCGTTTCCAGCCAAGGTTTCGCCCAGTGAGAATTCAGCGCAACGCATTAGGCAAAGGTCTGCCCGACCGCGATCTGTACGTATCCCCGCAACACCGGATTGTGATTGAAGGCTGGCGGGCCGAGTTGCTATTTGGGGAACCGATGGTCTTCTCGGCCGCGATTCATCTGGTCAACGATGATACGATCCGTCAGATAGGAACGGATGAGCCCGTCACCTACTTTCACATTGCCTGCGAGCAGCATGCCATCCTGTCCTCGCATGGCCTGCAAAGTGAAAGCTTGTATGTCGGCGGTCGGACTTTGGATTCTTTCGGCCGCGAAGACGTTGAAGAACTGCGCACGCTTTTTCCAGAGCTTCGTGACAGCACGCAGGTTCTGAAAACCAAACTGCGTTGCTTGAAACGCCCCGAAGCGCAGGCGCTGCGGGGTACGTTTTCAGCGTAGTAGAGCTTACTTAAAATTCCGGCTGTCCTTGATCTGATCCCAGGCCCAGACGACCTCTTGTAGCTGTTCCTCTTGGGATCGGTCGCCGCCGTTCATGTCCGGGTGCAGCACCTTGATCAGCTTTTTATAGGCCTTGCGCACCTCAGCCTTGGACCAGCTGTCCTGCGCTTCAAGAATCTCGATTGCGCGACGTTCGGTGGGGGGCAGGCGGCGGCCTCCGGAATTGGCGCGGCCGGGGTTCTTAGTAGCGTTCTCGCCCAGAACCTGATGCGGGTCCTCGATGCCCAGACGGGCCCAGGCACGCGCTTCGGGGTCGCCCATCGGCTTGGTTTCACGCTCCCACACTTTGTCTTTTGAGCGCTGAGCGTTCAACTCGGCCTCGGTGGTGCCGTCGAAGAAGTTCCACTTGTTGTTATATTCGCGGACGTGCTGCTGGCAGAACCAGTAAAAGTCGTCCAGCACATCCGGCGCCTTGGGCGCACGGAACTTACCGGCCTCCTGACACCCCTCGTGATCGCAGATTCGCGTCGAGGTCTCAGATGCGCCTGACATCCCCCGGCGCCCGCGCGGGTTCTTTTTCTTAGCGCTGGAAACGGACATATCGAATCCGAAGGGGTCTGATTTCACCATGCTCTGATCCTTACGAACACATCTTTTCGACTCGGAGGCAGCAGTTTAGTCTAAGCAGCCGAAAGTAGAAGAGGGGGAGCGGTAAATTTTTTGCCGCTGAGCGAAAAAATGAGCGTGAGTGACGAAATCCATCAGCGCCTTGAGGCCGCGTTCAATCCGCGTGAGCTGGAGGTCATCGATGACAGCGAAAGCCATCGCGGCCATGCCGGGTATCAGGACGGAGGCGAAAGCCATTTCAATGTCCGCATCCGCGCCAGCGCGTTCGAGGGCCAGTCCCGCGTTGCCAGCCACCGCGCCGTGCACAGGGCGCTGGGCGATATCGTGCCGCGCATCCATGCTCTGGCGCTGGATATTGGGGTGTAGCTGGCCCAAAATGCTTTGAGGAGAGGGATCAAATGTCCAGTACGGAGACGGCTATTACGCTCGAGTCCACCTTGACTTGCCCATCCTGTGGGCACGTCGAAACGGAAACCATGCCCACGGACGCGTGTCAGTGGTTCTATGAATGCAAATCCTGCCGCAAAATGTTGAAGCCTCTGGAGGGCGATTGCTGCGTCTACTGCTCATACGCAACGGTGCCTTGCCCTCCGATACAACAGGGAAAAACGTGCTGCGCTTGACTTGAGGCTCGCCGCGATCAGGGCTTTTCCTGAGGTTCGGATTTCGCCTCGGACCCTTTCAGCGACAGGGGCGGGTCTTTCACTTCTTCGGCAATCGGAGCTGGGGCAACAACTGTTTCGGGCCCAGGTACGGGTTGCGCCAGCGGGACGCTGTCCGGCGTTTCGGTTGGGTTACGAGTCGAGACAAAAGGCGCCTCGATCTCGCGCCGAAAGACTAACACATTGCGCCAGTTCACAGCTGAACCAGTCAGGCCAGCGCGTTCCTCGCTGGGCAGCAATTCGGCCCGCTGATATTCCCAGCCGTCTTGCCCCATCTCGTTCAGCAGCTGTTCCACGGATGCTGCAAACCGTCCTTCGGCGGTTTTGACGCCCTTGGCCTTGGTGCCTTTTTGCGGGGCTGGGACAACTTTGTATTCGTAGCGCTGCATCGGTTCTTCCTGGTTGCCGGGTTCCGGCAATCTAACATGTTGGCGATTTTGGGAAAGTCATCATCGCATGGACGTGGCGGAAAGAAAAACGGCAGGGTTTTGTGCAAACCCCGCCGCGACTATTCGATATCCCTATGGCTTTATGAGCCCAGTTTCTTGCCAACCAACTCGTTCACTGCCTTGGGGTTGGCTTTGCCGCCGGTGGCTTTCATCACCTGACCGACGAACCAGCCCGCCAGTTTCGGGTTCACCTTGGCCTTTTCAACCTGCGCCGGGTTGGCGGCGATGATCTCATCCAGTGCAGATTCAATCGCGCCAGTGTCGGTCACCTGTTTCATGCCGCGCTCTTCCACGATCTGCGCAGGATCGCCGCCTTCGGTATAGACGATTTCGAACAGGTCCTTGGCAATCTTGCCCGAGATCGCATCCGATGCGATCAGGTCAATGATTCCACCCAGCTGAGCCGGAGACACGGGCGACTCGGTGATGTCGTGGTCTTCTTTCTTGAGGCGACCGAACAATTCGTTGATGACCCAGTTTGCGGCCAGCTTACCGTTGCGGCCCTTGGCGACTTCTTCGAAATAGGCGGCCGATTCCACCTCGGCGGTCAGCACGGACGCGTCATAATCGGTCAGGCCGAATTCGCTTATGAAGCGTGCTTTCTTGTCGTCGGGCAGTTCCGGCAGTTTGGCGGCGATGTCGTCCACCCATGCCTGTTCGATCTCAAGCGGCAGCAGGTCGGGGTCGGGGAAGTAGCGATAGTCGTGCGCCTCTTCCTTGGACCGCATCGAGCGGGTTTCACCCTTGTCCGGGTCGTACAAGCGGGTTTCCTGATCGACCTTGCCGCCAGCTTCGACAATGGCAATCTGGCGGCGGGCTTCGACCTCGATCGCTTGCTGGATAAAGCGCATCGAGTTCATGTTCTTGATTTCGCAGCGGGTGCCCAGATGCGAGAAATCCTGCGTTTCCTGGTATTTCTCATACGCGCCCGGCAAACAGATCGAGACGTTCACGTCTGCCCGCAGGTTGCCGTTTTGCATGTTGCCATCGCAGGTACCCAGATACCGCAGGATCTGGCGCAGTTTGACGATATAGGCTGCGGCTTCTTCGGGTCCGCGAATATCGGGGCGCGACACGATCTCCATCAGGCAGACACCGGTCCGGTTCAGATCGACAAAGGACATATGCGGGTCCATGTCGTGGATCGATTTGCCCGCATCCTGCTCCATATGGATGCGTTCGATCCGCACGTTGCGCGCGGTGCCGTCACCCATTTCAACCAGCACTTCACCTTCGCCTACGATGGGATGGTAGAGCTGGGAAATCTGATAGCCTTGCGGCAGGTCAGGGTAGAAATAGTTCTTGCGGTCAAAAGCCGATTTCAGGTTGATGTCCGCCTTCAGACCCAGCCCGGTGCGTACTGCCTGTTCCACGCAGTATTCGTTGATCACCGGCAGCATCCCCGGCATCGCCGCGTCCACAAAGGCCACATTCGCGTTCGGTTCGGCCCCGAATTGGGTCGATGCGCCCGAGAACAGTTTGGCATTGGACGAGACCTGCGCATGCACCTCCATCCCGATCACCAGTTCCCAATCGTGCTTGGCCCCGGCAATGGTTTTGGGTTTGGGCATTTCATATGTCAGGTCGAGCATGGCGCGCCTCATTTCCGCAGAAGTCTAAACCTGCGTATTAGGCCCGGCAGGGGCTAGGGGCAAGGGGGAATCAGTGTTGAGACAGGCGCAGACCAGACGGTGTAAAGGTCACGTCCGTGCCGCTGCGCAGTTCCTCGCGGAACAGATCACGGATGGCGCGCAACGCATCGCGCTTGCCGCGGGCTGCAAACCGTTCGGCAGAGGTGATGCGAACCGAGTTGTTGAACCCATTCGCGGCATGCGCCCAGATCAGCGGGTGCAGTTCAGTCATGTAGTCGCGGATCAGTCTGTTTGCAGCTTCGTGAATTTGCGAGCGCACAAAGTCGGCCTTTTCGTTCAGGCCCTGTCCGTTCTGTATCGTGATGGCGCAATAGGCCGCCAGCATGTTGACGGTCTGCTGATCGGGGCGGCGACGCAGAATGTCATCCAACCCTTCCAGGAAGTATTCGACATCCAGCCGGGCGCAGGCCTCTTCGTCCAATGCGATGGCGTCAAATTGGACCCAGGTATAGCCGCCAGCGCCCCAGATATCACCAGTCCGCGCGGCGTTCCGTAGTGCCTGAACTTCAAGCTTTTCATAGCTGCCAAACCAGCGCGGCAGCAGATGTGTGCCCATCGCCCGCATAGCGCGCTGATTGTGCGGGTCTAATGAGATCAGACGTTCGTATTCTTCGGCCACACGCAGGTTGGTTTTCCGCTGACCTGCCAACAAGGCACAGCTTGCGGCTGCGACAATGGGGCTGTCTGGTAATGCAGCGCGGCATGTAGGCAAAAGGTCTGCGGCCCGGTCGAAATGGGCCGCGCAACGCGACCGGTGAAGGGGCGGCAACGTGGCATCGGTTGCAGTTCCGCGCCATGCCCAGGCCAAGTCAATATGTGCTAAGGCGACCACCAGGGTAATCATCGGATCACCCGGATGCTCACGCATTTCGTCTTCAAGCTCAGAAATGCCGCCCAGCAAGTCATATTCGCATAGCGCGCTGCCATCCGACAGGGCATGTTCCACTGCCAATACAACGTCGGAACGCGCGCCAAAGGCCAACAGATCCGCAATCGGTGTTGCGTCCGGTGCGATCACGCGGTCCTTGTCGGCGGCATGCATCATTTTGGACAGCTTGGTCCAGCGGTCTTGTCTGGCCAGCGTGCGCCCTTCTTCAATGGTGTTACGGGCTGTCAAGTCTTCGGCCCGGATATCGGCCACTGGAATGTTCAGCTGCCCTTTATCCGGCAGCGATGCCGTCACCGCGCAGTCGGTTGCCCGCACGTTTTGCGTGGAATGACCCTTGGATAAAGAAGAAAGGGCCTCACGTGCCCTGAAAAACCGAAACATGGTAAAACTCGAAACCGTAACAAACTGGTAAGTTAGCTTGAAACTTTGACCGAAAATCGCCGCAAATTCAAGCTTTTTGGGGGGTGTTGCGTGACAGGCCGGGGGAATTGGTCCTTTTCCGACTGATTGTTTCAGAAAACAGTGAAATGGTGCCGTTCAACCCGTAATCCGGTGTCTTTCAGGACAGTTTCAAGGGTCTTGTGGGGTGGTGTGGCTTCATCCGGCAGCCGAATCCGCTTGCCCGAGGCCAGAACCAATGACGTACGCACGGAAAAGTCCCAGCGCGTGTCAAGACGGACATGGTCGATATCGGCCAAGGCAACCTCGGCCTCGCGATTGCCTGAAAACCATCGTATTGCGCCGTGATCCAGGGTTAGTCCGGCACTTGTGCCATGCGCAATGTCCCAAAGGGCGGGCAGGGTGGGCAAGCTCAGCAACCCGACCAGCCACCACGCCGCATCGAACAGAATCACCAACGCGATCAGCCCCGCATAGACGCACATCAGGATCACGACGGCGCGTGGGGTCCTGTTGTGGCGTTTGAAAGTAAACGGTGTCATGCGCCGAGGATGCGAGACACCATTTCCGTTGTATCCCGCGACAGGTTTGGTGTGTCGGCGATACGCGTCAGCTGAGCTTTCATCCGGTCCTGACGGTCGACGTCATAGCGTTTCCAGGTCTGGAAGGCGGAACACATCCTGGCGGTGGTCTGGGGGTTAACCGGGTCCAGCCTGATCAGCCAGTCTGCCAACAGCGCATATCCTGCCCCGCCCGCACGATGGAACCCGGCGTGGTTCATCGCCAACGCCCCCATGACTGCCCGGAACCTGTTGGGGTTCTTCCAATTGAAATCAGGGTGCTCGGTCAATGTGCGCGTAACATCCGGCGTAGTTTCAGGAGAGGCCGTTGTCACCTGCAGGCCGAACCACTTATCGACCACCAGCCGGTCATGCTGCCACTGCCTGTAAAAGTCCGCGAGTTCGGTTTGGCCCGCGCCCGCCCGCAACAGGCAAGACAGGGCGGTGAGTTGGCGGGTCATGTTGTCGGCTGCTGCGTATTCCTCGGCCGCTTTGGCACCGCCATCCAGCCGCGAAGTCAAGTACAGTACTGCGCCACCAAGCGCCCGCTTGCCGGCCTGATCAGCATCGGGGCTGAACGGCGCGTCGATCAGTGTTTCGCTGTGCAGCCTCGGCAGCAGGTCCTGCACATGCTGTGCGGTCGCTTGGCGCAGGGTTTCGACGGCGGTCCATATCGCCATCGGATCAGGGACATTTCCGCTTTCAAACAAGGCTGCAGCCAGTTCGGATTGCGTTGGCAGACCCAACATCAAAGAGCGGTAGGCTGGGTCCAGATCACCATCGCGCAGCACGGCCAGCATGCCATCCAGATAGTTGGTACCCGGTGCAGCATCTTCGCGGATCATGCGCAGCAGCGTATCTTGCGCAAGCGACCGCCCCGCCTGCCAGCGGTTGAACGGGTCGGTGTCGTGGGCCAGCAAAAACGCGCGTTCGGCATCCGTGTGGTCATGTTCCAAAATGACCGGGGCCGAGAAATCGCGCAGGATCGAGGCCACAGGTTTTGCTGCCAACCCACTGAAAGTAAAACTCTGTTCGGCTTCGGTCAGTTCCAGCACCTCGGTGGCGCGCACTTCGTCCCCGTTCTGGCCCAGCAGGCCCACGGCAACCGGGATCACCTGCGGCAGTTTCTCAGGCTGGCCGGGCGTTGGCTTGGTGCGTTGTGACAGGGTCAGGGTATAGGTGCCATCCTGCCAGTCTTCGGCAACCGAGATGCGCGGCGTGCCGGATTGGCTGTACCAGCGCTTGAACTGGGTCAGATCGCGACCTGTCGTATCCTCGAACACCTTGATCCAGTCTTCGATGGTGCAGGCCTGTCCGTCATGACGGTCGAAATAGAGCTTCAACGCTTGCGCATAAGCCTCATCCCCCACCAATCGCTTTAGCATGCCGATGACTTCGGCACCTTTCTCGTAAACGGTTGCTGTATAGAAGTTGTTGATTTCTTGAAAGCTTTCAGGGCGAACCGGGTGTGACAGCGGGCCGTTATCCTCGGGGAACTGCCGTGCACGCAGGTCGATGGCATCGTGGATGCGCTTCACTGGGGCCGAGCGCATATCGGACGTAAACTGCGCATCGCGGAACACCGTCAGGCCTTCTTTCAGACACAGCTGGAACCAATCGCGGCAGGTAATGCGGTTGCCGGTCCAGTTATGGAAATACTCATGCGCGATGATCGCCTCGATCCGCTCGAAATTGGCATCGGTCGAGGTTTCAGGGCTGGCCAGAACGGCGGAGGAGTTGAAGATGTTCAGCCCCTTGTTCTCCATCGCGCCCATGTTGAAGTCATCAACGGCCACGATGTTGAACATATCCAGATCGTATTCGCGGCCATAGACGTCTTCGTCCCATTTCATCGACTTTTTCAGCGCCTCCATCCCAAAGGCGCATTTGCCTTCGTCTCCGGGGCGGACCCAGAGGTTCAGTTCCACGTCACGGCCCGACATTGTGGTGAACTGACCGGGATGGGCGATCAGGTCGCCCGCGACCAACGCGAATAGATAGGCGGGTTTGGGCCACGGGTCAGTCCATTCAGCCCAGCCTTCACTCTTGCCCGAGGGGTTGCCGTTGGACAGCAAGACCGGCAAGTCACCGTTGATGCGCACTGTGAACACGGACATCACGTCGGGCCGGTCGGGGTAATAGGTGATCTTGCGGAAACCTTCAGCCTCGCACTGGGTGCAATACATGCCGTTCGACATATACAGGCCCTCAAGCGCGGTGTTGTTGCCGGGGTCGATCTCGACGACGGCCTCCCAGATGAACGGCGCATCGGGCACGTCAACCGTCAGGCCCTTGTCGGTGACATTGGGGGTGACTTCGACCCCGTCAATAACCGCCCGGATCAGGGTCAGGTCTTCGCCATGTAGAAAAAACGTACGATCCGTTGCCTCGGGGTTGGGGCAGAACGCGATACGAGACGTAACACGTGTGGCATGATCGGCCAGATCAAAGGTCAGATGCACGCTGTCTACAAGATAGCCAAATGGCATGTAATCTTTCAGATAGATCGTGGTGGGGGCAGCGTCACGCATCGGGGGCCTCGTATCGGTTGAGTTCGGGCGTGACGTTATGGGGATCACTTGTCAGCTGCAAGTTGATGCTGGGCATTCTGAGCCGCCAAGCAGGCCAATTTGGTCTTCAATTTCCACCGGAAACTTGAGGGGTCTGTTGCCTATCGGAAACTTTCGCACTAATTGACGTCTGCATGCCAACGTACACAATGCGGGAGAATTGACTTATGAGCGGTAGAGAAACCCGGAAAGGGTTGCAGATTGCCTGGGAGCTGGCGGATTTCATCGAAAATCAGGCTTTGCCTGGAACAGGTGTCACGCCCGAGGTGTTCTGGTCCGGTTTCGCCCGCTTGGTTGATGAGCTTGGCCCAAAAAATCGGGAATTGCTTGCTAAGCGGTCGGAAATTCAAAGTCGTCTTGATGGTTGGCATCTGGAACGCAAAGGACAGGCCCATGACGCCGCCGCATATGAGGCATTCCTGCGAGAAATCGGGTATCTGGTAGAAGAAGGCCCCGATTTCCAGATTGAAACGGCAAATGTCGATCCCGAGATCGCGGCAATCCCGGGGCCGCAGTTGGTTGTTCCGATTACCAATGCCCGTTTTGCCCTGAACGCTGCGAACGCCCGTTGGGGCAGTTTGTATGATGGGCTGTATGGCACTGATGCGATGGGTGATCTTCCCGCTGGCAAAGGATATGACACTGAACGCGGCGCACGGGTGATCGCCTGGGCCAAAGGTTTTCTGGATGACGCTTCACCGCTGGCCAGCGGTTCGTGGGCAGATGTCTCGGAACTGCGTGTGGAAAACCGGGCACTGGTGCCCGCGTTGGCGGACCCTTCGCGTTTTGTTGGCTTTGGTGGTGCGGCTGAAAAGCCCGAATTCGTTCTGCTGAAGAATAATGGCCTGCACGTCAAAATCGTGATCGACCCGTCCAGCACTATCGGTGCGTCTGATCCGGCGGGCATCGCGGATGTCGTTGTCGAAGCGGCCTTGTCAACGATCATGGACTGCGAAGACTCGGTTGCTTGTGTTGATGCCGAAGACAAGGTTGTGGCCTATGGCAACTGGCTGGGCCTGATGAAGGGTGACTTGACGCAAGAGGTTTCCAAAGGCGGAAAAACCTTCACCCGCAAGCTGGCACATGACGTCGATTACATCACCGCAGGTGGCGAGCAAGCCACGCTGAAAGGCCGCTCGCTGATGCTGGTGCGGAACGTGGGTCACCTGATGACCAACCCCGCCGTAATGGATGCCGAAGGCAATGAGATCGGCGAGGGCCTGATGGATGCGCTCTGCACCACGCTGATCGCAATGCACGATCTACAGCGCGAAGGCGGCAATTCGGTCAACGGGTCGGTTTACGTGGTGAAACCCAAGATGCACGGGCCGGAAGAGGTGGCATTCTCGGTCGAGATTTTCGACATGGTCGAGGACATTCTTGGCCTGCCGCGCAACACCGTAAAACTGGGCATCATGGACGAGGAACGACGCACCTCGGCCAACCTCAAGGAATGTATCCGCGCTGCGAAATCGCGCGTGGCTTTCATTAATACCGGCTTTCTGGACCGGACGGGGGACGAGATTCATACCTCGATGGAGGCAGGTCCGGTTCTGCCCAAAGGCGACATCAAGAACACGCCCTGGATTGCGTCTTACGAAGACCGCAATGTCGATATCGGCCTGGCCTGCGGCCTAAAGGGCAAGGCCCAGATCGGTAAAGGCATGTGGGCGATGCCCGACCGGATGGGTGAGATGCTTGAAGTCAAGATCGGCCATCCGCAATCCGGCGCGACCTGCGCCTGGGTACCGTCGCCGACCGCTGCGACCCTGCACGCCACGCATTACCACAAGGTCGACGTTCTGGCCCGTCAGGACGAACTGGCCGCTGGTGGCGCCCGCGGTACGTTGCGGGATTTGCTGACGATACCGCTGTTGGATGGCCGCAACCTCAGCGAGGATCAGATCACGCGTGAGATCGAAAACAGCGCGCAGGGCATTTTGGGATATGTCGTGCGCTGGATTGATCAGGGCGTGGGCTGCTCGAAAGTGCCGGATATCAACGATGTCGGCCTGATGGAGGATCGGGCGACCTGCCGGATTTCCTCGCAAGCGCTGGCCAACTGGCTACATCATGGCGTCGTCAGTAAAGAACAATTGATGGCTGCGATGCAAAAAATGGCTGCCGTGGTGGACCGTCAGAACGAAAACGATCCGGAATACTCACCGATGGCGCCGGGGTTCGATGGGATCGCCTTCCAGGCCGCTTGTGATCTGGTATTCAAGGGACGTATTCAGCCCTCGGGGTATACCGAGCCGGTTCTGCATGCGCGCCGCCTTGAACTGAAAGCCAGCCTTTAATTTCGCAAAAACGTTAGGACACACCATGACCATTTCTTTGCGCAAAGCCCGCACGATCATTCGCAAAACCCTTGATAAGGGCCACGAGATGGAGCTGAAGCCGCTCTCAGTCGTGGTGTTGGATGCAGGTGGGCACGTCATCGCGTTCGAGCGTGAAGATGGCGCGGCACCCGGCCGGTTCGCAATCGCGCATGGCAAGGCTTATGGCTCGGTCATGTTGGGCATAGCAGGCACCGCGCAAATGCAACGGGCTGAAGCCCAGGCGTATTTCATGGCTGCTGTAAATGGTGCGTACGGCGGTCAGGTTGTGCCGGTTCCGGGTGGCATACTGCTGCGCGATCGCAAAGGTGCGGTGATCGGGGCCGTTGGTGTGACCGGCGACACATCGGACAATGATGTAGTTGCCGGAATGACCGGGGTTGAGGGAGCGGGCCTAACCGGAGAAGCCTGATTTCGATCAGCCTGTGGTGCTAATTTGTTTCGGAGAATTGGGAAAAACTCTCAAAAACCTGGCATCAATTGTAATTCTGTTCCGGCATTTGCCGCATAGCCCGAACGTTTTGTGCGCAGTTGAACACGTCCTTGCGCCGTCATGCAGGGCGTGTTCTGTTGCACGTTCTTTCTGCTGAGGATAGCTTCCCTGTTAGTTACAGAAACTGCAAGGAATGCGGAATGTCTCGACCTGTCGTCGGTATCATCGGCAACTCTTACCTTATGAACGATGAATACCCTACCCATGCGGGTGGGACGATGAACTCTGAGGCCGTGGCAAATGTTTCGCATTGCCTGCCGCTGCTGATTCCATCAGACCCGCGCTTTGTCACGGTCGAGGAATTGCTTGAGGTCTGCGACGGGTTCCTGCTGACCGGCGGGCGTCCGAATGTGCATCCTGAAGAATACGGCGAAGACGCCACCGCCGCCCATGGTGAGTTTGACCGGGCGCGGGATGCGGTCACTTTGCCTTTGGTCCGGGCCTGTGTCGAGCGTGGTCAGCCTTTCATGGGCATTTGCCGCGGTTTTCAGGAGGTTAATGTGGCCATGGGCGGCACGCTCTATCCTGAAATTCGCGATCTTCCGGGTCGGATGAACCACCGCATGCCCCCGGACGGGACATTGGAAGAAAAGTTTGCGCTGCGCCATGTGGTTGCACTGGACGAAGGTGGCGTATTCCACCAATTGTTCGGCGCGCCCGAGGTGATGACGAACACGCTGCACGGGCAGGGTATCAAGACGGTAGGGGACCGCGTGGTTATCGACGGGCACGCACCAGATGGCACGCCCGAGGCGATCTATATCAAGGATGCTCCGGGTTTTACCCTATCGGTGCAATGGCACCCTGAATGGGATGCAATGAACGATCCCGTTTCACGGCCTTTATTCGAGGCGTTCGGTGCCGCCGTACGCGCATGGGCCACCGGATCGGATGCCAGTCTGATACAGCAACGAGCTTGAATTGCGCGCCGATCCACAAAGGGGACCGGCGCATCGCGATCAAATCAACAGATCAAACTGCTGATTCAATGGCAGCTTTCGGGCGCGCTCTCCGGTCAGGTCAAACAACGCATTGCCGAGAGCGGGCATCGACGGCGGCGTTCCTGGTTCACCCGCGCCACCCATGTGGCGGTTGGTCTCCAGCACACGCACCTCAACCCGCGGGGCGGTGTGCATCCGGATCGCATCGTAGTCGGGGAAGTTGTATTGCTCGACCTCACCTTCGGCAAAAGTGATCTCGCCGTAGCAGGCTGCGGACAGGCCGTACATCATGCCGCCGAACATCTGTGCTTTGACGTTCTCGGGGTCCAGAGCCAGCCCCATATCACAGGCAATCCACGCCTTGTTGATGCGGATGGTGCCGTCTTCGTCTACCACCTCGATCACCTGAGCGACCGGAGTACCGAAACTGTAGGTAAAGGCCACTCCGCGCCCCACGCCGTCCGGTGTCTGCCCGGTCCAGCCGGACATTTCGCGCACCGCTTCGAGACAACCGGCCGAGGGGGCATGTTCGCTTTTCATCAACTCCAGGCGGAATTCCAGCGGGTCGCGGCCTGCGGCATAGGCCATCTCATCCATGAAGGTCTCATGGAAAAAGCCGTTATGGCTGTTGCCGACCGAGCGCCAGAACCCGACGGGGACGTCTAGCTGGGCAATATGGCCGCTCATCCGGTAGTTCGGCACCGCGTAGGGCTGATTGAAAAAACCTTCGACCAGAACCTTGTCCGGGCCGGCACCGGGCATACCGGTATATCGCGTCACGGCCTGCTGCGTGCAGGATTGCGCCGCAACTTTGCCGTCAATCAGAACTGCCTTGCCGTCCTGTACTGCGCCGCGCATCCGGGCAATGGCGCCGGGGCGGTAATAGTCGTGGCGCATATCCTCTTCGCGGCTCCAGGTCGTCTGAACCGGGGTGCCGGGCATGGCCATGGCAACCTTGGTGGCAATCTCGCCGAAATCCAGCTCACCTCGGCGACCAAACCCGCCACCCAGATATGTGGTGTGGATCTGTACCGCTTCGGTGTCCAGATTAGCAGTGTTGGCAGCGCGGAAGCGGATCAGGGTTGGGGCCTGATTGCCGCACCACAGCTCTAGCGCATCACCAGTATACAGCGCGGTGGCGTTCATCGGCTCCATCGTGGCATGGGCCAAATAGGGCACTTGGTATTCTGCAGTAATCTCGGTCGCGCCGTCAGGTGTGACACTGACATCGCCATCGTCGCGCATGGTGGAATTCGCCGAGTCATCAAACGCCTCGGCGATCTTGGAGAAAATACCATCTGTCTCCGGCGGGTAGGGGGCGTTACCCCAATCCACGTCGATAGCCTCGACTGCCTGATTGGCGAGCCAAGTGTTGTTGGCAATCACGGCGACGCCGGTGCCAAGGTCGACGACTTTCTCGACCCCCGGCATGGATTGCGCGGCGCTGTCGTCATAACCCTTCATCGCGCCGCCCAGCTTGGGGTTCATGCGCACGGCGGCGAATTTCATACCGGGCAGACGAACATCGACGCCGAATTCTGCGGTGCCGGTTGCCTTTTCGACCATGTCCAGACGCGGCTGGGTTTGGCCCAGATAACGCCATTTGGACGGATCACGCAGGGGCACCTCGAACGGCTCAAGCCCGGCGGCGTCAACGGCTAAGTCCGTATAGGCAATCTTGTCGCCATTTGGCGCGATGACATGCCCCGAGGCAGTTCCCAGTTCCGAAGGGTCAACACCCAAACGAAGGGCCGCAGCGCGCTTCAGCGTGTCGCGGGCCGAGGCACCGGCCTGACGCATCCGCTGGAACCCGTCCTTCATCGAGGTCGAACCACCCGTGACCTGAAGGTGAAGAGCTTTGCCAAGCACACCCAGCGCCTCACCCAGATTGTGCTGGAAGTCCGAGATGTCATAGCCCTTGTTGGGCAGACCTTCCCCCAACATGGCAGAGTTATAATAGGCCGCTGCCGCCGGACCGTGCAGCACAGTGATCTGGTCCAGATCTACGTCCAATTCCTCGGCAATCAGCGCGGCCCATGTGGTCTTGACGCCCTGACCCATCTCGGCGCGCGGTGCAAAGAGGGTTACGCCATTCTGGTCGATCAGAACAAACGGATTCAGCGCCGCCTGACCTTCGCCAGGTTTTAGCGGGTTCGCAGCGGGGCGGCTGACATAATACGCGCCGAATGCTACGCCGCCGACAATAGCGGCCGAACCGATCAGGAAAGTGCGGCGAAGGATTTTACCAACAGAAGCCATGGGTTACGCCTCCTTCAACTTGCCAGCCGCGTCATGGATCGCAGCGCGGATACGGGGGTAGGTGCCACAGCGACACAGGTTACCTTGCATCGCCTCATCAATATCGGCGTCCGAAGGTGCAGGGTTTTCGGCCAGCAACGCCGCTGCCTGCATGATCTGGCCCGACTGGCAATATCCGCATTGCGCCACCTGATGATCGACCCAAGCTTGCTGTATCGTCGCCATCGTATCCGGCGTCCCGATACCTTCAATCGTGGTGACATCACCCCAAACATCCGACAGGCTCACCTGGCACGAGCGCACAGCCTCGCCATCAATATGAACGGTGCAGGCACCACAGGCCGCCACGCCGCAGCCGAATTTGGTGCCGGTCAGGCCGACCTCATCGCGCAAGACCCAAAGCAGGGGGACGTCATCGGGCAGATCGACTTGGTGTTGGTTACCGTTAATCTTCAGGGTGGTCGCCATGGCGCACCTCATCTGGCTGTGGCTGGTTTCTGACATATTTAGCGCAAAGTGTCAGTATGTCAATTGACAAAATAAACAAAAAGTGTCAGAGGTTCTGATATGACCGAAGCAGTTGACGATTCACGGCAAAAAACCATCCTGAACTCGGCTTTTCAGGCTTTTGCCGCCTATGGTTACCGAAAAACCTCAATGGATGACATTGCGCAGGGGGCGGGAATGTCACGGCCGGCGCTGTATCTGCATTTCAAGAACAAAGAGGCGATCGTCAGTAAACTGACCGAGGTCTACTATGTCGAGAAATACGCGGCTGTTGCCGAGGCGCTGGCAACGTCAGGATCAGTGTCCGAGGTTCTAGCCAGAGCGATTCAGGCGCAGACGGCAGGGATGGCTGCGATACTGGCCTCGCCCCATGGGCTTGAGATGCTGGACAACACCAAATCCTTATCCGCCGAAATCATCGCGGAGGGCGAGGCCAAACTGTCAGGGCTATACGCGGATTGGCTGACACAGCAAGAACAGGCCGGGCGGGCGCGCCTGCAAGCTAACGCAGCCGAGACTGGTCGGACGATTGCGGCCACGCTTAAGGGGCTCAAGCTGATCGGTGCGGGCGCTGAAGTATATGAGCGGCAGGTAGCGCAGATCGCAGCGTTAATCGGTGCGGGGCTTGAGGTCAGGTAACCCGCTGCCGCACTTTGTATTCCGGTGCGTCCCATAAACGGTTCTGAATGATGTCAGCCAGGATTTCGACCGCGCGCTCGACGTCCCTTGCGTCGATATACAAAGGCGTGAACCCAAACCGTATGATATCGGGTGCACGAAAATCTCCGATCACGCCGCGCGCAATCAGGGCCTGCATGACGGCGTAACCTTCGGTAAAGCGGAACGAAACCTGACTGCCGCGCTGTTGCGGATCACGTGGGCTGGCCAGTTCCAACTCGGGGCAAGTGGCTTCGACGCGAGTGATGAACAGTTCGGTCAACTCGATCGATTTGGCGCGCACATCAGCCATGTTGGCCATGTCCCATACATCCATTGCGGCGGACAGGGCGGTCATCTGAAGGATCGGAGGGGTGCCGACCCGCATCCTCTCGATCCCGCTGCCGGGGCGATAGTCCAGGTCGAAGGCGAAGGGTGCCTCGTGCCCCAGCCAACCTGACAAGGCCGGGCGGGCGCGATCAGACAGGCGTGGTGCGACATAGATAAAGGCTGGCGCACCGGGGCCCCCGTTAAGGTATTTATATGTGCAGCCCACAGCGAAATCGGCGTTGCAGCCGGACAGGTCCACTGGGATAGCTCCGGCGGAGTGGGCCAGATCCCAGACAGTGACCGTCCCGTTTGCATGTGCCAGTTCGGTCAGCGCCTTCATGTCGTGTATGCGCCCGCTGCGATAGTCGACCTCGGTCAGCATCAACACGGCGACGTCTTCGGTTATGTTTGCGGCCACGTCCTCGGGCGCGACAACGCGCAGTTCATAATCTGGCCCTAGTGAGCGCAACAGCCCATCCACCATATACAGATCAGACGGGAAGTTGCCGTTATCCGACAGGACCACCTTGCGGTCCGAGCACAGCTCCAACGCGGACGCCACGGCCTGATACACTTTGATCGACAGGGTGTCGCCGGTCACAACCGTCCCGGGTTTAGCGCCGATCAGACGGCCGATGCGGTCGCCCAGGCCGGTCGGCAAACCCATCCATCCGGCCTTGTTCCAGCCGGTGATCAGCATCTGGCCCCATTCCTTGACCATCATGTCAGTGACACGATCGCTTGCAACCCGAGGCAACGGACCCAGCGAATTGCCGTCCAGATAAATGACCCCCTCGGGCAGATCGAACATGGCTTTGGTCGCGGCAAAGTCGGTCATGGGCGGCTCACTACTTTGTGTTGTGTTGCTTCCCTCCGGCCTAGCCGATCCGTATCGGCCTGTCCATTGATGCGACAACCTGAGCTTTTGCCAATTCGGTTCGAAAGCGGTAGGACATCGGCCAGAAACGACATGCCTGTGCATGTTGTCAGTTGCGGGGATGCGCATGCACCGGATCGACATACCGCCCGTCTGGCTTGTTGGGTTCGCTTTTCTGGCCTGGCTGCAGGCGCGTCATTTCCCCTTGGGGTTGTCGCTGGAGGGCGGATTAACGGATTTGCTAAGCGGGTTGCTGATCGGGGGCGGCATTCTGCTCGCCGTATTGGCGATCATGGAGTTTCGCCGTCACAAAACGACCGTTATCCCACACGAAACACCTTCGGCGCTGGTTCAGTCAGGCATTTATAAACGCAGCCGCAACCCGATCTATGTTGGCGATGTTCTGATTCTGGCTGGTTTGGTTTTACGGTTCGATGCGGTGCTGTCCCTGATCCTGATCCCAATCTTCGTCTGGGTGCTTGAGCACCGGTTCATTTTGCCCGAAGAAGACCGCTTGCGCCGTAATTTCCGCGCCGATTTCGCCCGTTATGAACGTAAAACCCGCAGGTGGGTTTAGGATGCACAGAACAATAACATCATATCATGAATGCTGCGCTTGCGAAATAATGTTGCGCAAGATACATGTTTGCTTAACGAAGAATACCGACCACCCGCTCGGCTTGAGTGAGAACTAGGGGGATTGCCAGTGAAGATAGGCACACCGAAGGAAAAATATGAGGGCGAGAACCGCGTCGCGATGACGCCGGACTCTGCTGTGCAGTTGCAGAAACTGGGCTATGAGTGCCTGATTGAGAAAGGCGCTGGTGCGGCGGCCGGGTTCTCGGATGCGGCGTATGAGGCTGCAGGCGTTGAGGTCGTCAAGACGGCTGCTGCGCTGTGGAAGGCGGCCGATATCGTTGCCAAGGTGCGCCAGCCGGATGCGACCGAGTTAAAGCGTCTGACCAAAGGCAAGACTTTGATTTCGTTCTTCAACCCGGCGGGGAACGAGGAGGGAATGGAGGCAGCCAAAGCCAAAGGGGCCAACGTCATCGCCATGGAGATGGTGCCGCGCATCAGCCGCGCACAGAAGATGGACGCGCTGTCGTCGATGGCCAATATCGCCGGTTACCGCGCGGTGATCGAAGCGGGCAACAATTTTGGCCGGTTTTTCACCGGTCAGGTGACGGCGGCCGGTAAGGTGCCGCCGGCCAAGGTGCTGATCGTGGGGGCCGGCGTGGCTGGTCTGGCGGCGATCGGGACCTCGACCTCGCTGGGTGCGATTACGTACGCGTTCGACGTGCGCCCCGAAGTGGCCGAGCAGGTCGAATCCATGGGCGCTGAGTTTGTCTATCTGGACTTTGAAGAAGATCAACAGGACGGCGCGGCCACCGGTGGTTATGCCAGCGTCCAGTCGGACGAGTTCCGCGAGGCGCAGCTGGCCAAGTTCCGTGAGCTGGCCCCCGAGATGGACATCGTCATCACCACGGCGCTGATCCCGAACCGCGAAGCGCCCGAGCTTTGGACCAAGGACATGGTCGAGGCGATGAAACCGGGCTCGGTCATTGTTGACCTCGCGGCGGAAAAGGGCGGCAACTGCAAGCTGACCGTCGCGGATGAGAAGATCGTGACCGACAATGGCGTGACCATCATCGGCTATACCGATTTCCCCAGCCGGATGGCGGCGCAATCATCGTCGCTGTACGCGACCAACATCCGTCACATGATGACCGACCTGACCCCTGAAAAGGACGGTCAGATCAATCACGACATGGAAGATGACGTGATCCGCGGCGCAACTGTGACCCATGAGGGTGAGATCACCTTCCCGCCGCCACCGCCCAAGGTGCAGGCGATTGCGGCGCAGAAAAAGCCCGAGGTCAAGGAGCTGACCCCGGAAGAGAAAAAGGCGCAGGAAATTGCAGCCTTCAAGGCGCAGACCAAGCAGCAGTTCACCCTGCTGGGTGTCGGCGGTGCGCTGATGCTGCTGGTGGGGCTGGTTGCTCCGGCCAGCTTCATGCAGCACTTCATCGTCTTTGTGCTGGCGATCTTTGTGGGTTTCCAGGTGATCTGGAATGTCTCACACAGCTTGCACACACCGCTGATGGCGATCACCAACGCGATCTCGTCGATCATCATCGTTGGGGCCCTTATGCAGATCGGATCGGGCTCGTTCCTGGTTATTCTGCTGGCGGCGCTGTCTGTCTTCATGGCCGGGATCAACATCTTCGGCGGCTTCCTCGTAACCCGGCGCATGCTCGCCATGTTCCAGAAATCTTAAGGAGGCCGGGCACATGGAATTTGGCTTCACTACTGCCGCTTATGTTGTTGCGGCTGTCCTTTTCATCCTTTCGCTCGGCGGTCTGTCGAACCAGGAAAGCGCCAAGCGCGCGGTCTGGTATGGCATCGTCGGTATGGCGCTGGCGGTATTTGCCACGCTGGTTGGCCCCGGTTCGGGTCTGTGGCTGCTGTCGCTGCTGCTGATCGCGGGTGGTGGCCTGATCGGTCAATACGTGGCGCAGCGCGTCCAGATGACCGAGATGCCTCAGCTTGTTGCCGCGATGCACTCGCTGGTCGGCCTGGCGGCTGTGTTTGTTGGTTACAACGCCCATTTCGAAGTTTTGAACGTCGCTGAAGTGATGGCCGTTGAGGATGCTTCGAAAGAGGTTCTGTACACAGGGCTCGGAGGGTTCGCCCAGCTGATCGCCAAAAAGACCCCGGCGGAACTTTCGATCCTGCATGTGGAACTGTTCCTGGGCGTCTTTATCGGTGCGATCACCTTTACCGGTTCGGTTGTGGCCTATGGCAAGCTGGCGGGCAAGGTGACCTCGGCAGCGACCAAACTGCCAGGCGGTCATGCACTGAACGCAGCTGCGGCGGGTCTCTCGTTGATCTGCCTGATCTGGTACACAGCATCGGGCGGCTTCCTCCCGCTGTTCCTGATGACGCTGGCGGCGCTGTTCATCGGCTATCACCTGATCATGGGCATCGGCGGTGCCGACATGCCGGTGGTTGTGTCGATGCTGAACTCGTATTCAGGCTGGGCTGCTGCGGCTATTGGCTTCTCGCTGGGCAACGACCTGCTGATCGTGGTTGGCGCGCTGGTGGGCTCGTCGGGTGCGATCTTGTCCTACATCATGTGTAAGGCGATGAACCGTCACTTTGTCAGTGTGATCTTGGGTGGCTTTGGCGGCCCGCAGGGCGAGCAGATGGCCGTTGAGGGTGAGCAGATTGCCATCGAAGCCGATGGTGTGGCTGCGGCCCTGAACGATGCCGACAGCATCGTGATCATCCCGGGCTATGGCATGGCCGTGGCGCAGGCGCAGCAGTCGGTTTCGGAACTGGTTCGCAAGCTGCGCGCTAATGGCAAAGAGGTGCGTTTTGCGATCCACCCTGTTGCCGGTCGTCTGCCGGGTCACATGAACGTGCTGCTGGCCGAGGCGAAGGTGCCGTATGACATCGTTTTGGAAATGGACGAGATCAACGACGACTTCCCGGAAACGGATGTGGCCATCGTCATCGGCTCGAACGACATCGTGAACCCTGCGGCACAGGAAGACCCCAACAGCCCCATCGCCGGTATGCCGGTTCTGGAGTGCTGGAAGGCGAAACAGGTGTTCGTGTCCAAACGCGGTCAGGGCACCGGGTATTCGGGCATCGAAAACCCTCTGTTCTTCAAGGAAAACACCCGCATGTTCTATGGCGACGCAAAGGCCAGCCTCGACAAACTGCTGCCCATGATCGACTGATCGAGGGGTGTAACCAAATTGCAAAGGGCGCTTTCGGGCGCCCTTTTCTTATTTGTAGTGCAGGAGGCTCTGCCTCCTGACCTTGGGGATGTTTGTAGCCAGATGAAGCGGGCGGATTGTGATAGACTGGTCTGACGTGGTGGGTGTTAGGAGAGTGGTCATGCAGAAAGTAAACGGCATAGGTGGTGTGTTCTTTCGTGCCCGCGACCCAGACGCGTTGAGCGCGTGGTATGAGAAACACTTGGGCGTCAATCATTACGATCCTGTGCCCTGGAAGCAGCGCGAAGGGTTTACCGTCTTTGCCCCTTTTGCCGAAGACACGGAATACTTCGGCCGCGCAGATCAGCAATGGATGATCAATTTCCGCGTAGACGATTTGACGGCGCTGAAAGCGCAGCTTGAGGCCGCCGGGATCACCGTCGAAACACGTGCTGAGTGGGACAGTGAGGTGGGAAAGTTTGCTCGTATTCACGATCCTGAGGGCAATCCGATCGAGCTGTGGCAGCCAAATCAATGAGATAGATAGAATGTATACAGCCGTATCCACTTAAGTATATGAAATAAAAAGAGAATTGATGTATTTTTATGGTGGCTTATAGTGCCCTGGACAGAACGGAGCTCTGTATGACGCCCATTGATGATCACCCGCTGCGCTATGCGCTGGCCAATGAACTGCATGCACGACCGTTTCCGGTCGCGTCGATGCCATGCACAGTGGTGTTTCTGGCGATAAAGAAACCGGAAGCTGCCGTAGCCCGTGATCGTCGTGAGGATTTGGCCCACTTGATCAACCTTCTGGATCGACACGGTGCGCAGCACCCTCAGCCGGATGCCACGCACTACGCCGGTCAGATTGGTCGCCATTGGTTGAAGTGGGAGCAACACACCGAGTTCGTTACCTACACGGCGATCGCTCAGAATGTGAGCGATCGCGCGTTCAACCCGGCCGATTTCGAAGTTTTTCCTCCCGACTGGCTGATGGCTAGTCCTGGTCAAAGGGTTACGTCAGCAATGGTTCGCGTGGTTGAGCGCGAAAGTGATGAGGTGGTTAAATCCAAATTGCTTGATTGGTTCGAGCCTGAAAGCCTGGCCGTAGCTAGGGTATTGGACGATGCCGCTATTTGCGCCAGCGATTTTCGTATCGATCCAGCAGGTCATATGCGCTTTGCATTGTTTGTGGCCGAAGGCACTGGGCGGCGCCGGACAGGGCGAATTGTCCAGCGCCTTTGCGAGATAGAAACCTATAAGGCGATGTCCATGCTTGGATTTGCGCGCGTCAAGCAGTTGATGCCGCGTATTGGAGAACTGGACGGGCAACTAACCCGATTGATGGGACTGATGACCGACAACTCGGCCCAGCCTGACGAGCTTTTGCAGGAATTGTTGTCGACTTCGATTGAACTCGAAACTTTGTCGGCCCGGTGTTCTTTCCGGTTCGGAGCGACGGGCGCTTATGAAGCTATCGTCAACCAAAGGATCGAAGTGTTGCGGGAACAGCGTTTCGAAGGCGGTCAGAATTTTGCTGATTTCATGATGCGCCGCTATGACCCTGCGATCCGTACTGTGAAGTCTACAGAACGCCGCCTTCAGGCATTGTCCGACAGGGCCATCCGAGCAGGCGAACTTTTACGGACGCGGGTGGATGTGGAACGCAGTGCGCAAAATCAGGCGCTGCTGGAAAGCATGGACCGCCGGTCCGATCTGGCCTTGCGGTTGCAACACACGGTCGAGGGGCTGTCCGTTGTTGCTATCAGCTATTATGCGGTGTCACTGGTTAGTTACCTCCTGTACCCGTTGACGGCCTCTGGCATCAGCAAGGGCATGCTGACCGCCGCGGTGACGATCCCCGTGGTCGCATTGGTTTGGTTTGCAATCCGTCACGTCCGCAAACGTTTGGAATGATCCGCAATTGCCAAACCCCACTTAGTCTGTAGAACAGAAGGGTTCGACGCTTTTTGCGAAGGAAATCCGGTGATTGGTATTGTGACCGCGTGGCGGGCCGTTGCTGCCATGTTCATCCTGAACGGCGCGCTGTTTGGCATTTGGGCATCTCGCATTCCAGCCGTGCGGGACAGGCTGGATTTGACGCATGTGGCATTGGGCTATGGTCTGCTGTTCATGGCGGCGGGGGCTGTGTGTTCGTTTCCGGTGACAGGGCGGTTGAGTGATCGGTTCGGGGCCGTAGCCATCACGCGGGTTATTGCGATGCTGTACACGTTGTCTCTGATCCTGTTGGCCGTGGCCGATGGGTTCTGGGCGCTGGCGGGGTTCCTGTTCGTATTCGGTGCCTTTCACGGGTCGATGGATGTGGCCATGAACGCCTGGGCCGCCGAGGTCGAGCAAGCCTATGACAAGCCCGTCATGTCCTCGTTCCACGCGATGTGGAGTTTGGGCGCCGGGTTGGGCGCGCTCAGCGGATACGGGGCGGTGCAGCTGGGACTGACAGTGATGCAGCACTTTTTACTGGCTGGCGGAGTTGTCGTGGCGCTGGCGCTGGCGCTGTCCTGGGTTAAGTGGACGTCGCGCAGAGCTGTCTCACATGACGGCAGTGTCTTTGCCCTGCCGTCCGGCGCGTTGATCCTGGTTGGGTTCACTGCGCTGTGCGGCGCTTTGGGGGAAGGTGCCGTAGCGGATTGGAGTGCAATATACCTGCGTGACGTAACCGGTGCCGCCGAAAGCGTCGCTGCGTTGGGATATGCCGTGTTTTCGGTGACGATGGTGGCGTTTCGGCTGGCTGGCGGATTTGCAATCGCGCGGTTTGGTCCTGTCGCAACGGCCCGCTTCGGAGGTGTTTGTGCGGCATTGGGCGTGTTCGGTGTGGTCTCGGCATCAGAGGCGGGGTTGGCCTTGGCGGGCTTTGCCCTGATGGGAGTTGGCTATGCGGTGATCATGCCGTTGGCCTTCAGCCGTGCAGCCAATGATCCGCATGTACCGCCGGGACAAGCTATCGCCAGTGTCGCCACGCTGGGGTACGGAGGGTTGTTGATCGGCCCGCCGCTTATTGGGATTCTGGCCGAGATGCTTACATTACGACTGGCGTTCATGGTTTTATTGCCCTTGGCCGTCCTGATTGTCCTGCTGTCCGGCGCGCTGCGACCCGCCTCTTTGGACTGACTTGGGAATTCCGCGCCGGGATAAAGCCGGGGCAAATAGAAAAAGATGGGAGAAGACTATGCCGATCAAAAACCGTTTTGCCGAATTGCAGGGGGAGATCACTGAATGGCGGCGCGACATTCATGAAAACCCCGAGATTCTGTTTGATACGCACCGCACCAGTGCCCTGGTCGCCGAGAAGCTGAAGGAATTTGGTTGCGACGAGGTTGTCACCGGGATTGGCCGCACCGGGGTCGTTGGGGTGATCAAGGGCAAAGTCGACACGGGCGGCAAGGTGATCGGCCTTCGGGCTGACATGGACGCGCTGCCGATACATGAAGCAACGGGTCTGGAGTATGCCTCCAAGACCGATGGGGCTATGCATGCCTGTGGTCATGACGGGCATACGGCGATGTTGCTGGGCGCGGCGAAATACCTGTCGGAAACACGGAATTTCGACGGCACGGTCGTGGTGATCTTTCAACCCGCTGAAGAAGGCGGTGGAGGTGGCCGCGAGATGTGCGAGGACGGCATGATGGACCGCTGGGGTATCCAAGAGGTCTATGGCATGCACAACTGGCCCGGTCGTCCTGTCGGCAGTTTTGCCATTCGTCCCGGCGCGTTCTTTGCGGCCACGGACCAATTCGACATCACCTTTGAGGGCAAGGGCGGTCACGCGGCGAAACCACATGAGACGGTCGACACAACCGTTATGGCGGCACAGGCGGTGCTTGCGCTGCAGACGGTGGCATCGCGCAACGCTGATCCGGTGGATCAGGTCGTGGTTTCAGTAACGTCGTTTGAAACCTCGTCGACGGCCTTTAACGTCATCCCGCAGACGGTCCAGATCAAAGGCACCGTCCGCACGATGAGTGCGCAGATGCGGGAAATGGCAGAAAAGCGCATCAAAGAGATCTGCAACGGAATCGCGACGACGTTTGGTGGAACGGCTGATGTGACTTATTACCTGGGCTACCCGGTGATGGTGAACAGTGATGAGCAGACCGGCTTTGCAGCGGATGTCGCACGTTCGGTGGCGGGCAATTGCGATGAGGCACCGTTGATCATGGGCGGTGAGGATTTTGCCTTTATGCTCGAAGAACGACCGGGGGCATATATTCTGGTTGGCAATGGTGACACGGCGGCGGTGCATCACCCTGAGTACAACTTCAATGATGAGGCCATTCCAGCTGGGTGCAGCTGGTGGGCTGAAATTGTCGAGCAGCGGATGCCAGCGGCCTGATCTTGGCGTTGGGTGGCGAGGGGCCAGCCCCTCGCGCTCCCCGACGTATTTTTAGCCAGATGAAGATGGACCCGAACCAGATAAGTTGAGTTCGGTGCACAGTGTCTCGACAATTGCGTCCAGTGCTGATCGCTGGGTGTTCACGCAGGATTTTGCGGCAGCACGAGCTGTGTCCAATGCGGTTTGATCCAACAGCCAGATCGCCACAGCCTCGGCCAGTTCTGAGGCGGATTGAACCTCCAGTGCTCCGCCAGTTTCGACTAGTGGGGCAAAGGTTTCTGCAAAGTTGAAATAACCGGACCCTGTAATTACAGCCGCACCCGCCTGTGCCGGTTCGAACGGGTTGTGGCCGCCGATTTCCTTCAGTGATCCCCCGAGGAATACGACGGGGCTCAGCGCGTACCATGTCCCGGTTTCACCCAGCGTGTCGGCCATGTAGACCTGCGTTTTGTCGGTGATTGTATCGCCGTTCGAACGGATGGCCACGGTTTGCCCAGCTTGGGTTGCCAGACTGGCCACCTCGGCTCGGCGTTCAGGGTGGCGTGGGATCAGCAGCAGCAGCAGGTCAGGCCAGCGTTTGAGCAGCTCTGTGTGGGCGGCGAGAACAGTTTCCTCTTCACCGGCATGTGTCGAACTGGCGATCCAGACGGGGCGGGCGCCGGTCTGTGTGCGGATGTCGGACAACGTGGCCTGATCAATCGGCAAGGGGTCAGACATGGCCTTCAGGTTCGTGCCCGGCTGTACACGATCAGCAGGCGCACCCATATCGATCAGGTTTTGCGCGGTCTTGTCGTTCTGGGTCAGGAACAGGCGAAAGTGATCCAGAATGAAACGTGCAGTGCCCGGGCGTTTCTTCCAGCCTTCTACGGATTTGTCCGACAGGCGTGCGTTGAGCAGAACCAAGGGGATGCCACGGCTGGCGCCTTCGACAATCAGGCGGGGCCAGATTTCGCTTTCGACGAAAATACCGGCATTCGGGCGCCAGTGGTCCAGAAAGCGCCGCACGGGACCAGCCGTATCCAGCGGCGGGTACTGGTGCCGCGTTCGCGGTGGCATGCGTTTTTCGATCAACGCGGCCGAAGTGGGCGTACCAGAGGTGATCAGAAACTCGGCATCCGGCAGACGTTCACCCAACCTTTTGATCAGGCTGATAACCGAAAGGGTTTCACCAACGCTGGCGGCGTGGAACCAGATCAGTTGGCCGTCGGGGCGGGGCAGGCTGGCACGGCCTTGGCGTTCCTGCTGCCGGGTTACGGAAACATCCGCGGCTTGCAGCTTGTTCCGTACGGTGCGCCACACGAACGGCCCTGCAACAGAGGTCAGGCCGCAATATAGATGATACAGCAGCGTCGGTCGGCCCATCTTGTCCGGCACGTCAGCCGCCTGTGTGGCTCATGTGACGGCTCATCTTGCCGTCGACCGACTGGCGGGAATAGTCGAAATCATGCCCCTTAGGCTTGAGATTGATCGCCGCGCGGATCGCGTCTTCGAGAGGTTGCTCGGTATCGGGGTGATCACGCAGGGCACCCCGCAGGTCGGCCATATCCTCTTGACCCAGACACATATACAGCTCACCGGTGCAGGTCAGACGTACGCGGTTGCAGCTTTCGCAGAAATTATGCGACAGAGGGGTGATGAAGCCGATCTTTTGGCTGGTTTCCTCTAGGCGAACATAACGCGCTGGCCCGCCGCTGCGTTCTGCCAGATCGGTCACGGAATAATGGTTCTCATATTCCTTACGAACGTCCTTGAGCGACCAGTATTGATCCAGGCGATCCTCATTGCCGATATCGCCCATGGGCATGACCTCGATCCAGGTCAGGTCCATGTCGCGTTCCGCACACCATTTCGTGATCGTGGGCAATTCTACTTCGTTGAAGCCCTTCAGGGCCACCGCATTGATCTTGATCCGCAGCCCGGCCTTCTGCGCCGCGTCGATTCCGTTCAGCACTTGCTTCAGACGACCCCAGCGGGTGATCTCAGCGAATTTATCGTCGTCCAGTGTGTCCAGCGAGATGTTCACCCGACGCACACCTGCGGCGTACAGGTCATCGGCAAAGCGGTGCAGTTGTGAGCCATTGGTGGTCAGCGTCAGTTCTTTCAACGCGCCGCTGTCCAGATGCCGGGTCATGCTGTTGAAAAACGTCATGATATTTCGGCGTACAAGCGGCTCACCACCGGTAATGCGCAGCTTTTCAACCCCCAACTTCACGAAGGTCGAGCACATGCGGTCCAACTCTTCCAGCGTCAGCAGGTCTTTCTTTGGCAAAAACTTCATGTCCTCGGACATGCAGTAAACACAGCGGAAATCGCAGCGGTCTGTGACAGACACGCGGAGATAGGTGATCGCACGTGCGAATGGGTCGATAAGCGGAGCAGTCATGCGACATAGGTAAAGCCGCGACCAGCCTGCGACAAGGGCGAAGTTTCCTTTGCGCTGGTACAGATGAGCGCAGGGCGATAGGCTGACGGCATGAGATATATGCTATTCGCTTTGTGTATTCTGGTGGCCGGATGCGACACCGTACGGTCCACGACAGATCGGGTGTTTGGGGGCGAAAAGACGCCTTCTGAACCCGAAGACGTCGTGGTCGAAGAGGTTGTGACAGAGGAAGCAGTTGAACCAGAGTCTGTTGCGGCCACTTCTGTTGGCTGGGTGGGCGCAAAGACGACCATAGCCGGATTGGGCGATCCGACCACGCCGGGCCGTTGGCTGGAAACTCCGCTGGTCGACGTCGAATTCACCGGTCGCGTGGTCGTTCCCAGAACCGGATCGCAGGCTTATATCACTCTGGTTCCAGCGCCAGGACCCGAAAGCGGCGGCAGCCGGTTATCTCTGGATGCGATGCGGGCCTTGTTGTTGCCGTTCGACGAATTGGTTGAGCTTGAGGTCTATTCCAACTGATCTTTCAGGTATTTTCCGGCTTCGCGGCGTGCGAAAGGTTTCATTGCGTCCCCGTGTTCGGCCAAAAACGCAAGGACGCGGACAGGGTCGTGTTTGGACAGATCACGCAGCCACCAGGCAATGGCTTTCTGGATGAACCAGTTCCGGTCCGGCACATAGCTTGCTGCCCAGCCGAGGATACGCTCGCGCCGAGCCAGATCGTCGGGTTTGGGGTGGTTCTGCTTGGTCCAGGGCAGGGTGGCCACCAGCGCTGCGCGCCGCGTCCACATGTGATCTGAGACCGTCCAGATTTCCACTTGATCCAACCGGCTGGGATCGGCCGACAGGCGTTTTTGCATCGCCATGCAGGCGTGATCGGCCGCGGCCCAGGCGTCGAAATCGGCCAACCAGCTGTACAGTAAATCCCAGACTGCCTCATCAGGCCGGATCCGGGCCTGGGTCAGCAGTTTGGCTGCGGCCAGACGGCCCTCGTGTATATTGGTCTGCCACAAGGCATCCGCCAGTTCCACGCGCTCAGATACATCCAGGTCTTGACGCCAAGTTTTTGTCAGGTCGTTCAGAACGGGGTTCGCGACACCCAGATAGAGGCGGTCGACCTTGTGATAGGCTGCCATTTGGCTCGCGCGCTCGGGGTCAGCATAAGCCTTGATCTGGTCCAGATAGATATTCAATGTTTGCCGCCCTGTTGGTGAAACGGGCCGTGGGTGCGGCCCGATCTTGGCTTATTCGACGGTAACGGATTTCGCCAGATTGCGCGGCTGGTCCACGTCCGTACCTTTGGCGACAGCCGTATGATAGGCCAGCAGCTGCGCCGGAACCGAATACAGGATCGGGGCAAGGCTGGGATGGATATGGGGCATGCGAATAGTGCTCCACACCCCATCCTCGGCCTCGGCAACGCCGTCATCATCCGAGACCAGAATGACCTTGCCTTTGCGTGCCATGACCTCTTGCATGTTCGACACGGTCTTGTCGAACACCGTATCGCGCGGGGCCATGACCACCACCGGCATGTGCTTGTCGATCAGGGCGATGGGACCGTGTTTTAGCTCGCCAGATGCATAACCTTCAGCGTGTATATAGCTAATTTCCTTCAGTTTCAGCGCACCTTCCATTGCCAGTGGATACATCAGGCCGCGGCCCAGGAACAGCACATCGCGCGCCTCGGACAAGCGTTGGGCCGAGGCCTTGATGGACTGGTTCTGATCCAAAGCCGCGTTCAGTGCGGTCGGCAATCCACGCAGTGCAGCGGCATGATCAGCCAGTTCCTCATCGCTCAGAGTGCCCCGATCCGCAGCCGCCTTGAGCGCTAGCATCAGCAATACGCTTAGCTGACAAGTGAAAGCTTTGGTCGAGGCCACACCGATCTCAACACCGGCATGGATCGGCAGGGCAATGTCGCTTTCGCGCGCGATCGAGCTTTCGGGGACATTGATCACCGATACGATCTTATCGGCCTTACCCTCGCAATAGCGCAGCGCGGCCAGCGTATCGGCGGTTTCGCCCGACTGGCTGACAAACAAGGCCGCTGTGCGGTCGGGGATCGGAGGTTCGCGATACCGGAACTCGCTGGCGATATCGACCTCGACGGGCATTCTGGCCAATTGTTCGAACCAATATTTCGCCGTCAGACAGGCATAAAAGGCTGTTCCGCAGGCGACCATGGTCAGACGGTCCAGCTTGCTGAAATCCAGCTCACACGGCAGGGTAATCTCGTTGCCACCAGTGGGCAGGTAGGATTGGATTGCCTCAGCCACCACCACGGGTTGCTCGGCGATTTCCTTGGCCATGAAATGCTTGTGACCGGCCTTGTCGGCCCGTGTCTGATCCAGCTTGATTTGGCGGGTCTCGCGGTTGGCCAACTCACCGGCTTCGTTGCGGATTTCAAGCGAGGTGCGGGTTAGGACCGCCCGGTCGCCTTCCTCAAGATAGGTGATGCGATCCGTCAGCGGGGCCAGCGCAATGGCGTCCGAACCCACGTACATCTCGCCGTCCCCATGTCCAATGGCTAAAGGTGAGCCCTTACGCGCCGCAACGATCAGATCGTCCTGCCCGTCGAACAAAAAGGCCAACGCAAAGGCCCCTTTAAGCCGTTCGATGGTCTTGAACGCTGCATCAACGGGCGACAGTCCATTGTTCAGATAATGCTCGGCCATCAAGGCTACGGTTTCGGTATCGGTCTCTGTGACGAAATTGACGCCATGTTCGGCTAATTCAGCCCGCAATTCGCGGTAGTTTTCGACGATGCCGTTATGCACCACGGCCACAGGACCCGCCTTGTGCGGGTGCGCGTTGGTCACTGTGGGTGCGCCGTGCGTTGCCCAACGGGTATGCCCGATGCCCGATTTTCCGCGCAGAGGATTATGCACCAGCAAATCGCTGAGATTAACCAGCTTGCCCACAGCCCGACGCCGCCCCAGTTCGCCATCATTGACAGTGGCGATACCGGCGCTGTCATAGCCGCGATATTCCAGCCGTTTCAGCGCCTCAACCAAAATAGGGGCGGCTTCGTGTTGCCCCAGAACACCTACAATTCCACACATGGATCAGGCTCCTTTGTCGCGGCGAGCCTTCTTCGCCTTCAACACATCAAACAATTTACGTGCATAACCGGGTTTGTTGTCCTGCTTGGCGCGGGCCACGGCCAGCGCGTCGGGCTCGACGTCTCGCGTCACGACTGTGCCGGTCGCCGTCATTGCACCGTCTCCGACCTTCACCGGGGCCACCAACATGGTGTTTGAGCCGACAAAGACATTCTCACCAATTGTGGTGCGATGTTTCATCACGCCGTCATAATTGCAGGTGATCGTTCCCGCGCCGATATTCGAGGTCGCGCCGATCGAAGCGTCGCCGATATAGCTAAGGTGGTTCACCTTGGCCCCTTCCGCGATCTCAGCGTTCTTGATCTCGACAAAATTGCCGATGCGGGTGTTTTCTGCCAACTCGGCACCGGGGCGCAGGCGGGCATAAGGTCCAACTATGGCACCCCGGCTGACGTGGCAGCCTTCCAGATGTGAAAACGCCCGGATTGTAGTTCCACTTTCGACTGTGACGCCGGGGCCAAAAACCACGTTGGGCTCAATTACCGTGTCGCGCCCGATGATGGTGTCGGCGGCCAGATAAACGGTTTCGGGTGCCATCAGGGTGACACCAAGATCCAACAGCTCGGCACGGGCATTGGCCTGAAACACCGCATCTGCCGCAGCCAAATCGGTGCGCGAGTTCACACCCAATGTCTGAGCTTCGTCACAGGCGACTGCGGTGACTTTCAAACCGCGCGCGCGCGCTATTTCCACGACGTCGGTCAGATAGTATTCACCAGCCGCGTTGTCATTTCCTACCGCGTCGATCAGGGAAAACAATGTCTGCGCATCACAGGCCAAAAGGCCAGAGTTGCAGAATGTTATCGCGCGCTCTTCATCTGATGCGTCCTTGAATTCTACGATCCGCTCAAGGCTGTCGCCGCTTATTACCAGCCGACCATAACGCGCCGGTTCAGCAGCCTCAAACCCTAGAATGACCAGATCGTTTTCCGCCCGCGCCGCGATCATGCGTTTAAGCGTATCGGGCTGCAGAAACGGAGTGTCGCCATACAGAACTACGACGTCGCCGGTGAATCCGTCCAGCGCGTCGCGCGCTTGTGCGACGGCATGGGCGGTGCCCAACTGCTCTTCCTGTAGGGCGATCTGCGCCGCGTCATCCTCGGCTGTGGCGACCTTGGCCACGGCTTCCGCCCCGTGTCCGGTGACGATTACGGTCCGTTCGGGCGACAATACGCCTCCGGCGCGCATGGTGTGGACCAGCATCGGGACCTGCGCGATAGGATGCAGAACTTTGGGGATATCCGAATGCATCCTGGTGCCTTTTCCGGCGGCAAGGATGACAAGGGCAGTGCTCATGAAATCGATTTCTCTTTGTGTTTTGTTGCAGTCCGTTTTATCCGCTGAGGGCAAAGGCGCAAGCGGTTCGCGGATCAAACAAGATTGCCGTTTGCAATACGAGACGGCAATAAACCGCCGAGGCAGGAGACACAATGCGCACGGTAATCTTCGATCTGGACGGAACTTTGGCCGATACGTCGGGTGATCTGCTGGCAGCGGCCAACCATTGTTTTCGCCAGATGGGGCATGGGGATGTCCTGGTTCACGATGATGACGCAGCCGTTGCCTTGCGGGGTGGGCGGATGATGTTGACCCACGGGCTAAAGCGGGTCGGCGCTTATGATGAGGATACCGTCCACGCCTATTACCCGACGCTGCTGGAGGCCTATGCGCAAGCCATCGACACCCACACCCGGTTCTACCCCGGCGCGCTTGAAGCCGTCGAGATGTTGAGGACCCAAGGCTATGGCGTGGGTATCTGCACTAATAAGCCCGAGGCTCTGGCTGATCAGTTGCTGACCCAGATGGGCGTGCGGGACCAGTTTGCTTCTTTGGTGGGCGCAGATACGTTGCCCGTGCGCAAACCAGACCCCGAACCACTGCGCGAAGCCGCGCGCCGGGCCGGGGGGCATCCCGATTTGTGTGTGCTGATCGGCGATTCCGACACCGACCGAAATACGGCGCGGGCGGCGGGCGTACCCTCGGTGCTGGTGACGTTTGGCCCATCCGGGGAAGATATGGCCGCATTGGAGCCCGAAGCACTGCTACATCACTTTGATGATCTGCCTGAGCTGGTCACCGGGCTGATTGGTGCGGCGGCACAAATTCTTGACCCCAACCCTTTGCAGGATCAGAACTAGCCCATGACCGAGACATTCACTGGCAGCTTCACCCAGCAGGAACCTATTCCAGAAGAGGCGATTGACGCCGCCATGGCCGTTCTGCGCCACGGGCGTCTGCATCGCTATAACGTCGTGCCCGGAGAGTTGGGCGAAACCGCGCTGCTTGAGCAAGAGTTTGCGGCGCAAATGGGGGCGAAATACTGTCTGGCTGTGTCGTCTGGGGGGTATGCATTGGCTACCGCGTTGCGGGCCGTGGGGGTGCAGCCGGGTGACCCGGTTTTGACCAATGCTTTCACGCTGGCGCCTGTGCCGGGTTCAATTGCCTCGGTCGGGGCAAGGCCGGTTTTTGTGGGCGTGACTGAGAATCTGACGATTGATCTGGATGATCTTGAATCCAAGCTGGATCAGGCGCGGGTGCTGATGCTCAGCCACATGCGCGGGCATCTGTGCGACATGGATCGGCTGATGCAGATGTGTGATGCGGCGGGCGTTGCGGTGATCGAAGACTGCGCCCACACAATGGGTGCCGCTTGGCGCGGCCAATTGTCGGGGCGTCAGGGTGCGATTGGGTGTTACTCCTGCCAGACGTACAAACACGTCAATTCCGGTGAAGGCGGTCTGCTGATCACCGATGATGAGGTGCTTGCAGCAAAGGCCACGATGCTTTCAGGTTCCTACATGCTGTATGAACGCCACCTTGCCGCGCCGGGGCCCGAGGTGTTTGAAAAGATCAAATACACTACACCTAATGTGTCCGGCCGCATGGACAATTTGCGTGCTGCGATCCTGCGCCCGCAATTGCGTGATCTTGACCGGCAGGTGCGGCGCTGGAACGAACGCTATGACGAGATCGCGACCGGCCTGCGGGACACCCCTGGCCTGACTATCGTCGAGCGTCCCGAACAAGAGACCTATGTTGGTTCGTCGATCCAGTTCCTGCTGCTCGACTGGACGCCGGAGCGTATCGCTGAAGTCATCAGTCGTTGCGCCACACGGGGGGTCGAGATCAAGTGGTTCGGTGGGGCCGAGCCGACTGGCTTTACCTCGCGCTACGACAGTTGGCGCTATGCCGAAAGCACGCCGTTGCCCGCAAGTGACCGTATCCTTGCCGGGGTGATGGATATGCGCGTGCCGTTGACCTTTTCGCTGGACGACTGCCGTCTGATCGCGCGCATCATCCGGGCCGAAGTTGGGGCTGTGTTTCAATCGTGATCCAATTGAGTGCGCCTTTGGCGCACGCTTTATTCTTGAAAAATGCCATCCTGTTCGGGGTGGCATTTTCTTTGGTGCTAGCCTTCTCATTGACCCGTGGAGGATTCGCTGTTACCTAATTATTGAACAAGTGTTCATTAATTCGATGAGGAGGTCGCAACATGTTCACGGCCACAATGCAATTCGATCTGGGTGAGGATGTGAACGCCCTGCGCGAGATGGTGCATCGCTGGGCGCAGGATCGGGTCAAACCGATGGCGGCCGAGGTCGATCAATCGAACGCCTTTCCCAATGAGCTGTGGAAAGAGATGGGTGACCTCGGGCTGTTAGGGATCACCGTGCCCGAAGAGTATGGCGGGGCGGGGATGTCTTATCTGGCCCACACCGTTGCAGTGGAAGAAGTGGCGCGGGCTTCAGCCTCGGTTTCGCTGTCTTATGGGGCGCATTCGAACCTGTGCGTCAATCAGATCAAGCTGAACGGCAATGACGAGCAGAAGGCGAAATATCTGCCGCGCCTGATCTCGGGTGACCATGTTGGCGCGCTTGCGATGTCCGAAGCCTCGGCCGGATCGGACGTTGTGTCGATGAAGCTGCGCGCGGAAAAGCGTAACGATCATTATCGTCTTAACGGCAACAAATATTGGATTACCAATGGGCCGGACGCGGACACGCTGGTCGTGTATGCCAAGACGGACCCGGATGCGGGCTCAAAAGGGATCACGGCCTTTTTGATCGAGAAAGAGATGAAGGGTTTCTCGACCTCTCCGCATTTCGACAAGCTGGGGATGCGGGGGTCGAACACGGCCGAGCTGATTTTTGAGGACGTCGAGGTACCGTTCGAAAACGTTCTGGGCGAAGAGGGCAGGGGTGTAGCCGTTCTGATGTCAGGGTTGGACTATGAACGTGTTGTGTTGGCCGGGATTGGCACCGGCATCATGGCCGCCTGTCTGGATGAGATCATGCCCTATCTGGCCGAGCGTAAGCAGTTCGGCAAACCGATCGGCAGCTTCCAACTGATGCAGGGCAAAATCGCCGATATGTACACCGCGATGAATTCCGCGCGGGCCTATGTCTATGAGGTCGCCAAGGCCTGTGATCGGGGGGATGTGACCCGTCAGGATGCGGCGGCGTGCTGCCTTTACGCCTCGGAACAGGCGATGACGCAGGCGCATCAGGCTGTGCAGGCGATGGGCGGGGCCGGGTTCCTGTCGGACTCAGCGGTCAGCCGGATATTCCGAGACGCCAAGCTGATGGAGATCGGCGCGGGCACCAGTGAAATTCGCCGAATGCTGATCGGACGCGAGTTGATGGGCGAAATGCGCTGAGCAAAACGCCCCGCCAAAGGGTGGCGGGGCGTTTAAGACAAGGATCAGAAGCGATGGACGTAGGATACGCCGACCAGCCAGGGATCGATTTCTGCGGTGCCGATATCGGTGCCGTTCAGTTTGACGTCCGAGTCGATGTCGAACCAGCGCACGTTCAGACGCACGGCTCCTTTTTCGGTGACCATGTAGTCCAGGCCGGCTTGCAGCGAGACACCGAAGGAGTTGTCGATGTCCAGATCCCCAAGCGCGGATTTTTCGTCAAAGAAGATGGTGTAGTTCAGACCGGCGCCAACATAGGGCTTCCAGGCGCTGTTGTTCGCGAAGTGATAGTTCAGCGACAGGGTGGGCGGCAGGTGTTTGGTGCTGGCCAGGTCGGTGCCCCCCAACGCGATGCTGTGGCTGAACGGGGTCGCAGCCAGCAGTTCGATGCCCAGATTGTCCCGGACGAAATACTCTACTGTGAAGATCGCGCTGGTGTCTGCGTCAATGTCGGCATCAAGACCAGCCAGGGTTCCGTTGTCGGATTTCGGGTCCAGATAGCCAACACCAACACCCACGGTCCAGTCACCTTGGTTCTGGGCCATGGCGGGGGCGGCAAGCGCGACAAGCGCAGTCGAGAGCGTCAAAGCGGCGAGTGTTTTGGTCATTTTATGGCCTTTGAATTTGTTGATGAGTCGCTTGTGCAGGACCGGGCCGACGCGAACTCTGATCTGCATCAAGTTTCTGTGAGAGCGGGAGGTCGCCCGCGCCCGCCAAGAGTAAGAAAAACAAGGGGTTTTGCGCATGCATCCCGATAGCTGCATACCTGGTATGTCGAAGGCGGGCGTCTGGGATATTCCGGATCAGCTCAATATGGCGCGACAATGCTTGGCGCATCCTCGTGACGGCGTCGCGATCATTGACCTGACAGACGGCGACCGAGAGGTTGTGACCTTTGGCCAACTCACGCGTATGACCGACGGGATCGCGCATGATTTGCAACAGCAGGTGCAGCCCGGGGACCGCGTGGGTGTGTTGCTGAGCCAGTCACCCTGGTGCGCAGCGGCGCATCTGGCGATCTGGAAACTTGGCGCGATCTCAGTGCCACTGTTCAAGCTGTTCAAGCGGGATGCGCTGGCCTCGCGCGTTGGGGACGCAGGCGCGCAATGGGTGCTGACCGATGCCGAAGGGGTGGCATTGCTGGGCGATCTGGCCCAGCCGGTATTGGTCGATCAGATTGCACCGTCGGATGATCCTTTCCCTTGTGCCAATACCGGTCCCGAGGATCCTGCGGTGCTGATCTACACCTCGGGTACCACGGGCACCCCCAAGGGCGCACTGCATGGGCACCGGGTTCTGACCGGCCACCTGCCGGGTGTTTCGATCAGCCACAACCACCTGCGCGACAGCGATTGTCTGTGGACGCCTGCCGACTGGGCCTGGATTGGGGGACTGTTCGACGTGTTGATGCCCGGGCTTGCGCTGGGCATTCCCGTGGTTGCGGCACGGTTGGAGAAGTTCACCCCCGCAGCCTGCGCCGACTTGATCGCACGCGGCGGGGTGCGAAACGTGTTCTTCCCTCCGACCGCACTTCGCATGCTGAAGGCGGCCGATCAGGCCATCCCCGGCTTGCGCTCAGTCGCTTCGGGCGGTGAGCCTCTGGGGGCCGAGATGCTGGCCTGGGGACAAAAGGCGTTTGGCCTGACGATCAACGAATTCTACGGCCAAACGGAATGCAACATGGTCGTGTCGTCCTGTGCCGAGGATTTCCCGGTGCAACCTGGCTGTATCGGCAGGCCAGTGCCGGGGCACGAGGTTGCGGTAATTGATGAGGACGGCAATCCGACCGATGAAGAGGGCGACGTGGCCATCCGGTGCGGCTCGGCCTCGATGCTGCTGGAATATTGGAACCGGCCCGAAGCCACCGCCGAGAAGTTCAGGGGTGACTGGCTGATCACCGGCGACCGCGGCGTGTGGGAAGGCGACTATCTGCGTTTCGTAGGCCGCGATGACGACGTGATTACCTCAGCCGGATACCGCATTGGTCCCGCTGAGATCGAGGATTGCCTGCTAACCCACCCGGCGGTGGCGACAGTGGGTGTGGTTGGCAAGCCCGACCCGCTGCGGACCGAGATCGTGAAGGCCTATGTGGTGTTGAAACCTGGGGGCGAAGCCTCAGGCTGGGAATTGCAGGATTGGGTCAAGGACCGTCTCGCGCAGTATTCCTACCCGCGCGAGGTGGCGTTTCTGGAGGAATTGCCGATGACAGTGACGGGAAAGGTGATCCGGAAGGAATTGAAAGCCCGTGCGGCGGGGGAGGTAAAGGTATGAGACACAAACTAGCAGTTTATTTTTTGCCAGTGTCATTCGCTTGCCAAGCGCTAGCGGAAAACAGTCCGGTCCCAGTTGATGTTTTGGCGTGGTTTGAAGGGTGTACACAACTAACACAGCCTGCCAACGGGATGTTCATGGATACCAACTGCGCGGATCTCGCCATTCAATACTGTGTGATCGGTCGTGCAAGAGACAAACAGCAACAGTGTTTTGTAGAATTTTCAAAGCAGGTCTCTTTACTGTCGGGCAAAATTCGAGATGACCTTCCTCTAAGCATTAACGGCACGACCTGGCGTGCGCGGGGTTATGAGCGAACGTATAGACAGTTGGTCGAAGATGTTTTTGACGTTTGTGACTCTTCTCCGGTTGCCGATATTTCACCAGATGTGTGGTGCGACGCGTATCTGAAAACCGGAGAATGGTTGCAGTGGCGATCCTTGGAGCGAATTGCTGATGAGGTGCAACAATGAAACTCACATCCAAAGCCATGCCCGCCTCCGAGGGCTTCAAGGCAAACCGTTCGGCCCATCTCGACGCTCTGGCGCAAATCTCAGCCGCCGCCGAAGCCGCCCGCATGGGCGGTGGTGAGAAATCCCGTGTGCGGCATGAATCTCGGGGAAAGATGCTGCCGCGCCGTCGTGTGGCGAACCTGTTGGACCCGGGGTCTCCGTTCTTGGAAATCGGCGCGACGGCGGCAAATGGGATGTATGGCGATGCCGCGCCTGCTGCCGGGGTTGTCGCGGGCATTGGCCGGGTGCAGGGGCGCGAGGTTATGGTGGTGTGCAACGACGCCACAGTGAAGGGTGGCACCTATTACCCGATGTCGGTCAAGAAACACCTGCGCGCGCAGGAGATAGCTGAGGAAAACAACCTCCCCTGTATTTATCTGGTCGATAGCGGCGGTGCGAACTTGCCCAATCAGGATGAAGTTTTCCCCGACCGCGATCACTTTGGCCGCATCTTCTACAATCAGGCGCGGATGAGCGCGAAGGGGATCGCTCAGATCGCCGTTGTGATGGGGTCGTGTACGGCGGGCGGGGCCTATGTGCCTGCGATGTCGGATGTGACGATCATCGTGAAAGAGCAGGGCACGATCTTTCTGGCCGGGCCACCCTTGGTCAAGGCAGCGACCGGAGAGGTTGTCAGCGCCGAAGATCTGGGCGGCGGCGACGTGCACACCCGCCTGTCCGGCGTGGCCGACTATCTGGCCGAGGATGACGCCCACGCGCTGGCATTGGCGCGCCGCGCGGTCGGATCGCTGAACCTCCGAAAGCCACAAACGGTGGATTGGGCCAGCCCCGAGGACCCGGCCTATGACCCCGAGGAAATTCTGGGTGTGGTCCCTGCCGATCTGCGTACGCCCTACGATATCCGCGAGGTGATCGCACGGCTGGTCGATGCCTCGCGTTTCGATGAGTTCAAACCGCGCTTTGGCGAGACGCTGGTGACAGGGTTTGCCCATGTCAAAGGTTGCCCGGTCGGGATCATCGCCAATAACGGCGTGCTGTTTTCCGAGGCCGCGCAGAAGGGCGCGCATTTTGTCGAGCTGTGCTCGCAGCGCAAAATCCCATTGGTGTTCCTGCAGAACATCACAGGCTTCATGGTGGGCCGAAAATACGAAAATGAAGGCATCGCACGGCATGGGGCCAAGATGGTGACAGCTGTGGCCACGACGAACGTGCCGAAGGTCACGATGCTGGTTGGTGGCTCGTTCGGGGCCGGGAACTATGGCATGGCCGGACGAGCGTATCAGCCGCGGTTCCTGTGGACCTGGCCGAATTCACGGATATCCGTGATGGGAGGTGAGCAGGCGGCGGGCGTTCTGGCCACCGTCAAACGAGACGGGATCGAACGGCAGGGCGGAACATGGTCCGCCGAGGAGGAGGCCGAGTTCAAACGCCCGACGCTGGAGATGTTCGAGGAACAATCGCACCCGCTCTACGCGTCGGCCCGATTATGGGACGACGGCATAATAGACCCGCGCAAAAGCCGCGATGTGCTGGCCCTGTCGCTAAGCGCTGCGTTGAACGCCCCAATTGAAGAGACACGTTTCGGCGTGTTCAGGATGTGATGTGCATGGACCTGAAAGAAGTAATGGCCCGCTACCCGGACGCACAGACTTTTAAGTTCGGCGATAGCGCTGCCTTGAGTGCTGAATTGCTGGCATTGGTGCGCTCAGGCCAAAAAAAAGCAACTTGTGGGGCGCTGCGCTACTATCCGGACGGAAGCCCTGAGACACCGGTTGTCGGGCGGCGCGATATCGCTCTGGAATGGGATGACAACCCGGCTTTGGTCATCGAAACAATCGATGTCTCGATCTGTCGTTTCTGCGACGTGACCGCTGACTTCGCTTTGGCCGAGGGAGAGAATGAAACGCTTGAAGGATGGCGCGAGGACCATCGCCGTTACTTCGAGCGCAATGGCGGTTTTGATCCTGAGATGGAGTTGTTGTGCGAACGGTTCCGTCTAGTCGAAGACCTGGCTGTTGAGGGGTAAGACATGTTCAATAAAATCCTGATTGCCAACCGAGGCGAGATTGCCTTTCGGGTCATGGAAACGACCCAAAAAATGGGCATCTCCTGTGTTGCGGTCTATTCCGACGCGGATGCCTCGGCAAAACATGTGCAGATGGCAGATGAGGCGGTGCATATTGGCGGCGCGGCTCCGGCTGATAGCTATCTTAAAGGCGACGTGATCATTCAGGCTGCGTTGGACACAGGCGCGCAGGCGATCCATCCGGGGTACGGTTTTCTTTCAGAGAACCCTGATTTCGTTGATGCGGTTAAGGCGGCGGGCCTGACCTTTATCGGCCCTTCGGCGGATGCGATCCGCAAAATGGGTCTTAAGGATGCGGCCAAGGTTCTGATGGAGCAGGCAGGCGTGCCAGTTGTTCCGGGCTACCACGGTGACAATCAGGACCCCGAACATCTGGCGGGCGCTGCTGAAACCATCGGCTACCCTGTGTTGATCAAGGCAGTGGCAGGTGGCGGCGGCAAGGGCATGCGGCTGGTCGAACGCCCCGAGGAATTCGCCGCTGCACTGGACAGCGCCCGTGGCGAGGCGAAAACCGCCTTTGGTAATGACGCCGTGTTGGTCGAGAAATTCGTTGCCAAACCACGCCATATCGAGGTGCAGGTCTTTGGCGACGGCACCCACGCGGTGCATTTGTTCGAACGCGACTGTTCGTTACAACGCCGCCATCAGAAAGTGATCGAAGAAGCTCCGGCCCCGGGTATGACGGCTGAGATGCGCGAGGCGATGGGGCAGGCGGGCGTGCGCGCGGCCGAGGCGATTGGCTATAAAGGGGCAGGGACGGTTGAATTCATCGTCGACGCCTCGGACGGTCTACGCCCGGATCGGTTCTGGTTCATGGAGATGAACACGCGCCTGCAAGTAGAACATCCCGTGACCGAGGCGATCACCGGGGTCGATCTGGTCGAATGGCAATTGCGGGTCGCCGCTGGTGAAGCGTTGCCGAAACGTCAAGACGATCTATCCATCACTGGCCACGCATTTGAGGCCCGCCTCTATGCCGAGGACGTGCCCAAGGGCTTCCTGCCTGCAACGGGCACCCTGACGCATCTGCAATTCCCTACGGCCTGCCGTGCCGATAGCGGAGTGCGTGCGGGTGATACGATCAGCCCTTGGTATGACCCGATGATCGCCAAAGTCATCGTCCATGGCCCCACGCGCGCGGTTGCACTGGAACAGCTTCATCGTGCCCTGCAACAGACCGAGGTCGCGGGCACCGTGACCAACCTCGCCTTTCTGGGCGCGCTGGCCCGGCATGAAGGTTTCGCCACAGGTGATGTGGATACCGGGCTGATCGGGCGGGATATTGATGCGCTGACACAGGTAGCACCGAATTCGGCAGCGACATGCGTGGCGGCTGCGATGACGGCGTTGGATTTGGTCGATACGACTGAAGAGACTGGGTTTTCCCTGTGGGCTCCGCTGCACCGTGCAGTTCAGCTAAAGGCAGATGACACCCTTGATCTGGACGTTCAGGTTGAAGGTTCAAATCGTCAGGTTTGGCAGGTCGGGGAAGATACTGTCATTGCCGAGCGGAGCAACGATATCTGGTCCATTGACGGCAGCCCAATGCCGCAGGTGTCGGTTTCGGGTACGCGGATCACGGTCTTTGATACCTACGGGCAGGCGTTTGACATTATTGATCCGCTGGACCGCGATGCAAGCGCTGCAGGCGATACCAACGTGATCGAAGCCCCCATGCCTGGTTTGGTCAAGGCGGTGTTTGCCGCCGTGGGCCAAGAGGTGAGTGAGGGGGACAGGCTTGCCATTTTGGAGGCCATGAAGATGGAACATTCCCTGCTGGCCGCACGTGACGGTGTCGTGGCCGAGGTGCTGACTGAGGACGGCGCGCAGGTCGAAGCCGGAGCGGCCCTGATCAGGTTGAAAGAAGAGTGACCTGTTCGCGCGCCGCATCGCGTGGCACAGTCACGCCATCCGAACAGGAAACGAAACAAAACCGGGAGAAGCGCAGCCATGGGTGAGCGGGTCGAGATTTTCGAAGTAGGTCCACGCGACGGCCTGCAAAATGAACAGCGTGAGATTCCGGTGGCGGAGAAAGTGGCTTTGGTCGATTGCCTCAGCCGGGCGGGGTTTAAGCGGGTCGAATTGGCTAGTTTTGTTTCGCCCAAATGGGTGCCACAGATGGCCGGCAGTGCAGAAGTTTTGGCGGGAATAAAAAGGGCAGATGGGGTGCGCTATGCCGCGCTGACGCCCAACATGCGAGGGTACGAGGATGCCTTGGCGGCCAAGGCGGATGAGATTGCGGTGTTTGCTTCGGCCTCCGAGGGGTTCTCGAAAGCCAATATCAACGCCACGATTGCCGAATCCATCGAGAGGTTCACGCCGATCCTCGAGGCCGCACGCCACATTGACCTGCCGGTGCGTGGCTATGTGTCCTGCGTGACCGATTGCCCCTATGATGGCCCAACCCCGCCCGAGAAGGTGGCGGAGGTCGCGGATCTACTGTTCGGCCTGGGCTGCTACGAGGTCTCATTAGGTGACACAGTCGGGCAAGGAACGCCCGATACCATCGCGCATATGCTGTTGGCCGTACGCGAACGCGTGCCGGTAACCCGGCTGGCGGGGCATTTTCACGACACCAACGGGCGGGCCATCGACAATATAGACGCTGCGCTGGCACTGGGCGTACGAACCTTTGATACGGCGGTTGGTGGCCTGGGCGGTTGCCCTTACGCGCCCGGAGCAGCCGGGAATGTCGCCACCGAGGCCGTAGCCGCCCATCTGGAGCGGCTGGGCTATGAGACCGGGCTTGATCTGGAAATTGTGGAACAGGCTGCGCAAATGGCGCGGGCCATGCGGCTAGAGTGAGGGGCGGGCATGTTTGAAACGATCTCGGTGACCACAGACGCGCGTGGAGTTGCGACTTTGACGCTCGACCGGGCGGAAAAGCACAACGCGATGTCGGCGCGGATGATTGCCGAACTGACACAAGCGGCCGCGCAACTGGGTGCAGATGACACAGTGCGCGTGGTGGTGCTGACCGGGGCGGGCAAAAGTTTCTGTGCGGGCGGTGACTTGGGTTGGATGCAGGACCAGATGGCCGCCGACTCCGAAACGCGGTTTGCCGAGGCGCGCAAGCTGGCCGAGATGTTGCAGGCGCTGAACACCATGCCCCGCCCGCTGATAGGTGCGATTCAAGGCAACGCGTTTGGCGGTGGTGTTGGGCTGACTGCTGTTTGCGACGTGGCCATTGGCTTGGACAGCGTAAAGATGGCCCTGACCGAGACGCGGCTGGGTCTGATCCCGGCGACGATTGGTCCATATGTAATCGCCCGCATGGGCGAAGCGCGGGCGCGACGCGTGTTCATGTCGGCCCGGATGTTTGATGCCGCTGAGGCGGTTGAGCTTGGGCTGTTAGCCAAAACTGTTCCGGCCACCGAATTGGATGATGCAGTCGAAGCCGAGGTTCAGCCCTACCTTTCGTGCGCACCAGGCGCGGTCGCCTCGGCCAAGGAACTGATCCGCGAGCTGGGGCCCAAGATTGACGATGCCGTGATCGACCAAACGATCCGAGCCCTGGTGGACCGATGGGAGACGGACGAGGCGAAAGAGGGAATCAGCGCATTCTTTGAAAAGCGAAAACCTGTATGGAAAAGTTAGGTTTAAGCCTTAATTTCATTGCAGTTGCGGTAGGAATCACCTTTCCCGGATCACAGGGCATGACAAGTGGATTATTACTCCTGTCTGCGACTGTGTTTGGTTGACCCTCTGACCCCGCGCGGATAGAGAATGTCCAGTCAACACGCCAATTGACGGCGCCCCCCGACTGGGTTGCGCAGGAAAGGAGCTATTCGTGGAAGACCTGCTACGGGAGTATCTCCCGATTCTGGTGTTTCTGGCCGTTGCTGTCGGCCTTGGAATCGTCCTGATTCTGGCGGCTGTGGTTCTGGCAGTCCGCAATCCCGACCCTGAAAAGGTCAGCGCATATGAATGTGGCTTCAACGCCTTTGACGATGCGCGGATGAAATTCGACGTCCGGTTCTATCTGGTTTCGATTCTTTTCATCATCTTCGATCTGGAAATCGCCTTTCTGTTTCCGTGGGCCGTGGGCTTCAAGGACATCAGCGATGTTGGATTCTGGTCCATGATGGTGTTTCTGGGCGTTCTGACCATCGGCTTTGCCTATGAATGGAAGAAGGGGGCCTTGGAATGGGAGTGATGACGGGTGCAAACACCGCTGGCGTCGACAAAGAAGTCGCCACCCAGGCCCTGAATGCCGAGCTTCAGGACAAAGGGTTCCTGCTGACCTCGACCGAAGACATTATCAACTGGGCCCGCACCGGATCGCTGCACTGGATGACCTTTGGTCTGGCCTGTTGCGCGGTTGAGATGATGCACACGTCGATGCCGCGCTATGATGCGGAACGGTTCGGGATTGCCCCGCGCGCGTCTCCGCGTCAGTCGGACGTGATGATTGTGGCGGGAACGCTGACCAACAAGATGGCCCCGGCGCTGCGCAAGGTATACGACCAGATGCCCGAGCCCCGCTATGTGATTTCGATGGGGTCCTGCGCAAATGGCGGGGGGTATTACCACTATTCCTATTCGGTTGTGCGCGGCTGTGACCGCGTGGTTCCAGTGGACATCTACGTGCCTGGCTGCCCACCGACCGCCGAAGCACTGCTGTACGGTCTGATGCAGTTGCAGCGCAAAATCCGCCGTACCGGCACCATTGTACGCTGAGGAGAGAGCTGATGAGCGAAGCACTCAAAGAACTCGGCGCGCAGCTTGAACTGAAACGGGCCGATTGCGTTCTGTCCTGGGATGTGTCCCATGGCGAGCTTAACGTGGATGTGGCGCCTTCGAACCTTGTGGAATTCGTGGAGTTCCTGAAATCCGACCGAAACTGCCAGTTTTCGTCACTGGTTGACATCACTGGCGTGGATTACCCCGAACGGGCCAAGCGGTTCGACGTGGTGTATCACTTCCTGTCGATGTACCAGAACCAGCGCATCCGCCTGCGGGTTTCAATCCGCGAAGAAGACATGGTGCCCTCGATCGTTGACGTACACCCCTCGGCCAACTGGTTCGAGCGTGAGGTGTTCGACATGTTCGGCATCCTGTTCTCGGGCCACCCGGACCTGCGCCGCATCCTGACCGACTATGGGTTCCGCGGCCATCCGCTGCGCAAGGATTTCCCGACAACTGGTTATACCGAGGTGCGCTATGACGAGGCGCAAAAGCGCGTGGTCTACGAGCCTGTGTCGTTGGTGCAGGAATATCGTCAGTTTGATTTCATGTCCCCGTGGGAAGGCGCGAACTACATTCTTCCGGGGGATGAAAAACAGGAGACTGAATAATGGGTGGCATCTGGTGGCTGATCCTGTCTGCGCTGACTATCATTCCGATGGTGAAGATATTGCCGTTTTTCGGGATCAACAAATACTGGTGTCTGCTCTGTCTGGTTCCCTTTGGCACGATTGCGTTGCTGTGGTGGGTCGGGCTGAAACTGCAAGAGCTGGAGCGCCGCTGACATGATGGGTGAACTGATCGTTTTGGGCGCATTGGGCGTCTTGCTTGCAGGGGTCGCGGCCAAAGCTGCCGAAGCTGAAAAGGTTCGGGTTCGGGCCGAAGCGAAAAAGAACAAACGGGGGCGTTGATGGACGGCTCAAGATACGATGACGGCAGCACGGACGCGCTGAGCGGAGAACAGAAAATCCGCAACTTTAACATCAACTTCGGCCCGCAACATCCTGCGGCGCACGGAGTTTTGCGTCTGGTGCTTGAGCTGGACGGTGAGATTGTCGAACGTTGTGATCCGCATATCGGCCTGCTGCACCGTGGCACCGAAAAGCTGATGGAAAGCCGGACGTACCTGCAGAACCTGCCATATTTCGACCGGTTGGATTATGTGGCACCGATGAATCAGGAGCACGCCTGGTGTTTGGCCATCGAAAAACTGACCGGGGTTGAAGCGCCGCGTCGTGGCTCGCTGATCCGGGTGCTGTATTCCGAGATCGGCCGTATCCTGAACCACCTGCTGAACGTGACCACTCAGGCGATGGATGTCGGCGCGCTGACGCCGCCTCTGTGGGGGTTCGAGGAACGCGAAAAGCTGATGGTGTTCTATGAGCGTGCCTGTGGTGCCCGCCTGCACGCGGCCTATTTCCGCCCCGGCGGTGTCCATCAAGACCTGCCGCCAGAACTGCTGGACGATATCGAGGCCTGGAGCCACGAATTCCCCGCCGTTCTCGATGACATCGACGGTCTGCTGACCGAAAACCGCATCTTCAAACAGCGTAATGCCGATATTGGCGTGGTGACCGAGGATGACATCCAGAAATACGGCTTCTCGGGGGTGATGGTGCGTGGATCGGGTCTGGCCTGGGACCTGCGCCGCGCACAGCCCTATGAATGCTATGACGAGTTCGAGTTCCAGATCCCTGTCGGTAAGAACGGCGACTGCTATGACCGCTATTTGGTCCGCATGGAAGAGATGCGCCAGTCCCTGTCGATCATCCAGCAGGCCATCGCCAAAATCCGTGACTGCCCGGGCGACGTTCTGGCCCGCGGCAAGATCACCCCGCCGAAACGCTCGGACATGAAGACCTCGATGGAAAGCCTGATCCATCATTTCAAGCTGTACACCGAAGGCTTCCACGTGCCTGCAGGCGAGGTTTACGCCGCCGTCGAGGCCCCTAAGGGCGAGTTCGGCGTCTATCTGGTCGCCGACGGCACCAACAAACCCTACCGCGCCAAACTGCGCGCGCCGGGGTTCCTACACTTGCAAGCCATGGACCATGTCGCCAAGGGCCACCAACTGGCCGACGTCGCCGCAATCATCGGCACCATGGACGTCGTATTTGGAGAGATTGACCGCTAATGCTCCGCCGCCTCCACCCAGAACAACCCGAAAGCTTTGCCTTCTCCGCTGCCAACCAGCAATGGGCCGAAGCGCAGATCACCAAATATCCCGAAGGCCGTCAGGCCAGCGCAGTGATCCCGCTGCTGTGGCGCGCGCAGGAGCAGGAGGGATGGCTGAGCCGTCCGGCGATTGAATCCGTCGCCGACATGCTGGGCATGGCCTATATCCGCGTTCTTGAGGTTGCTTCGTTCTACTTCATGTTCCAGTTGCAACCGGTTGGCTCGGTGGCGCATATTCAGGTCTGCGGCACGACCTCGTGTATGATCTGCGGGGCCGAGGATCTGATTGCTGTCTGCAAGGAAAAGATCGCAACCAAGCCGCACGAGCTTTCGGCTGATGGCAAGTTGAGCTGGGAAGAGGTGGAATGCCTCGGCTCGTGCACCAATGCGCCGATGGCTCAGATCGGTAAGGACTACTACGAGGATCTGACCACCGAGAGCTTTGGCAAAATCCTCGACGATTTGGTTGCTGGCAAAGTACCGACGCCGGGTCCACAGAATGGGCGTTATGCAGCCGAACCTCTTAAGGGGCTGACCAGCCTGACGGAATATGACAGCGGCAGAACCCAGTATAATGCCAGTGTCGCACTGGCGACTGATTTGGGCGATACGGTCAAGCGGATCGACGGTACAGAAGTGCCGATCTTGACCCCTTGGCTGGGTAAGGACGGTAAGGCTGCGGCGACCAAGGCGGCACCGAAACCTCCGAAAGCACCGGCACCGGGCAAGCCTGCGGTGAAACAGGCCGAAGAGGCGAAGGCGAAAGAAGACCAGCCGGAAACCCTGACCGCGCCGCGCGATGGAAAAGCTGATGACCTGAAGATGCTCAAAGGTGTCGGGCCCAAGCTGGAAGAAACGCTGAACGAGTTGGGCTTTTACCACTACGACCAGATCGCAGCCTGGACACCAGCGCAGGTGGCCTGGGTCGATGCGCGGTTGAAGTTCAAAGGCAGGATCGAGCGGGATGGCTGGATCGAACAGGCCAGTAAGCTGGCGGCGGGTGAAGAAACCGAGTTCGCCAAACGTGTCAAGGAAGACGGCACTTACGAAGACTAGGACGCATGCCCATTCGGGGCATGAAGGATGAGATGGACAAGGACAAGGAACAGGCCATAGCCCGCAAGGGCCGTCATATCGGGGTGGTCATCGCCGCGACCATGCTGCTTTGGCTTGCCATGACATTGTTCATCGGCCCTGCGCTGGGATTGCCGGGGCGATTTGCGCTGCTGTTTGATTTCGCTGCTTTGGCGGGATTCATCTATGCAGGCGTCAACATTTTTCAACTCTGGCGCATGCGTCAGGATAGCTGAAGGTAACACGCGATGCTGAAGGATCAGGACCGGATCTTTACCAACATCTACGGGATGCACGAGCGTACGCTGAAAGGCGCGCAGGCCCGCGGGCATTGGGACGGCACAGCTGGCCTGATTGGCAATGGGCGCGACTGGATCATTCAGACGATGAAGGACTCGGGCTTGCGTGGTCGGGGCGGTGCGGGTTTCCCAACCGGTTTGAAATGGTCGTTCATGCCCAAGGAAAGTGATGGTCGTCCGGCTTATCTGGTGGTGAACGCGGATGAATCCGAGCCCGGCACCTGTAAAGACCGTGAAATCATGCGCCATGATCCGCATACGCTGATCGAAGGCTGCCTGATCGCGTCTTTCGCGATGAATGCGCATACCTGTTACATCTACCTGCGCGGCGAATATATCCGCGAGCGTGAGGCGCTGCAGGCCGCGATTGACGAAGCCTATGACGCTGGTCTGCTGGGCAAGAACGCTGCCGGTTCGGGTTGGGATTTCGACCTGTTCCTGCATCACGGGGCAGGGGCCTATATTTGCGGCGAAGAGACCGCCCTGATCGAAAGCCTTGAAGGCAAGAAAGGCATGCCGCGGATGAAACCTCCGTTCCCGGCGGGCGCGGGGCTTTATGGTTGCCCGACGACGGTGAACAACGTGGAATCTATTGCGGTTGTGCCGACCATCCTGCGTCGCGGTGCCGACTGGTTCGCGGGCTTTGGTCGTCAGAACAATGCGGGTACCAAGCTGTTTGCCATCTCGGGTCATGTGAACAACCCCTGCGTGGTCGAAGAGGCAATGTCTATTCCCTTTGAGGAGCTGATCGAAACCCATTGCGGCGGCATTCGCGGCGGTTGGGATAATCTTCTGGCGGTAATTCCGGGTGGGTCTTCGGTACCCTGTGTGCGCGGTGAGAACATGCGCGATGCGATCATGGATTTTGACCACCTGCGCAACGATCTGGGCTCGGGCCTGGGGACTGCTGCGGTCATCGTGATGGACAAGTCCACGGACATCATCAAGGCGATCTGGCGGCTGTCGAAATTCTACAAACATGAAAGTTGCGGTCAGTGTACGCCCTGCCGTGAAGGCACCGGCTGGATGATGCGCGTGATGGACCGTCTGGTGCGCGGCGAGGCCGAGCTGGAAGAGATCGACATGTTGTTCGATGTGACCAAACAGGTCGAAGGCCACACGATCTGCGCCCTCGGCGATGCGGCCGCCTGGCCGATCCAGGGCCTGATCCGTAACTTCCGCGAAGAGATAGAAGATCGCATCAAGGCCCAGAAATCGGGCCGGATGGGCGCGATGGCGGCGGAGTAAGATGGCGGTTATTTCATCATATCTGTCTGTTGTCGGTATCGGCTTGATTGTTTCTGCCCTGGTGGTTTTGCTGAGAGCAAATGGCGCGAAAACTGTTGTGGCGGTTTGCTTGGGTGCTGGACCTATAATGATTGGGTTCGCGCTGTCCTTTCTATCTGCCGGCCTTGGTTATGGAGGGTCGCTAAACCTTCCGATATTTAGCGCAATAATCGTGGTTACCGGGTCCATGGCATTTTGGCAGGCTCGAAAAGCTGCGAGGAGATTGTCGGATGCCACTTAAGAAATTCGCTGTCACCAAATGCTTCGCAATTGCGGCATGGAGATAAAGTAATGGAAGTTTTTTCAGAATACGGACACGCAATCGCCTCGATAGTGATCTTTACGCTCGTGCTTCTGTTCATGTCGCCATTCACCGCTTTGGCGAAACAAAGCAAAGGGTTGGCACCGGGGGCCACACCCGAACAAGACTATGCTGACAAGGCCTATCGCCTGAATCGCGCCTATTTGAACGGGACCGAGACGCTGCCCGCCTATCTGACGGTCATCGTCGCGGCGATTCTCATGGGGGCCAGCCCATTTTGGGTCAATTTGCTGGCTTCGGTCGCATTGCTGGCGCGCCTGATAATGCTAGTGGTGCATATTCGCGGTATCGGCAAACCGTCTGCTGGTTTGCGCTCGGTTCTGTATGTCATCGCCTGGGCCTGCATGGTCGTGATGGGGATTATGGCAATAGTGGCGGCGTTTTGATGAAGACTTGGGGGAAATATCAGATGTTCGGGCGAAAAGGCTGTGTCGGCCGTGTATCCTTGGTGACTGGGGTGTTCGCCTTGTCACTTATTTCGGCGTGCGGTGGCATCACGTCGTCCAGTGATCGTGTCCTCTTTGACGGTAAGTTTTTTCGGGCCAAGGCAAAGCCCGTCGATAAAAAGGCGATGCCGACCGAGTTCACCGTGGTTGTGAATGGGGTTTCTGCCTCGTTGGACGGCGCGCGCGAAGCGGGACGGTACGAGGGGACGAAATTCTGCATCAAGAACTTCGGTTCTTCCAGCATAGCGTGGAAGGTCGGTCCCGACACTGAACCCCAGAACTTGCGTGTCAGCGATGACAAGTTGACCTTTGCAGGAGCTTGCCAGCGACCATGACGCGCGTGTCCGCATATCACTCGATGACACGGGGGATGTTATTGCATAGCACCCCGACTGCCGGTCGTCTTGGGTTTCCCAAGACGAGAGGAATTGTCATGTCCAGTGTGAAAATGTTGACGCTGCTGTCTGTGCTGGCTTTGCCCACCATCGCCGAGGCGAAACCGCCCTTGCGCGAAGTCAAAGAAATCGACAACGAACTCTATTACATCGCAATTGCAAATGAGATTTCGGAATATTGCCCTTCGATCAGCGGGCGGCGTCTGAAAGCGATCGGTGTGCTGTGGGGATTGAAGTCACAAGCGAACAAACTGGGATACTCGGACAATGAAATCCGGGCGTATGTGGATTCGGATGCCGAAAAGGACCGGATGCGCGCCAAGGGCGAGGCGTATCTGGCCCAACACGGTGTCACCTACGAAAACCCCAATTCCTTCTGCACGCTGGGGCAGAAGGAAATCGAAAGAAACAGCGCCATTGGCGTTTATTTGAGGGCGAACTAGACGATGTCTGACCTCCGTAAGATCAATATCGACGGGCAGGAAATCGAAGTCGATGGTGCGATGACCCTGATCCAGGCTTGTGAGCAAGCCGGGGTCGAGGTGCCGCGTTTCTGTTATCACGAACGTTTGTCGATCGCAGGGAATTGCCGGATGTGCCTGGTTGAGGTTGTAGGCGGCCCGCCCAAACCTGCGGCGTCCTGCGCGATGCAGGTGCGCGATTTGCGCCCCGGCCCTGAAGGGCAAGCGCCGGAGGTCAAAACGAACTCACCCATGGTCAAAAAGGCCCGCGAAGGGGTGATGGAGTTTCTGCTCATCAACCACCCGCTGGATTGCCCGATCTGTGATCAGGGCGGCGAGTGTGACCTGCAGGATCAGGCGATGGCCTATGGTCTGTCGGGCAGCCGCTTCAAGGAAGCCAAGCGCGCGGTGGACGATCTGGATCTGGGGCCGTTGGTTGGCACTGCGATGACCCGCTGCATCAGCTGCACCCGTTGTGTGCGGTTCACGACCGAGGTCGCCGGGATCACTCAGATGGGTCAGACGGGGCGTGGGGAAGATGCCGAGATCACCTCATATCTGAACCAGACACTGGATTCGAACCTGCAGGGCAACATCATCGACCTGTGTCCGGTGGGGGCGCTGACTTCAAAACCTTACGCCTTTACGGCCCGCCCGTGGGAATTGACCAAGACCGAGAGCATCGATGTTATGGATGCCTTGGGTTCAAACGTCCGGGTGGATACCAAAGGGCGTGAGGTCATGCGCTTCCTGCCGCGCAACCATGACGGCGTGAACGAAGAGTGGATCAGCGACAAGACCCGCTTTGTGTGGGACGGTCTGCGGCGTCAGCGTTTGGACCGCCCATATATTCGCGAAAACGGCAAGCTGCGCCCGGCTTCGTGGCCTGAGGCACTGACTAAAGCGTCCGAGGCGCTGAAAGGGGCCGAGAAACCGGTGGGTATCGTGGGTGATCTGGCGCCAGTCGAAGCGGCCTTTGCGCTCAAACAGATGATCGAAGGTCAGGGCGGTGTCGTCGAATGCCGCACCGATGGTGCCCGACTGCCTGCGGGCAACCGTGGAGCTTATGCCGGGACTGCTGCGATCGAGGATATAGACAGAGCCGAGCGTATTCTGCTGATCGGTACCAACCCGCGTGAGGAAGCTCCGGTTTTGAACGCGCGTATCCGTAAGGCATGGGCGCACGGGGCCGAAATTGCTCTGGTCGGTCCGTCAGTCGACCTGACTTATGCGTATCACCACATGGGTGACAACCGCGCGGCACTGCAAAAAGTCGTCGATATGGGCGGCGATGATGAGATCAAAGGCAAGGCGTCTCTGGTCATTGTGGGGCAGGGTGCGCTGCAAGAGGCTGACGGTGCCGCTGTTCTAGCCGCTGCGCAAGCCATTGCTGCGAATACAGAAAGTGGTCTGATCGTTCTGCATACGGCAGCCTCGCGCGTGGGTGCGATGGACGTGGATGCGACCAACGAAGGGGGCATGGATGCGATCAGCGCAGCGGACGTAATCTATAACCTTGGCGCGGACGAGGTCGAGATCGGTGAGGGCGCGTTCGTCATCTATCAAGGCAGCCATGGCGATCGGGGCGCACACCGCGCTGATGTGATCCTGCCCTGCGCGGCCTATACCGAGGAAAACGGCCTGTTCGTGAACACCGAAGGCCGTCCTCAGCTGGCCATGCGCGCAGGTTTTGCGCCGGGTGAGGCCAAGGAAAACTGGGCGATCCTGCGGGCCTTGTCAGCCGAGTTGGGCGCGACGCTACCCTACGACTCGCTGGCGCAGCTGCGCAGCGCACTGATCGAGGCGGTGCCGCATCTGGCGCGCATCGACGAGGTGATCGAAAACGAAGTGCAGGTGATGGAGGCTGGACCTCTGGGCACAGCAACTTTCCGCAATGCGATCAAGGACTTTTACCTGACAAATCCAATCGCCCGCGCCTCGCAACTGATGGCGGAACTATCGGCGCAGGCACAGGCGCGCAAGGCCGGAAAGATCGCGGCGGAATGAACCAGACCTGTTTCATATCGCTTTTAGGCGCCGACACTACGGCGGCCGTGATAATGCGCGTGAAACGTAACAATAAGGGTGGCGCAAGTGCGGCGGATGCTGTTTACACCAACGCGCCGACCCAGCCGCAAATTGCACAGGCAAATGGCCTTCGCAATACACGCGGAAAACGGAATACCCACGGTGTGAGGACCAATGGCTGATTTCTTTAACACCCCAGGCGGAATAGCCATCATCATTCTGGCGCAAGTGCTTGCAGTCGTTGCCTTTGTGATGATCTCGCTGTTGTTCCTCGTCTATGGCGACCGCAAGATCTGGGCGGCGGTTCAGATGCGTCGCGGTCCCAACGTGGTGGGCGTCTATGGCTTGCTGCAATCGGTAGCGGATGCGCTGAAATATGTGGTGAAAGAGGTGGTTATCCCCGCCGGGGCCGACCGCACGGTTTTCATGCTGGCACCGCTGACAAGCTTTGTCTTGGCGATGATTGCTTGGGCGGTGATACCGTTTAACGACGGCTGGGTCCTGTCAGATATCAACGTCGCCATTCTGTATGTCTTCGCCGTATCCTCGTTGGAGGTTTATGGTGTAATTATGGGTGGTTGGGCGTCGAACTCAAAGTACCCGTTCCTCGGCTCGCTGCGGTCAGCGGCGCAGATGATTTCTTATGAGGTCTCGATTGGCCTGATCATCATTGGCGTCATTATCTCGACCGGATCGATGAACTTTGGTGAAATCGTACACGCTCAAGATGGCCGCTTTGGCTTCTTCAGCTGGTACTGGTTGCCGCACTTCCCCATGGTCTTCCTGTTCTTCATCTCGGCGCTGGCGGAAACCAACCGCCCGCCGTTCGATCTGCCCGAGGCGGAATCGGAACTGGTCGCCGGATATCAGGTCGAATACTCGGCCACGCCCTTCTTGCTATTCATGGCTGGTGAATACATCGCCATCTTCCTGATGTGCGCCCTGACCACCCTGTTGTTCTTCGGCGGTTGGCTATCACCGATCCCGGGCCTGCCGGACGGCGTACTGTGGATGGTCGCCAAGATGGCGTTCTTCTTCTTCCTCTTCGCGATGGTTAAGGCGATCACGCCGCGCTACCGCTATGACCAGCTGATGCGGCTGGGTTGGAAAGTCTTCCTTCCGTTCTCGCTGGCCTGGGTGGTGTTCGTGGCCTTTGCGGCAAAATTCGACTGGTTCTGGGGCGCGTTCGCTCGTTGGAGCGTAGGAGGCTGATCATGACGCAAATCGACTATACCCGCGCCGCCAAGTACTTTTTGCTGCAGGACTTCTGGGTCGGCATGAAACTGGGGCTGAAGTATTTCTTCTCTCCCAAGGCTACCATCAACTACCCGCACGAGAAGGGTCCGCTTTCCCCGCGGTTCCGCGGGGAGCACGCTCTGCGTCGTTACCCGAATGGCGAAGAACGCTGCATCGCTTGTAAGCTGTGCGAGGCGATCTGCCCCGCGCAAGCCATCACCATCGATGCTGAACCGCGTGAGGACGGCAGCCGCCGCACCACGCGGTACGACATCGACATGACCAAATGCATCTATTGCGGCTTCTGCCAAGAGGCCTGCCCGGTCGATGCCATCGTCGAAGGTCCGAACTTCGAATTCGCCACAGAAACCCGCGAAGAACTGTTCTACGACAAGCAAAAGCTGCTGGACAACGGCGAACGCTGGGAAGCCGAGATCGCCCGCAATCTGGAAATGGACGCGCCGTACAGATGACTGACACGCCCACCAACCCGTTCGAGCTGATGATGAAGCAGGCGCAGGACATGGCCAAGGCGATGAACCCGGCGATGGAGAATTTCTCGCCCAAAGGGTTCGAGGCGCTGTGGCCGACCATGCCCAAAGAGGTCATGGAGATGATGTTCGGCAACACCGTCAACAAGGACGGTCTGGATGCCAAAACCCGCCTGCTTCTGACGCTAGCCGGGCTGACCTGTCAGGGCGCTCAGGCGGATGCGGCCGTGCGTCAGACCGTGCGCCACGCGCTTGAGGCAGGTGCCAAGAAACAAGAGATCGTGGAAACGATCGGTCAGATGTCGGTCTTTGCCGGCATCCCGGCCATGACCCGCGCGCTGGATCTGGCGCAAGAGGTCATGGGCGATAACGAGGATGAGGATCAATGACCGTCTTTGCCTTCTACCTGTTTGCCATCAGTGCCATCACCGGCGGGCTGTTCACGGTAATCAGCCGCCAGCCGGTGCACTCGGTGCTGTGGCTGATCCTGTCCTTCCTGTCGGCGGCGGGGCTGTTCGTGCTGTTGGGGGCCGAGTTCGTGGCGATGCTGCTGATCATCGTCTATGTGGGCGCGGTCGCGGTGTTGTTCCTGTTCGTGGTGATGATGCTGGACGTAGACTTTGCCGAGCTCAAGGCCGAGATGGCGCGCTATATGCCGCTGGCCCTGCTGATCGGTCTGGTCATCCTGATGCAGTTTGTCATGGCCTTCGGCGCCTGGGACAGCGCGCAGGGTGCGGCGTCCAATCTGGCGCAACCGGTTCCGGCAGACCGCCACAACACCGAGGCGCTTGGTGTCATTCTTTATGATCAATACTTCCTTTTGTTCCAACTCGCGGGCCTGATCCTGCTGGTGGCCATGATTGGTGCCATCGTGCTGACCCTGCGCCACCGTCAGGACATCAAGCGTCAAGACATCGTCGGCCAGATGATGCGCGACCCGGCCAAGGCGATGGAGTTGAAGGACGTGAAACCGGGGCAGGGACTTTGAGACGATGATCGGACTTGAACACTATCTTACGGTCGCGGCGACGCTGTTCGTCATCGGCATCTTCGGTCTCTTCCTGAACCGCAAGAACGTCATCATCCTGCTGATGAGCATCGAGTTGATGCTGCTGGCGGTGAATATCAACCTTGTGGCGTTTTCCAGTTTCCTCGGCGATCTGGTCGGGCAGGTGTTTACGCTGTTCGTGCTGACTGTGGCAGCGGCCGAGGCGGCGATCGGGCTGGCCATTCTGGTCTGTTTCTTCCGCAACCGCGGCACCATCGCGGTTGAAGACGTCAATATGATGAAGGGCTAAGAGAACTATGGAAACCACCATCCTCTTTGCCCCGCTGGTGGGCGCGCTGCTCTGCGGGTTCGGCTGGAGATTCATTGGCGAGAAAGCCGCCATGTGGACCGCCACAGGTCTGCTGTTTCTGGCCTGTCTGCTGTCGTGGATCGTGTTCTTCACCTTCGACGGGGTGACCCAACAAGTCGAGATCATGCGCTGGATCGAGAGCGGGTCGCTGTCGACAAGCTGGGCCGTGCGTCTGGACCGTCTGACCGCGATCATGCTGATTGTGGTGACGACCGTATCGGCGCTCGTGCATCTTTATTCGTTCGGCTACATGGCTCACGATCCGCAATGGCGCGAGGGCGAGAGCTATAAGCCGCGCTTCTTTGCCTACCTGTCCTTCTTCACCTTCGCCATGCTGATGCTGGTGACGGCGGACAATCTGGTTCAGATGTTCTTTGGCTGGGAAGGCGTGGGTGTCGCGTCTTACCTGCTGATTGGGTTCTACTACCGCAAACCATCGGCCAACGCGGCGGCGATGAAAGCGTTCATCGTTAACCGGGTGGGTGACTTCGGCTTTGCGTTGGGGATCTTCGCGCTGTTCTTCCTGACGGACAGCATCAACTTCTCTGACATCTTCGCATCAGCACCTGACCTGGCGGAAACGCAGCTGCACTTCCTGTGGGGTGACTGGAACGCCATCGAGGTGATCTGTGTGCTGCTGTTCATCGGTGCGATGGGTAAATCGGCGCAGCTGATCCTGCACACCTGGTTGCCGGATGCGATGGAAGGCCCGACACCTGTGTCGGCGCTGATCCACGCCGCGACCATGGTAACCGCGGGTGTCTTTCTGGTGTGCCGCATGTCGCCGCTGATGGAGTTCGCGCCGGGCGCGACCGGGTTCATCACCGTACTGGGCGCCTCGACCGCGTTTTTCGCCGCGACCGTGGGTCTGGTTCAGACCGACATCAAGCGCGTGATCGCTTATTCGACATGTTCGCAGCTGGGCTACATGTTCGTGGCCGCTGGCGTGGGCATGTATTCGGCAGCGATGTTCCATCTGTTCACGCACGCGTTCTTCAAGGCGCTGCTGTTCCTTGGGGCCGGTTCGGTGATCAACGCGATGCATCACGAGCAGGAGATGACCGAATATGGCGGTCTGCGAAAGAAAATCCCCTATACCTTCTGGGCGATGATGATCGGGACACTGGCCATCACTGGCGTTGGTATTCCGTTGACGACCATCGGGTTCGCCGGGTTCCTGTCCAAGGATGCCATCATCGAGAGCGCTTATGCTGGTGGGTCGGCCTATGGCTTCTGGCTGCTGGTGATCGCGGCTGCGTTCACCGCGTTCTACAGCTGGCGTCTGATCTTCCTGACGTTCTACGGCAAGCCGCGCGGTGATCAGCATACGCATGAGCACGCGCATGAAAGCCCGATGAGTATGCTGGTTCCTTTGGGCGTGCTGTCCTTGGGCGCGGTCTTTGCCGGGATGATCTGGTACGGCAACTTCTTTGGTCACGCGGACAAGGTCGGCAAGTTCTATGGCATTCCGGTGGCCGAGGCGTCGGAGCATGCCGAGGCGGGCGATCATGGCACAGCGGATTCACATGCCGATGATGCACACGCTGATGAGGGGCACGCCGAAGACACTCATGCCGATGAAGGGCACGGCGAGAAGGATGCGCATGGTGGCGACCACCACTATGTCTTCGCGGGTGAGCCGGGCGAGGGCGCAATCTATATCGCGCCGGACAACCACATTCTGGACGATGCGCATGCCGCTCCGAAATGGGTCAAGGTCTCACCCTTTGTTGCGATGGTGCTGGGTTTTGCCATGGCCTACTGGTTCTATATCGTGAACCCGTCCCTGCCGGGACGGCTGGCGCAGAACCAGCGTCCGCTTTACCTGTTCCTGCTGAACAAGTGGTACTTTGACGAGATCTACGACGCGATCTTCGTCAAACCCACTGTCGCGCTTGGTCGGTTCCTGTGGAAACGCGGTGATGGCAATACAATCGACGGCTTCCTGAACGGGGTTTCGATGGGCGTTATTCCCTTCTTTACCCGCCTCGCAGGCAAGGCGCAGACGGGCTACATCTTTACTTACGCCTTCTGGATGGTTCTGGGTATCGCAGCCCTGGTCACCTGGATGTCGATCGGCGGAGGCGCACACTAATGGATAATATCCTCTCGATCGTCACCTTTATCCCCGCAGTGGCGGCAGGCATCCTGGCCCTGTTTCTGCATGGTGAGGACGCGGCCGCGCAGCGCAACGCGAAATGGGTTGCCCTGGTGGCGACCACGGTGACCTTCCTTGTCTCGATCGGTATCTACACGGGGTTTGATCCATCCAATACAGGCTTTCAGATGGTGGAAGAGGCCGAGTGGCTGCTGGGTCTGAAATACAAGATGGGTGTGGACGGTATCAGCGTTCTGTTCGTATTGCTGACCACTTTCATCATGCCGCTGACCATTCTGGCCAGCTGGCAGGTCACCGACCGCGTCAAGGAATACATGATCGCCTTCCTGCTGCTGGAAACGCTGATGCTGGGCGTGTTCATGGCGCTGGATCTGGTGCTGTTCTACCTGTTCTTCGAGGCCGGCCTGATCCCGATGTTCCTGATCATCGGCATCTGGGGTGGGGCGAACCGGATTTACGCAAGCTTCAAGTTCTTCCTCTATACCTTCCTCGGCTCGGTGCTGATGCTGGTGGCGATGGTTGCGATGTATTCCGATGCAGGCACCACCGATATCGAAGCCTTGATGAGCCACCATTTCTCGTCCGAAGGGTTCAGCGTGCTGGGCGTTTATATCGTCGGCGGTATGCAGACGTTGATGTTCCTGGCCTTCTTTGCATCCTTCGCCGTGAAAATGCCGATGTGGCCGGTTCATACCTGGCTGCCGGACGCGCACGTTCAGGCGCCGACAGCAGGCTCGGTTGTGCTGGCGGCGATCCTGCTGAAGATGGGCGGCTATGGCTTCCTGCGGTTCAGCCTGCCCATGTTCCCGGTGGGATCGGCAGTGATGACCGATCTGGTGCTTTGGATGTCGGCCATTGCCGTTGTCTACACCTCGCTGGTGGCGCTGGTGCAGGAGGACATGAAAAAGCTGATCGCCTATTCCTCGGTCGCGCATATGGGCTTTGTGACCATGGGCATCTTTGCTGCGAACCAGCAGGGGATCGACGGCGCGATCTTCCAGATGCTCAGCCACGGGTTTATCTCGGCAGCGCTCTTCCTGTGTGTCGGCGTGATTTATGACCGGATGCACACACGTGACATCGATGCCTATGGCGGTCTGGTCATTCGCATGCCCGCCTATGCGCTGGTCTTCATGCTGTTCACTATGGCCAACGTGGGCTTGCCGGGTACCTCCGGGTTTATTGGCGAATTCCTGACGCTGATGGGCGCGTTCCAGGTCAATACCTGGGTAACTGCTGTGGCTGCATCCGGCGTGATCTTCTCAGCCGCTTATGCGCTGTGGCTATACCGCCGGGTGGTGTTTGGCGATCTGATCAAGGAAAGCCTCAAGGCGATGACGGATATGAGCTCGCGCGAGCGGTTGATCTTTGCACCGCTGATCGTGATGACCATCCTGCTGGGCGTTTATCCTTCGCTTGTGACCGACGTGATCGGCAATTCGACCGCCGCGCTGATTTCGAACTATGACACGGCTCTGGCCGCGGCTGAGGCCGCGACCCAGACGGCCGCCTCGCATTAAGGGAGCTTTGGAGACATGATCCAGGCTGATCTGACAATAATCCTGCCGGAAATCATTCTGGCCGTGTATGCGATGGCCGCCTTGATCGGGGCCGTTTACACAACGAAAGACGCGCTGGCGCCGGTATTGGTGTGGACGACTGCGGGGCTGATGGCGCTGCTGTCCTTCTGGATTGCGACAAATGGCGATGGAACCAACTTGGCTTTCAACGGCATGTTCGTTGATGACGGGTTCTCGCGCTTTGCCAAGATTGCAATCCTGCTGTCTGCCGCCGCCGTGCTGGTCATGAGCCAGGAATATATGGCGCGTCGTGATCTGTTGCGGTTTGAATACCCTTTGCTGGTGGCCCTGGCTGCCGTGGGTATGATGATGATGGTAAGCGCGGGCGATCTCATGTCCCTGTATATGGGGCTAGAGCTGCAATCGCTGTCGCTGTACGTCGTAGCCGCACTGCGTCGTGACAGCGCCAAATCGACGGAAGCCGGTCTGAAGTACTTCGTGCTTGGCGCGCTCAGCTCGGGCTTGCTGCTGTATGGTGCATCGCTGGTTTACGGCTTTACCGGCACCACGCTGTTCTCAGGCATTATACAGACAGTTCACCACGATGACGTTTCGGTTGGTTTGCTGTTCGGTCTGATCTTCCTGATCTCGGGTCTTGCCTTCAAGGTTTCGGCCGTGCCGTTCCATATGTGGACACCGGACGTGTACGAGGGGTCGCCCACGCCGATCACCGCCTTCTTTGCCACCGCGCCAAAAGTGGCGGCGATGGCGCTGTTTGCCCGCCTGATGCATGACGCTTTTGGTGGCGTAGTGAAGGACTGGCAGCAGGTAATCGTGCTGCTCTCGGTCCTGTCGATGCTGTTGGGTGCGGTTGCCGCGATTGGCCAGCGCAACATCAAACGACTGATGGCGTTCTCGTCGATCGCTCATATGGGCTATGCGCTGATCGGTTTGGCGGCGGGTACCGAAATGGGCATCAAGGCGATGCTTATGTATCTGGCGATTTATGTGACCATGAATATCGGCACCTTTGCCTTCATCCTGATGATGGAGCGTGATGGAAAACCTGTCACCGATATTGATGCTCTGCGTCAGTTTGCCAAACGCGATCCGGGTAAGGCCCTGGCAGTTTTGATCCTGATGTTTAGCCTCGCCGGCGTTCCGCCCATGCTGGGCTTTTTCGCCAAGTTTGGCGTGTGGCAGGCAGGTATCAGCGCAGGTCTAACCGGATTGGTGATCGTGTCAGCCATCGCATCGGTGATCGGTGCGTTCTATTACCTGCGGATTGTGTTCTACATGTATTTTGGGGCCGAGAACGAAGACCCGATCGAAACCCACTCGACCCCGGTTCTGTGGGTCGCGCTGATGGGGTCGGCAGCGCTGATGCTGGTGGGCGTTTTCTATCAGTTCGGCATCGAAGGCGCGGCTGCGGCTGCGGCAGCGACGCTTGTCAACTGACGTGTTTAACGTCCAATTACAGGGGGCTCGGTCAAAAGGCCGGGCCTTTTTGACATGACTGATTGGCCGCAAGGATACGGACTGCACATCGTGCAGGAAGTCGACAGTACATTGAATGAGGCTGCCCGGCTTGCCCTTACGGCGCCGGGCCCTGTGTGGATCATGGCGCATCACCAGACGGCGGCGCGGGGACGACGGGGTAGGGCGTGGGCCAACCCCAAGGGCAACCTGGCGGCGACCTTGTTAATGCGACCGCAAGGCAAACCGGAACAAGCGGCCTTGCGCAGCTTTGTGGCGGCCTTGGCGCTGTTCGACGCCTGTGTCGCGGTCACTGGTCGCGCTGACGGGCTGTCACTGAAATGGCCCAATGACGTGCTGTTGAACGGGGGCAAGCTGGCGGGCATCCTGCTGGAAAGCACCGGAAAGGGCGGGGGCGTGTCGCATCTGGCAATCGGAATTGGTGTAAACCTCTCGGAAGCACCCCCGGCCTATGCGGTGGAACAAAGTGCGGTGCGGCCAGTCTCGCTGTTGTCGGAAACCGGTGCCGCTGTGTTGCCCGAGGATTTTCTGACCGAATTGGCCGCGGCCTATGCGCAATACGAAACTCAGTTCGTGACCTTCGGGTTCGAACCGATCCGCACAGCCTGGTTGTCCCGCGCCGCCCGGTTGGGTGAAGTAATCACTGCGCGAACCTCGACATCTGAAACGGTTGGAACCTTTGAAACCGTGGACTCGGGCGGCAACCTTGTCCTAAAGACCGCAAAAGGCCGTGTCAGCATTCCTGCGGCGGACGTGTATTTCTAAAGGGGGCTCAGATGCTTCTGGCTATCGACTGCGGCAACACTAATACCGTTTTCTCGATCTGGGACGGCGAAAAGTTCCTGTGTACCCTGCGCACCTCGACCCATCATTCGCGTACGGCAGATGCCTATTTCACTTGGTATTCGACGCTGGTGAAACACTACGGGATCGAAGCGGAGATCACTGACGTGGTAATTGCATCAACCGTGCCGCGTGTGGTGTTTAACCTGCGTATTTTTGCCGATCGCTTCTTTGGGTGTCGGCCGCTGGTTGTGGGTAAGCCTGAATGCCTGTTGCCCGTGGCACCGCGCATCGACGAGGGTACAATCCCTGGTCCGGACCGTTTGGCCAACGCGGTGGGCGCGTTTGACCGCCATGGCGGCGATGTTGTTGTGGTCGATTTCGGGACGGCCACGAATTTCGACGTTGTGGCCTCGGACGGGGCTTATGTCGGTGGCATCATTGCGCCGGGTGTGAACCTTAGTCTTGAGGCGCTGCATCAGGGCGCAGCGGCCTTGCCGCATATCGACATTACCCGCCCGGAAAAAGTGATCGGTACGAATACGGTTGGCTGTATCCAGTCCGGCGTGTATTGGGGCTATTCCGGCTTGATCGAGGGGTTGATTGCGCGGATCAAGGCAGAATACGGCATGTCGATGAAAGTGGTCGGCACCGGTGGGCTTGCGCCTTTGTTCGATCAGGCGGATGTCGGGTTTGACGCGATCGAAGAAGATCTGACGATGCACGGGCTGACCGTGATCCATCGCTATAACAAGGATAATGGCTCGACATGAGCAGTGAACGACTGATCTATCTGCCGCTGGGTGGTGCCGGCGAAATTGGCATGAATGCGTATGTCTATGGCTATGGAAAGCCGGGGAAAGAGCGTCTGATCTTGGTGGATCTTGGCGTGACCTTTCCGGATATGGACACGACGCCGGGCGTTGATCTGATCCATGCCGATATCTCGTGGCTGCGCGAACGGGCGGACCGGCTTGAGGCTGTATTCGTCACCCACGCGCACGAAGACCACGTCGGCGCTGTGGCCCATTGCTATGAGGCACTGGGCGCACCTGTCTATGCACGCGCCTTCACCGCCAACATTGCCCGTCGCAAGATGGAGGAACATGGCCACCCCGAGGACGCGGTCCGCACGGTATCGGCCTGGCCCGAGCAGGTCTCGGTCGGTCCCTTCACGATTGGCTTCCTGCCTGTGTCGCATTCGATCCCCGAAAGTGCTGCGCTGGTGATCGACACGCCCAAGGGGCGGATAGTGCATACTGGTGACTTCAAGCTGGATGAAAACCCCGTGGTGGGTGAGCCATTCGATCCCGATTTGTGGGCCGAGGTCGCGAAATCAGGCGTTAAGGCGCTGGTCTGCGACAGCACCAATGTGTTTTCTGGCCATGCGGGTCGTTCGGAATCCGAGGTCGGCCCCGAGATCACCAAGCTGGTTGAAAGCGCCGAAGGCATGGTTGTTGCGACCACCTTTGCGTCGAACGTGGCGCGGGTGAAGACATTGGCCGAAGCGGGCCAGCGCGCCGGGCGTTCGGTGGTATTGCTGGGTCGCGCCATGCGGCGGATGATCGAAGCCGCGACTGAAACCGGCATCCTTTCGGATTTTCCCAAGGTTGTCAGTGCCGAAGAGGCGGTGGACATGCCGCGCCAGAACCTGATGCTGATCGTCACCGGCAGCCAGGGCGAGCGCCGCGCTGCCAGTGCCCAACTGGCACGGGGCAAGTATCGCGGGCTGGAACTGAAAGAGGGCGATCTGTTCCTGTTCTCATCCAAAACCATTCCAGGAAATGAGCGCGGCGTGATTTTTATCATGAACCAGCTCAGCGAAAAGGGTGTGGATGTGGTGGATGACAGTTCAGGTCTGTACCACGTGTCCGGCCATGCCAACCGACCGGATCTTGAAAGAGTTCACGCCCTGATCGACCCGCAGATGGTGATCCCGATGCACGGCGAGCATCGGCATCTGCGTGAACACACCAAACTGGCCGAGGCCAATGGGCGCACGGGCATTCTGGCCGTCAATGGAACGATGGTCGACCTGACGGGCAATGCGCCGCAGGTGGTGGATTATATTGAAACCGGCCGCACCTATCTGGACGGCACCGTCAAGGTCGGGGCATTGGACGGGATCGTGCGTGACCGTATTCGCATGGCTTTGAACGGGCATGTGACCGTGACGGTCATTCTGGACGAAGAGGACGAGCCGCTGGGTGAGCCGTGGTGTGACACGATGGGCTTGCCTGAAATCGGGACGTCGAGGGCGGCGCTGATTGAGGTGTTGGAAGAGGACCTGAACCAATTCCTGATGCGGGCCGATGCCAAGACGTTGCGCGACGATGACAAGCTGGAGGAAGCTTTGCGCCGCATCGTGCGACAAACCGCCAAATCAGAAATCGGTAAAAAGCCGGAGGTGACGTCGGTTATCAGCCGTATGAGGTGACGCCTAGTCCGCGTCAGGCATGGGATACCCTTTAAGCTGCAGAAATAGGCTTTGTTCCTCGGTATGCAGGTATAGCGGCACGGTGGTGGGCGGTTCGGGATTTGTGGCCCGAGCCGCTATTTCCGCAAGAACGACCTCGGTAATGAAGGGCAGGTCCAGTTCGCGCGCGCGGTCCAGCGGGACCCATTGCAAATGGGACAGCTCATCCGACGCGCGGCTGAAATCATCCAGATCCCCCTGAACAGCACTGGCATCGACCAGAAAGAAACGCGCATCGAAACGGCGTGGGCGCCCCGGCGGGGTCACAGCACGGAACACAAATTGCAGCGCGCTGGCCGATGGGCGGTAACCCAAGTCGGCAAAGCCCTGCCAATCGTTTGGAACCACACCGCTCCACGTGCCGGGATCACCCAGGATCAGCCCAGTTTCTTCCCACAACTCACGAATTGCGGCTGCGGCTAATGCGTTTTGCAAACCGGGTTCGGACTTTTCGTCCAGCCTATCGCTGCACAATGCGGGCAGGGACGTGGCCAAAGGGACCGAGCTGTCTTCGGCATCGACGGCACCGCCTGGAAACACGAACTTATTGGGCATGAATACGGCCTTTGCACCGCGTTGTCCCATCAGGATGGACGGCTCGGTCATACTATTTCGCAGAACGATGACCGTTGCCGCATCCCGTATTGCTGTTTTGTCTATTGTCATGCGCTGCGCGACCCGATGGATGAGGTCATTGCGCTTTTTCGAACCCGTGCATGCGACGCGCCCATTGGTACGCGACAACCGCTCCCTTCAGCCTGGGCAGCAGGAACAGCGACAAGGCCGTACAACCGATGGCAAAGATCAGGAACATGGTCATCGGTTCCGGGCGAAACTCCACATAAGACACATGAAGGGCTGGCGCCATCAGGTGCCCGACCAGCAGAATAGTCAGGTACGCCGGACCGTCATCCGCCCGATGGTGAAACAGCTCTTGCGCACAAGAGTCGCAGCTGTCCTTGACCTTCAGATAGCTTTTCAGAATCTTACCCTCGCCGCATTTGGGGCAGCGGCAGCGGAAGCCTTTGACCAAGGCAGGCCATGTGGGGCGGTCATTCTCGGTCGTGGTGTCGATCGTCTGATCTGTCATTGTGAAGCTCGCGCGTTCGTTTGAGCCGGATAATGCGCTTGTTTTGCCCCGAAAAAAAGAGGGGTGCGTCGCTTTGTGGCGTGGGGTGGTGGTAAAGGCCTACAAAGTTTTTTGGATTTTTGCGACGGAATGCACCCAGCCCTGCGTTTGAACTTATGTGAGCAGCGGCGATGGGGCCGCCAAACAAAGGGAAAACGACATGAAAAGCGCCAAATTCATTCCGGCCATCCTTATCTCGGCCATTGCAATCACAGGCACGTCCGTATTGGCGGCCGGACCAAAGGATCGCGAACCTGCAAGCTTTCAGGAACTGGATGCGAACGGCGACGGTCAACTGACGCAAGAAGAACTGGAGGCCCATCGTGCGCAGCGATTCTCGAACGCTGACACTGACGGCGACGGCAAACTGAGCGTCGAAGAAATGCAGGCCGCTGGCCAAAAACGCGCCAATGACCGCGTGACCAAGATGTTCGAAAAACACGACGCCAATCAGGACGGCTTTCTGAGCGAGGACGAGTTGCCCAAACCGCGTCGCGCTGGCAAGATGTTTGACCGTATCGACGCGGATAACAGCGGGACGATCTCGGAACAGGAATATGCCGATGCGAAAGAGCGGATGGGCCGGAAGCACAAGAAACACGGCAAGGCGGACTCTGACGACAGCTGATGAAGGATGGAGGATCTGACCTCTCCATTACAGGATGTCCGCGGCGCAGAATGCGCCGCGGATGCGTCAGATGATGCGTTGCTGCGACAGTTCGCGGGCGGCGACGCTGCGGCCGCCCGTCAATTGACTGACCGGTTGGGGCCACGTTGCTTCTCGGTCGCGATGCGGATGCTGGGCAACCGGGCCGAGGCCGAAGACGTAACGCAGGACGCTATGATGCGGCTGTGGCAGATGGCCCCGAAATGGGTGCCGGGGCAGGCCAAGGTGTCGACCTGGCTCTATCGCGTCACGCTGAACCTGAGTGTGGATGTGCAGCGCAAGAAAAGGCCGGACCGTCTGGACGACGTGCCCGAGCCCGAGGATGAAGACCTGAGCGCGGCCGAGAGGCTGCAAGAAGCGGCGCGTAAGGATGCGTTGCAATTGGCGTTGTCGCAATTGCCAGACCGCCAACGGCAAGCGGTGATTTTGCGGCATATCGAAGAACTGCCCAACCCTGAAATCGCCGGGATCATGGGCATTTCGACGGAAGCGGTAGAAAGCCTGACCGCGCGCGGAAAGCGCGCCTTGGCGGCAATACTGGCCGGACGGCAAGATGAACTGGGGTACGAAGATGGCTGAAGATGACATGAAATTGGACCAGTTGTTTGCTCAGGCACGGCAAGCCCGGCCGGAACTGCCTGATGATCTGGCAGTTCGCATTCTGACGGACGCCGAAACGGTGCGTCTTGACCGGCTGAAACCTGTATATCCACCGCGTTCTGTCTGGGCGCGGCTGCTGGACGGGATCGGAGGCTGGCAGAGCATGGGTGGTTTGGCCGCGGCCAGTGCCGCAGGGGTTTGGATTGGATTTGCCGCGCCCGACTTTCTGCCCGACCCGGCAACGATTATTTTTCCGCAGGACACCAGCTTTGTGGTCGCTGACCTTGAGCTGGACACAACTTTTCTGGAGGACGCCGAATGAGCGATAATACCAAACCCAAAAGACGGTGGGTGACGGTTCTGCTGACCGTGTCGCTGGCGCTGAACCTTTTGGTTGCCGGGGTCGCTTTGGGCACTGTCTACAGGGTCAAGGGCGGGCATCACGGTAAGGGTCCGCCCGGATTTGCCCCGACATTGTACCGGGCGCTGCCCAAAGAGGAACGGAAGGTGCTTCGAGGCGAATTGTCCGAACGGCATATCAAAGGGGCGAAGATGCGGTCGCAAGACTTTGCCGCGCTTGAGGCAGCCTTGCGCGCGGAACCGTTCGATCCCGAGGCGGTGCAGGCATTGCTGCAGCAACAGGCGCAAGCCATGGCCGAATTGCAAAGCGCATTGCAGGACAAATGGCTTACCCGCATCACTACGATGACCGACGCGGAACGTCAGGCTTATGCGGACCGGCTGCAAGAAGTGGTCGAGCGCAAAGCGCATGGGCGCAAGCACAAGGATTGATCGGTTCAGGCTGCGGTCTGCCTGACTCGAACCTGATTACGCCCTGCTGATTTGGCGGCATAAAGCGCGGTGTCGGCCGATTTAATCAACCCCTCCAACCGGGGTGGCTGATGAGATTGCGACAACCCGTTTGGTTGGGCTGCGATTAGTCCGATGCTGATCGTGACCGGTATTGGGGCAGGGACGTCTGGCAGCTCAAAAGGTTTGTCACGGATGCAGTCACACAAACCTTTTGCTAGTTTCAGTGCCTTGGCTTGTGTGGTTTCGGCAAGGCCAATCATGAACTCTTCACCACCGATTCGCGCGATGAACCCGGCCGAGCCAATCGTTTGTTTCATCCGGGCAGCTGCCTCGGCCAGCACCAGATCCCCGCCGGTGTGGCCGAAGGTGTCGTTGATACACTTGAAGTGATCCAGGTCAGCCAGCATCACCGCAAAACCTTGTTCGGTCCGCGCAGCCTTGTGCATGATCTGATCCATCGCGCGCATAGCATATCGGCGATTGTGCAGGCCGGTTAACGGATCGACCCAGGAATCCGCCAACCCGCGCCTAAGCGACGCACGCATCTGGTCGAGCCGGGCCTTTCGCGCAATCTGGTTTTCCAGACGCAACAGCGTTTCTTCGGCACAGAAACTGCCCATGCAAATCGCGTCGGCGCCCCGGTCAAGTGCTTCGGATGCCAATTCAGCATTCTCTTCCTCAAGAACACCAATCAGAACCGTATGCCGCGTGGTGCTTCGCGATTTCAGATCGGCCAGCAGTTTGAGGTCCGACGGGTTTGCGCAGACCTCGAACACGATGGCATCGGGGACAGGTCCCGACAGAATACCCCGGAGGTTGGATGTTGTATGAGCGGATAGGTTGTGCGGTGTCTGCTTGAATAGGGCCTTTTTCCACAAAGCGCTTGTGCATGATGATTGCGTCAGAATAGCCACTCGACCGGTTTTCGCAGGCATGATCAACGCAGCGCTGGGTTCGGCAAAACCGATGGGGTGCGAACTGGTTCCAACCTGCAATTCTTGGGTATCGGCGCGCGCGCGCAACAGGCTGCGAACCCGCGCAAGCAGGAACGTATCCTTGAACGGGTGAGCCAAAACATCGTCCAAACCGTCAGCCAGCGCCTTCAACCGGGCGGCCTTGTCGTTTTGCTGTGCGATCGCAACCACTGGCACATCGGTCAAATCCGGGTCTGCCATGACAAGCTTCTTTACGTCAGCCGCAGCGCCATCCGGCAAGCTTTGCGAGGTCAGTACCAGGTCGGGCCGGGCCCGCCGTAACAGCCCGGGCAGACCCTGAAGCCGTTCACCCTGAACAACGTGATACCAGGCCGCAGTTAGCTGAACCTTCAGCATGATGCGATTGGTCGAGGCCCCGTCGAGGACAAGGATGGTTCCCTGCACGGACATATCAGTCACCATTGATTGCATGCGTTGCTAAAGTGTTTATGAGTCTGGTTAACAAACCCTTTCCAAGACCTGATCCGGGGCTACTTTATGTCAATCAACGCCCAATCTGCCGAAACGCTGGCGCTCAATGTTCTGGGTTGGCTGGTGGGCAATGAAGAATTGCTGCCAATTTTCCTTGGCTCAACCGGTGCATCGACGCAGGACCTGCGCGAAAGAGCAGGCGAGCCCGAGTTTCTGGGGTCGGTGCTGGAGTTTCTTATGCTTGACGACTCGTGGGTAATCGCCTTCTGTGACGCGAATTCCGTGCCCTATGACCTGCCTGGACAGGCCCGCGCGGTTTTGTCCGGTGGCGCTGACGTCCACTGGACCTGACCCACAACTTTGCAGGAGCATGCAATGCCTATCGACGCGATCCTGTTCGACAAGGACGGCACCTTGTTTGACTTTGCCAACACCTGGGGGGCTTTCGGGCGCAATGTCGTGTTGCGCCTGGCCGACGGAGACCCTGCACGCGCATCAGAATTGGGGCGCGTTATCGGCTTTGACCTGGAAAAGGCCACCTATTCCAAAGACAGCATCGTCATCGCCGGTACGGTTGATGAAATCGCCGAAGCCCTGGCTCCGCACATTCCCGACATGACGCAGGAAGATCTGGTCGAAGTCCTGAACACCGAATCGGCGTCGGCTCCGCAGGCGCAGGCCGTGCCATTGGCCCCCTTTCTGGAAGGTTTGAAACAGGCTGGGCTAAAGCTGGGCGTGGCCACAAATGACGGTGAGATGCCGGCGAAACAGCATCTATCCTCGGTCGGGATTCGCGATCATTTCGATTTTGTCGCGGGCTATGACAGCGGCCACGGGTACAAACCAGGACCCGGACAGTTGCTTGCCTTTGCGACCCATGTAGGCGTGGCACCTGAACAGGTGGCCATGGTGGGCGACAGCCTGCACGACCTGCAAGCTGGTCGCGCTGCCGGGATGACGACAATTGCCGTTCTCACGGGCATGGCCCCGGCCGAAGCACTGGCGCCCATGGCGGATGTCGTGTTGCCGGATATCGGTCACATTCCCGACTGGCTGGCGAAAAACTGATCGCACACCGGCCAATTTCGTCGCTTCGAGATAAAAAACCGACAAAGTCTGTCGCAGACAGAGCGGCCAGACCCCGACCTTCGGGGCTTGCTTGTTATAGAGCAAGCTCCGGAGGATCAGATGGCAGACACAAAAACTCGCAGGCGTCGTGGCGGCGGACGGGCCGGGGCCGCCGAACGCAGAGGTACTGCGGTGATCGACCAGATGCCGTGGAACCCGCCAATCAACATCGATCGCCCTACTGAGCCCCTGGATCAGGACGGGATCGAGGCGATCCATGAAGGCGCCATGCGTATCCTCGAAGAGATCGGGATCGAGTTCTACAACGAAGAAGCCAAGAGCATTCTGCGCGAGGCAGGGTGTACGGTCGAGGGCGACAATGTTCGCATGGGCCGGGACTTTGTCATGGAGATGGTGGGCAAAGCCCCGTCAAGCTTTACGATTACTCCGCGAAATACGGACCGCACGATTGAGATCGGCGGAAAGAACATGGTGTTCGGCAACGTATCTTCTCCACCGAATTACTGGGACATGGAAATCGGCACTAAAGTTCCCGGAAACCGGGACATGTGTCGCAACCTGTTGAAACTGACGCAATATTTCAACTGTATTCACTTTGCGGGCGGGTATCCGGTTGAACCCGTCGATATCCATGCCAGTGTCCGGCACCTGGATGTGCTTTATGACAAGCTGACACTGACCGACAAGGCGATGCATGCCTATTGCCTCGGGAAGGAACGGGTCGAAGATGTCATGGAGATGGTCCGCATCGCCGGCGGGCTGAGCCACGAGGAATTCGAGGCGACGCCTCGGATGTATTCGAACATCAACTCGACCTCACCGCTGAAACATGACCACCCGATGATTGACGGCTGCCTGCGTTTGGCGCGGCGGGGGCAGGCGATTGTGGTCACTCCGTTCACGCTGGCCGGTGCAATGGCTCCGGTAACGATGGCGGGGGCTGTGGCGCAATCGCTGGCCGAAGCCTTGTGCGCAATCGCTCTGTTTCAATACGTGCGCCCGGGGATTCCCTGCGTTATCGGGACGTTCACGTCCAATGTGGATATGAAATCAGGCGCACCCGCCTTTGGTACACCGGAATACATGCGTTCCACCCAGATGACCGGTCAGATGGCGCGGTATTACGGTCTGCCGATGCGGTCGTCGGGCGTGTGTGCCGCAAACGTGCCGGACGGCCAGTCTGTCTGGGAGACCTCGAACTCTCTGTGGGCGTCCGTTCAGTCGGGCACGAACATGGTTTACCACGCAGCAGGTTGGCTTGAGGGTGGATTGATCGCCAGCCCCGAGAAATTCATCATGGATTGCGAAATATTGCAGCAAATTCAGCGCTATATGCAGCCTGAAATTACCGCGACCGGCCCGGATGAAATCGCGCTGGATGCGATCCGGTCGGTGGGAAATGACGGCCATTTCTTTGGTATTCAGCACACGCAAGACCGCTACACCACCGCGTTCTATCAACCCTTTCTGAGTGATTGGAAGAATTTCGAGGGCTGGAATGTTGCGGGTGGCATTTGGACGGCGGAGCGGGCCCATCACATGTTCAAAGAGATCATCACCAGCTTTGAACCACCGGCGCTGGATGATGCGATCCGGGATGAGCTTGCCGACTTTGTCGCCCGTCGCAAAGCCGAAGGCGGGGCGCCGACGGATTTCTAGTTCCCTGTCAAAGACTTCCATTGTGATACTTGTTCAGATTGTTGGAATCTCACGACCTATCTTGGGGGTTTGTTAAGGAATCTCAGGCCAGAATGGAGAAGAAACCAATCTGGGGCATTTTATGCATGGTCTGATCAATCGGGCGGTACAATCCTTCGTTTGCGCGACCTACGGGCAGACGTGCTGGTTGCGCGTGACCGAGATGACTGAGTTGGGATTTACCGAGTTCGAGGCCATGCTCGTCTACGATGACGACATGACTGCCCGGGTTTTGGACGCACTGTGCGAAGAACTTAAGCGCCCGCGTGCCGAGATACTTGAGGATTTGGGAACATATCTAGTGTCTCACCCGAATATGGAGGATCTGCGCCGTCTGCTGCGCTTTGGCGGCGTCACTTATTTAGAGTTCCTGCATTCCCTGGATGACTTGTCCGACCGCGTCCGTTTGGCAGTTTCCGACCTTTGCCTGCCAATGTTGGAGCTTATTGAGGTGAGCCCAACAGAATATCAATTGTATTGTCATCCCGGATTGGCCGGATATTCCAGCGTTATGGTTGGGGTTTTGCGCGCCATGGCCGACGATTACGGTGCTTTGGCCATGTTGTCCCACGACGGGCAAGAGGGCGAGGCCGAAGTCATCTCAGTCGTGCTTGTGGAAAGCGCTTTTGCCGAAGGGCGCCATTTCGATCTTGGGGCGCGCAAATCATGATGGATACTGGCGATCTCGGTTCTTTGCTGGAAACACTGTGTCCAATGTTCGTTCTGGTGAACGAAACTGGGCGGATAACACGCGTAGGGCCGACGTTGCAGAAACTTCGCCCGGATCAACCGATGGAAGGGAAAGAATTTCTGGACGTATTCGAGTTAATACGTCCGCGCGCTGTTACAACCCTTTCGGCGCTGATGTCGTTGGCTGGCGCAAAACTGCACCTCAAACTCCATGATACGCCTCGAACTGCGCTGAAGGGGTTGATTGCCCCGTTGCCCAAAAGAAAAGGCGCGGTAATTAACCTGTCCTTCGGCATCTCGATTTTGGACGCTGTACGCGATTATGCTCTGACCAGTGCGGATTTTTCTGGCACCGACCTTGCGATCGAACTGCTGTATCTGGTCGAAGCCAAATCCGCCGCGATGGAGGCTTCGCGGTCGCTTAACCTGCGGTTGCAAGGGGCGATGCTGGCCGCCGAAGAACAAGCCTTTACCGATATGCTGACCGGGTTAAAGAACCGTCGGGCCATGGACGTGGTTCTGGGCCATCTGATATCCGGGAATTCGCCTTTCGCCCTTATGCATCTGGATTTGGATTTCTTCAAGTCGGTCAATGATCAATATGGGCACGCTGCGGGGGATCACGTGTTGCAGCAGGCCGCCCGGATCATGGTAGAGGAAACCCGCAACGATGACACAGTGGCCCGCATTGGCGGTGATGAGTTTGTTATTATTTTTAAGGGACTGATGGACGAATCTGTCCTATCAGCAATTGCGTCGCGACTTATTGACCGGCTGCAAAAGCCAATGGTGTTCGAGAAAAACCCCTGTCAGATATCAGCCAGTATCGGGACCGCGTTGTCCACGCAGTTTTCGCCCCCCAAATCCGCGGAAATTCTGAATGCGGCTGATTTGGCGTTGTATGAGGCGAAGAGGAAAGGCAGATCTCGGCATTGCTTGTACTCGACGCTGGTGGGGCGTCGGCAAGGCGATCCGGCATCCGGGGTTCGTTTGGATTAAAATCGCTCGGACCCGGCTTAGATGCGATCAAGCCTCATGGAACACACCATTCAGAGTGTTTGCAATATGGCGCTTGATCGGTGGCAGCTCTCCGACAACTGGCATAAGTTGTCCTTTGAACGCGGCTGCAGCCAACTCTTGCGGCACGTCCTCAAGAACATGACCGCCGGTGCAGGCAAAATAGGGCAGGCAAATTGCTTGCGCCGACAGACCTGATGCGGCCTCGGCGATGGAAGGGGGTTCTTCGACAAAACCCACACGAATGGACCTGAATGCCAGATGTTTTTCTAACGTGCCGGCAAATGCAAGGGCAACGGAAGATGGGTTGCGACTGCGACCTGAGCCATGAGCGGCCACAACCAGATCCGTTTCCTGCGCCGTCCACTGGTTTTCTACCAACCTGTCGCGCAGCGCCCCGGCCACAAGTTCTGGTAGGTCAGGGTCGACACCAAGCGGGTCCAGAATGCGTAGATTTCGCCCGGCAAGGCGTTTGGGTAGGGCGCTGGTGACAAACCACCCTTTTGCCATGAACAGCGGGTAAATCACCGCGTCATCAGTTAGCTCTGACACGCGCTCTTCGAATATACACGGTGCCGCCAGCGTTGCCGACCGCACAGTCACCTTTGCGCACAGTGCGTCAACCTCGGCGGCATACTCGGCTAAGGCCTGTTCGGCCGGGGTCGGGTCCGACGGCTGGCCATGGGCGACGATAAGGGCGTTGTGCATTCGAGTTGTCCTGTAAGCTTTACCGATAGGTGCGTCCCGCCACGCCAGAGTCAATCTAAACTAAGGTGCCATCAACCTAAAAGTGTAAGCCAGAACCAGACCGTCAGGATCGAGGTCGCCGTTCCAATCAAAACGGATGAGGCTGCCACCCGTTTTGCGTGGCCATACATGCTGGCAAATATATAAGCGTTGAAGCCGGGCGCCATTGCGGCCGTCAAAACACCCGAGCGGAACAAGTCCTGCGGCAAGCCAGCAGAGGCCCCAAACAGCCAAACCAGGGCGGGATGCAGGATTAATGAAATGCAGCAGACATAAGCGATCGCGCGCAGATCGCCCTCGGGCCTGTATTTGACCAGAACTCCGCCCAGCGCGAACAAGGCGCCGGGCAGGGCGGCACGAGTAATAAGGCCAAGCGCTTCGTCCAATACTGAAGGTACGCCAATTCCTGACAGGTTAACGATAAACCCCAGCGCAATTCCAAGGATCAGCGCATTGCGGAACATTGCGGACATCACCGATCGGATCATGCGCCTGCCGCCATTGCCCCGGTTTCGGACAACTTCCATCACCGTGATGCCGATGGCATAGCAAAATGGCGCATGGAAGGCGATGATGGCGTAGTTTCCGTCCAAATTCTCGGACCCAAAGGCGCGTTCTGTGATCGGAAGGCCCAGCAATACCGAGTTTGAAAATAGGCAGCAAAAACCGATGGCAACGCAATCTTCCCACTCACGGTGAAAGATCAGGCGGGCGCCGAACAACCCGGCGGTGAAACATAGGGCTGCGGCTGCGTAAAAGCTGCCCAGTAGTCGGGGATCGAAACTTGTACTCAGATCCAGATGCGCGATGGCCAGAAACAGCAGTGAGGGGATCGCGAAGCCCTGGGTGAATTTCATTAACCCTTCGACATGGACTTCCTTGAAGTACCCAGAACGGGTCGCGGCATATCCGGCGCCGATCACAAGAAAGACCGGCAGGATAACTTGGATCAAGGTCTGCAGCATCTTGCCGCCTCGAGGGGTAGCGCAGGCTGCACGGTCAGTGCCCTATAAATCCTGATGGATCACCATACCGTCATAGGCAGGGGTGATGTGATCGGCGGTTTCGGCGTCGACCGTGACATAGTCGAGGTCGATATGCATGTTGGTCAGCACCGCTCGTTTGGGTTTCAGCTGCTCGATCCATTCCAACGTCTTGTCCAGATGGGCGTGGGTGGGATGAGGGCTGCGGCGCAGGGCATCAATGATCAGACAGTCCAGCCCTTCCATCATGGGCCATGCGTCATCATAGAGTTCGGCGACGTCCGGCAGGTACACCAGCTTACCCATCCGAAAACCAAGCGAGTCGATCGAGCCATGATTGACCTTGAAGGGGTGAAACGGGATCGAACCGCCGGGGCCGTGGATTTCGAACGGGCCGTCGATGGATTTCAGGTCAAGGATCGGCGGATAGGGAGAGCCTTCGGGTTGGATGAAGGCATACCCAAACCGCCCCAACAGGGCGTTTTGCGTATCACCGTCGGCCCAGACCGATACTCTCTCGCGCATGTTGTAGACGATCATGCGCAGATCATCGATGCCGTGGACGTGGTCGGCATGGGAATGGGTGTAGACCACGCCATCCAAACGCCCTGTTCCAGTACTCAGCAATTGGCTGCGCATGTCAGGGGTGGTGTCGATCAGCACCGTGGTCGTGCCATCCGGCCCGTCACGTTCAACCAGCATCGAACAGCGGCGGCGAATATTCTTGGGGTTCTGCGGATCGCAGTCCCCCCAATGCCCGCCCAGTCGCGGTACCCCGCCGGACGAGCCGCAGCCAAGGATGGTGCAGCGCAGCTGGGTCATGCAGCCGCCTTGTAGGTTGCGGCCTTGGTGAATAGACGGTCGAAATTGGCCTGCGTCTGGGCTGCGAAATCGGCATAGTCCAACCCGAACACTTCGGCCCCTTTGCGGGCGGTGTGGGCGGTATAGGCCGGTTCGTTACGTTTGCCGCGATAGGGCGGCGGGGCCAGATAGGGGGCGTCAGTTTCAACCAGGACTCGGTCGACAGGCGCGGCGGCGAAGATATCGCGCAATTCCTGGCTTTTGGGAAAGGCGGCGATGCCGGACATCGACAGGTAGAACCCCAGGTCCAGTGCGGCGCGGGCCAGTTCCCCCGAGGATGAGAAACAGTGCATTACGCAGGAATAGGGCGCATTGCGGTGTTCCTCGGCGAGAATGCGCGCCATGTCATCATCGGCTGCGCGGGCGTGGATAATCAGCGGCAGACCGGTGCGCTGGGCGGCCTCGATATGGACGCGTAGAGATTGCTTTTGCACCGAGGCTGAGTCAGCGGTGTAGTGATAGTCCAGTCCGGTTTCGCCGATGCCGACGAATTTCGGATGTCGGGACAGCGTAATCAGTTCGTCGACCGTGGCCATCGGCTCATCCGCGGCGCTCATGGGATGGGTGCCTGCTGCGTAGAAGATCGGCGCGTGGGCCTCGGCAATCGCACGAATGGTGGGTTCGTTGCGCAGACGGGTGCAGATCGTGACCATGCGGGTCACGCCTGCTTCGGCGGCATTGGCGACGATTTGATCCAGCTGCCCCTCAAAATCGGGGAAGTCCAGATGGCAATGGCTGTCGGTGATTTGGGGGGTGTCGCTCATCTGCTCTGACCGGCGGTTTCCTGTATCTTGAACACCGTATCTAGGACCAGAGCGGCAGGGTCAAGGTTCACCGCCTGACCATGGCGCGCACGGGCCGTGATTGTCGCCGCAACGTCGGCCCATTGACGGGCCTGATGCGGAGATGGGGACAAGCGTGACAGCGTTTCCGCCTCATTCGGCGCAGCAGCGGGTACTGGCGGCGCACCGGTTGCGCCGGTCAACGCAAGGCGTGACAGGACGACGTCGATCAGGGTCAGCAGCAGTTCGAACCGCTCTGCCGCGCCGCGTTGGGCAGCGGCTTCGGCCAATGCCAGCGCGCGCTGTCGGTCCATGCGGGGCAGGGTGCTCAGAATGGCGATCAGCTCGGCGTAAATCTCTAGCCCGCCCAGGTTGATCAGCCGCACCGCATCCCCGACGGACCCGGCTGCCAAGGCTGCCAGATGGTCGGGTGCCGAGGGCAATTCCGCACCGGACTGCACAAGGGCAGCTTGCATATCCTCGGGCCCAAGCGGGGAAAGGCGCAGTGTTCTGCAACGGGACCGGATCGTCGGCAGCAGACGTGACGGCTGGTGCGAAACCAATAGTAACGTCGTGCGCGCTGGCGGTTCTTCTAGCATTTTCAGCAGGGCGTTGGCCGCGCTGACATTCATCTCATCCGCTGAATCCACGATCACGACACGCCGCCCGCCATCGGCCGAGGACAGGCCGAAGAACTTTCCCAGCTTGCGGATGTCGTCAACGACGATTTCGTTGCGCAACCGCCCCTGATCATTCACCGACCGTGAGATGGCGGCCAGCCCCGGCTCGGCCCCGGCCAGAATGCGGTGCGCGACCGGATGTTCGGGATCAATCGCAAGGGTTTCAGGCGGCGGAGGGGCACCGAACAGCCCGTCCTCTTCCACCGGCGGTGTTGCCAGCAAAAACCGTGCAATTCGCCAGGCCAGGGTTGCCTTTCCCACTCCGCGCGGGCCAGTCAATAGCCAGCCGTGGTGCAGCCGGTCCGAGGTGTAGGCGCTCAGAAATGCCTGTTCAGCCGCAACTTGCCCAAACAGTTGCTGGGTTTCGCGCGGGTGCGGGGCGCCGGGGGCCTGATCCGGGGTTGGGGTATCGTCGCTCATCTATCGTCAGTCACAAAGTCTGTAGGACGATATCTGTCACATCCTGTGCAACACTGTCCATGTCGCGGTTGCCGTCAATCACGCGAAAGCGGTCCGGAAATTCATCGGCCAGCGCCAGAAACCCGGCGCGCATCTTTTGCTGCAGGTCGATGCCGAAATCTTCGAACCGTTCTTCTGTGCCCTGTCGTCCCTTGGCGCGGGCCAGACCGGTTTGTGGGTCCATGTCGATCAGCAGTGTCAGATCGGGTTCGCGCCCGATCACCAAGCTGTGCAGTTGATCGACCACCCCGCGCAAATCGCCGCGCGACAGGCCCTGATACATGCGAGTGCTATCGGCAAATCGGTCACAGATGACCACTTTGCCAGCGGCCAAGGCGGGCTCGATGGTGCGCTCTAAATGATCCCGCCGCGCAGCGGTGAACAACAGCAATTCCGTCTCGGCTGACCAGCGGTCCGGGTCGCCTTCCAAAACCAGTCGGCGGATTTCCTCGGCCCCGACCGAGCCACCGGGTTCGCGTGTCAGTACGACCTCCTGACCAAGATCGCGCAAACGCTCGGCCAGCATGCGTGCCTGCGAGGATTTGCCTGATCCATCAATGCCTTCGAAGGTCAGAAACAACCCGGGCTTTGTCACAATGCGTCCAGTGGATTGCCGATCACATCGGTCAGAACGATGCCGCCAACGGTCATCATGCGCACAACGAAGCCCCCAACCGGAACGCTTTCAGACGCCACCAGCGGGCGGCGGATTTCGGGCAATCCTTCGGGTTTGATAACCAGCTCAGCCAGTTGTTGACCCTTTTCAATCGGCGCGTTGACAGGGCCGTCATAGACAACCTCGGCCTCGATATTCTTGTCGCCCAATACCGGGAACAGCAGCGACAGGTCCTCTTCCGGCACCAGGCCCACGGACTTTTGCGCGCCCATCCAGATCTTGGCTTCGGCTATCGGCGTGTCCGCGTTGGCAACTGTCCTCTCGACAAAATTTCGAAACGACCAGTTAACCACGGCCTCAGCCTCCTCTGCCCGTTTGCCGGTGCTGTCGAGACCTGAGAGTACAAAGATCACCCGGCGGTCACCCTGTTTGGCCGACCCGACAAGCCCATACCCGGCCTCTTGCGTGTGGCCGGTCTTCAGACCGTCGGCGCCGATCCCCAGCTTGAGCAGCGGGTTGCGGTTGCGCTTGTTCGACGGCGCGCGGCCATCGAATTCAAACTCTTCCTCGGCGAAAAGGGGGTAGTATTCCGGGAAATCCGAAATCAGATGATTTGCCAACACAGCCAGATCATGGGTGGACATCATATGACCGGCAGCGGGCCAGCCGTTCGAGTTGGCAAAGTTGGAATTGTTCATGCCCATTTGCTGCGCACGTTGGGTCATGTACCGGGCAAACCCAGCCTCGGTTCCATCAGGGCTGAGCGCCTCGGCGATCACCACGCAAGCGTCGTTGCCCGACAGTACGATTATGCCGCGCAGCAGGTCCTCGACCCGGACGCGGTCCTGTGTGTTCAGGAACATGGTCGAGCCGCCATAGCTCATGGCGCGTTCCGAAACCGGCAGTGTTTCATCCAGTGTCAGGCGGCCATCGCGCAGTGCCTCAAACGCTACGTAAAGCGTCATGAGCTTTGACATCGACGCGGGCGGTAGGGGCAGATCGGCCTCTTTGGACAGTAGAACCGTACCTGTGGTCTGATCTACCACATATGCCGCGCGGGCCGTTGTATCAAAGGCGTGGGCGGGCAGGGCAAACACAGCCAGCCCAAGGGTCAAAACGGATGATCGCAGTGAGGACAGCACGAGGGACCTCCTTTGTTTCAGTTTTTGACAGAGAACGCGTCGGAAAACCCAAGGTCCCTGACGTCGCTTTGCAATGCGTTGCGCTCTGAGCGGGTTTTTGCCGGGCCAACCAACACGCGCCAGACCGTTTTGTCGTCGGTCTTCAGCTCGCGAATACTGGCAGTCATTCCGTTCCGCTCAATTTTCTGGGCCGCGCTTTTGGCATTGGCTTCAACATAAAAAGTTCCAACCTGAACAAACGGCTTGGTCAGAGATCGTGGTGCTGGATCCTGAGCCGCCGGAGCAGGCGCGCTGACCGGGGTGGGGTCGGCCGCTTCGATCGCGGCTGCAGCACCTGCAACAGGGTCCAGCGGCGTTTCTGTGATCTCGTTAGGATCTTTCTTTTGCCACCATTTCCGTTTGGCCGGTTTATCCTCGGGTTGGGTAACTTCGGGGTCAGACAGAGAAGGGGCGGCAGTGGTCTGAGCTGCGGTTTCCGCCACTTCGGCAGTAGCATCGGTTGCGGTGTCGTCTGTTGCCGCCGCGGTGGCTTCGGCTGCACCTGCTGCGGCAACCGGTTCTTTCTTTTGCCACCACTTCCGTTTGGCTGGCTTTTCCTCGGGCGAGGTGACTTCGGGGTCAGATTGAGTAGGTGACGGTGTTGCCTGAGCTGCGGTTTCAACCACGTCTTCCGCGGCATCAGCGGTTGCCTCAGCTGCGGCGTCGCCTGTTGCTGCTGCAGTTGCTCCGGCTGCACCTGCTGCGGCAACCGTTTCCTTCTTTTGCCACCATTTCCGCTTGGTGGGCTTTTCGGCATCTGCCGCAGCCGTTTCTACGGCTGCGTCGTTTGATTTCGCCTCATCGGTGACCGATTTGCTTTCGGCTGTTTCGGTTGTCGCGGTTTCCTCGGGCTTGGGTTCTTCTTTTTTTGCCGGTTTGCGCCGCAGGGCAGTAACCTGAACCTCGGTCGGCGCACCCGCAAGGATACCCAGCTTGTCAGCGGCCACAGAGGACAGTTGCAAAGCCGGGCCGGGCAGGTTTCTTTCCCGTCGGAACAAGGCGCCATTTACGGATTTGTTGTTGTTCGGGTTTTTGATGACAACACGTTCGGGTTGGGTCACATCCGGGTGGGCGACCCAGATACCGCCCAAGGACGGACGCCCATCCCACAGCGCGGCCTCGGTCACATTGAAGGCCTCTGGCGCTTCGACCGTTGCGCCTGATTTGTTTGAATGACCGGGAAACAGTTCAATTGTGCCGCTGGTCTGGGTGTCGTCAGTTGGCGCGTCTGACAATGCTTCCTCGGTCGACAGTGTCTCGTCACACCCTGCCAGAATTGCCAATGTCACGGCCAGCACCGCCCACGATCGCGGTTTTACGCGTGTCTCAGTTGCTCGCTTCATTTTGTCATCCCTTGCCTGAAGGGGTCTCGTTTCCTGAACCCCGCCGCCAATTGCCGGTTCTGTCTTGCCGGTCTGTTACGGTCTTTCCTGCAAAGCATAACGTGGGAGAGGTGTCATGGAAAGACCACTGCACCTGCTTAGGCGAGATTTCCCTATTTGCTCTTGCCACCGATTTCAGTTGGCCTTAGACCCGGCCCCACGCGGGGAGGTGGCAGAGTGGTCGAATGCGGCGGTCTTGAAAACCGTTGGGCGTGAGAGCGTCCCCAGGGTTCGAATCCCTGTCTCCCCGCCACTCATACCCGTCTCACTTCAGTTGTGTTTTCTGATCCAGAATTGTGCCGTAATTCCCGCGCGTTGGAACGCGCGCTTTCAATCAGAGACAGCGCACACCGTACACTCAGATTGCAATTCCTGCTCTAGTCTCAGTAGCGCATTTTGGCGGGGTCGCTTTGGGGCGAATTTCCCTGAT
>NZ_JBFCVU010000005.1:0-288437 GCF_040705255.1 Ruegeria sp. ANG10
CCTCGGCAGGCTCATAACCTGAAGGGTGAGGAAGAACAGAAATCGATCCAGTGGATCGATTACCTGACGAACGCGCAAAGCGCTGGACCGTAGCTTCAAATCCTAATCCCGCAACCAGCGTCGGAATAACTCAAACCTCCCCGTTCAAACTAAAATTGATCCCCAAAGATCAATCGCTTAACACCCTCAACCCGTCAGAACCATAACACAAAGAGCACAGGGGCAAATCATACTCCCGTAGCTGAGAAAAACCCGCGGAGCGGGGTAAACCAGCGAAAAAACACGCCAGAGCTTAATGCATGCAGCAGAAAGCGCCGTGCTTAACGTCTTTCATCATCGTGTCGAAATCCTTCCCGAGCATTTCAATCAAAGTTTGGTGGTCTCCGGCTTCGAACCAAACCCTGTCGAGGCCAGTGAGACTATTGTCCACAACGGTCGGCAGATCATAGGCATCACCTACAGGTGGTATCGCGCCAAGAGCGCAATCATCAAACAACTCGCGCATTTCGGATTCAGGAGCTAAACCAAGGCGCCGATCCATCATCGATTGCAGAGCTGTGAGGTCGACCTGATGGTTACTGGGCAGAACTGCAAGAATCGGACCCTCTTCCATGTGTATTAAGACGGACTTTGCAAGGTGGTCGCCCGGAACATGTGCCGCTTCTGCGCATTCACTTGCAGTGGCGGCGTAGGGATGCGGGACAGTATCAAAGGGAAGCCCTTGGGAGTCCAAATGGTGTTTCAGACGAGATGCAATAGTCATGGTGCCCTCCATTTCATAGAAGGCGTCCCGGACGCGAAGCGTGTCACGGTGCGCACCCAGGGCGCAAATTTGTGTATGAGCTCATATTGTGCGCCCATTGAGTCGATCGGGCAAGGGGGGTACAGTCGCAATGATCAACCCTGATGTAGGCTGTTCAAGTATTGAAAAAAGGTTGGGAGGACTCTGCTTGGCTTGTTTGTTACAGTGATGAGGTTGCCATGCATATCTAACACATGGCTCTTGGCGTCCTGATCGTATGAGACGACAAGGCGTGTCAAAAGACTCATGCAGTCCGCCCCTCGCTCTGCCCGACACGCCTTAATCGGTACGAGGCGCGGCGAGATTGTCGATATACTTACAAACTTAGGGTCCGAAGCCTGATACTGAGCCAGTCATGCCTGCCTAAATTTGACTAGTTTGGGCATTTATTTGGCTTCCAGCACCTTTCGCGCCACGCGGAAGCATTCCAGCGCCTGGGGCACGCCGCAATAGATGCCGATCACGTGGATGATGGCCCTGATTTCCTCTTTCGAGACACCATTGTTAATCGCGCCTTTGCAGTGGATTTCCCATTCGTGCATTTTCCCCAGCGCGCCGATCATCGACAGGTTCATCATCGATCGCGTCTTGGCGTCGATTACGCTGTCGCCCCAGCCAAAACCCCAGCACCAGGCTGTCATGGCCTCCTGAAACGGGCGCGTAAAGTCATCCGCGGACGCCAGGTTCTTTTCTACGTATTCGGCCCCGAGCGTGCCTTTGCGTTGTTCCAACCCTTTGAGGAACAGGTCTTCGTCGAAAATGTCTGCCATTTGGTGTCTCCGGTTCTTTAGCGCGTCAGACGATGTTTGTAGAGGTGATCATAATGCGGCTTCATCCGGCGATGCACCTGTTTGACCCGATCAGGCGCCTCTTCGATTGACAAATATTTGCGAGGTTGCGGCGCCAAGCCGGTCGAGTTCGCGAGATTGGCGTGAAACGATCCGCCATCCCACCAGCTATGGGCTGAAGGATCGCCACCCGCCTCCCAGGTCAAGGCGTCTTCGATAAAAGGAATGCCCACTGCGTCACAGAATTTCTCTGTCATGGCACGGGGGTCTTCCAGCAGATCATCGCTGTCAATCACAGGCGGAGGGGTGCCGTTCAGGGCAGTTAGAAGGTCGAATAACGCGCGCTGTTCGGGGAAGCCAACCTCTCCTTCTGCAAAATCTGGCCAGCGCTTGAACATCGAGGTGATCGTTTTGGCCGGGTCGCGGATCAGGAAGGCATGATTGAAGTGGGACAGGAACTCGGCATCCCACATATGGTTGATGTAGTGCGGAAAGTCCTTGATGAAGACCGGTGCTTTTTCGGCGCGGGACTTTATGTCCTGCCACACTTTCCCAAGTGTCAGGCCGGGCGTTGTGACATCCCCCGGTTTGAACCGGTGCCACAGTGGGTCTTCTCCCTGATACCATGCCTCGCCGAAGGGTTCGTGCAGGCAATCCAGATCGCCGCGCTGGCGCATCATCCATTCAAAGGCCGTTGAAGTGGACCGGGGCACCGCCCAGAGCGCGAGTATTTTGTGCATGGGTTTCAGCCCTCTTTGATCTACAGGCTTTTCAGAAGCTGACCCAGTGGTGTTGCGGGCCGCAAGTCAAGGGATCTGAAGATGCGCCAATAGAGCGCGATGTCGTGGCCGATCACAGGTTTACCCAAGACGGCCTCAAGATCTTCAACCAAATGCAGAGGCCGTTGTGGCAGACCGTTCGGACCGGTGCGGAAATTACACATGCCGTTGATTAGGATCGCATCGGCATTCGGGGCTTGCTCGGCAACGTATTCAAAGCTTTTGAGCGCCAGATCGCCTTCAAAGACCCAACGATAGCTGTTCACATCTTCTTGACTGGCAAACCATCCCTGATCATGGAAATTGCCGGCATACAAAACGTCGAACCCGGCTTCTTGCAGGAACCCGACTGTGCCTTGCCACCATTCCGGCCAATGATAGGCAGCGTTCAACGCCACCTTCTCCACATTCATCTCTCGCAGCGCTTCAATCATGGCGTATCCTGCCATATGAAACTGCGTGCCGTATTTGTCGGACAGATCCGCGCAATGCTGTCGTACGCCTTCAACGCCCAGCCCGCAGGCATGCACCCAGTTCGACCCGACCTGACCGCACACATCGACGCCGTTTCGGGACATGCAGTGAACAAAATCCTCAAGCATCCCGAAATTCTGTTTTCGCTGATCCAGCCCATGCACATAGTCTGGAACATGCAGCATCCAGCCATGTACCCCTACGGTGTCCGGGCTGATGCGCAGGAAATCGGACGGAGCCGCATCGAAGTCGAATGGTGGAGAGGTAAAACCCACCTGATGCGGAAATAGCTTGTGTTCCGGTTGCCAGTCTTCGGGCATCAGCATGGGGGATTCACCTTCATCATCAATCTACTGCCTCGCGCATCCATTGTTGCAACCGGGCAATCGAGTGTTCCGACATCACTCCGCATCCGGGGTCCAGCACCAGTGGACCAGGGCGATAACCACGGGATTTCAGGCCCCGGTGGACGCTTTCGACCAGATGGATATCTTCTTCGACAGTGGTTTCACGATCCTGCACGGCCAGTTGCCGGATCACCGCACTTTCCGACCCGCCTTCGGTATACCAGCCGCGCCAGACGGTGCAGTGGTCAGCGTCGACCGCGCGCCAGTGATAGGTGTTCAGCACATTGCCCGGGTAGCATTGGAATGAAAACATCGGCCACAGGAACCACGACTGATAATCACCCGCATGAGGCACCGACATGTCGATGGGATAGGTCATCTTGTCGAGGCTCTGGCATTCCGTCGTGTGGCGCAGCACGTAGCCGCCGCTTGGATCGGGTTGAATGTCATAGGTCTCGGGTTTGACCACGCCTTCGGCAAAAGTCGGGTGGTTGGTCGGGCAGTGATAGCATTCCGAGTAATTCTCGATGCTAACCTTCCAGTTGCAGTTCTCGGGTATCTCGACCCACTCCAACGGCTCCAAATCGTCGATGTGGGGGACGAAGGCGCGGATTTCCTCGCGGACGCCTGGGAACCATTCATCCATTGGCGCGGCGTCATCGTCGAGATTGACGAAGATGAAGCCGTTGAACACTTCGGTCCGGACAGAAGTCAGGCAGATGGTGCTACGGTCAAAGCCGGGGACGGATTTGATGTTAGGTCCTGCGCGCAGCTGGCCGGACAATTCATATGTCCACGCATGGTAGGGGCAGACGACAACGCGGGTGTTGCCGGCGCCGGTGACCATCTCGTGCGCCCGATGCTGACAAACATTGTAAAAGGTGCGGATTTCTCCGTCGCGACCCCGAATGCAGAACAGGTTCTGCCCGGCAATCGTGAAGGCAAAGTAGTCCCCTGTTTCGCGGACTTGCGCCACGTGTCCGGCGAATTGCCATGTTCGGGCCAGAAGGCCCTGCATCTCTTGCGTGAAAATCGCAGGGTCGGTGTAGTATCGCGCATCAAGCGAACGTGTCAGCGGGGCGTTCATTCGGGCTCCTCTGCGTAAAGGCCAAGCTGGTGCCTGCGTTGATGAAACCGCTCCACCCTTTCGACGATCTCATCGCTGGAAACCGCAATCACGAAGGACAGCAGCGTTTCCAACAAAGCGATGGTCGAAACGGAGGACGGGAAGAATTGTGGCGTGTCAGCAGCGACGACAAATCCGTGTTGCGCATTCAGGATCACCGGGCTGGCGGGGCTGTCGGACAGGCCGATGACAGTCAGGCCCTGCTGCCGCGCCAGTTTGATCGCGTCGATTACTTCGGTCCGGTAGGGGTGGCAGGTAATGGCGATCAGCACATCCTTTTCGTCGGCCCAGGCCAGATCGTCGACCGGGGTCGAGCCCGGGCGGGGGATGGCGTGAAATTGCTTCATGCCCGTAGAGGCCAGATAGGTAAAGTTGCGTGCGTTCGCGTTATTGACGCCTACGCCCAGCGTGAAGATCTGGCGACAATTCCAGATATCCTCGGCAGCGGCTTTCAGTCGGTCGGCGTCGATTCCGGCAAAGGTGTCTTCGATGTTGCGGATCGCGGCGCCGATCATATCGGCATAAAGGCCGCCCAATTCACCCGACTTGCCTATGGTCTGCAACCAGCGGGCGCGATCTGGAAACGACACGGTGCCCTGCCGAATCGCATCGCGGAATGGGGCGCGAAAATCCTCGTAGCCGTCGAAGCCCACCTGCCGGGCCATCCGCACAAAGGTGTTGGGTTTCACATTGGCGGCCTCAGCGATCTCGCGCACGGTCGAAACCCCAACATCCGTGGGGTTTTCCAGCACGTAACGCGCGGCTTTCTGTGCCTCGGGCGTCAGGGCGTCCCACTCTTCGGTGAGGCGGTCGAGAACGATTGATGATACATTTGTGTCATTCATGATTGACGATGGTACATTTGTGGAATTAGCCTGTCGAGCAGAAACGCGACTCGGGAAGAGGAAAAATCATGTCCGAGAAGAATCTGCCGTCACATGCCCGCGTGGTGATCGTCGGAGGCGGCGTCATGGGGGTCGGTCTGGCCTATCATCTGGCGCACGAGGGGTGGGGCGATGATACCGTCCTGCTGGAAAAGGCTGAACTGACCAGCGGCAGCACCTGGCATGCGGCGGGCCAGATCACGCATTCGACCTCAAGCTTTGGTCTGGGCAAATGCGTCGACTACAACATCGGTTTGTATTCAGGTGCGCTTGAGGCAGAGACCGGCCAGCCGGTGACATGGCATGGCTGCGGATCGTTCCGTCTGGCCTATACCGAGGATGAGATGGACTGGTTACGTCACACCCTGTCGGTGGGCCGCTCGCTGGGATTCAATATTGAACTCGTGGGGCCCGAGAAGGTGGCGGAACTGCACCCGTTCTACAATCTCGACGGTGTATTGGGCGCGCTATACACGCCGGATGATGGACATGTAGACCCGACCAACGTCACCATGGCGATGGCAACTGGCGCGCGCCAAAAGGGTGTGCGCATCTTCCGCAACTGCCGGGCCACCAACATTACGCAGGCCGACAATGGCGAATGGGTGGTTGAGACCGAGCAGGGCACCATCACCTGCGAGCATGTGGTGAACGCTGGCGGCACCTATGCCCGTCAGATGGGCGAATGGTCGGGGCTACAACTGCCCATGACTTCGATGACCCACCATTACTTCGTGACCGAGCCGGTGCCGGAGTTCCAGAACCTAGATACGGAACTGCCGGTGATCCGCGATGATCGCAAAGTCTCGGGCTATATCCGGATGGAGCAGCAGCGCGGGCTGATCGGGATTTACGAAAAAGAGAACCCGAACTCGGTCTGGCATGATCACTGCCCTTGGGAATACGAGAACTGGCTGTTCGATGCGGACTACGACCGTGTGATACCGTGGCTTGAAGAAAGCCTGAACAGGATGCCGGTCTTTGCTGAGTTGGGCATTCAGCGCGATGTGCATGGTGCGATCTCGCATCCCCCCGATGGCAACCCGTTGATCGGCCCCGCACCGGGTGTTCGGAACTATTGGTGTTGTTGCGGGACGCAGATCGGCATCGGCTGGGGGCCGGGCCTGACCCGCGAACTGGCGCGCTGGATGGTGCATGGGGCGGCCGATATCTCGATGCGCGAATTCGACCCGCGCCGGTTTGGGGCGTATGCCAACAAGAACTGGCAGGTGATCAAGGCTGAGGAAGACTACTGCCTGCGCCATGAAATCCCTTTCCCGCATTTCAATCGTCTGGGAGGCCGCCCGATCAAGCCATCGCCGCTGTATGAGCTGCTGAACTCCAAAGGCGCGGTGCATGAAGAGGTCTATGGGTTCGAACGCCCCCGCTGGTTCGCGCGGGATGGGGTTGAGCAGCACGATCACTACTCCTTCCGCCGCACACCGGCAGACGACATGGTCGCAGCTGAAGTCAATGCGGTGCGCGAACGGGTCGGCATCATGGATGTCACCGCTTTCACCAAGGTCGAGGTTTCGGGCCCGGACGCCCGCGCCCTGCTGGACCGGTTGACCGCCAATCGGATGCCGCAAAAGGTGGGCTCGATCACGCTGACCCATATGTTGAACCGACGCGGGCGGATCGAATTGGAAACGACGATTGTCCGAATGGCCGAGGACCGCTTCTATCTGGTCTGTGCAGCTTTCTTTGAACAGCGCCTACTGGATCATCTGGCACACCAGCGCGCCGGTGAGGATGTACAGATTACCGCTCTGTCTGCCGACTGGTCGGCCTTGTCGCTGAACGGTCCCCGGTCACGCGACGTACTGTCCCGCTGCACCGATGCCAATCTGACCAATGCCGGGTTCCGCTGGCTGTCCGCGCAGGAGATCACCATCGCAGGCCACAAGGTCTGGGCCTTCCGCATGTCCTATGCAGGTGAGCTGGGATGGGAACTTCACATGCCCAATGCCGCCTGTCTTGACGTCTACAACGCGCTTTGGGCCGCGGGTGAGGCACATGGCATCACCGACTATGGCAGCTTTGCCATGAACGTGATGCGGATGGAAAAGGGCTTCAAAGGTGCGGGTGAGTTGACCAATGAGGTCACTCTGGCCGAGGCTGATGTGCTGCGCTTTGCGCGCACAGACAAGGAGTATCTGGGCAAAGACAAAACCCTGAATTCTGACCTGCCCTGGATCTGCGCCTATCTTGAGATCGAACCCGACGGAGAGATCGACGGCCATGGCGGCGAAGCGGTCATGCTGGATGGTCGCGTCGTGGGTTCGACGGCCTCGGTGGCTTATGGTCATACGGTCGGCAAGATTCTGGCCTTTGCCTATATCAAGCCCGAGGCTGCAACCCCCGGTTCCGCGTTGCAGGTGGTGATCCACGGCAAACCCCGCGCGGCCCGCGTGTTGGGTGAACCGGCCTATGACCCCGACAGCTTGCTGCCCCGAACTGACACCATACTGGAGACTGTACAATGAGCCTGCCCGATACAATGAAAGCTATGGTCACGATGGGCCATGGTGGCCTTGAACAGATGGTGTTGCATGAGGACTGGCCGCGCCCGGAACCTGCCGCTGGGGAAGTACTGATTAAGGTCGCGGCCTGCGGTTTGAACAATACAGACGTGAACACACGGTCTGGCTGGTATTCGAAGACAGTCACCGATGCGACGACCGGTGGTGCGTTCGAAGAGGTCGGCGAAGAGGACCCCACCTGGGGCGGCAACCCGATCACCTTCCCGCGCATTCAGGGGGCCGATATCTGTGGTGAAATCGTTGCCGTGGGCGAGGGGGTGGACAGCGCCCGCATTGGTCAGCGCGTCATCACCGATGGCTGGCTGCGCGATCCGGACGATCCGGGCAATATGGACAAGACCGGCTATTTTGGGTCCGAACGGGATGGCGGATTTGCCGAATATGCCACGACGCTTGCGGTGAACGCGGTACCGATCAACTCGAACCTCACGGATGCGGAACTGGCCACTTTTTCATGCTCGTATTCGACCGCCGAAGGCATGCTGACCCGTGCAAATGTGACCGACAAGGACACCGTGTTGGTGCCAGGGGCCTCGGGTGGCGTTGGGGGCGCACTGGTGCAATTGGCCAAACGGCGCGGCGCGCGTGTGATCGCAATGGCGTCCGAGACCAAGCATGCAGACGTCGCCAAATTAGGCCCCGACAGGATTTTGCCCCGTGCGCCGGAAAACCTTCGCGCAGCTCTGGGTGCAGAAAAGATCACCGTAGTGGCCGATGTGGTCGGAGGCCCTTATTGGCCGAACCTGATCGACAGTCTGGAACGCGGCGGGCGCTATACGTGCTCGGGTGCGATCGCGGGGCCGATGGTCGAGTTTGATCTGCGTACTTTCTACCTGCGCGATTTGACCTTCACAGGCTCGACCGTGATCGACCCGCAGGTCATGCAGAACCTCGTGAAATACATCGAGGCCGGAGAGATCAAGCCTGCGTTGGCGGCTACCTATCCATTGGAAGAATTGCGTGAGGCACAGGCGGCCTTTATCGCCAAACAACACACAGGCAACATTGTGGTGATCCCGTGACAATGGACGACGTTCTAGAAGCCGCCCGGCAGCTGCATCAATCCCACCCTGATCTTTCGGGTTTTGGCGCCTGGCCTGACGATCTTGTGGCGACAGAATTGGAGCCAAACAAAATCCCGGCAGTGGAGTTGGTTCAGCAAACTGAATTCCCGACCGGGGGCGCCACGCAATCCCTGTCCGATGCGATCAGGGCAACCGCACATCTGGCGCAATGGAAGCACACCTATACCGAAGAAGAGGTCGGGGCCGATTTCCTAAACCGCTACGGCTATTATGAATTGTTCGGGCCAACGGGGCATTTCCATTCGACCCAGCTACGCGGCTACGTTGCCTATTGGGGCGCGGGGCTGAATTATGATTGGCACAGCCACCAAGCTGAGGAACTCTATTTGGTTGTAGGGGGCGGAGCGAGGTTTCTTGTCGAGGGAAACGATACCTATGTCGGCCCAAACCAGACACGCCATCACCTCAGTTGGCAAAGCCATGCGATGACCACAATGGATGAGCCGATCCTGACCTTCGTTCTTTGGCGTGGCGAGGGAATGGGTGATTTGCCACGAATGGATGCCGCATGAAGATTACCCGTGTGCGAGTGTTTCAGACCGGTCTGCCTTATGTGGGCGGTGCTTACGTTTGGGGCGCGGGCAACGCGATTGAAACCGCAACTGCGTCAGTCGTCGTCATCGACACAGATGCGGGTCTGCAGGGGTGCGGAGAATTCACGCCTTGTGGTGAAAACTACATGGTTGCGCATTCCGAAGGCGTGGCGGCGCTGGCCCGATTGGTCGCGCCAAAGTTGCTGGGCGAAGACCCGCGACAGGTAGGGTGGGTCGAACAGCAGATGGACCATATGGTGCAGGGGCACGGATACGCCAAGGCTCCGTTCGATGCGGCATGTTGGGATATCCTGGGCAAGGCCTGTGATCAGCCCGTCTGGATGTTGCTGGGTGGAAAGCTGACAGACGGAGCGCCGATGTACCGGGTCGCGCCTCAGAAAGCGGTGGATGAGACGGTCGTCGAAATGAACCGGTACCGCGAGCAGGGATACCGGCAGTTTCAGATTAAGGTCGGCAGCGACTGGGTCACGGACATTGATCGGATTCGAACCACGGTGCCACTGCTGGAACCGAGCGAAAAGGCGATGGCCGATGCCAATCAGGGCTGGCGCGTTGACAACGCGATCCGGGTGGCGCGCGCAACGCGCGATCTGGATTACATTCTGGAACAGCCCTGCCGCACCTATGAAGAATGCCAGCAGGTACGCCGCGTGGCCGAGCAACCGATGAAGCTGGATGAATGCCTGACTGGTATGCACATGGCGCAGCGCATCGTCGCAGATCGCGGGGCCGAGATCTGCTGCCTCAAAATCTCGAACCTTGGTGGGCTAAGCAAGGCGCGGCGGGTGCGGGACTATCTGGTCGAAAACCGCATTCCGGTGGTCAGCGAGGATACCTGGGGCGGTGAGATTGCTACCGCCGCCGTTGCCCATTTTGCCACCTCGACCCCGTCTGAATACCTGCAAAACACGACCGACCTGATGAACTACAACACGCGATCTACCGGAATCGGCGGACCAATGTCGCGGAATGGCAAGCTCTACGCCTCGGATGCACCAGGAATGGGCGTAGTGCCCGATTTCGAAAGCCTCGGTGCGCCGGTTGAGGAGTTTAGATTATGAGACCGCAAGCTGTTGCAACCCAAATGATTGATGACGCGCGTGTGCGGGTGACGCGCTTTGACTTTGTCCCCGACGCTGAAACTGGCTGGCATCGTCACGCGATGGACTACGTCATCATGGCCGTCACCGATTGCCAGATGCGTCTGGAGTTGCCCGAAGGAACGGTCAACGAAGTGATGGTTCCCGCCGGTACTGCTTATCGCCGCGACGAAGGGGTGGAACATAACGTCATAAACGCCGGGGATGCCCCCATGTCCTTTGTCGAAGTGGAGTTGAAATGAAGATCACCCGCCTTTCGGTCTATCACGTCGATTTGCCGTTAGAGCATCCCTATTGGCTGTCTGGTGGGCGGCTGAAATTCGATGTGCTTGATGCGACGCTGGTTAAGGTGGAAACTGATGCCGGGCTGATCGGCTGGGGTGAGGGCACTCCATGGGGTCACACCTATGTGCCCGCGCATGGGCCGGGCATTCGCGGGGGCATTCAGACGATGGCACCGTTCATTCTAGGCCTTGATCCGCGCAAAGTACTTGAGGTCGAACGCGCAATGGATAATGCGCTGCCCGGACATCTCTATGCCAAAAGCCCGATCGACATGGCGTGCTGGGATATCGCCGGTCAGGCGGCGGGCCTACCGATAGCGGACCTGATGGGTGGCGGGTTGCGTACGCCCCGTCCGATTGCGTCCTCGGTCGGGGCCAAGACCGTGGACGAAACCCGCGAGGTCATGGAGCGGTATCGCAACCGCGGTTACGTTGCCCATTCGGTAAAGATCGGCGGTGACGTCGAGCGTGACATTGCCCGTGTGCGCGACGTGGAAAGCATTCGGCGACCCGGTGAGATTGTCCTATATGATGTCAACCGGGGCTGGACCCGGCAACAGGCCCTGCAAGTGATGAGCGCCTGCGAGGATCTGAACGTCATTTTTGAACAACCCGGTGAGACGCTGGATGATATTGCCGCGATCTCGGGACGTCATGCCTCACCCGTGTCAGTAGATGAAAGCCTGGTCACCTTGCAGGACGCCGCGCGGATTGCCCGCGAGGGGCTGGCCGAGGTGTTCGGGATTAAGCTGAACCGCGTCGGCGGTCTGACCAAAGCGGCGCGAATGCGCGATATCGCGCTGGCGCATGGGATCGACATGTTTGTGATGGCCACCGGCGGCTCGGTTCTGGCCGATACCGAGGCGCTGCATCTTGCCGCCACCATCCCGGATGACAATTGCCACGCGGTCTGGGCTTGTCAGGATATGATCACTGTCGATATCGCGGGTGGCCGTGGGCCACGTAACATCGACGGCCACCTGCACCTGCCGGAAACACCGGGACTTGGCGTGCATCCCGACGAAGAGGCGCTTGGCGATCCGATTGGAGTCTACGAATGAAGGTCACCAAGATAACGCTTTGGTCCGTCGACCTGACCAGTCACGAGACCTACCACATGGCCGAGGGTAAGACCTGCGCCACGGTTAAAACACACGTCCTGTGTCTGGAAACGGATACCGGCCTGAGAGGCTGGGGCGAGGTCTGCCCGATCCCCCATTACCTTCCGGCCTATGCTGATGGCGTGCCGGGGGCGGTGGCGGAAATGGGGCCGCAGATCATAGGGGTTTCCCCGTTTGGCGTCGACGCACCGATGCGTAAACTGGACGGATTCCTGCAAGGGCATCTTTATGCCAAGTCCATTGTCGACCTCGCCCTGTGGGACCTGTTTGGTCAGGCCACGGGCCAACCGGTCTATGCTTTGCTGGGCGGGCGGACACGAAAGAATATGCCGCTCTATCATTCGATCACCTGTGTCGCGCCAGACGACATGGCGCGGATTGCTACAGCCACTTATCAAACCGGCATTCGCCAGTTTCAGGTCAAGCTGGGGGTTGAAGGCGACTGGCAGGCCGATGCGGAACGTCTGATCAAAGTGCGTGAGGCCGTTGGGCCGGGCCCACTGGTTTATGGCGACTGGAACTGTGGCGCGTCGCGATTGCAAGCCACGCGCACAGGACGGGCCGTGGCGCATCTGGACGTGATGTTGGAGCAGCCGTGTAAAACGCTGGAAGACTGCGCCGCTGTGCGGCAGGCCACCGGCTTGCCGATGAAGATTGACGAAAACGCCTTTGATCTGGCCTCGCTCATGAGGGCGCATGAACTGGGGTGCATGGATGCAGTGGCGTTGAAATTGTCAAAATTCGGCGGCTTATCGGCGATGCGTCGCGCGCGGGACCTGACCGTGCATCTGGGGGCCGAGGTTTGCGCCGAATGCACATGGGGGTCGGACATCGTTACGGCCGCTTCGTTGCACTTTGCGGCGTCGACGCCGCACGGGTCATTGCTGAATACCTGTGACCTGTCGTCCTATGTGGCCCCTCGCCTTTGCCAGGATGCACCAAATCGTGAAAACGGCCGGATTGCTCCGCCCGAAGGTTCAGGATTAGGTGTTTCACCTGACCCGGAAGTTCTTGGTTACCCGATATTGGAGATCGTTTGAGATGCTGAAGATAGGCACACAATCCGAATGGATCGACCGCGCCAATGCAGTTCTGCCCGCCGGAGGGTTCGGCAATTTCGACCCAGGCATCATCATTGCCCGCGGCGAAGGCAGCCGTGTCTGGGATGAAGACGGCAATGAATATATCGACTATCTGATCGGGTCGGGCCCCATGCTGTTGGGTCATGGCCACCCCGAGGTGATGGAGGCCGTACTGGAGCAATTGCCCAAAGGCATGACCTTCTTTGCCAACAACGCCAAAGGCATTGAACTGGCCGAGGCGATCATCGATGCGGTGCCCTGTTGCGAACAGGTGCGCTTTGTCGCCTCGGGAGGAGAGGCGGACATGTACGCGATCCGTCTGGCCCGCGCCTATACGGGGCGCAGCAAGATTCTGAAATTCGAAGGCGGCTATCACGGCATGAGCGCCGAGGCACAGATGAGTCTTGCGCCCAGCCGGCAAGTCAACTTTCCACAAGCCGTGCCAGACAGTGCCGGTATCCCCGACAGCGTGGCCGAACAGGTGCTGGTCGCGCCATTTAATGACCTTGAGGCAGTGGCCGCCCTGCTGGACGAACACAATGACGTCGCTGCAATCATGGTTGAGCCGTTGCAACGGATCGTGCCGCCCGACCCCGGTTACCTGCAGGGCCTGCGCGATCTGTGCGACAAGCACCACGTTCTGCTGATCTTTGACGAGATCGTCACCGGGTTCCGTCTCGCCTATGGTGGCGCGCAGGAAAAATACGGTGTGACGCCCGATATCTGCACTTTGGGTAAAGCTACAGGCGGCGGCTTCCCTCTGGCCGCGCTGGGTGCCAGCGCCGAGATCATGAAGCATTTCAACAAGGCGCAGGTCGGCGAAGAAGGCTGGCTGATGCAGCTGGGCACCTTGTCGGGCAATCCAGTGGCTTCGGTTGCAGGTTTGAAAACCCTCGAGGTTTTACGGCGCGACGGCGTTTATGACCAGCTGCGGGCAACTGGGGTGGCATTGCAGCAGATGCAGGTCGACGCGCTGACCAGGGCGGGTATTCCACATCAGGTCGTCGGAGATGAAACGCTGTTCGATATCTATTTTACCGATAGGGCCTGTCGCGATTACCGCAGCGCCAGACATGATGATCCACAACGAAATACCCTCTACAACGATACGTTGCGCGCAAATGGGATATTCAAATCTCCGGGCAAGCTCTATCCGTCACTAGCTGTCACCGGAGCTGATCTGGAACAGACCCGGGCGGCTGTTGAAACGGCCGTACAGGCGATCAGTGCGGTCTGATTGAGTGATCTGAAAAGAAATGGGCCGCTGTCGAAATATGACAGCGGCCCTAACCGATTAGTGATTTGGTGCAGTCTCGCCCCCTCGAATACCACTTAAGCGAATAAACTGAAAAAACTTTCGACTTTATCGAGATCGCCCCTTCACCACATCGGTATGACACCTTGATGCCAGATCGGAATGCAACCTACAGTGAAGTAATTCACATTACTCAAATTTTTCTCAACTTCTCCAATCGAAGAAGCCCGGACCTGCTTGTTTCAACAGTGTTTGTGCCATGACGCGGCCCATCTCGGGGCCGTCGGAAATTGCACCGGTTTGGTCTTCGGCAATCGCCTCGGACCCGTCGGGGCGCAGCACTTCGCCGCGCAGGCGCAGTTGTCCGCCTTGCACTTCGGCAAGACCCGCGATGGGGGTTTCGCAGGACCCGTCCAGGGCCGCCAGCAGGGCGCGTTCAGCGGCCAGGCGCTGACCCGTCTCGGTATGGTGGATCGCTTCGAGCATACCCGCTGCACGGGAATCGTCGCTACGACGCTCGATACCGATGGTGCCCTGAGCAATTGCGGGCAGCATGTCCTCGGGGGCGATGGCCGTGGCGGGAACCTCGGCCATGTTCAGGCGGCGGATGCCTGCCATGGCCAGAAAGGTGCAGTCCGCCACGCCGTCAGCCAGTTTCTTCAGGCGTGTCTGCACATTGCCGCGAAACTCAACCACGTTCAGATCAGGCCGTCGGTTCAGCAATTGCGCCCTGCGGCGGAGCGATGAGGTGCCGACCACGGCACCCTGCGGCAGATCGTGGATCGAGGTCAGGCTGGGTGAAATAAACGCGTCACGCACATCTTCGCGCGGCAGGAACGTGTCCAGCACTAGACCTGCGGGCTGTTCCACCGGCATGTCTTTGGTGGAATGCACTGCGATGTCGATATCGCCGCGTAGCATCGCCTCTTCAATTTCTTTGGTGAACAGGCCCTTGTTGCCGATCTCTTTCAACGGGCGGTCCGCGTCGATCATAGCGCGGTTGTCGCCGGTGGTCTTGATCACCACGATCTCGAACGTCTCGTCCGGCAAGTCAAATGCGGTGCCCAGCCGTTGCCGGGTTTCATATGCTTGCGCCAGCGCCAGAGGCGAACCACGGGTGCCAATCTTCAGCGGTGAGTCGGGGGAAGGCAAGGTCAGTGTCATGGCGACAGCTTTAGTCGCGTCACATTGCCCTGACAATGGGGGCATGGCTTGACAAATTGCCACTGAGGGCCGACCCGTTGCGACAAACCAGACGATTGGGGGCAAAGATGGCCGAGACAAAGAAACTGCTGCGGGCACTGGCGGGTGAGGTACAGGATGTGCCGCCGATCTGGATGATGCGTCAGGCCGGGCGGTATCTGCCCGAATACCGCGCAACCCGCGCGCAGGCGGGGGATTTTCTGTCGCTGTGCTACAATCCCGAACTGGCCGCTGAGGTGACGCTACAACCGATCCGCCGATATGGGTTCGACGCGGCAATCCTGTTTGCCGATATCCTGTTGGTGCCACAGGCGCTGGGCGCGGATTTGTGGTTTGTCACGGGTGAAGGCCCGCGTCTGTCGACCATCACGCAAGCCTCGGAATTCGATGCGCTGAAGCCAGTCGAGGATATCCACGAAACCCTGTCACCGGTTTATGAGACGGTGCGCATCTTGTCGCGCGAATTGCCATCCGAGACCACTCTGATCGGGTTTGCAGGCGCGCCCTGGACCGTGGCGACCTACATGATCGCCGGGCGTGGCACGCCGGATCAGGGGCCCGCGCATGCGCTGCGCGAGGAAAACACCGCCCTGTTCGAGGCACTGTTGGATCGGATTACGCTGGCGACAATCGAATACCTCTCGGCGCAGATCGAGGCCGGGGCTGAAGTGGTCAAGATCTTTGACAGCTGGGCCGGGTCACTGAAGGGCGAAGCGTTCCAGAAATATGCGCTTGAGCCTTGTCGGGTGATCACGCAGGCCATCAAGGAACGCCATCCTGGCGTTCCGGTGATTGGTTTCCCGCGTGAGGCCGGGGATGGCTATATCGGTTTTGCCAAGGCAACGGGTGTAGACTGTGTGGCGCTGGACAACTCGGTCTCGCCTGAATGGGGGGCCGAGCATGTGCAGGTGGATGGTTGTGTGCAGGGCAATCTGGCATCGTCCCATATGGTGACCGGGGGCCAGGCTTTGGTGGATGAGACGCGCCGGATTGTCGAGGCGTTTTCCAAAGGGCCGCATATTTTCAATCTGGGGCACGGAATTACGCCGGATGCGGATCCTGCGAATGTGCAGCTGATGATCGACACGGTGCGCGGACGGTAATCGGGAAGGGGGCCAGCCCCCTTTTTGGCCTGTGGCCAATTCATCCCCCGAGATATTTTTTGCCAGATGAGGGGGCGGATCGGCGAAGAGTTTCGAGTTCGGAGAGAATTTCCAAGCGCTGTTCGCCGCGTGTCGGGCTTGGTTTCGGGGCCCAGGTACGGTTGGAAAACCTGGGGGCGGCGGCGGCTTGGAGGTCACCGTCGATACGCAGCCATGTGTTTCGGGCGGAGTTCATCTCATGGGCCTGTGCCTCAGCCGGGCTGAGAACCGGGGCGACACAGGCATCTGATCCTGCGAACAAGTTTGCCCAATGGTCGCGCGGCTTCGCTGCGAATATGGCGGCAAGGCTGCGGGTTTGCGCGGGCCAGAGCGACGGGTCGAACTGGGGTTGAAAAATCTTGTCGTCGGACAGGCCCATCTTTTGCAGGAACAGCGCATAGAATTTGGGTTCGAGGCATTGAACCGTCACAAACCCGCCGTCCGCACAGGTGTAGGTGCGACTCCAATGGGGACCATCCAGTAGGCTTCGACCGCGAGCGTTTGACAGGTTACCGGATTGGTTCAGGCTCATTAGCAGGTTCATCATATGTGCCGAGCCATCATAAATGGCGGCGTCGACGATGGTGCCTTGGTCCGTGCTCTGTGCGTTCAGCAACCCGGCCAGAAGGCCAGCGACCAGATACATCGCTCCTCCGCCTATATCACCGACCAGTGTGGCGGGGGTTTGCGGCGGTTGATCGGGGGGTGATCCGTACCAGAGCGCGCCGGATAGGGCGATATAGTTCAGGTCATGCCCAGCCGTGTCCGACAAGGGGCTGTCCTGACCCCAGCCTGTCATCCGGCCGTATACCAGTTTGGGGTTCATTTCGTGACAGGGTTCGGGACCAAGGCCGAGTTTCTCCATCACGCCGGGGCGAAACCCTTCGACCAGCGCGTCGGCCGTGGCGATCAGGCGTTTGGCGATCTCCAGATCGCTCGGGTCTTTCAGGTTCAGATCAATCGACCGTTTTCCGCGATCCAGAACCGAGCGTTCCGGCATGCCGGGTGTTGCCGCCTGCCCTTTGCGGTGGATGGTGATGACGTCCGCGCCCATATCTGCCAGCAGCATGGCGGCAAAGGGAGCAGGGCCCAGCCCTTCGATCTCGATAATCCGAATACCGTTCAGCATTGCGCCCCTCCGTTTCGGCGCAGGGTTTCGCCTTGCCTCGTGAATTGCAAGGCCGGAGTCACCTGTAATGGCGCCTTTCCCAACCGCAAAAAAGCGCAGTGCGGTGTGCGGAATTGACCTGTTCTGTGTCGGGCGGGCGGGGTAGGGTCGCCGCCAGAACGAGGAACCTGCATGACAACCATTCTTTCGATCAAGGATCTGCGCAAATCCTATGCCGGTGGGTTTGAAGCGCTGAAAGGCGTCTCGCTGGATATCGAGCAGGGTGAGATCCTGGCGCTGCTGGGCCCGAACGGGGCAGGTAAGACGACGCTGATTTCGACCATTTGCGGCATCACTACACCGACCTCGGGTTCGGTTGCAGTAGGCGGTCACGATATCCAAAACGATTTTCGTGACGCGCGCCGGATGATCGGGTTGGTGCCGCAAGAGATAGCGTTGGAGCCGTTTGAGAAGGTAATAAATACTGTCCGCCTGTCGCGCGGCCTGTTCGGTTTGGGTCGCGATGATGCAAAGGTCGAGGATATTCTGCGCAAACTATCCCTGTGGGACAAACGCAAGAATGCGATCAAGGAATTGTCCGGCGGTATGAAGCGTCGCGTGCTGATCGCCAAGGCACTGTCGCATGAACCGCGCGTGCTGTTTCTGGATGAACCCACCGCCGGCGTTGATGTCGAACTACGCAAGGATATGTGGGAGATCGTGGCCGAGCTGAAACAGGCCGGCGTCACCATCATCCTGACCACGCATTACATCGAAGAGGCCGAGGCCATTGCCGACCGCATCGGTGTTATCGACAAAGGCGAGTTGTTACTGGTGCAGGACAAAGACACGCTGATGGCGCAGATGGGCAAGAAGCAGATCGAGGTGATGCTGACCGAGCCGATCCAGACCATTCCCGACAGCCTGGCGGCGCATAACCTGACGATGAATGGTAACGGTGATGCGCTGATCTATACCTATGACACGCATGCTGATCGTACCGGGATCACCACATTGTTGAATGATGTGGCGCAGGCGGGGTTGGTGTTGCGCGATGTGCAAACCCGGCAGTCGAGTCTTGAGGAAATCTTTGTCAATCTGGTGTCCGGAGAGCCCGCATGAACTGGTCCGCCATTGCCGCCATCTACCGGTTCGAAATGGCCCGGTTCTTCCGCACCCTGGCGCAAAGCTTTCTGTCGCCGGTCCTATCAACCTCGCTGTATTTCGTGGTCTTTGGCACCGCCATCGGCAGCCGTATTCAAGAGATCGAAGGCGTGTCCTACGGTGCCTTCATCGTGCCGGGGCTGATCATGCTGTCGGTGGTGATGCTGGCGATATCCAATGCGTCTTTCGGCATCTATTTCCCCAAGTTTCTGGGCACGATATATGAACTTCTCTCGGCGCCGGTGAATTTTATCGAGATTGTGATCGGCTATGTCGGGGCAGCCGCGACCAAGGCACTTTTCGTTGGGTTGGTCATCCTGGTTACGGCCTCTTTCTTTGTGGATTTGCGCATCGAACACCCGATTGCGATGGCTGCATTTCTGATCCTAACCTGCCTCAGCTTTTCCCTGTTGGGGTTCATCATCGGTATCTGGGCCAGTAATTTCGAGCAGATGTCGCTGGTGCCGCAGCTTGTCGTGACGCCGCTGATCTTTCTGGGTGGCACGTTCTATTCCATTTCGATGCTGCCGCCGCTTTGGCAGACGGTCACCTTGTTCAACCCGGTGGTCTATCTGATTTCGGGGTTTCGCTGGTCGTTTTATGGGCTGGCGGATGTTCCGATCGGGCTTAGCCTGTTGGCCATTCTGGCCTTTACCGGCCTTTGCCTTGGCATCATCTGGTGGATCTTTAAAACCGGTTGGCGCATTCGTAGCTAAGCCACAGAGAGGCGTTGCATTTTTGCCCTCTGGCCTCAGGAAATGTGTTCACGTCACGTCTATCGGTAAATCGGTCCCTTGTTTACCGGTTGGGGGCACTCTACATCGGCACCCATGAAACTCAGCCTGCCGTTTATTAAAAAGCAACCCTGCGTGGCCGTTGTGCGCCTGTCCGGTGCAATTGGAATGGCCGGTCGTGGATCGATGTCCGACACTGCGCTGGCACCCGTGCTTGAGAAAGCCTTTCGCAAGGGAAAACCTGCCGCCGTCGCGCTTGAAGTCAACTCGCCCGGTGGATCGCCGGTCCAAAGCTCTCTGATCGGAGCGCGTATTCGACGGTTATCTGAGGAATTGAATGTTCCTGTCATTGCTTTTGTCGAAGACGTGGCAGCCTCGGGCGGATATTGGCTGGCAGCAGCCGCGGATGAGATCTACGCCGATGACAGTTCGGTTCTGGGGTCGATCGGGGTGATCTCTTCGGGATTCGGAGCGCATGTCCTGTTGCGAAAACAGGGTATCGAGCGCCGCGTGCATACCGCCGGCAAATCGAAGTCTATGCTGGACCCGTTTGCACCCGAGAAAAAAGAAGACGTCGCTCGGCTGGAAGTGCTGTTGGCTGACATTCACGAAAATTTCATCACCCATGTCAAAACCCGGCGCGGCGGCAAGTTGGACGAAAGCCAGGACCTGTTCACAGGCGAGGTCTGGCTGGCCCGGCGCGCGCAAGAACTGGGACTGATCGATGGCATCGCGCATCTGAAGCCCAAGTTGCAGGAACGCTTTGGCGACAAGGTCAAGTTCCGCCGCTATGGGCTGCGCAAACCTCTCTGGTCGCGCTTTGGGGCTTCGCTGGCACAGGATGCCGTTGCCGGCCTTGAGGAGCGTGCAGCCTACGCGCGTTTCGGTTTGTGACGTGATTATCAAGATTGTCACCCTGTTTCTGATCGCCATGGGTGTGCTGGCGATGTTCGGAAAGCTGCGCTTTCCGGGGCAAAAGAGGCTGCAATCGTCAAGATGTCCGCGCTGCGGGCGGTTCAGGATCGGTAAAGGCCCCTGCGCCTGCGAAAAAGGAGGTCGTACATGACGGCGTGGCTGTTATCCGGCCTTGGATTGCTGATCCTGCTGCTGGCGGGTGATGCGCTGGTGCGCGGTGCGGTGAACCTGAGCCTGCGCATGGGCGTGCCTGCATTGATCGTTAGCCTGACCATCGTAGCCTTTGGCACATCCGCGCCCGAGCTTTTGATTGCGATCAGCGCGATCAAGGAGAACGCGCCGGGGATTGCGCTGGGCAACGTGGTCGGGTCGAACACGGCGAATATCTTGCTGGTTCTGGGCCTGCCTGCTTTGCTGGCCACGTTGCACACCAGCGAATGCGACAGTCGCAAGAACTATGTTTTCATGCTGCTCGCTTCGGTTCTGTTCATCGGGCTGGCGTTCTGTGGCGTGTTCAACATGCTCAGCGGGGCCATTCTGCTGGCTGCGCTGGCTCTTGTTTTGTGGAATGCGTTCCGCGAGGCCTATGCGCACCGCAAGGCCTGCGGTGAGGCTTGTTCCGATGATGATGAGTTGGAAGGTCTGGAAGAGGCCGATCCCAACATGGCCTACTGGAAGGTTTCGATCTATCTGGTGCTGGGCCTGATCGGCCTGCCCATGGGCGCGCATCTTTTGGTCGACAACGCGACCGTCATTGCGCGCACCTATGGGGTCAGCGAAACGGTGATCGGCTTAACGCTGGTTGCGGTGGGAACTTCCCTGCCTGAACTGGCAACCACGGTGATGGCGGCGTTGCGGCGGCAAGCAGATGTGGCGCTGGGCAACGTGATCGGGTCGAACATGTTCAACCTGCTTGCCATTGTTGGGATTGCCACGTTTGTTGGCCCCATTCCCGTCGATCCAGAATTCCTTGAGTTTGACTTGTGGGTCATGTTGGGCGCGTCGCTGTTGCTGATCCCGTTTGTCTTCTTCAAGAGGGATATCACGCGCACCTGGGGCATTGTGTTGACTCTGCTTTACGCGGTCTATGTCATCGTTTTGTTGGCGTGACGTGACAAAGAGGGACCCTGCATGACACGAGCCTTAGTGACCGGTGCCGGAATTCGCCTTGGCCGGGCCATGGCGCTGTACCTGGCGCGCCGGGGATATGATGTAGCGGTACACTATGCCACCTCTGAACAACCCGCGCTGGAAACTGTGGCTGAGGTTCAGGCGCTGGGGCGCAAGGCGGTCGCCTTGCAGGCCGATTTGCTGGATGAGGCACATGTCAGCTCCCTGCTGCCCCGCGCAGCCAAGGCGCTGGGTGGACCGATCACCTGTCTGGTCAACAATGCCTCGATCTTTGAATACGACAACATTCACACGGCCACGCGGCAAAGCTGGGACCGTCACTTGGACAGCAACCTGCGCGCGCCTTTTGTGTTGACGCAGGCGATGTCTGATCAGGGCCTGACGCCCGACATGGACGACGACGGTGAACCCGTTGCCACCGGGCTGATCATCAACATGGTCGACATGCGCGTGCGCAAGCTGACCCCCGAGTTCATGTCCTACACCATTGCCAAAATGGGCCTGTGGGCACTGACCCGTACCGCCGCGCAGGCGCTGACCCCTGCGATCCGCGTCAACGCCATCGGGCCGGGCCCCACCATGCAGGGTCATCGCCAGAGCGAAGACCACTTCAAAGCACAGCGCGCCAACACGGTTCTCGAGCGGGGCGCGAACCCGTCGGATATCACCGCCGCGCTGGGCTATTTTCTGGATGCGCATGCGGTGACTGGACAGCTGTTATGCGTGGATGGCGGGCAACATCTGGGCTGGCAGACACCGGATGTTCTGGGCGTAGAATAAGTAATTCTGCCGTAAGTTTTGCACCGCTCGCGTTCCTGTTACCTGCACGTTACAAAAATGTCTTTTTTTTCATACACTTGTCATGTGTACGAAATAGTTTTGTTTAAAAACAAAAGGTTAAAATGCTGCCTATTTTTTGTGCAGATCAAGGAATCCTTAATGAAACAAGGGAAATTCGCGGTGCCCGGAAACTTATCTCCACAGTTATCCACAGAAACCGTGGATTTGTTTTCTCTTGATCTGAGGGGCACAAGATTGCAGCCATGGTCAGAGAATCATATCTCAGGCCCATGACCATCCAAGACGACCCGACATCGAACGCTCAGCCCACCGGCTATGTCTGCATTCAGCGTTATGTAAAAACGCTGGACAGCTCGCCCGGTGTGTATCGGATGTTGGATGGCGACAGCCGGGTTTTGTACGTGGGCAAGGCGCGGAACCTGAAGGCGCGGGTGTCGAATTATGCGCGCCCCGGCCATTCCGGGCGGATCGAGCGGATGATCGCAGCGACCGCTTCGATGATGTTCCTGACCACGCGGACCGAGACCGAGGCGCTGCTGCTGGAACAGAACCTGATCAAGCAGCTCAAGCCCAAGTACAACGTGCTGCTCCGGGATGACAAAAGCTTCCCGAATATTCTGGTCGCCAAGGACCACGCCTTTCCCCAGATCAAGAAACATCGCGGTGCGAAGAAGGAAAAGGGTGCTTACTTCGGCCCCTTTGCCAATGCCGGGGCGGTGAACCGGACGTTGAACCAGCTGCAAAAGGCCTTCCTGCTGCGCAACTGTTCGGATTCCATGTTCGATAGCCGCACGCGGCCCTGCCTGCTGTATCAGATCAAGCGCTGTTCGGGGCCTTGTGTCGGGTTGATCTCGGAAGACGACTATCGCGAAAGCGTCAAGGATGCCGAACGTTTTCTGTCGGGCCGGTCCACCAGGGTGCAAGAAGAACTGGCCAAACAGATGATGGCCGCGTCCGAGGCGATGGAGTTCGAGCGTGCCGCCAGCCTGCGCGACCGCATCCGGGCTCTGACGCAGGTGCAGACCTCTCAGGGCATCAACCCGCGTGGCGTGGCCGAAGCGGATGTGATCGGCCTGTACATGGACAGCGGCCAAGCCTGCGTTCAGGTGTTTTTCATTCGAGCTAATCAGAACTGGGGCAACAAGGATTTCTATCCCCGTGTCGGTCCGGACGTGTCCTCGGCCGAGGTGATGGAGGCGTTCCTTGGCCAGTTCTATGACAACAAGGAACCGCCCCGGCAGTTGATCCTGTCCGACGCCATCGAAAACGCCGATCTGATGCAAGAAGCATTGACCGAGAAGGCTGGGCGCAAGGTGGAAATCCTAGTGCCGCAACGCGGCGAAAAGCAAGAACTGGTCGCTGGTGCCTTGCGCAATGCGCGTGAATCGCTGGCCCGCCGCATGTCGGAAAGCGCCACGCAGGCCAAGCTATTGCGTGGCGTGGCCGAGGCGTTCGATCTGGACACTCCGCCTGACCGTATCGAGGTTTACGACAACAGCCACATACAGGGAACCAATGCTGTGGGCGGCATGATTGTGGCTGGCCCCGAAGGGTTCATGAAAAACGCTTACCGCAAGTTCAACATTCGCGGTGATGATCTGACCCCCGGCGACGATTTTGGCATGATGAAAGAGGTTCTGAATCGCCGCTTCACCCGCCTGCAAAAAGAGGACCCGGACCGCGACAAGGGGCTGTGGCCTGATCTGTTGCTGATCGACGGCGGTGCGGGGCAGGTCAGTGCCGTGCATGAGATTATGCAAACCCACGGCGTCGAGGACATCCCGATGGTGGGCGTCGCCAAGGGTGTCGACCGGGATCACGGCAAGGAAGAATTTCATCGCATCGGCCAACGCCCATTTGCCCTGAAACGCAACGATCCGGTGTTGTATTTCATTCAGCGTCTGAGGGATGAGGCGCACAGGTTCGCCATTGGCACCCACCGCGCGAAGCGCGCCAAAGCCGTGGGGGCGACCCCGTTGGACGAAATCCCCGGTGTGGGCGCGGCACGCAAACGCGCTTTGCTGGCTCATTTTGGCAGCGCCAAGGCGGTCAGCCGCGCCAACTTGGCCGATCTCAAGGCGGTGGACGGTATCTCAGCCGGGTTGGCGCAGAAGGTTTATGACTTCTTCCACGACAAGGGCTAAACCTGCCGTCCGCGCCACAGGATGTAGAGCCCCGAGGCCACGATCAGCCCGCTACCAATCCACATGGTCTGATCCAGCCTTTCGCCAAACATCACCACGCCCAGGCCGACACCAAACAGCAGGCGGGAATAGCGGAACGGCGTGACGGCTGAAACTTCGCCCGTCCGCATCGCTTTCATCAATGACGCATAGGCGGCGGTTCCCATCAGGACGGCTCCGCCGACATGCAGGCTGGTGTGCAGGTCCACAGGTGCCAGTGGCGCACCTTCCCAGAACCGATAGGCCAGCCCGGCGACGATGATGCAGAGAAAGCCATAAAACCCCAGCACCTCGGTTCCGAGTGTGGCCGGTGCGGCCCGGCTGGCCAGGTCGCGCCCGGCGAAACCCAGCATCCCCAACACGGCCAAAATAGACAGGGCCGAGAAACTGGCTCCGGTTGGTTGGATGATCACCACCACGCCGATCAGGCCGATCAGGATGGCGCTCCACCGTCGCCAGCCGACCGTTTCGCCAAAGAACAAGGCCGCTCCGGCGACCACGACCAGCGGCGTGGCCTGCAAGATCACCGTGGCCGCCGACAAAGGCGTCAGCGTGATCGCCAGCACATAGAACAGCCGCCCGAAGATTTCGAATAGCACGCGCACTTTCATTGGGCGCGACAGCACATCGGGGTGAAACAACCGTGTTCCGCGCATTATCGCGACAATCGCAAAAACCACGGTTCCGCCCGCGCCGAACAACAGCAGAATCTGCCATATGGGTAACGTGGCCGAGGCCCCCTTGAGCAGCGCGTCCTCTAACGCGAACAGTGCCATGGCCGAGATCATCCAGGCGCTGCCGATCAGATTTGATCGGGGATCGGTTTGAATATGTGTTGTCATTGCTCTGCCACGTAGAAACCGCGCCAATCTGACCGTAAAGGGATCGCGCGCCAAGGGGGTATCTGGCTGAGAGTTCCCGCTTGCGACCCTTTGACCAACTGTGCCGCAACTGCCTGTGATCGGGTCCGTTTTTTGCGGTGCCGCCTTTTATGTCTGCAACCAGCGATGTAATGTCCAAACCATGAAGTGGAACCTGCCCAATATCCTGACCGTACTACGCCTTATTGCAGCCCCCGGTCTGGCCGTGATGTTTCTGTATTTTACCCGTCCTTATGCGGATTGGTTCGCGCTGATCCTGTTTTTATCTGCGGCGATCACCGACTGGTTTGATGGCTATCTGGCGCGCGCGTGGAAACAGGAAACCAAGATCGGGGCTATGCTGGATCCCATCGCCGACAAGGCGATGGTGGTGATCGCGCTGATGATTTTGGTTGGCTATTCCGCTGAACACTGGACGCCGTGGCTGGTACTGCCCGCCACTGTGATCCTGTTTCGCGAGGTGTTCGTGTCGGGCTTGCGCGAATATCTGGGCGATACGGCCGGAACGCTGAAGGTGACGAAGCTGGCGAAGTGGAAAACCACGGCGCAGATGGTGGCGATTGCGGTTCTGTTTTCGCAAGGTATCTTTGAACATAATTTTGTGATGGGCTCATTAGGGATGAACCCGGAATTGATTGATCAGGCTCTGACCGGGCAGATCGAGGATGTGAACCACCTGCGCTGGCATCTGGAAGGCATGTTCTGGTCGGGCCGCGTTGGGCTGTGGCTGTTGTGGATTGCCGCGACGCTGACATTGATCACCGGCTATGACTACCTACGTAAAGCCATGCCCCATCTGAAGGAGAGCTAACCGATGGACGTGCTGTATTTCGCCTGGGTCCGCGAACGAATCGGTCTGCCGAAAGAGCGGGTCGAGACCGAAGCCGCGACGGTTTTCGATCTGGTTGCCGAACTAAGCGCGCGCGAGGACCGCTATGCCGCAGCTTTCGCCGACCTGTCCGCGCTGCGGGTGGCGCTGGATCAGGAACTGTCGGACTTTGACGCTTCGCTGGTCGGCGTGCGCGAGGTGGCGTTTTTCCCGCCCATGACAGGCGGCTAAGATGCGCATTGCGGTTCAGGAAGAAGAGTTCGATCTGGGAGCCGAGGCCAACGCCTTTGCCGCGGGTGACGACGCCATCGGGGCGATTGTGACCTTCACCGGTGTTGTGCGCGATCTGGCCTCGGGCGATTTGGATGTGATGGAGATCGAGCATTACCCCGGTATGACCGAACGCGCCCTGACCAAGATTGCCGAAGAAGCGCAGCAGCGCTGGTCTTTAAGGGATGTGCTGGTGATCCACCGCCACGGGCGGCTGGCACCGGGGGACCGGATCATGATGGTCGCCACGGCCGCGCGGCACCGTAAGGATGCGTTTGAGGCGGCGGAGTACCTGATGGACTATCTGAAATCCCGCGCACCGTTCTGGAAGAAGGAAATCACCAATTCCGGCGCGCAATGGGTCGATGCCAAAGACGAGGACGAAGACGCGCTGACCCGCTGGTGACATTGCCATCCGGACACAGAATGTGACCGTCCAATCTCAACTCAAAAGCCTGTTAAGTTCTTCGCCGGGGATCGCATCCGCCGAATAGCTGAAGGTGCCTTTCGATTTCACTTCGTCAGCCGCCCGCTTCAACGCGCCAAACGCAGCGCGTGCAAATGACCCGCCAACGCTGATCCGTCGAACGCCTGCGTCGGACAGTTCTGATACGGAATAGACAGGACCGCTGAGCCCCATCACAATATTTACCGGTTTGTCGACTTCGCGGCACACGGTTCTGATCGCGTCCAAATCCGGCAGACCAGGTGCGTACAACACAGCAGCGCCCGCTTCGGAAAACATTTGCAACCGTTTGATCGTATCGCCCAGATCCGCGCGGCCCCAAAGGTAGTTTTCTGCCCGTGCGGTCAACAGGAATGGCAAATCCACCGCGGCTTCTGCGGCAGCTTGAATGCGGTCGACCGATTGGTGCAGATCATAGATCGGGGCGTCAGGATTGCCTGTTGCGTCTTCTATCGATCCGCCCACCAAACCGATGTCCGCTGCCATGCGAATAGTTTCGGCACAAGCTTCGGGTGCATCCCCAAACCCTGCCTCAAGGTCGGCCGAAACGGCCAGAGGAACCGCCTTGACGATGTCTGAGGCATTGTCCAGCAACTCATCCCTGCTCAGGTCAGCAAAAGAGTCGCGTTTGCCTTTTGTGAACGCATAGCCTGCACTGGTTGTCGCCAAGGCTTCAAAGCCCAAATTGGACAGCAACCGGGCCGATCCCGCATCCCAGGGGTTGGGCATGACAAAAGCCTTGGGCCCAAAGTGCAGGTCTCTGAACTGTTCGAATTTGACTGTTTGATTTGACATGGATCGCCCTCATGTTTGGGACGACCCTACAGCAATGTAACCGGAATCAGAGCGAAAAATCCGGTTCCTCAATCCGCGTTGTTGATACGCCCGCGCAGTTCTTCGGCTTCTTGCCGGGCGGCGCGCAGGCCGTCCATGGCGGCGGCCAGTTCAGCCTCGGCCTGAGTCAGTTGATTGGTCAGCTCAGCCTCGCGCTGTTGCAGGTAGGTGATCGCCTGATCGCGGGTTTCTTCGGCCTCGTGCAGCTCTTGGCTCATGCGGTCCAGATCGGCCACGTCGCTTTGGCGCACGCGTGACAGGCGATGGGCCAGCCAATTGGCGAACCAGCCCATGCAGAAGGCCAAGAACAGGATAATGGCGGTGGCGATAATGAATTCGATTCGGTTCAACTTACTGGTCCCCTGCATCCGCGTCTGAGGCGGTATTGTCCGTCTGTTCGCCCTCGATCTTTTCCGCCTCGATTGCGTCCAGCCCGGTTTCCGGGTTCTCAACCGGTTCGGGCCGGATCAGGCGGAACTCGATCCGGCGGTTTACTTCGCGGCCTTCTTCGGTGTCGTTATCGGCAATGGGCTGCGTTTCCCCGTATCCCATGGCAGTGAAACTGGCCGTGGGCACCCGGCGCGCGCGCAGCTCGTTCAGGATTGACTGCGCCCGCGATTGGCTAAGCTGTTGGTTCATCTCTTCTCGGCCTTGACTGTCGGTGTGGCCCTGAATCTCAAGCCTGATGGGGCCGCATTCGCGCAAGATGTCAGCAATCTGGTTCACCGTATCGCGCGAGTCGGTCGCAACAGTGGCCGAGCCCGGTTCAAAGGCGATTTTGGTGCCCGCCTGAACTTCGGCGATGCGTTCCTCGCAAACTTCGGGATCAGGCAGTTTGTCGGCAGGTTCGGGGGGTTCTTGATAGGTGATCGACAGGGTGAATTCCTGTGCGTCGCCCAGTTTCTCGGACAACAGACCCGCGATCTGCGCCTTTGTGTCGGGGTCATGGCTGACACCGGACAACTCAAGATCATCCGGCGTCACCGTCAAAGCTCCGTTATGCAGTTGGGCCAGCGCCTCAAGTCCGGTCAGAATGCGCACGGGCCAGCCCGTCGGCAGCCCTTCGGGCGCAATGCGGGTTGCGGTGTGGACCTGTTCCGACCCAAAGGCAGCGCGTGCATAACTGTCGACCATATCGCGCTGGGTATCGTCGCCCAGCCGTCCGCGTATCTGCACCAACCCCTCGGGGCTGCGTGTGGCGGTGAATTCGGGGGGGCCAGACACGGCATCGGTTTCCGGGGGCGGCAGGATCGCGTGCAAGGCAAAGACCGGAGGAAGCGCATTTTCAAGCTCGCCCACCACGCGATCAAAGGTCCCGGCATCAGTGCCCTGCGCTGCCGCCAGCGTGATATCCGCATCCGACATCGTAACCGATCCGCCACCCAGATCCGCCAGCGCCTGAATGCTTAGAGTGGCGGCGTCAGACCAGCGTGGCGAGGGCACGCCCAGCCCGATGGTGCAGGAGTAGGTGGCGCTAAGACCAGCCTCTTTCGCCGCTGCAATGATGGCATCGCGGGCTTTTTCGTCTTGCGCCGAACAGGCGTCGAACTGGCCGCCGTTTTCGTCGATCAAAAACCGTAAGGTAAAAGGCGTGATCACCGGACGCGGGGCCGAGATCGCCAGGCCGATCCGCAGGCTGGGCGGCGCGGCACGGGTAAGGCTTTGTTCCAGCCGTTCCTTTTCCTGCTGGCTGTCGGCAATTGCGGTGATCTTGACCAGACCTGGACTGGCCGAGATCTTGGCGCGGGGCAGGCGGGTCAGCGCCTCGACGGCATAGGTGATCGCGTCATCCCACCCCTTGGGTTTGGGATAGTCGGCGGTTTCCAACAGGTCCGAGACCTGGTTGCCATCGCCCAGATCGCGCAACTGGTTCACCAGCGCCTCGCGGTCCTGGCTGACCGGGATCAGGCCGATCACGGAAATCCCACTGTCATTGCGCAAAATCTCGGCGGAAAACCGGGGGGCGGCCAGTTGCGAAGTCGGCGCCACGTTCATCTCGTCGATCACACGCGAGGTATCGACCTCGGTGCCTGCTGCGGTCAGGGCGTTAAAGCGGGTGGCCTCATCCGTGGCAGTGCCCGTTAGCACAACGCGCAACCCGTCGGAATACACCTCGGCCCAATCGTGCCCCTTTAGGTCCAGCGCACGGCGCACGGCAAATTCAGAGGACTCTTCGACCTTGGTCACCGCAAAGCTGGCCGCCAACAGGCAAAGGCCAGCCGAAACGAGGAAGATAAAGGCAACGGCTAAGATATAGGGCAAACGCATGTGCGGGTTAACGACTCCTCAGGCGAATGTGCGAACTCTTACCTAGCCCTGCGCCAAGGTGCAATCAGAGCAACAGCGCGACGCAGAGGAAGATCAGCGGAATAAGGCCGGTGTCGCGGTTGGCGCGGAACAATTGCAGCAGCTTCGCGTTGTTCTCAAGATCCAACCCGCGCAGTTGCCATGCCATGTGCCAGCCCATCGCCCACGGCCCGGCCAAGGCCACGACAAGAGCTAGGATCGAAGCCTGCGCCAGTGCCCCGTCGATAATGGCCAGCCCCATCAGGAAAACCGTTGCCACCAGAAAGTATTTCAGCCAGCGCCCTGTATCGGCACCAAAAAGCCGGGCGGTGGATTTGATGCCGATCAGTTCATCATCCTCGGCATCTTGATGGGCATAGATCGTGTCATAAAACAGCGTCCAGGCGATGCCCGCGACGTACAGTATGATCGCGGGCAGGCCGACCGTGCCGGTATGCGCGGCCCAGGCCAACAGGATGCCCCAGTTGAAGGCAAGCCCCAGAAACACCTGCGGCCACCATGTGAACCGTTTGGCAAAGGGATAGATCGTCACCGGCAGCAGCGACAGCACACCCATTGCGATGGCGGCCTGATTGAAGGTCAGTAGAATCCCCAGCGCCAGCAGGCATTGCAGGCCCATCCAGATCACCGCCTGCCGCACACTGACCTGACCCGACGGGATCGGGCGTGACCGGGTGCGTTCCACCTGCCCGTCAAACTCGCGGTCGGTGATGTCGTTCCATGTGCAGCCTGCACCGCGCATCAGGAATGCGCCGAGGGCACAGCCGATTGCAATCCACAGATCCTCCCACCTGGGATTACCGTCGCTAAGGATCGCCAGCGCCAGACCCCACCAGCATGGAATCAGCAGCAGCCACGTGCCAATGGGCCGGTCCGCGCGGCTGAGGCGCAGATAGGGGCGGGTGAATTCAGGCGCGTGGGTGTCGACCCAGTTGCCGGATACGGCATCGGCGACCTGACCGTCTGGTGTTGGGGCGTTGCCTTGCATATGTAAGGCCTCATGAGTGCAAAGATCAGACTGTATGTAGAGCACCCTCTGGGTCAGGGGCAATCCGTTGATTTGACGCGCGAGCAGGCACATTACCTGTTCGGTGTCATGCGTCTGGCTGTGGGCGGTCATGTGGCCCTGTTCAATGGCCGGGACGGAGAGTGGCTGGCCGAGGTCGCCGAGGCAGGCAAGCGCGGCGGCGTTCTGAACTGTGTGGAACAAACCAGACCGCTGGAAATGCCGCCCGATCTGTGGTTCCTGTTCGCGCCGATCAAAAAGGCGCGTACCGATTTCATCGTTGAAAAAGCGGCGGAAATGGGCGCTGCCCGCATTCTGCCCGTGCAAACCGAGTTCACCAATTCCGAACGTATCCGACAGGACCGCCTGCAAGCCCACGCGGTTGAGGCCGCCGAGCAATGCGGCGGCACCTTCGTGCCCGAGGTCGCCGATCTACAACGGCTGGACCGCGTTCTGGACGCATGGCCAAAGGGTCGCCAGCTGATGTTTTGCAACGAGGCCGAAGTTGGGTCGGCTCTGCGGTTGGCGGCACAGGAGAAGGGGCAGCCCTGGGCCATACTGATCGGCCCCGAGGGCGGTTTTTCGGATCGTGAGCGCGCGCGTCTTGTTGGCCTGCCCTTTGCCCATGTGGTCAGTCTGGGCCCTCGTATCCTGCGCGCCGACACGGCGGCTGTTGCGGCGCTGACCATGTGGCAGCAGGCGCTGGGGGATTGGTCGTGACATGGCGATTGGCGCAAGCCGCTGATGCGCCAAAGATCGACGCATTTCTGTCCGGGTATATGCAGACCTCGATGTTCCCGCTGGCCAATCTGCGGGATCATGGTTTGTGTGGGTCTCACCCGCGTGCCGTGAATTTCTGGGTTCTGGGGAATGAACCACGGGCCGTGTTTGGCATCACCAACGAAGGCATGGTCCTGCCGCAATGTCCCGACTGTTCCGATCAGGAACTTGCAGACGCGATTGCTCTGATCCGTGGCCGCAAGCTGTTTGGGCTGGCTGCCGAGGCGGTGCAGGCACGCAGGATCATGCGGCTGGCCGGGTGGGAAGGTCGCCCCGCGACGCTGAACAGTGATGAGCCGGGTTTCTCGCTGGATTTGGACCAGCTTGTGCTGCCTAATGCCGAGGGCGCCGAACTTGTGCCCTTGGGCGAAGTTGCCAGAGCGATCACCGAAGGCTGGCGCGAAAGCTATCTGATCGAGGCAATGGATTTCGCCCCAGGCCGGGCGCAGAAACAGGCGGGCGAAGATTATCTGGCCTATACATCGCGCGATTCTCACCGAGTTCTTTTGATCGACGGGCAGCCAGTGGCCATGACTGGATTCAACGCCCGCCTGCCCGAGATCGTGCAAATCGGTGGCGTCTATACTCCGCCCGATTTGCGCGGCCGTGGCTACGCCCGCTTAGCGGTTGCGCTGCACCTGCTTGAGGCGCGCAACGCCGGAGCGACCCGTGCAGTTCTGTTCGCGGCTTCCGATTCCGCCGCGCGTGCCTATATCGGAATCGGATTTCAACCGGCGGGGCAGTATTCACTGATCCTGTTCACAAACCCCGAGGACACGGCATGAGTTTCATCCGACCTGAAGCCAAACTGACCCTGTGGCGCTGGCGCGAAGTGTTGGTGGCCGGGGCTGTCCTGCTTGTGGGCCTCAGCTGGATCGGCGGCCCCGGTGGGTTGCTGGGCTGGCTCGGTTGGGTGCTGGTTCTGGTCTCAGTCGCGCTTGCCGTCATCGGCATTCAGCGTGCCCGCTTTCGCACCGGGGCCGGTGGGCCGGGCGTGGTAACCATTGACGAAGGCCAGATCACTTATCTGGGCCCGCTGGACGGCGGCATGGTTGCCGCGCGGGAAATTGAGCGTCTGGCGCTGGACCCGACGTCGTCGCCTGCGCATTGGGTGCTGGAACAACCGGGTCAGCCGGTGCTTCACATTCCTGTGAATGCCGAAGGGGCGGAGGCGCTGTTCGATGTCTTCTCGGCGCTGCCGGGGCTGAAAACCGAACAAATGCTGGCGGAACTTAACAGTGGCACGGCACATCAGGTGGTCATCTGGGAACGAACGCCCTCGCGCCCGGCGCATCTCAGGCTGCATTGACACTGGCGCGGTTTGCCCCCACGACTGACCAAAAGATAGACACATCAGGATCGGAGCGCGACTCATGTCCATCCCTCAGTCCGGCGGCGGACCGATCGAACGCCATGAGCAACTGGCCGAATATCTGGAATCGGGCTGTAAGCCCAAACAGGATTGGCGCATCGGGACCGAGCATGAAAAGTTCGGCTATTGCAAGGACACGCTGAAACCGCTGCCCTATGAGGGTGAGCGCTCGATTCTGGCCGTGCTCAAGGGCCTGCGCGACCTGCACGAATGGGAGCCGCTGGAAGAAAACGGCAAGCTGATCGGTCTGCAAAAAGATGGCGCCAATGTCTCGCTGGAACCCGGTGGACAGTTGGAACTGTCGGGTGCGCCTTTGGAAACCATCCATGAGACCTGTGACGAGGTGAACGCGCATCTGCGCGACGTGAAGGATATTGCTGACAAGATCGGCGTCGGCTTCATCGGTCTTGGTGCCGCGCCGACATGGTCGCACGACGATATGCCCCTGATGCCCAAGGGCCGCTACAAGCTGATGAACGACTACATGGAGAAAGTCGGCACCATGGGTCGGTCGATGATGCGCCGGACCTGTACGGTTCAGGTGAATATCGACTTTGGGTCCGAGGCCGACATGGTGCAGAAATTGCGCGTCGCGCTGGCCTTGCAGCCGGTGGCGACGGCACTGTTCGCCAACTCTCCGTTCTTCGATGGCAAACCCAACGGCCAGAAAAGCTGGCGCAGCTATATCTGGCAGCATCTGGATGATGCGCGTACTGGGATGCTGCCTTTCGTGTTCGAGGACGGGTTCGGGTTCGAACGCTGGGTCCAATACGCGTTGGATGTGCCAATGTATTTCGTCTATCGCGACGGTCAGTATATCGACGCGCTGGGCCAGTCTTTCCGGGATTTTCTGCAGGGCAAACTGCCCGCGCTGCCGGGCGAAACGCCGACACTGTCGGATTGGGCCGACCACTTGACCACCGCCTTCCCCGAAGCGCGGATCAAGAAGTTCATGGAGATGCGCGGCGCCGATGGTGGCCCGTGGCGTCGTCTGTGCGCGTTGCCTGCGTTCTGGGTTGGCCTGACCTATGATCAGGGGGCTTTGGATGCGGCCTGGGATCTGGTCAAAGGCTGGGATGCGGAAACCCGCGAGGCACTGCGGGTCGAGGCCGCAAAAGACGGGCTGCAGGCGCAGGTCGGCAACATTAACATGCACGATCTGGCGCGCGAGGTGGTTGCGATCTCTGAGGCTGGTCTGAAATCCCGCGCCTTCCCCGGTGCAGGCGGTCTGGTCCCGGATGAAACGCATTTCCTCAACGCGCTGAAGGACAGTATCGAAACCGGCAAGGTGCCGGCGGATGAGTTGCTGGACCACTACAATGGCGACTGGAATGGCGATCTGACGCGGGTGTTCCCGGAATACAGCTATTGATCCGCGCCGTGCGGCTTGCATTCACCGGGATTGGCCGATAGCAGGTTCTGGACCAAATTCAGGGGCCAGTTTCGGAAAGCGTCATGGACGATCTTAAGTCAAAATATCTGGGGCAGATTGCCGAAGCAGGCGACGAAAACGCGCTTGAGGCGATCCGCGTCGCCGCCGTGGGCAAAAAAGGCGAGGTCGCGCTGAAGATGCGCGAGCTGGGCAAGATGACGCCCGAGGAACGCCAAGTCGCAGGTCCCGCGCTGAACGCCCTGAAGGACGAGATCAACTCGGCCCTCTCTGCCAAGAAATCCGCTTTGGCCGATGCCGCGCTGGATGAACGTCTGCGTACCGAATGGCTGGACGTTACTCTGCCGACCCGTGCGCGCCGTCAGGGCTCGATCCACCCGATCAGCCAGGCGACCGAGGAACTGACCGCGATCTTTGCTGAACTGGGTTTCTCGGTGGCAGAAGGGCCGCGGATCGAAGACGACTGGTATAACTTTGACGCCCTGAACATCCCCGGCCACCACCCCGCGCGGGCCGAGATGGACACGTTCTATATGCACCGCGCCGAGGGCGACAACCGCCCGCCGCATGTGCTGCGGACCCATACTTCACCGGTGCAAATCCGCTCGATGGAGAAACAAGGCGCGCCGATCCGCGTGATCTGTCCCGGCGGCGTGTACCGTGCCGACTATGACCAGACCCACACGCCGATGTTCCATCAGGTCGAGGGGCTGGCCATCGACAAGGACATCTCGATGGCGAACCTGAAATGGGTTCTGGAAGAGTTCGTGAAGGCCTTCTTCGAGGTCGAGGATGTCGAACTGCGCTTCCGCGCCTCTCACTTCCCCTTCACCGAGCCGTCGGCCGAGGTCGATATCCGCTGTTCCTGGGATAACGGTCAGCTGAAAATCGGTGAGGGCGACGACTGGATGGAGATTCTGGGTTCCGGCATGGTCCACCCCAAGGTGATCGCCGCCGGTGGCATCGACCCCGAGGTCTATCAGGGCTTTGCCTTTGGCATCGGCATCGACCGTCTGGCGATGCTGAAGTACGGCATCCCTGACCTGCGGGCGTTCTTCGATTCCGACCTGCGCTGGCTGCGCCACTACGGGTTTGCGGCGCTGGATATGCCGAACCTGCATGGTGGTTTGTCTCGGTGAGTTTTCAAAGATTTGTGCTTGTTTTGATTGGCGTCGTGTTCCCTGCGCCCCTCTTCGCACAATTTTACTACTGTGATCGACCAAATCAGCCTCGTTTACCTTCAGGTCACTATGAAGATCATTGGGAAATGGAAAGTGCTCAAGATGACGTACAGAGGTATCTTCGTGATATGTCGGACTACCTAAAGTGCTTAGAGAACGAGCATGATGATGCGATTTTTGAAGCTGAGCGATTGCAGAGCGATTGGGAGAGCGCCGTGCAAAACTACAACTACCGTTAGTTGATTGGGGTTGGGTCTGCGTTTTCTGGGCGCGGAGCAAAGGCCGATAGGCCGCCGCGCCATCGCCAGACCGCCCGCACGGGCTGGCGATTTGTCTCCACCAGCGCAACGCTCGAAAAGTACACGGATTTGGTTGCCATAAAGTGCCCGTCACTCCCCGAGGATCGCCATCCCGCGGCCTGGCGATGGCGCGGCTTGTTACATGCGCCCACGGGGTTGTGACGTGACAGCGGGCGCAGGCTCGCTAGGGTTCAACGGATGATTTACCGACTGCTCTGCCTCTTCCTGCTGACCGCCACTCAAGCCATCGCTATCGATACCTGCCACGGCGATACCGCCTGTCAGGTTGGTGACCGCTCGTATCATGTGCTGGAACCGGACGGGTGGGATGGCGAAACGCCTCTGCCGGTGTTGCTGCATTTCCACGGTTGGGCGCGGCAGGGGACCGTAGTGGTGAATCATGAACGCATCGCCGGTGCCACGAAGCTGCGCGGTGTGTTGCTGGTGGCCCCAAACGGGTTGGGCAAAAGCTGGGATTTCTGGACCTCGGACACGGGTGACGTGCCTTTTGCTGATCGGGTGTTAGAGGATGTGGCCAGACGCTATCCGATTAACCCGGAGCGCATCTATGTCTCGGGCTATTCCTTTGGTGGCGCGATGGCGTGGCGCTATGTCTGCCAGTCGGGCAATGACACGGCGGCGCTGCTTGCCGTTGCCGGCAGTATCCGCCAGACCGAGGATTGCCCACAGGCCCCGCGTCAGGTGCGCCATGTGCATGGCCTGAGCGATACGGTGATGGATTTCCCCTATGGCAAGGATGGTGACACTACTTATCCGGTGGCGCTGTGGCGGCAGAAATACGGCTGTCACGACGCCACCCCGCGTGGGGATTGGAGCGTGGTGCCGATCCTGACGCTCAGCCGGATGGAGTGGACCGATTGCGCGCAGGGGCAAGTGGTGCTGGATACGCATCCGGGCGGGCATTTCATCCCCCACGGCTGGATCGGGCGGCAGTTGGATGAATTGCTGGGCCGCGTCCCGAGCTATCCCTGAACTGTTTGACATCGCCGCACGGTGACCCTCCTGTTAGGCGAAACGATCTGACACGGGAGTCCTTGCCGCATGAAATTGCTTTTGCCTTTCGCTCTGATCCTTGCCGCCGCACCGGTCTTTGCACGTGACACCTATCCGCCGGTCGAAGTGCTGTTGCAGACCGAAACCTCGGTCATTGGTGAGGCGTTGGAATATCCCGACGGCACCCCGCAGATCACCATGGCCATCGTCACCATGCAGCCCGGTCAGAAAACCGGCCTGCACCGGCATGACGCGCCGCTGGCGGCCTATATCCTCGAAGGTGAGATTACTGTGGACTACGGCGATGCAGGCAGCCGGACCTATAAGGAAGGTGATGCGCTGGTCGAGGCGTTCCGGTCACCCCATGCGGGTGAGAATACCGGCGAGGGGATCGCGCGGATTCTGGCGGTGTTTGCCGGATCGGACAGCGTTAGCAACACAGTGACCGCGAAGTAGGCGCGGCGGCCTTACGCGCCCTCTTTCCCCTCTGCGCATTATCCGGTAAACGCGGTCTGACCCGAGATTTACTGGCGGAAACCGACCGATGAAATTCACTCTTTCCTGGTTGAAAGACCACCTCGACACCAACGCTTCGGTGGATGAGATTGCTGAGGCGCTGACTGATCTGGGCCTTGAGGTCGAAGAGATCGTGAACCCGGCGGACCGGCTGAAGGACTTTACTCTTGGGTATGTGAAACACGCCGAGAAGCATCCCGACGCCGACAAGCTGCGCGTCTGCAGGGTGGACACCGATGAGGGTGAGCTGCAGATCATCTGCGGTGCCCCCAACGCGCGCGACGGCATCACCGTCGTGGTGTGCAAACCGGGCATGTATATCCCCGGTCTGGACCTGACCATCAGCGTCGGCAAGATCCGCGGCGTCGAAAGCTTTGGCATGATGGCATCCGAGCGCGAGCTGGAGCTGTCGGACGAGCATGACGGCATTATCGAGCTGCCCTCGGGCGCGGTGGGCGACAAATTCATCGACTGGTTGGCCGAGAATGAGCCGTCGAAGGTTGACCCGATGATCGAAATCGCGATCACTCCGAACCGCCCCGATGCGCTGGGCGTCGAAGGGATCGCTCGTGATCTGGCCGCGCGTGGCATTGGTAAGTTGAAACAGCGTGACTACTCGCCGGTTCCGGGTGATTTTGACAGCCCAATCAAGGTGACGATTGACGAGGATACGCTGGACGGTGCGCCCCATTTCACCGGACGGCTGATCAAGGGTGTTAAAAACGGACCCAGCCCGCAATGGTTGCAGGATCAGCTGAAGGCGATCGGTCTGCGTCCGATTTCGGCGTTGGTGGATATCACCAACTATATGACTTTCGACCACAATCGACCGCTGCACGTCTTCGATGCGGACAAGGTGCAGGGCAATCTGCGGGTACATCGCGCCAAGGGCGGTGAAAAGCTGGTTGCGCTGGATGAGAAAGAATACACGCTGCAGCCCGGCATGATGGTGATTTCCGACGACAAAGGCCCGGAATCCATTGCCGGTATTATGGGGGGCGCGGAAACCGGCTGTACGGATGAGACCGTGAATGTTTTCCTGGAAAGCGCGTTCTGGGACCATGTGCAGATCGCGTTGACGGGGCGTGCGTTGAAGATCAACTCGGACGCGCGCTATCGGTTCGAGCGTGGGGTAGACCCGGAATACACACTGGAAGGGTTGGAGCAGGCAACGCAGATGATATTGGATATCTGCGGCGGCGAAGTGTCCAAGGTCGTGGAGGCTGGCAAAGCGCCGGATCATTCGCGCGCCTTCAAACTGGATGCCGAGCGGGTGCAGTCTCTGGTCGGAATGGACATCCCCGAAAGCGAACAACGCCAGACCCTGACTCGTCTGGGTTTCCGTCTGGAGGGCGAGATGGCGCATGTTCCCAGCTGGCGCCCCGATATCATGGGTGAGGCCGATCTGGTGGAAGAGGTCGCGCGGATTGCATCCTTGACCAAGCTGCAGGGTAAACCGTTGCCGCGTATCACCGATGGCATCCCAAAACCGGTGATGACCCCGACACAACGCCGTCAATCGATGGCGCGGCGCACTTGTGCGGCGCTGGGGTACAATGAATGCGTGTCCTATACTTTCATCGATCAGGCCTCGGCAGCATTGTTTGGTGGCGGGGACGAAGCGACCCAGTTGGAAAACCCGATCTCGACCGAGATGAGCCACATGCGGCCCGATCTGTTGCCCGGTCTGTTGCAGGCCGCCGCCCGCAATCAGGCGCGCGGTTATGCCGACGTGGCCCTGTTCGAGGTCGGCCCGGTGTTCCACGATGGCGAACCGGGCCATCAGAAAATTCAGATCACCGGTCTGCTGGTTGGTCGTAATGGTCCCAAGGACGTCCACGGGGCCTCGCGCCCGGTCGACATATTCGATGCCAAAGCGGATGCCGAGGCTGTTCTGGCTGCCATTGGCGCACCCGCCAAGGTGCAGATCCTGCGTGACGGCGATGCCTGGTGGCATCCGGGCCGTCACGGCAAGATCTGCCTTGGCCCGAAAAAGGTGCTGGGTGTCTTCGGTGAGCTGCACCCACGCGTGTTGCAGGCGCTGGACATCAAAGGCCCGGCGATGGCCTTTACGATCTGGCCGGACGAGGTGCCTCTGCCGCGTAAATCCGGTGCCACCCGTGCTGCGCTGGAACTGCGTGACCTGCAAGCGGTTGAACGCGACTTTGCCTTTGTTGTCGACGAAGGGGTCGAGGCGCTGACGCTGGTGAATGCCGCAGCCGGTGCTGACAAGGCGCTGATCGAGGATGTGCGTGTCTTTGATGAATTCATCGGAGGCAGTCTGGGCGAAGGAAAGAAATCGCTGGCCATCACCGTGCGCCTGCAGCCAACCGACGCCACGTTGAAGGAAAAAGACATCGAGGCGGTGGCCGAGAAGATCATCGCCAAGGTCTCCAAGGCGACGGGCGGAGTGTTGCGCGGATAGGGGCCTGCCATAAGACTTCAAAAACGCGCCTCCGGGCGCGTTTTTCGTTTCACCTACGGGGATTAAGGCGTGTTTGGGATAAGTGTTTCTGGTTTTTCTTGATTGGGCTTCCCGCAAAGGCGCTTTAAGTAGGTTCTAAATCAATACCGGAGGTCGACATGGGCTTGAACGTATACCTATCAGGGGAAATTCACACCGATTGGCGTGAGCAAATTATCGACGGCGCACAGGGGTTGGACATCACATTCAACGGCCCCGTGACCGATCATGATGCAAGCGACGATTGCGGTGTGGCTATTTTGGGCGAAGAGCCGAACAAATACTGGCACGACCACAAAGGCGCGATGGTCAACGCGATCCGGACGCGCAAAGGGATCGCGGATGCGGATGTGGTCGTCGTCCGGTTCGGTGAGAAATACAAACAGTGGAACGCCGCCTTTGATGCGGGCTATGCGGCAGCGCTGGGCAAGTCGCTGATTGTGCTACACGGCCCCGATCACCAGCACGCACTGAAAGAAGTGGATGCCGCTGCTCTGGCCGTGGCCGAACAACCCTCGCAAGTGGTTGAGGTTCTGCGCTATGTGCTGACCGGCAAGTTGCCGGGCTGAATTAACCCATTGAAATTGGGCTTGCAGCATAGTGTGGCCGCAAGCCCGATCAGGCTCGAGGGGTCGGCGGTCAGTCCCGCGGCGGTGTCACAAGACCTTTCTGAACGGCGGGGCGTTCCAGAAAGCGGTCCAGATACGCTGTTACATTGGTGTGGTCATCCCATCCGACCACGTCCTTGGCACCATAGAAATCCAGCCCGCGCAGCCAGGGCGCGATGGCTATATCGGCGATCGAATACTCTCCGGCGACCCAGTCCTGTCCTTCAAGCTGCTGGTTGAGCACGTTCAGCAGTCGTTTGACCTCGTTCACATATCGCTCGCGGGGGCGGGGGTCTTCGATCTCGCTGCCAGCAAATTTGTGGAAAAAGCCAAGCTGGCCGAACATAGGACCAATGCCGCCCATCTGGAACATCAGCCATTGGGTGATCTGGTGCTTGTCTGCCTGGGTCTTGCCAATAAACTTGCCCGACTTTTCGGCCAGATACAGCAAGATGGCACCGCTTTCGAACAATCCGATGGGCTCACCGTCCGGGCCATTGGGGTCAATGATTGCGGGGATCTTGTTGTTGGGGTTCAGCGACAGGAACTCGGGACTTTTGACATCCGCGTCCGACAGGGTGACTTTGTGCGCCTCATACGGCAGACCGGTTTCTTCCAGCATGATCGAGGCTTTGACCCCGTTTGGCGTGGGGAAGGAATACAGTTGAATCCGGTCCGGGAACTGCGCAGGCCAGCGATTCATGATCGGGTGTGGTTTGGTGTCCAGCATTGGGGGCTCCTGAGTGGATACCCCCAGAACGTAGGGGGCAAGGGGCCATCTTGTAAGCCCCCAATGCTGTGCGCGACCGGTCAGCGCGTGTTTGCTGGCGAACAACGGGGAAATCTGGTGGAACTGGCACCTAGACCAAAGCGTGTTTTTGCCTCAGACTTTGGCAATTCCCGCGCGAAAGCCGCGGGTTTCTTGTTGTTGAAAGGAGATGGCCGTGGATGAGGTCGTAACACAGGTGGGCGCGTTTGCCCCGCTGATCATGAACGCGGTCAAGGCGCTGATCGTTCTGATCCTTGGCTGGATCGTGGCCGGGGCCGTAGGCGGCCTGGTGCGCCGCCGGATCAACTCGACCCCGCAGATTGATCCGACGTTGGGCAACTTCTCGGCCAGCCTGGTGAAATGGGTCATCCTGGCGATGGTTCTGGTGGCCGTTCTGGGGATCTTCGGGATCGAAGCCACAAGTATCGTTGCCATTCTGGGTGCCGCGTCACTGGCCATTGGTCTGGCACTGCAAGGGACACTCAGCGATCTGGCGGCCGGTGTCATGCTGGTGGTGTTTCGCCCCTATAAGCTGGGTCAATACGTGGATATCGGCGGCACGGCCGGAACGGTGAAAGACCTGAACCTGTTCACCACCGAACTGGTGACGCCGGACAATGTGCAGATCATCGTCCCTAACGGGCAATCCTGGGGGTCGATCATCACCAACTATTCGGCGCATGACACAAGGCGTGTCGATCTGGTGTTTGGTATCGACTATGGCGACAACGCGGACGAAGCGATGAAGATCATTCTGGATGTCGCCAAGTCAGATGAGCGTATTCACAGCGATCCCGAACCCTGGGTGCGCGTGACCAACCTGGGCGACAGTTCGGTCGACCTAACGGCCCGCCTGTGGTGCGCGGCGGCGGATTATTGGGATGTGAAGTTTGAGATCACAAAAGCGGTGAAAGAGGCGTTCGACGCAAAAGGCGTGTCGATCCCGTATCCGCATTCGGTAGAGATTCACAAACAGGCCTGAAGGCTCCCGCCCGTCGATCGGGAATTGAATTGCCCTCCTCCGGTTGGGCCCGGCGCCGCGCTGATCGCGCGGCGTTTTTCTATGTCGCGCGCGGGTCGATGAACCTTTGCGTAGCGACAAAAAAAAGGCGCCCTTCAGAAAAGGGCGCCTAACGATTTCTATGTGTCTGCCTTAGGCGTTGACGATGTCGCTGGGCGATACAACGTCCAGACCCAGTGCTACACCAACGGCCTCATAGGTGAGTTGACCAGCGTGAACATTCAGCCCGGCCAATAGATGAGGGTCGTCCTGGCAAGCCTTTTTCCAGCCCTTGTCGGCCAGCGACAGCATGAACGGCATGGTCGCGTTGCCCAAAGCGATGGTCGAGGTGCGCGCAACGGCACCCGGCATGTTGGCAACGCAGTAGTGCATGATGCCGTCGACTTCGTAGATCGGATCAGCATGGGTTGTTGCTTTGGAAGTTTCAAAGCAGCCACCCTGGTCGATCGCAACGTCAACCAGAACCGCGCCGGGCTTCATGGTCGAAAGCTGTTCGCGTGTCACCAATTTAGGAGCAGCCGCGCCCGGGATCAGAACGGCGCCGATAACCATGTCGGCATCCTGGATCAGTTCCGCAGTGGCACCAGCGGTCGAGTACTGGTTCTTGAAGGTTCCGCCATACACGTCATCGAGGTAACGCAGACGCGGCAGAGAGCGGTCAAGGATGGTAACATCCGCGCCCATGCCCGCCGCGATCTTCGCGGCATGCGTACCAACTACGCCGCCACCGATCACAACGACCTTGGCCGGTCCAACGCCGGGAACACCGCCCATCAGAACGCCACGACCGCCATTTGCCTTTTGCAGGGTCCACGAGCCAACCTGCGGCGCCAGACGACCGGCAACTTCGGACATCGGGGCCAGCAGCGGCAAACCACCGCCAGGTGCGGTGACGGTTTCGTAGGCAATCGCGGTGCAGCCCGATGCCAGCAAGTCGTGGGTCTGATCTGGATCGGGTGCCAGGTGCAGGTAAGTGAACAGCAACTGGCCTTCACGCAGCATCTTGCGCTCGACCGCCTGGGGTTCCTTGACCTTGACGATCATGTCGGCAGTGGCGAACACCTCTTCTGCGGTGTCCAGGATCTGGGCGCCAGCAGCGATGTAGGATTCGTTGTCAAAGCCCGAACCGATCCCGGCACCGGTTTCGATTACAACTTCGTGTCCGCGCGCGACGGCTTCTTGTGCCGCGTTGGGCGTCATGCCGACGCGGAATTCCTGTGGTTTGATTTCCTTGGGGCAACCGATCTTCATTTTTCGCTCCTCCATTCATAAACTGCCTAAATAATGGGCGATCCAGAGCGCAATTTCTGTGAAACTCTGCCTGCGAAATTGCTTTTTTTCAGGAGATTCTTCGTTATATAGTCGGAAACTCGCAAAGGATTTGCGCGAATGAGCTTGGACGCGACGGATAAAAAGATTCTGGCTGCCCTTCAGCGGGATGGCCGTATGTCAAATGCGGAACTGTCCGAGCAGGTGAATCTGTCGCCTTCGGCCTGTCACCGGCGCGTTCAGCGGCTAGAAGCTGACGGCTATATCCGCAATTATGTGGCGCTGCTGGATGCGCGCAAGATGAATGTGCCCACGACGGTGTTTGTCGAGATCACGCTGCAAGGGCAGGCCGAAGAGCTTTTGAATGCGTTCGAAAAATCCGTGGCGCGCATTCCTGATGTGCTTGAATGCCATCTCATGGCCGGTACGGCGGACTATATCCTGAAGGTCGTCGCTGAGAACACCGAGGATTTTGCCCGTATCCATCGCCAGTATTTGTCGCGGTTGCCGGGGGTGGCGCAGATGCAAAGTTCCTTCGCGCTGCGTACGGTGTTTAAGACCACGGCGCTGCCGGTGTGACGTTCAGCCCGGGCCGGGATAGGTGAACAGGGCCAAGTGCAGGGCGTTAAAGCCGAAATGCATCAGAACCGGTACCCAAAGACGCCCGGTTGCGTAGTATCCCAATCCGCAGGCGGCCCCGAGGATCGAAGCGAAGACAACCAGTGCCGGACCGCCACCCGCATGGGCCAGACCGAACAACAGGCTGGCAGCTGCGATCCCGAGCGCCGCGCCGATTTTCGACGTCAGGACCGATTGCAGATAGCCGCGGAAAAAAGCCTCTTCAGTCAGGCAGGTCAGGAACAGGTTTGAAAGCGCAAAAATCAGCCACCATGCGGGCAAGCCGATCTCGGGCCGCACAGCACCCAAGGAAAGCCCCAACGCAAACAGGGCGGGCAGCGCCGCCAACCCGATCAGCAAAGGCCCGGTTCTGACCGGCCGCGCGCCATGGATCATGCCCGGCCAAGCCAGCAGGACGGCAAACAAGACCATTGGTTTGTCCAGGTTGAGATACATTGTGAACGCAGCGCTGCCCGGGCCTGCCTGTACCTGATCCAGAACCAATAGATTGTGAAACCCGGGGACCAGATGCGCCCCCAGAGCCAGACACCATAGGATCAACACCAGATGCCCGAAAACGGCGGGCACACCGGTCAGACGGCGCAACCCAGCCGCGCCCAGCAGGCCGGCTGCCGTAATTGCCAAGGCCAGCGGGGTCAGCAGGCCAAGCACTGTTGTTGAACCCATGAACACTGCCAACAGGGCCAGCCCCAGCCCTTGTCGGCCTGATACCATGCTTATTTGTGCGGCAATCAGGATGAACCAGGGCCAGATCGCAGGCAGTAGGGAAATGAAATGCGCCACATTCACCTCAGGGGGGTTGAAGGGTACTTGTGCCGACAGAATAATCCGTCTGGCAAGTAGGTTTGGGGCGGATTTATGCCAACCTGTTGGTAATGCGGCAAATCTGCCGCTTGTATCCCTGGGTGTGTAGGTTCAGATTTAAAAAAGGACCAAACCTCTTTTCGCATCGCCTTGACCTTGCTGCCATAAGCGGTTTCGCTTGGAGAAGGGCTTTTTCAATTCTTCTGATGACATCAGGCGGTTACACGCGTGTTGTATGGTCCGGACCTGATAGACGATAAGGATAAGACCTTGGCTTACGAACATAACGATGCCCCCAAAGATTGGCTGGAAGCCGAGTTGGAAGACACGCTGGACGAAGATTTCGAGATCGAGTTCAGCGAACCCATGCTCTCGATGGAAGTCCGCAAGATCTATAAGGACCAGCATCCCGACATGCTGGATCGCAAAGTCTATTTCCGCAATCTGCTGCGCTTGCAGGCCGAATTGATCAAGGTTCAGGACTGGGTACAGCATACCGGGGCCAAAGTGTGCATCCTGTTCGAAGGGCGCGACAGCGCCGGCAAGGGCGGCGTGATCAAGCGGATCACCCAGCGGCTGAACCCGCGGGTCGCACGCGTGGTCGCCTTGCCTGCGCCCAGCCGTCGGGAACAAAGCCAGTGGTATTTTCAGCGCTATGTTCCACACTTGCCAGCGGCCGGCGAAATCGTGTTGTTCGACCGGTCCTGGTACAACCGTGCTGGGGTCGAGCGGGTGATGGGGTTTGCGTCCGAGGATCAGGTCGAACAGTTCTTTCAGGACGTTCCCGAATTCGAACGGATGCTGGTGCGGTCGGGGATCATTTTGCTGAAATACTGGTTCTCAATCACCGATGAAGAACAGCAGTTGCGGTTCCTCATGCGCATTCACGACCCGATGAAGCAGTGGAAGCTGTCGCCGATGGATCTGGAATCCCGCATCCGCTGGGAGGCCTATACCAAGGCCAAAGAAGACATGTTGTTCCGCACAAACATTCCCGAGGCGCCCTGGTATATCGTCGAAGGCAATGACAAGAAACGCGAGCGCCTGAACTGTATCGAGCATCTTCTGACCAAGATTCCCTATACGGATGTTCCACAGGAAAAGGTCGAATTACCGGATCGAAGATACAACCCGGAATATGAACGGCGCGTCCTGCCGGATGAGCTGCACGTTCCTAAAATCTATTGATCAAAAGAAAACGCCCCCAAAATCGGGGGCGTTATAAATTTGGAAAACCTGGGGTCTCAGAACATGAAATGTTCGTTTGCCAGGTCTGCGATCTGCGTGTTTTGCAGGGTCAGAGTATTGCCCGCATTGTCATCGATGATCACATCATTGCCGGATTGCGAAATGTGGTTGTTCATCAGATCGTTATATCCGGTGATCGCGCCATTCAGGCTGAGGTCGATGAAGTCCTCAGAGGTGAAATCCGTGACGGTGTCCGGCCCGATGGTGAAAACGAACGTATCCGCCCCGTTGCCGCCGGTCATGGTGTCAATGCCGCGGGCACCGATCAGAGTATCGTCGTCGTCGCCTCCGATCAGGGTGTCGCGGCCACGGCCACCTCTAAGCACGTCGTCGCCAGAGCCGCCTTGCAACCTGTCGGCACCCATGCCCGATTGCAGCCAGTCATTCCCGGTCGCACCCATCAACAAATCGACGCCTTGACCACCCAGAAGGACGTCATTGCCGCCAAAGCCGCTCAGCGTGTCATCGCCGGTGCCGCCGGTCAGCGTATCGCGGCCGTTGCCGCCACCAAGAATGTCATCGCCGTCGCCGCCGTTCAACGCGCCAGCCTGACCGGCCTTCAGAATGAACCAGTTATCTGATGCATCGCCGACTGTGCCTGCGTCCACGGCCTGTTGGCCGGGCTGGGTAGGTGTGCCACCACCCGAACCACCGCCTGAACCGCCACCTGACCCGCCGGTGTCCAACTGAACCGGTGCCGAGGTCGTGGCAAAATTCTGGGTCACGATCACGGCATCCCAACCGTTGAAATTGCCCTCTTCAATGCCGATCCCGATATATTCGAAATCGGGGTTCAGTATGTTGGCCCGGTGACCGGGGCTGTTCATCAGGCTTTGGTGAAGCTGTACCACATCATCGCTGGCACCATTGGGCCCGCGTTCGGATTGCCAGGCGATGTTTTCACCCGATCTCCAGCTGCCGGTGAAATCGAAACCGGCATCTCTCATCCGCTGGGTCGCGCTCGAGCCGCCCTGACCAGTGTGGCTGAAGATATCTGTCTGCAGCATCCATTCGCTGTGATCTTCGGCCGAGTCGTTCAGCTGAAGCTCAAGCTTGAGGGGTTGCAGCCCCCGACTTGTGCGTTCGTCATTGATCAATGCAAGCATCTGCCGTTCTAGATTGCTGGCCGTTGACATGATTCTGCCTCCAATTGAATTGAGTTATTTTGGCGTGACATTAATGGCGAGAATTTGACGGGATACAGACACAATCTGGACACCCCGACCCGTTCGGCGAATTGCCACCGCCTGATTCGCATTGTTTGTGCGAAAAACTGCGCAAGTGCGCTGTGAAAGCGGTGTGAGGCACCGTTTCAGTGCCTCACACGCGGCGTCGAACCTTAGACAAAGTCCATCATGCATCCGCTGTCGGCCGGTATCAGGATAAAGAAATCATCCGGTGCGTCCGCCTCCATGACCGGGGCATCGTCATTCGCCGCCGGAGTGTCGTCGCACATATCCAGGGTCAGCATGAAATCGTCCTCGGTGGTGTCCGCATCGGTCACCATCGGGTCGTCGTTCATTCTGAAATCGTCGACCAGCGCCAACAGGTCGTTCACGAAATCCTCGATTGCTGCCAGGAATTCTTCCACGTCGAAGCAAACGCCTGCAGTCGTATCGGTGACATCCGGTTCAGGTGTTTCCGGGTCCTCGGTTTCGGTGACGTCGGTGTCTGGCGTATCCTCGCCCGGGTCCTCGGTCTCGGTGACATCGGTGTCTGGCGTTTCCTCGCCTGGGTCCTCGGTCTCGGTGACATCGGTGTCTGGCGTTTCCTCAACCGGGTCGTCGGTCTCGGTGACGTCGTTGTCTGGCGTTTCCTCGCCCGGGTCCTCGGTCTCGGTGACATCGGTGTCTGGCGTTTCCTCAACCGGGTCGTCGGTCTCGGTGACATCGGTGTCCGGTGTTTCCTCGCTCGGGTCTTCGGTTTCGGTGACGTCGTTGTCTGGCGTTTCCTCATCCGGGTCGTCGGTCTCGGTGACGTCAGTGTCTGGCGTTTCTTCTCCCGGGTTGTCGGTATCGGTGACGTCGGTGTCCGGTGTTTCCTCAACCGGGTCCTCGGTTTCGGTGACGTCGTTGTCTGGCGTATCTTCGACAGGGTCTTGGGTTTCAGTCACAGGGTCATCGGGCATTGCCACGTCGTCCGAAGGCGGTGTCGGGGCGGCTCCGTTGTCTAGCACCACCGCGGCGTCGGTGGTGGCAAAGTTCTGGGTCACCATGACGGCGTCCCACCCATTGTAGTCACCTTCCTCAACCCCAATTCCGATGTATTCGTAGTCAGGGTTCAGGATGTTGGCGCGGTGGCCGGGGCTGTTCATCAGGCTCTCGTGCAGTTGTTCGACATCATCACTGATGCCCGCGGCACCGCGTTCCGATTGCCAGGCGATGTTCTCACCCGACCGCCAGCCGCCGGTGAAGTCGAACCCGGCATCTTCCATGCGCTCGGTCGCGCTTGAGCCGCCCGAACCGGTGTGGCTGAATATATCCGCGTTCAGCATCCAGGTGCTGTGATCCTCGGCCGATGCGTTTAGGCGGGTTTCCAGTTGCAGCGGGGTTAGCCCGCGGGATGTGCGCTCATCATTGATCAGCGCCAGCATTTCTTGCTCGATTGTACTTGCAGTCGACATGGTAGCCTCCGTTTAAGTGGTCGTCTGAGTAGACGAGGCCAGTTACAGGGGGCGTTGAACGGACGGACAGAGCGGTTCAGATTTCAGGCGAATTTCAGCAGGGGCATGCTACCGGTACGGGATTCGCTGCGCTGCAAAATGCCGGGCAAAATGTTGCTTGGCCCGATTTAGCAGGTTGTCGCCTAGGGGTGTGGCGGACTCGGCGAATTGCAACCGGTGATAGAAACGACAAACCCCCGGGCGATGCCTCGGGGGTCGTCAAATAGTGTCATCCAAAGCTGGACGAGCGAGGTGCTTAGAGCAAACCTTCGCGCTGTGCTTTCTTACGTGCCAGTTTACGGGCACGACGGATCGCTTCAGCCTTCTCGCGCGCTTTTTTCTCGGACGGTTTCTCGAAATGTTGCTTCAGCTTCATTTCACGGAACACGCCTTCGCGCTGCAGCTTTTTCTTCAGGGCACGAAGCGCCTGATCGACGTTATTGTCGCGAACACTAACCTGCATGTGGTTGTCACCACCTTTCTAGATAGAGTTGCAAGGAAATTGCAGGAGTTGGCCGTATAGCAAAGCCGGTCTATCTTGTCTAGTACTGGCCCCGAGAACCGGAGAACCGCCATGACCGTTACCTATGAAGATGCAAAACAACAGCTTTTGGACGCAATGCTGACCCACGTGCCCTTTGACGGTTGGTCTGAAACCAGCTTTCGCGCCGCGATCATTGATTGCGATTTGGATGACGGTTTGGCGCGCGCGATTTGCCCCCGAGGGGCGGTTGATCTGGCGCTGGCTTTTCATGCTCGCGGAGATGCGGCCATGGTAGAGCGTCTGAAATCCACCGACCTGAGCGAGCTGAAATTCCGCGAGCGTGTGGCCGCCGCCGTTCGGTTCCGGCTTGAGGCTGTGCCTGACAAGGAATTGGTGCGTCGGGGCATGACGCTATTTTCGCTGCCAACCCATGCGGCGGATGGGGCCAAGGCGCTGTGGCAGACCTGCGATCTGATCTGGGACACGCTGGGCGATACCTCGGACGATGTGAACTGGTACACCAAGCGCGCGACCTTGTCTGGGGTCTATTCCTCGACCCTGCTGTTCTGGTTGGGGGATGATTCGCCGGACCATCAGAAAACGTGGGAGTTTCTGGACCGTCGCATCGACAACGTCATGCAATTCGAAAAGCTCAAGGCGCAGGTGAATGGCAATCCGCTGTTCAAACCGTTTCTGGCAGTGCCGAACTGGTTTGCCAGCCAGGTGAAACCGCCAGTGAAAATGCGGGTCGACCTGCCCGGGATGCTGAATCCGCGCAAGTAAGCATCTGGGCCTTCCAGAAATTGCCTGCTAGGCATTGGGCAAAGGAGATTTGCCCATGACCCAGACAATGCGCGCCGTTGAGATCACCAAACCCGGCGGACCGGAGGTTTTGCAACTGTCCGACCGTCCCGTGCCGGAACCCCAAGCCGGTCAAGTGATCCTCAAAGTGGCATATGCCGGTGTAAACCGCCCGGACGCGTTGCAGCGCGCAGGGGCTTATGATCCCCCTCCGGGTGCCAGCGACCTGCCTGGTCTGGAGGCGTCGGGCGAGGTCGCGGCCATTGGCGCGGGTGTCGACGGTCTGTCGGTTGGCGACAAGGTCTGTGCGTTGTTGCCGGGTGGCGGCTATGCCGAATATGTCGCCACACCCGCTGCACATTGCCTGCCGGTTCCCACAGGTATGGGGATGAAAGAGGCCGCCTGCCTGCCCGAGACCTTCTTTACCGTCTGGTCCAACGTCTTCATGCGCGGTGGGTTGAAAGCGGGTGAGCGTTTTCTGGTTCATGGCGGTTCCAGTGGTATTGGCACGACGGCCATCCAACTGGCCAATGCGTTTGGCGCACGGGTCTTTGCAACCGCCGGTTCGGCCGATAAATGCGAGGCTTGCGTCAAACTGGGGGCCGAAAAGGCGATCAATTACCGCGATGAGGATTTCGTGGGTGTCCTGCGCGCCGAAGGTGGGGCGAACCTGATCCTCGACATGGTTGGGGGCGATTATATCCCGCGCAACGTCAAGACACTGGCTGAAGACGGGCGCCTGGTGCAGATCGCCTTTTTGCAGGGGCCAAAGGTCGAACTGAACTTTGCCCTGATGATGGTCAAACGGTTGACCCTGACCGGCAGCACCTTGCGCCCACAAAGTGATCTGGCCAAGGCAAAAATTGCGCAGGATCTGCGCGAGGCGGTCTGGCCATTGTTGGACGCCGGAAGGGTGGCGCCCGTGATGGACAGCGAGTTCGCGCTGGCTGATGCCGCCGCTGCGCATGCACGTATGGAAAGTTCAAATCACATCGGCAAGATCGTTTTGAACGTCGCCGGATAAGCTGACCAGCGCGCGGTTCAGGCCGCGCGCTTTAGGCGACGGCCCGGCGATACAGGTGCCATGTGGCGTGGCCCAGTACTGGCATCACCACAATTAACCCCAGCAGCATTGGGATTGCGCCAATCACCAGCAAGGCGGCGACAATGAAACCCCATGTCAGGATAACTCCGGGGTTTTGCCGCAACACCCGGACCGAGGTCACAACCGCCACTGGTAGACCCACTTTGCGGTCCAGCAATAACGGAAAGCTGACCACGCTGATGGCCAGCGCGACCAGAGCAAACAGGAATCCTACCGCGTTGCCAAAGATGATCATTGTCCAGCCCGCACCAGTGGTGAACACCTGCGTGACAAAGGCGCCTAAGGATGTGGGCAGATCAGGGCCCAGCGTGTGGACATAGATGCTCTGCGCTACCATCAGCCACACAAGCAACAGCATGACCAGATAGAAACCCAACATCAAAATGGCACCGAAAGATGGCGATCGGAACACGCCGAACGCATCCAGCCAATGTACCTCGCCCCCTTGTTCGCGTTTGCGGCTGATCTCGTACAGACCCACTGCGGCGATTGGGCCGATCAAAGCAAACCCCATGATCAGCGGCGCCAGCAGCGGCACCATGTTGCGGTTCAGCCCGAACCCGAACATCAACAATCCCGCGATCGGGTAGATCAGCACGATGAATATGGCATCCGCCCGCGTTTCAAGAAAGTCACTGTACCCTGCCTGCAAACAAGCCCTTATGTCCTGCATCGTCAGGTTCTGCACCACCGGCAGATGCCGCGTATCTGCGCTGCCGATATGGTTGACGCTTTCAGCTATGTGATCACCGGTCGCACCGATATTCTGGGCGGCCCAGCTAATCGGATTTCCAATCGTTTTAGCCATTGATTTCCCCTCCCTTTGCGTATCGCGCAGCAGGGTGGATCCGGCATCGATTGCCTGAGGCCGGACCAGCCGGCAACGCCCAGATAGCAGTATAGCACATTTTTTCACGTTACGGTTGCGTGACGCGGAAATGTGCCGATTGCCCTGATTTTCAGGCGTGTTAGCTTGGTCGCAGGCAACAGGAGGTCAGCATGCAGCAAACGGCAAGAACCGTCGTCATTCACGAACACGGCGGCCCCGAAGTTCTGAGGATCGAAGACCGCCCCGTCGGGGACCCCGGCCCCGGCGAGGTGCGTATCCGCCATCATGCCTGCGGATTGAATTTTATCGACATCTACCAGCGGATCGGGCTGTATCCGATGGATCTACCGCACGCTCTGGGGATGGAGGCCGCAGGCGTGATCGAAGCCGTTGGCGAAGGTGTGACCCATCTGGAACCCGGTCAGCGCGCAGCTTATGCGGCGGCACCGGCAGGCGCCTATTCCGAAGCCCGGGTGATGCCCGCAGCGCAGGTTTGTCCGCTGCCTGACGGAATCCCCTATGATGCGGCGGCGGCGATGATGCTAAAGGGGATGACGGTCGAATATCTGTTTCAACGCACGACGCCGTTGAAACGTGGCGATACCGTTTTGTTTCACGCGGCCGCCGGGGGCGTGGGGCTGATCGCGTGCCAATGGGCCAAATCCGAGGGGATTACCCTGATCGGAACCGCCGGGACCGACGAAAAATGCAGCCTTGCCAAATTCAACGGAGCTGCGCATTGCATCAATTACCGCACCGAAAACTTTGTCGAACGCGTGGCCGAAATCACCGGCGGTAAGGGGGTGGATGTGGTGATGGATTCCATCGGGGCGGATACGTTCACCGGGTCGCTTGATTGTCTCAAGCCGCTGGGGATGATGATTTCCTTCGGCAATGCATCGGGGTCTGTGCCACTGATCGATATTGGGATGCTGGCCAAGAAGGGCTCGCTGAAGATTACCCGCCCGACCTTGTTTACCCATATTGCTGATCACACGGTTTGCCAGGCAATGGCCCGACGGTTGTTCGGTAAGGTCGAGGGCGGAGAGGTTAAAATCCACATCGACCAGCGCTTTCCGTTGGATCAGGTGGACGATGCGCATCGTGCGCTTGAGGCACGGCAGACTACTGGCAGCACGGTGCTGGAACTTTGACCCATGCTCAAAGCAAAATGGCGACGGGTTTCCCCGTCGCCACTCATCCAAGTCTGGCTTAGATGATTACTGATCGGCCTGAAGCTCAGCCGGAGTTTTTTCAGCAATATCTTTCCAGTTTGCGTCAGCGCGCTCGTTGAAGCCCGGGATGTCGCCTTCCCAGCGTTCCTGAATGTCTTTCGACAGGTTCAGGTACAGTTTGTTGTCAACGATTTTCCAATAGGTCGGGTCGCCGTCAAACTTGAAACCCATCGCGGTGCCGAATGCGCAGTAACCGCCATATGCGGGCAAGTACGCTTCTGGGTTTTCTTCAAAGGCAGCTTTGTTTTCTTCCGAAGCAAAACGGTACAGCGCGTCGTTGTGCAGGGTCGAGATGCGGTAATCGCCTTTGGTCGGCTCGCCTACGGTGAAGTATGCAACCGGATCATAGCCCTGCATGGCCAGACCGGTCGAGCTTGCGTTGATCTCAACACCAGCGGCCAGCGCCGAGCTTGCGATTGCAACGGACAGCGCAACGCCGCCCAGAATGGATTTGAACTTGTTCATGGTTTCACCTTTCGTGAATAGGCTCGCTCAAGAGCACCTGAATTTTGCCCGGGCAAACCGGATTTTGTTTTTGCGACGCCTCTAATTGGCCGTCACAGGACCTCAGTTGGGCAGCACCCTGATCACGTTCAAGACAATCAATTGTGAAGGTGCGGTAACTCAAGTTTTGGTGATTTTAATTACGCTTCCGGGACCAGAGCCGTGACGAAAGACACAACCTTGGCGGCAGGCATTTCGCAGGGGCGCAGAAGGGCGCCACTGCTCTGCGTCAGATACAGGTTCAGGCTGATGTAGTCCGAACCGCCAAGTTCATGGGCCACCAGCTTATGGGATTTCCCCGCACCAAAAACCGAGCGGCTGACAATATAGCGCCGCCCGTTGGTGTGGCCGGTAAACGTGCCCTCGGGCAGGGCGAAATAGCGGTTCAGAAAGTCGGTTGGTGCGGTCACGACTTGCCGATTTTCGGCTCGGTCCCGGCCTTGATCCGCGCCAGATTGGCGCTGTGGCGCCAATAGACCAACAGGGTCAGGACGATGCTCAGCGCAAAGGTCGAACTGTCTGTCAGCACCAGCACCCAGACAACCGACATTGCCGCCGCCACCAACGCGCCCAGCGATGAGATCCGCCAGATCGCGGCGGCTACCAGCCATGTCAGGCAGCAGGCCACACCTACGCGCCAGTCCAGCGCCAGCCACAGGCCCAGAAAGGTGGCCACGCCCTTGCCGCCGTTAAAGCCCAGCCAGACCGGAAAGCAATGGCCCAGAAACGCGGTCAGCGCCGCGATCTGGGCGGCGTCTTCCCCAGCTAACGCGCGGGCCAACAGAACGGCCACCGCGCCCTTAGCAGCGTCAAAGATCAGCGTCAGCGCGGCGGCGGCCTTGTTGCCGGTGCGCAGTACATTGGTGGCTCCGATATTGCCCGACCCGATATTGCGCAGGTTGCCCAGCCCCATGACCTTGGCGATGATCATGCCAAAGGGAACAGACCCCATCAGATAACCAAGCACAGCCCAGAGGATTAGCTGGGTCATCGAACTGTCAAATGGCGGCATCAGGGTCTCCGGTAAACTTCTTGTCCAGCCACGTAGGTTGCGGTGACCTTACCTTGCATCCGCTGGTCGTCAAACGGTGTGTTCTGCGATTTTGATTTCAGCGAGAACCGGTCCAGCACAAAGGGCACATCCGGGTCGAACAGCACCAGATCGGCGGGCGCGCTGATCGACAGCCGGCCGCTGTCCAGCCCCAGCCGTTTTGCCGGGTTCAGCGCCATGGCCCGGAACAAGGTAGGCAGGTCCAACTGTTCCGAATGATACAGGCGCAGGGCTGCGGGCAGCAGCGTTTCCAGCGCAACGGCACCCGAGGCGGCTTCTTCAAACGGCAGGCGTTTGCTTTCCTCGTCCTGAGGTGTGTGCATCGAGCTGATGATGTCGATCAAGCCGCTGCGCACGGCCTCGATCACCGCCTGCCGGTCATCCTCGGACCGCAGCGGCGGCTTAACCTTGAAGAAGGTGCGATAGTCGGCCACGTCCAGCTCATTCAGCGTCAGATGGTGGATCGAGGTGCCCGCAGTAATGTCCAGCCCGTTGCGCTTGGCGCGCTCCAGTGCGGGCAGGGCGCGGGCGGTGGTGATCTGGTCTGCGTGATAGGCCGCACCGGTCATTTCCAACAGGGCGATGTCGCGGTCCAGCCCCATGCGTTCTGCCATGGGTGTGACGGCGGGCAAACCGCGCAAGGTGGCGAATTTACCGCTGGTCGCGGCGGCTCCGGCGCTCAGGACGGGTTCCTGTGGATGCGCTATAACCAGCGCGCCGCAAGACCGTGCATAGGTAAGTGCGCGCGAGAAAACTTTGGTATTGGTCACAACGTGGTCACAATCGGTGAACGCAACCGCGCCCGCATCTTGCAAAAAGCCGATCTCGGTCATTTCGCGCCCTTCGCGCCCCTTGGTCAGGGCAGCCATGGGCAAAACGTTGACCGGCGTATCCGCCTGCGCGCGGCGGGTGACAAATTCAAGGCTTTCGGGCGTGTCGATGGCCGGGCTGGTATCTGGGCGGGTGACAATGGTGGTCACACCCCCGGCCGCTGCTGCCAGACCGGCGGATTTATAGCTTTCCTTGTGCCGCTCGCCCGGTTCGCAGACCTTGACGCCGATATCGACGATGCCAGGGGCAAGGCAGTGCCCGCCGCAATCGATGATCGGCGTATCCGTGGACGGTGCGTCGCCGTCACCGCGCGCGGTAATCTGGCCGTTGCCCACCTGCAGCCAGCCAAGGCTGTCCGTGCCGGTTTCCGGGTCGATCAGGCGGGCGTTGGTGAAGGTCAGGTTGCTCATGCCAGTGCCCTTTCGATTGCGGCTTTGGTGGCGGCGGAATCCGCCTGATATTTGATCAGGTGTTTGTCGCCGCCCTTGGTGACGATCTGGACAAAACTGCCCATGGTGTTGACCGCCTTGATCTGGTTCAGGGCCACCTTGCGTGGGCCGGGGCCGGTGAGGGTGGTGTCCGTCATCGTCCAGGTGGCGACCAGTTCTTCCGAGGCCATGTACCACGCGCGGATGCCGACGGCGGCCAGACCGGCAGGCGCGCCGGTCCAGGGATAAGGGTTTCCGATCAGCCACAGCACGATCATCGCACCCGCCATGGCCACGGCGGCCAGCCACGCGTTGGTGCGAATATAGGTGCCTTTGTCGGGCGAGAAGGTCATAGGATCAGCCACAGGATGCCTCCGACGGCCAAAAGGATCACTAATGCCAGAACGGCCGAACCGATACGGCGGGGTTGGTCGTTTTGGGACGCGGGTCGAGGGGCCGAGAACGGTTTTGCGCTTTCAGTTTCGATCGGACCGCCGGTCCAGTTGGTGGCCTCTTCGGTGAACAGCCCGATCAGGCGCAACCGTTTGTCGGGGATCAGAGTGGCGGCGCGATCGCCAAAGGCGGCGCTGCGGATCACCATGACCCAACCCGTTATGGCTTCAAGCGCGTTGCGATCCAGCTGATCGGCGGACACGCCGCAGCCCTCGTTCAGATAACCATAGAGCCCCAGGTCTTCGAGGTCTGAGACCGCAAAGACGTCGATCTGTTCAGGGTCCAACCCCGCAACGCCCAGAATTTGATCGGCGGCACCGGGTTCACGCAGAAATTTGGCCTCTTCCGGGCGCATGTTCAGCGCGAACAGGCGGATCACGCCGCGTTCATGGGGGGCAACGGTCAGATCGCTCATGCCACCTCGCGCAGGTTGCGGGCCAACAGTTCCATCGCAGCCATGCGGACGGCGACCCCCATTTCGACCTGTTCCTGAATGACCGAGCGGTTGATGTCGTCGGCCAGGGTCCCGTCAATCTCGACCCCTCGGTTCATCGGACCGGGATGCATAACGATGGCGTCGGATTTGGCCAGCGCCAGCTTGGCAGCGTCCAGCCCATAGCGGTGGTAATACTCACGCTCGGACGGAATAAAGCCACCATCCATCCGTTCCTTTTGAAGGCGAAGCATCATCACTACATCGACGTCCCTAAGACCCTCATTCATGTCGTCATAGATCTCGGCACCAAATTCGGCAAAGTGGTCGGGCACCAAAGTGGGCGGGCCGATCAGACGGATGCGGTTTTCCATCTTGCCCAGCAGGATCAGGTTCGACCGCGCCACGCGGGAATGCGCGACATCGCCGCAAATGGCGATGTTCAGCCGGTGCAGGCGGCCCTTGGCGCGACGGATCGTCAATGCATCCAGCAGGGCTTGCGTCGGGTGTTCGTGCTTACCATCGCCCGCGTTCAACACCGCACAGTTGACCTTTTGCGCCAGCAAATCGACCGCGCCGGAATGCGGATGCCGGACCACCAGCAGATCGGGATGCATTGCGTTCAACGTCATTGCGGTGTCGATCAGGGTCTCGCCCTTTTTAATCGAACTGGCCTGCATTGCCATGTTCATCACATCCGCACCCAGCCGCTTGCCTGCCAGTTCAAAGCTGGCCTGCGTGCGGGTCGAGTTTTCGAAGAACATGTTGATCTGCGTCAGCCCCGACAAAACGTCGGAATGCTTGGTCGATTGCCGGTTTAGGTCGACATAGGTCTCGGCCAGATCAAGAATGGCGGTGATATCGGATTGCGACAGATGCTCGATGCCAAGAAGGTGACGATGGGCGAAACGCATGGGCGGGCTCCTGTCTGACAATCGGGCCGCTTATAGGAAGGTCCGCGCGCCTAGGCAACCTAAGGATCGGTTCCTTCGGGCAGTTTCTCGCATCCACCCTCGGGCAGGCATTGTTCGCCGGGTTTGCACCATTTGCCATAGCCGCAGTCGATGGCCTTGATCGGCACGCATCCCTGATGTTCGGAACATTTGAATCCGGGGCGGCATTGTGAGTCGGTTTCCTCGCACAAAAACCATCCGGGGCGCGTGCATCCGCCGCCGGGTATGCAGACCGATCCCGCGCCACAGGTCAGACCGTCTTCGCAAAGGGTGGGCAGGCCTTCGATCGCTGTGTTGGGGTCAAAGTCCGGCGTGATGCGTTCGCATTCGCGGCGCGCATTGCAAATTGAACCGCCCGGGCAATCCGCGCGCGAAGTGCATTTATTCGCCCCCGCGGGCGCGCATCGCGTGCCCCCGGCAACGCAGCGCTCGAACGGTCCGCAAGTGCGCCCACCGCCGCAATAGGTGCCGCCCAGGGGAATGCAGTGGCCATCAAAGCTGCACCTCTGGCCGCCGGAACAGCACCTTGTGCCGCATTTGAACTGACCGGCGCGGCATTGGCCGTTGCGGTCGAAAAGCTGCGCAAAAGCAGGGCCGCTGAGCATGGTCAGCAGCAAAGAAATCATAAGGAATCGCAAAAGTACGAACATGAATACCCTCATGGTCGGTGCGACGGACCGCCCGATCAAGGCCTATTCGCTTTCCCTCGTTCAAAAGCTGGTTAGATTGAGGGGTATGGAATCGGCTTTGGACTATCATACGGCGCGGGCTCTGCTGGAATGGCAGATCGAACTGGGCGCAACGGACGCAATCGGCGATGCGCCGGTTGACCGTTTTGCGTTGCCCGACACTGCGCCCAAGGCCAAAAAACCCGCCGTGGCCCAGGCCACCCCGGAAAAGCCCAAGCAGGTGGACCCGGTTTCCGTTGCGAATGCAGCAGCTCGAGGCGCAGGATCGCTGGAACAATTGCGTGCGGCGATGGAGGCATTTGAGCATTGCGAGCTTAAGCGTGGCGCGCGGCAGTTGGTCTTTGCAGATGGCACGCCGGGCGCGCGGGTGATGATCATCGGCGAAGCGCCGGGCCGGGAAGAGGACCGTGAGGGCAAGCCCTTTGTCGGCCGCGCCGGGCAATTGCTGGACCGGATGTTGGCGGCGATTGATCTGGATCGCACCCAGAATGCCTATATCACGAACGTACTGCCCTGGCGTCCGCCGCAGAACCGTGACCCAAAACCCGAAGAGATCGGGATGATGAAACCGTTTCTGGAACGGCACGTGGCGCTGGCCAAGCCCGAGGTTCTGGTGATTATGGGCAATATCAGCTGTCAGGCAGTGCTGGGTAAGCGCGGTATAACCCGGTTGCGCGGGCAATGGGCACAGGCGCTGGATTTGCCGGTCATTCCGATGTTCCACCCCGCCTACCTGCTGCGCCAGCCTCAGATGAAACGCCAAGCCTGGGCTGATCTGCTAGAGCTGAAAGCCCGGCTGGAGGGCAAGTGATGCGCATTCTGGCCTTTTCCGATCTGCATATGGCGCGTAACCGCGCGGCCGGGGTTGTCGCGGCCAGCGCCGAGGCCGATTTGGTGATCGGGGCTGGGGATTTCTGCAACGCGCGACAGGGGTTGGACCAGGCGATGGCGATGCTGTCCGGCATCACCGCGCCGTTCGTGATGGTGCCCGGCAATGCCGAAAGCGTGCAGGAACTGGTTGAGGCCGCGCCGGAAGGTGGCCATGTGCTGCACGGCACCGGCATGACATTGGACGGCCTGCGCCTGTTCGGGCTGGGGTATGGCGTGCCGGTTACACCTTTTGGCGACTGGTCCTGTGACCTGACCGATGCCGAGGCCGCTGAATTGTTGGACCGCTGTGACGCGGCGGATATCCTGATCGCGCATTCCCCGCCCAAAGGGTACGGCGATGTCACGTCCCAGGGCGATGCGGTGGGGTCCGTGGCCGTGCGCGACGCAGTGGAACGCTTGCAGCCGCAACTTGCGCTGTGTGGACACATCCATGACAGCTGGGGCTATCGCGGCAACCTGGGCCGCACGCAGATCGCCAATCTGGGCCCCACAGTAAACTGGTTTGAGGTCACCATATGATCGAAACGGTCACTCTGCTGGCTTTCATTCCAGCAGCTTTGGCGCTGAATTTCACCCCCGGCGCAGACATGTTGTTTTGCTTTGGGCAAGGTTTGCGGTCAGGTGCCAAACCGGCTTTCGTCGCAAGCGCGGGGATTTCCGTCGGATCGATGGTTCATGTTCTTGTAGCGGGGCTTGGGTTGGGGGCCGCCGTAGCAACGATGCCGTGGCTGTTCGATGTAATCCGCTGGATGGGTGTCGCCTATCTGCTTTATTTAGCTTGGGGTGCGATCCGCAACGGGGCGGTCTCTGCCGATATACCCGCGAAACCGACAAGCCACGCCTTTCGCGACGGGTTGGTGGTGAACCTGACAAATCCCAAGGTCATCCTGTTCGTATTGGCCTTTATCCCGCAATTCGTGAACCCCGCCTTAGGGCCGATCCTGCCGCAGTTCCTGATTTTGGGCGTCATCATCGCGCTGGGCGGGTTTGTGGTGAATGGGCTGGTGGGCGTATTTGCCGGGGGCGCGGGGAAGATTCTGATCTCGAATCCGCGCGCCTCACGTATCATGGGCTGGGTGACCGGGGGAATTTTCGCTGCCCTCGCCATCCGGCTTGCCATCATGGAAAGGGCCTGACGTCACATGTCGCGCATTGATGAAAATTCGAAATTCATTCCGGTTCGGATTGCCGTTCTGACCGTCTCGGATACGCGATCGCTGGAGGATGACCGCTCGGGTCAGACACTGGTCGACCGGATCGAACGCGCGGGTCATTCGGTGGCCGACCGTAAGATCATCCGCGATGAGCGCGGCGAGATCGCGGCACAGTTGCGACTGTGGGCCGGTGACCCGGACATTGACGTGGTGATCTCGACCGGTGGCACCGGTCTGACGGGCCGCGATGTGACGGTTGAGGCGCACCGGGACGTCTATGAAAAGGAAATTGAGGCGTTCGGCACCGTTTTCACCCTCATTTCAATGGAAAAGATCGGCACTTCGGCGGTGCAGTCCCGCGCCACGGGTGGCGTAGCCGAGGGCACCTATCTGTTTGCACTGCCGGGCAGTCCCGGTGCCTGCAAGGACGCCTGGGACGGTATTTTGGAAAAACAGTTCGATTACCGGCATCGCCCCTGCAATTTCGTGGAAATAATGCCCAGATTGGACGAACATCTTCGACGGAAGTAGACTGGTTGCACGTATAACCGATTGTAACCGCTTTGTGGCTTGGCATTTTTCCGTGCCCGGCTACGTTTTGCATATGGTAGCCTGATGCGACCGGGGTAAGTGATAGATGCGATTTTTAAGGCAAAGCCTTGTTGGTGTCTTTCTGGCGTTTTTAACGCTGGCCTTGGTATTTGTCGCGGTACAGCTGATTGTCAGCGCGGTGCAAGAGGCCCTGAACCGCGACAGTGAGCCGCCTGAAGCGCGCGAACGCATTTTTGCCGTCAGCGTGCAACCGGCCGAGTTAGAGACGGTAACCCCTTATCTCGAAGCCTTTGGCGAGGTGCAAAGCCGCCGCCGCCTGGAGTTGCGCGCAGCATTGGGCGGGCGCGTAATATTGTTGGCTGAGGATTTCGAGGATGGCGGCGTCGTCACCACTGGTGAGGTTCTGGTCGAACTGGACCCAGCTGACGCACAATCGGCGCTGGACCGCGCCAAGTCCGACCTGTTGGATGCTCAGTTCGAGGAACGCGATGCCGAACGCTCACTGCTTTTGGCGCAGGATGAGTTGAACTCGGCCGAGGCGCAGGCGGCCTTGCGTGGGCGTGCCATGCAGCGCCAGAAGGATTTGCAAAGCCGCGGGGTGGGAACCCCGGCCGCCGCGGAAGAGGCCGAACTGGCCGAAGCTGCTGCACAGCAGGCTGTTCTGGCGCGTCGTATCGCGCTGGCGCAGGCGGAATCGCGGGTCGATCAGGCAACCACATTGCTGGCCCGCGCCCGTATCGCGCTTGAGGCCGCTGAACGCGATCTGGACGACATGACGGTCCGCGCACGGTTTGCCGGGACGCTGACGGATGTGACCCTGGTCGAGGGCCGGTTGGTTGCGGCGAATGAAAAGCTGGCGGAATTGGTCGATCCCAACGCGCTTGAGGTCGCATTCCGCGTCTCGACCGCGCAGTTTGTGCGCCTACTGGATACCCAGGGTAATCTGATCGAGGCGCCGGTCACCGTATCGCTTGAGGTAACAGGAACCGATCTGATCGCCACGGGGCGCATCAGCCGCGACAGCGGATCAGCGGGTGAGGGGCAGACTGGCCGTCTGATCTATGCCCGTCTGGACGACGCGCCCGGTTTCAAGCCCGGAGATTTCGTCACGGTCACGGTACAGGAACAGCCGCTGGACAATGTGGTGCGATTGCCCTCGTCGGTTCTTGATGCGGCGGGCACGGTGCTGGTGCTGGGCCCCGATGACAGGCTCGAGGCGCTGCCTGTGCAACTGATCCGCCGCCAAGGCGATGAAGTGTTGTTGCGCGGTGATGGCCTGGTCGGGCGCGAGGTTGTTGTTGGCCGGACGCCGCTTTTGGGCGGCGGGGTCCGGGTGCGGCCACTGCGGATCGAGGCCAATGCCGGGGCGGAACCGGACATGGTTGAACTTTCGGATGAACAGCGCGCCCAACTGGTGGCGCGGGTCGAGGCCAGCGATCAGATGCCGAACGACGTCAAGGCTCGTGTTCTGGGACAATTAAGCGAGAGCCATGTCCCGGCCTCATTGGTGCGCAGCATCGAGACTCGGGCAGGAGGGTAAGCGCCATGATGCGCGACATCCCCGGCGCGGCGGGCGGTATCCTCAGTTACTTCACCCGCCATCGGACTGTGGCCAACCTGCTGTTGTTGGTGATGCTGGTGCTGGGCGCGGCGGCGATCCCGTCGATGCGGGCGCAATTCTTCCCGGACGTCATCCTTGAACGTGTCGATGTCAATGTCGAATGGGAAGGTGCGGGTCCCGAGGATGTGGACAATGGCATCGTCCAGCTGCTGGAACCCGCTCTGCTGGCGGTCGAAGGGGTTGCCAGCGCAATTTCGACCTCGCGCGAGGGACGCGCCAATATCCGGCTGGAGTTCGAGCCGAACTGGGACATGTCGCGCGCTGTTGATGAGGTCAGGACCGCCGTCGACAGTGTAACCAACCTGCCTGATGACGCCGAAGAGCCCTCGATCCGGCGTGGTGCGTGGCGGGATCGTGTGACGGATGTGGTCGTGACCGGCCCCGTTGACCCGGATCAACTGGCCAAGTTCACCGACGAGATGATCAATCGCCTGTTTGCCGCTGGCGTGACTCGCACCACGATTCGCGGCCTTGCCGCGCCGCGCGTGGTAGTCGAAGTGCCAACGGCGCAATTGATCGCCAATGACATCACCCTGTCCGAGATTGCGCAGGCCATTGCCGCCGAAGCGATGGCCAGCCCCGCAGGCGATGTCACCGGCGCCAATGCGCGTATCCGCACCGGCACCGAAAAGCGCACCCCCGAAGAGCTTGAGGGCATTGCGCTGCGCAATTTTGCCGATGGCTCAAAACTATATATCGGGGATGTTGCGGATATCCGGGTGGAAGGCGTCAATCGCAATCGCAGTTATTTTGTTGGCGAAAACCCGGCCATGTCGGTGCGCATCGACCGTTCGAACCTGGGGGATGCTATCCAGATTCAGCACTCGGTCGAGGATGTGGTGGCCGAACTGCAGGCCAGCCTGCCCGAAGGCGTGACGATCGAGCTGATCCGCACCCGTGCGCAGGCGATCACTGATCGTCTTGATATTCTGGTCGACAATGGGCTGATGGGGTTGGGCCTGGTGGTGTGCCTGCTGTTTCTGTTCCTGAATGCGCGTATCGCCTTTTGGGTCGCGGCGGGTATCCCGGTGGCGATGTCAGCGGCTATTGCGTTCATGTATATCGGCGGGCTGTCGATCAACATGATTTCGCTGTTCGGGCTGATCATCACGCTGGGCATCGTGGTCGATGACGCCATTGTGGTTGGCGAACACGCCGATTTCCGTGCCCGCCGTCTGGGCGAGGCACCGGTGGTGGCCGCCGAACGGGCCGCGCGGCGTATGGCGATGCCGGTCTTTGCCGCCACCCTGACCACCGTGATCGCCTTTTTCGGTCTGACTGCAATCGGCGGCCGGTTTGGGGAACTGATCTATGACATCCCGTTCACTGTGATTGCGGTACTGATCGCTTCGTTGATCGAATGTTTCCTGATCCTGCCCAACCATATGGCTCATGCCATCGCGCATTCGGCTAAAGAACATTGGTATGACCTACCCAACCGCGTGGTCAATCGCGGTTTTCGTTGGGTGCGCGATAACCTGTTCCGCCCGCTGATCGCCTGGGTGATCTGGGCGCGCTATGTGGTTGTGGCAGTGATGGTGGTGATCCTGGCCAGCCAGATTGCGCTATTCATTAAAGGTGACGTGAACTGGCGCTTTTTCAACGCACCCGAGCGCGGCTCGGTCACCGGCAACTTTATCATGGCCGAAGGTGCGACCCGCGAAGATACGCTGGCGATGATGCGCGAAATCCAGCGTGCTGCCGAAGAGTTGGGACAGATCTACGAAGAACGCCATGGTCGCAATCCAATCGATTATGTGTTGGCCGAGGTGGGCGGAAATGCCGGCTGGTTCAACCCGCCCGCTGCAGAAGGCAAGGATCAGGACCTGCTGGGCGGGATTTCAATCGAACTGATCGACGCCGACCTGCGCCCCTATTCCAGTTTTGAGTTCGTGGGCGAGTTACAGGATTTTGTACCGCGTCATCCCAAGGTTGAGATGCTGACCTTCCGCGGCTGGCGATCCGGGCCCGGCGGGGATTCAATCGAGGTGCAGTTCTATGGCGCCGACGTGAGCACGCTCAAAGCAGCGTCCGAAGATCTGCGGGCCGAATTGGCGAAATACCCCGAGGTTTCGGCGCTGCAGGACGACCTGGCCTATGACAAGGAAGATTTCATTCTGGATCTGACCCCCATAGGGCAGGCGCTGGGTTTTCGTATGGAAACGCTGAGTCGTGTGTTGCGGGATCGTCTGAACGGGATCGAGGCCGCGACCTTCCCCGATGGTCCGCGCAGCGCCGAAATCCGTGTCGAATTGCCCGAAGGTGAACTGACCGCCGATTTTCTAGAACGCACCCTTATGCGCACGCCGGATGGCGTTTATGTGCCGCTCGCCGATATCGTCTCGGTCGAGCGCAAGTCGGGCTTTTCGACGGTGCGGCGCAATAACGGCCTGCGGGTGATTACGGTGGGGGGTGACATCTCCGAGGATGATCCGGCCCGTGCGGCGGAAATTGCCCGGGCGCTGAACGACAAGATTCTTCCCAATATCGCCGCCGAACGGCAGGTCGAATGGCGGTTGACGGGTCTGAGCGAGCAAGAAGATGAATTCCTGACCGAGGCGCGCACCGGCCTGATCCTGTGCCTGACTGGGATTTACCTTGTGCTGGCCTGGGTTTTTGCCAGCTGGACGCGGCCTTTGGTGGTGATGGCGATCATTCCGTTTGGATTGGTGGGCGCGATCTGGGGACACTATATCTGGGATGTGCCGCTGAGCATGTTTACCGTAATCGGCCTACTGGGAATGACGGGGATCATCATCAACGACTCGATCGTTCTGGTCACGACTATTGACGCCTATCAGCAAGAGCGTGGGTTGGTGCCGTCGATCGTCGAGGGTACAGCAGATCGACTCAGACCTGTGATGTTGACGACGCTGACTACGGTGTTGGGGTTGACGCCGTTGCTTTATGAAGGTTCGCAACAGGCGCAATTCCTCAAACCTTCAGTAATCACGTTGGTGTACGGGCTGGGTTTCGGGATGTTTCTGGTGTTGTTGCTGGTGCCGGCGTTGCTGGCCATTTTGAACGACCTGTCGCGCCCGATGACCGCGTTGCGCCGGGCCTTGCGGGCACCGGATCGCGTAGTGCAGAGCGCGGTAAGCGCAACCGGACTTGTCCTGTTGTTGTGGTTCGGTGTGACGATGGTTTGGCCTGCGATCGCAGGCGCGCCAGTTGGTTTGTTGTCTGGGCTCTATCCTGGGGAAGAGGGCGTCGCGGCCTTGCAAATGGGGCTGGGGGCCTTTGTCGCCGGGGCGCTGCCGATCTTGGCGCTTAGTGTCGTGCTGTCCGGTCTGGTCTATGTGCGACTTAGGGGGCGGACGGCTTAACGCGCGCGCAGGGCGGTTTCCAACAGGTCGATGACCCGTTCACTCATGGGTAGTTCACCCTGCCTGATTTGGTCGATCGGAAACCAGCGAGCGTCCAGCGCATCATCCCCGGCTGTCGGAGAACCTGAGAGGTAATCACAGGCCACCCCGACAAGCAGGTAATGCGACTGCACAGCGCCCTGTTCGTCGCGGCGCAGCAGATCCAGATTGTCAAGATAACACAGCGGTTCCGCGATGACCGAGGTTTCCTCGCGCAACTCCCTTTGCGCGGCTTGCATCACCGTTTCGCCCCATTCCACATGCCCGCCGGGAAACCCCCAGAGCCCTGCATCCGGCTGTTTGCTGCGTTGCACCAGCAGTACGCGGGTTTCATGCACCACAACGGCCAGCGCACCAATCTTTGGAGTGTTCCCCATAGCTCAGCCCGCGCTGCATCCTTGAATGTCGACGGCGTGATTGGCGCCCAGCACCGTGATCCGTATATCGGATCGGTCCAGCGCAAATGGTCCGCCCGAGGCGCTGATCACCTCGGATGTGGCCACCAGGGTGCCGCCCTGCCGTGTCGTTTCGGGTTCCGAGGCCCAAAGCGTGGGGTTTCCGGGTTCGATCACCGCAACCTCGCGCCCTCCGGCCGAGGGCATGGTTACGCGGGCTTCGATCCGCATACCGTCTGATGTGGGGGTCAGATGGCAGCTGGCGGCACTCACCTGCGCCTCTTTTGCGGAATAGGGGCGTTGGGCCAGTGCTGCGGCAATGGCTGGGTTGCGCCCGGCGTCAGCGTCCAGCGTATGGTCGAAATCCAAAGTCTCGGGGATGCAGACATCCTTGCAGACGCCCAAATCCATTTCCCCACGCAACCGTACGGGTTTGGCGGGGTCGCGTGGAGTAATTTCAACAGGCAGCACCAGTTGATCGGCATAGCCCAGCGATTGCAGACCGTTCTGCACAAATACGTGGGGCGCAGGCCAGGTTATCGCCACATCGCCCACATTTTGCGAGCGGTTCCAATCAAACTGCGGCGGGATACCAGCGTCACCGGGTGCGCGCCAATAGGTTTTCCAGCCGTCCTTCAGCGTCAGCCGCAGCGCCCCCAGATAGCTGCCATTGGCCGTACGCCCACCATCAAGCACATCCAGTTGCACCACGTCGTCCTCAACCTGCGCATGGGCGGGGGCGGTCAGGGCAAAACAGGCGGTCAGGGCGGCCGCGGTTGATTTAAGATAACGCTTCATACCCTATAGATGCGTGGTCTTGCTGGCGATTCCAAGTCACGTTCCGGTCACTGCAATGAAATCTGGCGAAATGTGACCTGATCCCTTGCCAACCCCCACGTGCCGGGGTCATTGTTGAAGGAAGACGAAGCAAGAGTTTTAAATCCATGGATCTGACCGGAAAACTGTTGATCGCGATGCCTGGAATGGGTGATCCACGTTTCGATCACTCGGTGGTGTATATCTGCAGCCATGGCGAGGACGGGGCCATGGGCTTGATCATCAACAAACCGTCGGATTTGCGGATCAAAACCCTGCTGAGCCAGCTGAACATCGCCTGCAGCATCCCCGTCGTGGGGGAACGTCTGGTTCATTTCGGCGGCCCGGTCGAGATGTCGCGCGGTTTTGTCCTGCACAGCGCGGATTACGATGCCAACCTGCATTCCATGCAAATTTCGGATGATTTCAGCATGACGGCGACATTGGATGTGCTCGAGGATCTGGCCTCGGGGCGGGGGCCTTTGAACTCGATGCTGGCGCTGGGATATTCCGGTTGGGGTCCCGACCAGCTTGAGGATGAGATTGCTATGAACGGTTGGCTGACCACCGAGGCGACCTCGAAACTGGTGTTCGACGTTCCCGATGATGAGAAATGGGAGGCCGCGCTAGCCACGCTGGGTGTTGACCCGCTGACCCTGTCGGCCAGCGCTGGGCGCGCCTGATCCGCTGTCGCGCGGCGCGGCGGCGCGGCGCAGGCGGTCATTGATGGCCGCGCCCAACCCATGATCAGGGATCGGTGACACCGCAATCGGGTGGCCTGTGGTGTTCAGCCTGTGTAAGGCCGAGAACAGGTTAGCGGCGGCTTCGGTCAGATCGCCGGTCTCTGAAAGGTTCAGATCACATTGAACGGGGCCAAACCCCAGCAAAACCTCGTCACCCTGCGTGCTGGCCGCGTTCAGGCGTACTGGCGCGTCGGGGGCGTAGTGCGATTGCAACTGCCCCGGTGCGGTCAGTACATCCGTGGTCTGATGCAGGTGCAGTTGCGTGTTCAGAACAACTTCGATCTGTTCCAGCGCCACACCGCCGGGGCGCAGCAATGCGGGCTCTCCGGACAGTCCGACGATGGTGGATTCCAGACCAACACCGCAGGGGCCGTCATCCAGAATGGCCGCGATACGCCCATCCAAACCGGCCCGAACATGTTCGGCGGTTGTGGGGCTAATCTGACCCGAGGGGTTGGCAGACGGTGCTGCCACCGGTCCGTCAAAGGCCGACAACAGCGCCCGGGCGGTGCCATGCGCGGGCACCCGAACCGCCAGCGTCTCCAGCCCGGCTGTGACCAGCGGTGAAATCCCGTGCCCCTCACGCAGAGGAAGAACCATTGTCAGGGGGCCGGGCCAGAACGCGGCAGCCAGCGTCTCGGCCCTTTTGGACCATTCGACATATCGCTGCGCTGCCTCGGCAGAGGCCACATGTGCAATCAGTGGATTAAAGCTGGGTCGCCCCTTGGCGGCATAAATGCTGGCCACGGCTTCGGTATTGCGGGCGTCGCCGCCCAACCCATAGACAGTTTCAGTGGCGAAGGCGACCAACAAGCCTTGCCGCAGCAGGTCAGCCGCCTGTGCGATTCCGCCCGGATCAGCGGCTAAATCCAAAGTGCCGTTAGGGTTCATATCTTGTGACGCCGCGTTTTGATTGCTTGCAGAACAAGGCCAGTTACGTTTCCGACCAATCAAGGATGCATAAAGGTGGGCATTGCAATTTCCAACCCCACCCGCCAAATACCGACCAAACAGATCCGGGGGAAGACATGCCATACCGCGCGCCCATTTCCGACTATGAATTGTTGTTCCGCCACGTCGTCGGATTCGATCAAATCGCGGCGACCGAGAAGTTTTCGGAAGCCAGCGAAGATGTGGTTGGGGCGATCCTGTCTGAGGCCGGCAAGATGTGCGAAGAGGTAATGGCCCCGCTGCAACGCCCCGGTGATCTGGAGCCATCGCGGTTGGAAAACGGCGTGCTGCGTACATCGCCCGGTTACATTGATGGGTGGAAGGCAATTGCCGAAGGCGGTTGGATCGGGATGAGCGGCGATCCAGAATTTGGCGGTATGGGCCTGCCGATGGCCCTGACCACCGCGGTAAATGAGATGATGTCGGCTGCGTGCCTGTCGCTGCAACTGGCGCCGTTGATGACACAAGGCCAGATCGAAGCGCTGGAGCATCACGCCAGCGACGAGTTGAAATCGCTGTACCTGCCCAAGATGATGACGGGCGAATGGTCGGGCACCATGAACCTGACCGAAGCGCAGGCCGGATCGGACGTGGGGGCGCTGACCTCGAAGGCCGAGGCCAATGGCGATGGGACCTATGCGGTAAGCGGACAGAAGATTTTCATCTCGTGGGGTGACAACGACTTTACCGAGAATGTCTGCCATCTGGTGCTGGCACGCCTGCCGGATGGGGTGCCCGGAACCAAGGGGATTTCTCTGTTTCTGGTGCCCAAATACCTGCCCGATGACAACGGCAATCCCGGCGTGGCCAACGATCTGAAAGTGGTGTCGCTGGAACATAAGATGGGCCTGCATGGTTCACCGACCTGTGTGATGCAATATGACGGGGCCAAGGGTTGGCTTGTGGGCAAGGAACATGGCGGTATGGCTGCGATGTTCACCATGATGAACAATGCCCGCCTGGGTGTTGGTGGTCAGGGTGTTGGGGCTGCCGAGGGTGCCTACCAGCACGCGCTGGCCTATGCGCTGGACCGCAAGCAGGGCAAGACGCCCTCGGGCACCATCATCGACCATGCGGACGTGCGCCGGATGCTGATGAGCATGCGCGCCGATACCTTTGCCGCGCGCGCCATCATGCTAGCCAATGCGGCCGCTATTGATATGGCCACGGCCACCGGTGACGCCGAATGGTCCGCACGCGCCGCGCTGCTGACCCCGATCTGCAAGGCCTTCGGGACCGAAACGGGAATGCGCGTCTCGGAAACCGGCGTTCAGGTTCACGGCGGCATGGGGTTCATCGAAGAAACCGGTGCAGCCCAATATTACCGCGATGTCCGCGTGACCGCGATTTATGAGGGCACCAACGGCATTCAGGCGATGGACCTTGTGGCGCGCAAGATGATCGATGGTGGTGAGGCAGCCTCGCGCTTGTTGGACGAGATCGAGGATCACGCCGAACAGGCTCGTGCCAGCCTGCCGGATCTGGCGGGTCCCGTTTGGGAGGCGACCGAAAGTTTGCGTGAGGCCACCGAATGGATCGTGGCGCAATCGGACATGAACGCTCGGTTTGCCGGTGCCGTGCCTTATCTGCACGCCTTCGCCCGCGTTCTGGGCGCACATTACCACCTGAAGGCGGCGCTGGCTGAACCAAACGGTCCGCGCTTTAAGCTGGCGCGGTACTACATCAACGCATTGCTGCCGGAATATGCCGGTCTGCTGACGCAGGCGCAGAACGGGGCCGAGGATGTTTATGCGCTCACCCCTGAGGAGCTGGCGGTGTAATGGACGGGGATACACCTTTGGCGATCCGCTATCCTTGGCCCGAGCCTCCAGCGCAGGGCGAGGCGATCGAGGTTGCCGAAGGGGTGCTATGGATGCGCCTGCCGTTGCCCATGGCGCTGGATCACGTCAACATCTATGCGCTGGACGATGGCGATGGCTGGACGTTGATCGACACGGGCATGTCTTCGAACAAGACCCGCCGGATTTGGGATACCTTGATGGCGGGTCCGCTGGGCGGCAAGCCGATCAACCGGGTGGTGGTGACCCATCACCATCCAGACCACGTGGGCAATGCAGGCTGGTTTCAATCGGAACATGGCGTGGAACTGGTGGCATCGCGGACCGCATGGCTGTTTTCGCGCATGCTACAACTGGACGTACAGGAAAGCTGGCCGCAGGAAACGCTGGACTATTACCGTAGCGCGGGCATGGACGCAGATGTTCTGGCCAAGCGGATGACCGAGCGTCCGTTCAACTATTGCGACACGGTCTATCCAATGCCTCTGGGCTTTACCCGGATCAAGCAGGGCAGCGTCATCCGCATGGGCGGGCGTGACTGGGACGTGCATATGGGCAACGGCCACGCCCCTGAGCACGCCACGTTCTGGAGCCGCGATGACAATCTGGTGATCAGCGGGGATCAGATCCTTAGCTCGATCAGCCCCAATCTGGGGGTCTATGTCACCGAACCTTTGGCTGATCCCGTGGCCGAGTGGCTGGAGGCATGTGAGCGTCTGCAGGGCTTGGCGCGGCCTGATCATCTGGCGCTGGGTGGGCACAAGCTGCCCTTTACCGGTTTACCACTGCGCATGAAGCAACTGATTGATAACCACCACGGCGCGCTGGACCGGTTGCAGGACTATCTGGACCAACCCAAAACCGCGGCCGACTGTTTCATCCCCTTGTTCAAACGTCAGATCGGGGCGGGCGAGTACGGGCTGGCGCTGGTCGAAGCGGTTGCACATCTGAACCATCTTTACCACATTGGAACTGTCAACCGGACGCGCCGCGCGGACGGGGCGTGGGAGTTTCAGCGCAAAGGGTAAAGCTATGCAGGACCAGATCGAAACATCGGCCGAGGCAGCAGAAGCGGCAGCTTTGCCCCGTTGCTATGAGGTACACGCCAACCCAGACGCGAAATCAGGTGCCAAAGATCTGCCCGGACAGCTGCAAAAACCGGTCGAGACCAAAAGCCCGGCGCAATGGGCTTATGAGCGGCTGATCCTGTATATTCAGAACTTCGAACAAACGCTGACCGGCGATCAAGAGGTCGCTATGGGTTTCACCGGTGGCGATGCCGGTGTGATGCGGATCGAAGGTATGGGCTATTTTGATCCCGATATCATCACTTTTTACGGCTCGGACGCGACTGGGGCGCGAACCCAGCTGGTGCAGCATGTCAGCCAACTGAATGTGATGCTGCGGGCCCTGCCCAAATCGGTCGAGGACAAACCCGCCAATCGCATCGGGTTCCGGCTGGCCAAGGATCTGGAAGAAAGCTGATCGCCTGACTTGCAATTCACGTCTGCGCAGCCTTGAATGAGTGCAACATTCAAGGGGGCCACGTGACCAGTTTCTCAGCCGTTACAACCGCCTACAGACGCGCATGGGCACGCCGCCGCGTGTTCGTGCCAATCTATATCGCCGTGCGCCTGCTGCTGGTGGCGCTGATTGCGCCGGGCGTGGCGATTACCGTGAACCTCGCCGTGTCGCTGTCGAATCAAACCGCGCTGACCGATCAGGCAATCGCCGCCTTTATCCTGTCACCCGCCGGGTTCATCGCTGCAGTTGCCGTGCTGAGCCTGTTTCTGCTGGCCGAAGTGTTCGTTTTCTCGGTCATGGCCGCATCGTTGCGGATGGGCGAATCCGATCCATGGCGCGCGGGCAGTTCCGCCATCGGCCTGATCCTGTCGCGCCTTCCGGCACTATTTGGATTTGCCGTGCGGTTCGTGCTGCGCGTTCTGCTGCTGGTGCTGCCTTTTGCTGTGGTTGCCGCGTTGATCGCGTGGTGGACGCTGACCGAATATGACATCAACTATTACCTGACCTTCCATCCGCCCTCGTTCTGGGTGGCGGTGGTATTGATCGGAGCGGTGGTTCTGATCATGGCCTGGATGCTGATCCGCAGGCTCTCGGCCTGGGCGCTGTCGCTGCATCTGGTCCTGTTTGAAAATGTTCATCCTGGGCATGCATTTAACATCAGCGCCAATCGGATGGAGGGCAAACGTGGACGCCTCAAGATCGAGCTGGCGATATGGCTGATCCTGCGCCTGATCATCGCCGCGCTTATTGCCTGGGTCGCGGGTATCCTGTTCAACATCGTCCCCCTCCAAGGCGCCAGCCATCTGCGCCTGGCCTTGCTTTACAGCCTGCTGGTGGCAGGGGTTTGGTCATTGGCCGGATTGGTGCTGGCGGCGACTGCGTTGGGCGCGTTGGCGGTGTTGCTGGATGGTTTTTTTGAGATCAAGACGGACGAGCCACCGCATCCTGAACCCGGCAGTCTGCGTATTCCGCTGTTTGCAACCGTCGGCGCGGCCGTTGTGGCCGTGTTGATCGGGTTGTGGTTTGGTCAGCATTTGCTGGAACGTGTGCAAGCGCCGGACCGGGCCGAGGTCATCGGCCATCGCGGTGCGGCGGCGGTGCGGCCGGAAAACACCATGGCGGCGGTGTTGAAGGCCATCGAGGACGGCGCGGACTGGGTTGAAATCGACGTGCAGGAAACGGCGGATGATGTGGTCATCGTTGCCCATGACAGTGATTTCATGAAACTGGCGGGTGTGAACCTCAAGGTTTGGGATGCGACGATGGAGGATGTGGCCCAGATCGACATCGGCAGCTGGTTCGGCCCTGAATACGCCGATGAACGCACCCCGACCCTGCGTGAGGTGCTTGAGGCCGCAAAAGGTAAAGCCAAGGTAATTATCGAGCTGAAATATTACGGCCACGATGTCGATCTTGAGAACCGCGTGGTGGCCCTTGTCGAAGAGTTGGGAATGCAGGACGACATCGCTACCATGTCGCTGAAATATCCCGCTGTTCAAAAGATGAAATCCATCCGCCCCGATTGGCGGGCCGGCGTTCTGGCGGCAACTGCAGTGGGCGACCTGACAGGGCTTGAAGGCGATTTCCTTGCCGTCAACGCGGCGATGGCCACGCCGGGTCTGGTGCGCTCGGTCCATGAGGCGGGCAAGGACATTTATGTCTGGACGGTGAATGACCCGTTGCAGATGTCGGCCATGGCCTCGATGGGGGTGGATGGGCTGATCACCGACCGCCCCGCAATGGCGAACGAGGTGCTGCGGGTGCGGGCCGAAATGGGCCCGGCCGAGCGGTTGTTACTGTGGATGGCGACCACTTTTGGCATGTCCATCGACACAGAGGCGATGCGCGATGAAAGCCCATAAGCTGGTGGCCTTGCTGGCATTGTTGGCCGCCCCGGCAACGGCACAGGACTTCATGCGCAACGTTGAGATGCCCGCGCATCGCGCGCTGATTGCACAACGTGGCGATGCCGACCCCATTCCGTTTGAAACGGATGGCTGTTCCGGTGGCCTGTCGGCCAGTTGGCGCTTTGTGGCCGAAACCTTCCCCAAATTCAGTGCGCTGTATGAGGCGCACCCGCCGTGGGAATACTGCTGCGTGACCCATGACCGCGCCTATCACAACGCAGGCGGCGCATCGCAAGCCGAGGAAAGCTTTGATGCACGCCTTTCGGCGGATGACGCGCTGCGCACCTGCGTTAAACAGCACGGCGAAGACCATGCCGAAGGCTATGCCACCCGCTATGACATGACGCCCGACCAGATTCGCGCGGCCCATTCCGTTACAGCCGAGGCGATGTATGCGGCAGTACGATTGGGCGGTGGGCCCTGTTCAGGCCTGCCCTGGCGCTGGGGCTTTGGGTATCCGGGATGTTCCGTGTTTCACTCTGTGACCCCTGCGCGCGAATGACGTGGTGACAGGCACTGGTTTTTCGATTATCCAACATTTCAAACACGCGAATTAGGAATCTCTGAGTCATGGCTGAATACAAGCACGGCGAAATGGACATCACCGTCCAAACCAAAACCTTCAACGGGTTCATCAAGGCCACCACATGGTGTGTGATCGTCATCGCCTTTTTTTGCCTGTTCCTGGCGGTCTTTGCCTCTTAATCCAAATCGGGGTCGACCGTGATCAGGATTTTGTTTGCCTGCCTTCTGGCGGCAACTGTTGCAAGCTGCACCGGGTCGCAGCGCCCTCAGGCAGATCAGTCAGAGGTTGTGGCACGGTCTTACCGTGACCCGGGCCCGTCGACGCTGACGCTTTATACAATGATCAACACCCGGACCGGTTCGGGGGCGCATACCTCGTTGATGATCAGCGGTAGTGAACGGGTCATTTTTGACCCCGCAGGTTCATTCCGCGCGGATGTTGTGCCGATCAAGAACGACGTGCTGTACGGCATCACGCCGAATGTCGAGCGTGCCTATCGCAGCAGCCACGCACGCGAGACGCATTTTGCACGCATTCAAACCATCGAGGTCACCCCGCAACAGGCCGAGATGGCCCTGCAACTGGCCAAGCAGATGGGGCCGGTGTCCAGTGCGTACTGCGCCAACTCGACCTCTCGATTGTTGCAGCAGGTGCCAGGGTTCGAACAGATCGGAACCACGTTCTATCCGGTGAAGCTGTCCGAGCAATTCGGCCAGATACCGGGGGTGTCCACCACCGAGTATCGCGAAAATGACGATGCCGACCTGCAAAAGGGTCTGGCGGCGAACAATGCCCTGCTGAACCAGCAGAGCGGTGCGCTAGCCCAATAGGTACAGCAGCGCGTAAAGGGTCGCGGCCCCGGAAAAGATCGCGGCAAGCACGTTTTTCGTGATCAATCCGGCCAGCAACGCGACAGCGGCTGCCGCCATGCGCGGGATGTCCGGCTGGCCGCTGGTTGCGGTCGGCCAGACCACCAGCGGCGCGATCAGGGCAGGCAGGATCGCCACGGCGGTATAGCGTAAATGACGCAGCAGCCAAGGCGGCATCGGGCGATCTCCGACTAGGCCGAGGAACACGAACCGCAGGCCATAGCTGCCCAGTGCCAGCCCGACGATAATGATCCACATGGTGACGGGATCGACCGCGTTCATGACGTGACCTTTCTGCGGTCAAGCCACAATTCCGCCTGTGCCCCGGCCATCATACCGGTGCATCCGGCCACCAGCAGGCCCAGATTATAGGGCACAGCAACTGTCAGCAGCGAAACAGTGATGGCGACCAAAGCCGCCACAACATGAGGCAGCGTGCGCATCATCGGTCCGATCATGGCCAGAAAGGTAATCGGCAAGGCGAAATCCAGCGCCCAGCTTTCGGGTATCCGCGTACCCAGCACCGCACCCAGATAGGTGGCCAGTATCCACAAGGGCGTGATGGGTGAGACCGAGCCAAAGAAATAGGCCATTCGCTGGGGCACGGTCATGTGGGGCTCTTTCTCGAACCGGACCATGCAACTGGCATAGGATTGATCCACGACCAGATAGGCACCGATGGCGCGCTGCCACAGCGGTGCAGCCCCCAGATAAGGCGTCAGCGAGGCTGAATACATCGCCATCCGCAGGTTCACGGCCAGGGCCGAGGCCAGAATGATTACGGTTGGCGCATTGTCCTGCAGCAATTGCAGGGCCGCGAACTGCGCGGCCCCGGCGAAAACGGTGGCCGTAAACGCCATCGTCTGAACAATGGTCAGCCCGGTTTCAGTTGCAAAAACACCGAACAAGGTGCCAAAGGGGATAGCGACGAAAATGAACGGGGTCCCGTCGCGAAAACCCTTCCAATAGTATGACTTGGATGTGGTGTCTGCCATGGCTAAATCCTATGGTGATAATCGCAGCAGTAGCGGTCTTGGGAAAGGGTTGCAATTGGCCAAGGAACTGGATGTCTCGGATTACATCATCGCCCCTGATCCCGGTGCGGCCCGCCTGACCCGCGCAGTTGAAGGCGTGGATCAGAACGGTGAGGTCAGCCAGATCTCGGTGGTTGAGGAACGCCCCCTGACGATTTTCCTCAATTCGCAGGAAATCGTGACCGCGATGACCATTGGCGACTATCCGGAATATCTGGCGCTGGGGTTCCTGCGCAATCAGGGCATGTTGCTGGATGATGATCAGATCACGCGGGTCGATTATGACGACGATCTGGAAACCGTGATTGTCCGCACCGCGCGCGAGACGTCCTATGAGGACAAGCTGAAGAAAAAGACCCGCACCAGCGGCTGCGCGGTTGGCACCGTGTTCGGCGACATGATGGAAGGTCTCGAGGATGTGCGCCTGCCGCAGGTTCAGGTGAGGACCTCGTGGCTCTATGATCTAGCCGCCAAGATCAACCGCACTCCGTCGCTGTATCTTGAGGCAGGTGCGATCCACGGCACGGTCCTGTGCCGCGAAGACCGCCCGTTGGTCTATATGGAAGATGTTGGCCGCCACAACGCGGTCGACAAAATCGCGGGCTGGATGCTGTCCGAAGGTGAGGCGGCAGACGATAAGATCCTATACACCACCGGCCGTCTGACATCCGAAATGGTAATCAAAACGGCGATGATGGGTATTCCGGTGCTGGCCTCACGGTCCGGTTTCACCGCCTGGGGGGTCGAGATTGCCCGCGAGGTCGGACTGACCCTGATCGGTCGCATGCGCGGGCAGCGGTTCGTGTGCCTGTCGGGCGAGGATCGGCTGATGCGCGACGTGGATCCGGCAAGTGTGGCCGTTGAAGATAAGAAACATCGGCGGAAGAGTGCGGGATGATATTGGACACTCTATTTGTATTATCCACATTCGCTCTCTTTATTTTAACGATCAGTCTGCTTCCGCTCTTGGTTTTTGCGTGCTGGCGTTACACGCGCAGTAAACGCGCTGTCATTGAAGGAATGGCGCAATTGGACAGCCACGCGCGCCAACAGATGGGCTGGATGCCAAAGGAGTACCTTGGTACGTTTGACGTGCGGGCGCCCATTCGGTTGGGCTGGCAATCCTGGGGTTTGATGTGGCGACAGCAAAATACTGCGCTTCATCGCGTTTTGTGGCGTGGTTTACCCAATGCCGCCGAGGTGCCAGAGGATATCAGAAAATCGGCCCGCAGGTTTCGGCGTTATTTCTGCTTTTTCATTGCCCCACTGACTGCGCTGGTTCTTTTGCCTGCTTTCCTAAGTCTCGCTCAGGACATGGCCGATTTGACAGGATTTTCTACCCGAATTTGTTACATCCTCCTTGGTCTGTGCATCGGTCTCATGACCCTTCTGCCTCTGGAAAAGTTCCAAAAATGGCCAGAACTTGGGGAAGGAACGTAACCCAACCTCTGGTCGATGCTCCGAGAATTTGCAAAAGGCGTAAATGAAGAAGGCTTCGGATCCGAAGCTGGCACGCTGAAAAGTTGACCTTAAAAAAACTCTGCAAATTCTGTGGGATATATACTAGCCTAGCGTGCAGAGGCACAAAGTCAGCAAAAGAAACCCGAGAGCGCTATGGAGCTAATCAACCTCATTGCACCGGTCTTTGCGGTGATCTTGACCGGATATGTGTTTTCGTGGACGAAACTTTTGGGCGAAGACACATCTGACGCGCTTGTTCAATTTGCAGTCTATGTCCTGATCCCTGCCATCATGTTCTATCTGATCGGACAGGAGAAATTTGAGAACCTTCTGAACTACGGTTTTTACCTCTCCTATGGCGGAACGTTGATACTTCTCTTCGTCGTTTTGTTCGTTTGCCTGAAAACTGTGGTGGGCTTTCAGGTCGGGTCAGCGACCGTTGCGGCATTCGCAGGTGTTGCATCGAATACCGCGTTGGTTGCGCTGCCCATTCTTCACGCAATCTTTGGGTCTGAGGGTGCGTTGCCAGCTGTTTTGGCGAACCTTGTGGTGGCGATATTGCTTCTTGTAATGACCACGGTTCTTGAGAGTTCGGCTGGCCATAAAGCAAGCACCAAGACCCCAATTTACAAGATTCTCGTGAATGTCCTGAAGAACCCGATTATCGCGGCAACACTTCTGGGTGTTGCGTATTCCTTCACCGGTATTGGGTTTTCAGATGCGGTTTCGGATTATCTGGAATTGCTCAGTCAGGCGCTGGCTGCCGTCGCGCTGTTTGCGATCGGGTTCACGACTAGTGTGCGAACGATTGTTCAGACCGGGCCATTGATCCTGTCTTTGACACTCGTGAAATTGATCGTTGCGCCCGGGCTCGTGTTATTGGCGGCGCACCTTATCGGGCTCGACCCGTTATGGACAATCGCAGCCACTGTCTCATCCGCTGTGCCTACGGCAAAGAACATATTTCTTTTGGCCAAGCACTACGATCAGGAACCCCAGCTTGCAGCGCACATCGTCTCGGCCACGTCCTTTCTGTCGGTGGGAACGTTGATCCTGTGGCTGTTTGTCCTGCATCATCTGTACCCAACCGCGTTTCAATTGAATTGAGTTCGATCTACAAAGTCGCGAAAGATTGTGCGGGCAGGTGAAATTGCAAGGTGCGGAAATGAGCAACCCTTTAGGTGTGATCCTCGCAGGTGGCCTCGCCACCCGAATGGGCGGAGGCGATAAGGGCTTGTTGCAGGTTGGCGGGCAGAGCCTACTGTCCCATGTGATGGACAGGCTTGCCCCGCAGGTGGGTGGCCTGGCGCTGAATGCCAATGGTGATCCTGAACGATTCGCTTATCTGAACCTGCCTATTCTGCCCGATACGATCGAAGGGTTCGCGGGTCCCCTGGCTGGCGTTCTGGCCGGGCTGGATTGGGCGGCCACGCAAGGGGCTGACTGTATTGTCACCACCGCCGCCGATACTCCGTTTTTCCCGCGCGATCTGGTGGTACGTCTGACCGACGCTGCCCAAGGTCAGACGCATCCGCTGGTGCTGGCCACCACACCGCGCACCGGGGATGAGGCGTTGAAATCCGGCGGTGGAAAACGGGTCAATCGGCACCCGACCTTTGGCCTCTGGCCCGTGGCATTGCGCGACGATCTGCGGGATGCACTGAACGATGGGCTGCGCAAAGTCGTGCTGTGGACCGACAAACATGACGGGCGCGAAGCGTTGTTCCCGGTCGATCCCTTCGATCCGTTCTTCAACGTCAACACGCCCGACGATCTGGCGCGGGCGGAAAAACTGCTGGAGCAGGCATGAAGGTCTACGGCGTCACCGGCTGGAAAAACGCGGGCAAAACCGGGCTGATGGAGCGATTGGTGGCCGAGATCACCGGGCGCGGCTTTACCGTCTCGACCCTGAAACATGCCCATCACAATGTCGATGTCGATCAGCCGGGCACTGACAGCTATCGTCATCGCGTTGCAGGCGCGTCCGAGGTTCTGCTGGCCTCGGGTCAGCGCGTCGCGATCATGCAAGAGCTGCGCGGCGTGCCCGAGCCCTCTTTGGACGCGCTGTTGGCGCGACTGTCTCCGGTTGATCTGGTGTTGATCGAGGGGTTCAAGCGCGAAGCCCACCCCAAGGTCGAAGCCTATCGGGCTGTGGCCGCGAACCCGTTGATGGCCCCGGAAAACGCCACCATCCGCGCCGTCGCAAGCGACACGCCGCTCGATGTGGCTGTGCCGGTCTTTGACCTGAATGATACTGCCTCCATCGCCGACTTCATTCTACAAGAGGTTGGTTTGTGACCGGTTTCGATAGTTTTGCCATGGTCGACTGGTCCGGTGGCAATGATACCGGCCTCCGCCCACGCAAGGATGCCATCTGGGCCTGTGTGGTGCGTAGGGGCAGGGCGGAAGAACCGACATACCTTAGAAACCGCAAGATTGCCGAGCAGTGGCTGCACAACCTGATTGCTGGTGAGATTGCCTCAGGACGGCGGCTGTGTCTGGGGTTCGATTTCCCCTTTGGCTATCCCAAAGGGTTCGCCCGTGCACTGACTGGATCTGATGATCCGTTGCGGTTGTGGGACTGGTTCGAGAGCCGGATCGAGGATTCGCCAAAATCCAACAACCGGTTCGATCTGGCCGGAGAGATCAACCGCTGCTTTGGAGGCAAGGGTCCGTTCTGGTTCAATGGCCTGCAGCGGGACATCGACGGTCTGCCCAAAAACAAGGCAGACTATCACAATCCCTTTCCCGACCGCCGTTGCGTCGAACTGAACCCCGAAGCCAAGGGCAGCTTTACCTGCTGGCAGATGGGCGGGACTGGTGCCGTGGGTGGTCAGGTCATGACTGGCCTGCCGGTTTTAAGCCGTTTGCGCCGCGCTTTTGCGGGTCAAGTCTCGGTCTGGCCGTTCGAGGCGCTGGACACCCCTGTCGCCTTTGTGGAAATCTGGCCCTCGCTTACCTTGGGGACCGGGCCAGAAGACCGGATCAAGGATGCCTGGCAGGTTGAACAGGTTGCCCTGTCGCTGGCCGGAATGCCGCCCGAGAAATTGGTGGGCCATCTAAACGTCAGCGCAGCAGAGGAGGGCTGGATTTTGGGAGTGCCACAAGACAAGCCGGATATTGAACCTCCTCCCCTGCGCAACGATTGTTTTGCCTTGCCTGCCGGGGTGAACTGGACACCAGTGGAGGATGCGTTGGCCCTGCTGCGCCAGCGATTGACGGTGGTTGTGCCGGTTGAAACAATTGCGCTTCCGCAGGCTATGGGGCGCATTCTAGCAGCGGATATCATCGCCAAGCGCTCGAACCCGCCGCAGCCGAATACGGCCGTTGACGGCTTTGGGTTTGCGGGTGCGAAGCCCGAGGGTGCGCAGGTGATGCCATTGCATCCAGGCCGCGCTGCTGCAGGTATCCCGTTTGATGGCACTGTGCCGCATGGCCATGCGCTGCGCGTGCTGACCGGAGCGGCACTGCCTGCGGGCGTGGACACGGTCATTCTGGAAGAGGATGTGACCGTAAAAGATGGCCACATCGCTTTTCACGGTCCGTTGAAACACGGTGCCAATACCCGCCGCGCCGGTGAAGATGTGGCCGAGGGCGATCTGGTTCTGCCCGCCGGGCGCAGGTTGACACCAGCTGATCTGGCACTGTTGTCGGCCACCGGGATTGCAGAAATTCCCGTGCGCAAGACGCTGCGTGTGGCGGTGCTGTCGACTGGGGATGAACTGATCGAACCCGGAGACAATGCCGGGCCAGGCCAGATATTCGACGCCAATCGCCCGATGCTGCTGTCACTGATCGACCGCATGGGGTTTCAGCCGGTGGATATGAGGCGGGTTTCTGATGACCGGGAAGATTTGCGCGATCGCCTGAACGCGGCGGCGGAACAGGCGGATGTGATCCTGACCAGCGGTGGCGCGTCAGCCGGGGATGAGGATCACGTCTCGGCTCTGTTGCGAGAAGCAGGCGCGATGCAGGAATGGCGGATTGCGCTGAAACCGGGGCGGCCGCTGGCTCTGGGATTGTGGGAAGGCACGCCGGTCTTTGGCCTGCCGGGTAATCCGGTGGCAGCCAAGGTCTGCACCCTGATCTTTGCGCGCCCGGCTTTGGGTCTGATGGCGGGTGAGGGCTGGCAGGATCCACAGGGGTTCGACCTGCCCGCCGCCTTTGAAAAACGCAAGAAACCGGGCCGCCGCGAATATCTGCGCGCCCGAGTGCGCGATGGCCGGGTCGAGGTGTTTGCCTCGGAAGGGTCGGGCCGGATCAGCGGGCTCAGCTGGGCCGAAGGGCTGGTCGAAATCGAAGACGGCGCGCGCCATATCAAACCGGGCGATCTAGTCCGGTTCATTCCCTATGGCAGTTTCGGGCTTTAGTCGAAGGTTCCGGCCACACGTCCCAGTAACATGAAAGCCCGCGCCGTTCGGGTCTCACCCAATGCGGTCAGGTCGGCATCGCTGGCCTCAGGCTCAAAAGCCACGATCATGTGGTCAAAGCGGCGCAGAAAATGATGTGCTGCATCGCGAAAGATCGGGTCCTGTTTCATTCGCGCCGCCGTCAGCGCCAGCGACGACCGATCCCGAATGCCGCCCAAAGCCGCCACCGAGCGACCACGGGCACCCTGCGCGAATTGCCGCCAGATCTCGGGGCGGGACATGTCGGGGCGCAGGTCATCCATATAGATGCCTTCCTGGCTGAGTAGCGTCAAAACGTCCTGCGAAGCCTGCACCAGTTGGGCGGTCTTGCGATCCTTCAACGCCAGACGCAGGGCGTCGAACCCTTCGGCGTCGTCCTGCGTTTCGGGGAAATTCAGCGCCCGGATGAAAATTTCGGTGCTGAGTGGCGGCGCGATGTCCTCGGCCTGCGTGCCCAGCTCTAACGAGGTTTGGTCGCCGGTTCCGATTGACGCAACCGCCCGCGCGGGTTCGCTGCGTTTGGTCGAAAACGTGGCCAGTGTACTTTCGGTCTTTTTTGCGGATTCAGCGATTTCGTCCAGCTTCTTGCTGACGGCCGGTTCGTGGGAAATGGCGGCCCGCTGTTGCTGGAGGACATAGGTCTGCCGGATCGCATCAATCGCAGTCTGCAGACGCTCGCTTTCTTCGCGCATGACGCGGCTGGCGCGCATCGCCGTGGCCGCAACCCAGATCATTGCTACCGGCATGAACACCGCCAGCAAGGTCACCACGAACCCGCCGCCCTCGACGTCGTCGGGCAGCACCAGAAACACCACCGAAACCACCAGCCAAATCACGCTAAGCACGATGGCCGCGATTTCTATCTCGGTTACGGACGGACGCGAGGGCTTGTCGTAAATACCCAACGACGTTGGCCGCTCGGCTTCCTGCTCTGGCGTGGGCTCGGACATCAGGGACGCTCCGGTCAGGCGTACTCGATACTCAGGACTTCGTAAGACCGCACGCCGCCTGGGGTGCGGACCTCGACACTGTCACCTTCGTCCTTGCCGATCAGGGCGCGGGCAATGGGGGATTTGATGTTGAGCAATCCGTTTTCGATATTGGCCTCATACTCACCCACGATCTGCCAGGTCTTTTCCTCGTCAGTGTCCTCATCGACCAATGTGACCTTGGCACCGAATTTGATCGCACCGGACAGCTTGGCGGGGTCGATCACATCGGCCAGCGACAGAATGCCCTCCAGCTCTTTGATGCGGCCTTCTATAAAGCCCTGTTTTTCACGGGCCGAGTGATATTCGGCGTTTTCCTTCAGGTCGCCCAGTTCACGGGCCGTAGCGATGGCCTCGATGATCGCAGGGCGCTCAACGGATTTCAGGTTCTTTAGCTCTGCCGCAAGCGCGGCATTGCCCGAAGGCGTCATCGGAATTTTTTCCATGGTCTTGTCGTCCACGCATAAATTGATGCGCCCCGCCGCATGGAACCAGCGTCGGGGCGAATTGATGGGTTGGCAAATACCTGACCCAAATGAGGCGTGAATTGCAAGAGGTCTTGGCCCCGCAGCGGGCGGATTACGGCCTATGATGTTCGGGAAAAGTTTGAATCGCCAATACCCTGCCGCACTTCGCGCTCTTGGGATATTGGCGATAACGAATTTGTAAGATGTTTCCCTGAACACCCTAGTTGTAACTAATCACTTCGAATTCGATGCCATTGTCGTCGTCAAAGTAGAACCGTTTTCCGGGCTCATAATCCGCATGGGACTTGGGCGTGAAGCCGGCTTTGATCACTTGTTGCTCGGTGGCGTCGATATCTTCGACCAAAACACCCACATGGTTCAGCCCGCCAATGATGTCATAGCTGCTTTCGCCGGATGGCTGCGGATCGCTGGACGCGTAAAGTGCCAGATAGGTATGCTTGCTGCCCACATGCACCGTGTAACCGCCCGCAATGGCCGGGCCTTCCCAGCGGGTTTTCCAGCCAAACACCTTGTGCATCCATGCGGCCGATGCCTGCGGGTCGCGTACGGTGAAATTGGTGTGTTCAAGCGTCGCCATCATGGGGGTCTCCTTTGCGAATTGAGGCTTGTCACGACTCACTCTAATTTCTAAACCTAACTTTAGGTCAAGGAAATTTTTGAGGTCGAAATGGCGGCATCCGAAGGACTGGCAATTGGCGCATTGGCCCGGCGCACGGGGTTGGCCGTGTCGGCCATCCGGTATTACGAGGCGCAGGGGCTGATCGCGCCCTGGCGCAATGCAGGCGGTCAGCGACGGTATCAACGTGCGGATATCCGGCGGTTGAGCTTCATCATGATTGCCCAACAATTCGGCCTGACATTGCCCGAGATTCGGGACGTGTTGTCCGGCCTGCCCGGAAGCCGCACACCGACACCGCAGGATTGGCGGAAAATCAGCGTCAGACTGCGGGATCGTCTGGATCAGCGAATCGCTACCTTGATGCGCTTGCGTGACAATCTTGATGGTTGCATCGGTTGTGGCTGTTTGAGCCTGCCGAAATGTGCTCTTTACAACCCGGATGACCGCGCCAAGTCGCATGGTAGCGGTCCCAGGTACCTTATGGGGGACTCTCCCGACACATAACTGCCGCATTGCAGCAATGTTACGCCGTGTTTTGATTGACCAAGGTCTTAGCAACCATGTAATCAGCCGTGAAACAATATTGCGCCGACAGCATGTAGAAAGCGCCAATTCGGAAAGTTAGCTAAGGAGCCCGCGATGGCCGAGATTGAACGCGAAGCGATGGAATACGATGTGGTTATCGTGGGCGCAGGCCCGGCGGGCCTTTCAGCGGCCATCCGTCTGAAACAGCTGGACGCGGACCTGAACGTCGTTGTTCTGGAAAAAGGCTCGGAAGTGGGCGCGCATATCCTATCGGGCGCGGTATTAGACCCCTGTGGTCTGGATGCGCTGATCCCCGACTGGAAAGAAAAAGGCGCGCCGTTGAACACGCCGGTGACCGAAGACAATTTCTACATGCTGGGCGAGGCGGGTAAGATCCGTATTCCCAACTTCCCGATGCCGCCGCTGATGAACAACCACGGCAACTACATCGTCTCGATGGGGAATGTCTGCCGCTGGATGGCGGAACAGGCCGAGGAACTGGGCGTGGAAATCTTCCCCGGCATGGCGTGCTCGGAGCTGGTTTACGGCGATAATGGCGAGGTCAAAGGCGTCGTGGCCGGTGTGTTTGGCCTGGAACCCGACGGCTCATACGGTCCCAACACCGAACCGGGGATGGAACTGCACGGCAAATATGTCTTCCTGTCCGAAGGCGTGCGCGGCTCACTGTCCAAAGAGGTCATTGCCAAATATGACCTGCAGGCCGGCAAAGAGGTGCAGAAATACGGCGTCGGCATGAAAGAGATCTGGGAGATCGACCCCGCCAAGCACAAGGAAGGCACCGTCACGCATACGATGGGCTGGCCTCTGGGCAGCAACGCGGGCGGCGGTTCCTTTATCTATCACCTTGAAAACAATCAGGTCTATGTCGGGTTTGTGGTTCACCTGAACTATAAAAATCCGCATCTGTACCCATATATGGAATTCCAGCGCTTCAAGCATCACCCGATGGTGGCCGAGCTGCTGAAGGGCGGCAAGCGCGTGGCCTACGGTGCCCGTGCGATCACCGAAGGCGGCTATCAGTCGATGCCGAAACTGGTCGCGCCCGGGGTGGCGCTGCTGGGTTGTTCGGCGGGTATGGTCAACGTGCCGCGCATCAAGGGCAATCACAACGCGATGCTGTCGGGCAAAGCCGCGGCCGAAGCCGCCTTTGACGCCATCAAGGCAGAACGCTCGGGCGATGAACTGACCGATTACGAGACCGATGTGCGCAACGGCCCGATCGGCAGCGATCTGAAAAAGGTGCGAAATGTCAAGCCGATCTGGTCGAAATGGGGCCTGACTGCCAGCCTGATGCTAGGCGGTATGGATATGTGGACCAACACGCTGGGCTTTTCGCTGCTGGGCACAGTGGGCCATGGCAAGAACGACGCGGATTCGACCGAAGAGGCCAGCAAGCACAAGCCCATCGACTATCCCAAACCCGATGGCACGCTGTCGTTTGACCGCCTGACCAACGTCTCGTTTGCGATGACCAATCACGAGGAAAGCCAACCCTGCCACCTGAAACTGGCGGACCCGGACATCCCGGTCAAAGTCAACCTACCCAAATACGACGAACCGGCGCAGCGCTATTGCCCGGCGGGTGTGTATGAGATGGTCGAGGATGAAGGCAATCCACGCTTTGTCATCAACTTCCAGAACTGCGTCCACTGCAAGACCTGCGACATCAAGGACCCCAGCAAGAACATCACCTGGACCACGCCGCAGGGTGGCGATGGGCCAAACTATCCAAATATGTAAGCAAAAAACCGGGCACTGGCAGGGTCGTGAAGGCTCTGCCATTGCCTCTTGCCAGCCAAAGCCCTAGCTTGTTGTGCAGACAAGAATAGCAAGGCAGGATTTTGGTGATTTCTCTGGTTCGTCGCGCCGCAATGGCTGCGCTCTTCACCTCGTCGATTGTGCTTCCAGCTGTGGCGGATCCGGGGTCCGGTGCCTATCTGGCTGGCCGTCAGGCCATCTATCAGAACGACTATTCAGCCGCTGAAAAATACTATGCGCAGGCCCTGAAAGCCGATCCTGAAAATGCAGCATTGTTGGAAAGCGTAGTTGTCGCAAGGCTGGCGCTGGGCGATGTAGCACGCGCGCTGCCTGTTGCGCAGATGATTGAGGATGCCGGTCTGCCCAGTCAGGCAGCAAGGATGGTGATCACCGCCAATCTGGTGGCCGACGGCAAACTGGATGAATTGCTGGCCCGTGATCCGGAAACGCAAGGTGTGGGGCCTTTGGTGGACGGTTTGGTACAGGGGTGGGCATATATTGGCCAAGGGGCCATGACCCGCGCGATGGAGCAGTTTGACGAGGTCGCAACCCAGGATGGCTTGCGCGACTTTGCACTGTACCACAAGGCGCTGGCGCTGGCCTCGGTTGGCGATTTTGAAGGTGCCGAAGAAGTATTCACGGCCCATAACGGTGCGGTTGCCCGCTTTTCGCGACGGGCCGCTTTGGCCCGGGCCGAGGTTCTGTCGCAACTGGACCGCAATGAAGAGGCACAGCAATTTCTGGGTGAGGTATTTGCGGCCGGCAGCGACCCGTCGATCGAAGGTTACGTGGCGCGTCTGACAAATGGTGACACCCTGCCGTTCACCCATGTCCAATCCGCGCAAGATGGCATGGCCGAGGTTTTCTTTTCCGTCGGCGCAGCGCTGAGCAATGAGGCGGCGCAGAACTATGTCCTGCTTTATGTGCGCACGGCTGCGTTCCTGCGTCCCGGACATGTGGATGCGATCTTGCTGAGTGCCGAATTGCTGGACGTGCTGGAGCAATATGATCTGGCCGTGGAAGCCTATCGCCAGGTGCCCGCCAGCAGCAGTGATTATCACGCTGCTGAACTTGGCCGGGCCGAGGTGCTTAGCCGGTCGGACAAAAAGGATGCTGCTGCCGAGGTGTTGCAGACGCTGGCCAGCCAGAACCCAAACCTGCCCAGCGTTCATGTGGCGCTGGCCGATCTGCAACGCCAGCAAGAAGAATACACCAGCGCTGTCGCGTCTTATGATCGTGCTATCGAACTGACCGAGGGTGGGAACTGGTTTTTGCACTATGCCCGAGGCATCTCGCACGAACGGCTCAAGCAATGGGATCAGGCCGAGGCCGATTTCCGCCGCGCGCTAGAGTTGAACCCGGATCAGCCGCAGGTTTTGAACTATCTGGGTTATTCTCTGGTCGAACGGCGCGAAAAGCTGGACGAGGCGCTGGATATGATTGAACGTGCAGTCGCGGCGCGCCCCGACAGTGGTTACATCGTCGACAGCCTTGGATGGGTTCTGTTCCGCCTGGGCCGCTATGATGAGGCGGTCGAACATATGGAGCGCGCGGTCGAGCTGATGGCGGTTGATCCAGTGGTGAATGATCATCTGGGCGATGTTTATTGGGCTGTGGGCCGCGCGCGCGAGGCTGAGTTCCAGTGGAAACGTGCCCTGTCCTTCATTGATCCCGAAGACAATGATGCCGAGGCTGATCCCGACCGTATCCGTCGCAAGCTGGAGATTGGCCTCGACGAGGTTCTGGCCGAAGAAGGGGCGGAACCGTTGAAGGTCGCCAATGGCAACTAAGGCCTTCGCGCCCGCCAAGATCAACCTGACTCTGCATGTGACCGGCCAGCGCGCCGACGGGTATCACCTGTTGGATTCGCTGGTCGTGTTTGCCGATGTCGGTGACAGTTTGCAGTTCACGCCGGGCCCGGAATTGTCGATCTCGGTCAGCGGAGAACACGCGGCGGGTGTACCGACGGACAGCCGAAACCTGGTCTGGAAAGCGGCCCAAGCCGCAGGGTGGACGGGGCATATCGATCTGAACAAGGTGCTGCCGCATGGTGGCGGGATTGGCGGCGGTTCGTCTGACGCCGCCGCGACCCTTTGGGCGTTGTCTGGTCAGGGGGTCGACATACCAGAGGGCCTGCCTGTTTCTCTGGGCGCTGATGTACCTGTTTGCATGGCCGCCCAAGCGACACGGATGCAGGGAATTGGCGATAGGCTAACGTCCGTGTCCCTTGCAAATTTGCCGGCAGTTCTGGTCAACCCGGGTATTCCGGTGCCCACATCTTCGGTGTTCAAGGCGTTGACCCGGCGTGACAACCCGCCCATGCCGATTGATATCCCGGAATTCAAGACTGCCGCGGATTGCGCCGAATGGTTGCAAGACCAGCGGAATGATCTGGAAATCCCCGCAATGGGTGTCGCCCGCGAAATCGAGTTCGCGCTAGATTCATTGCGACTGACTACGCGGGTCCTGCTGACCCGCATGTCGGGGTCAGGTTCCACCTGTTTCGCTCTCTATCCCACAATGAAAGACGCGCATTTCGCAGCGTACGAAATCGGCGCTGCACATCCCGATTGGTGGTGCCGTGCGGTGCAGCTTAATTGAGGCGCGAGACCACGTAATCGGCCAGATCGCGCAGCAGCGTGCGAATCTCATGATCAGGCAGGGGCGCCAGCGCATCCTTGGCCTTGGCAGCCCAGTCGAACGCATCTGACCGGGTGGCGTCGAGCGTGCCGTATTTTCCCATCAGGCTCAGCGCGTGGTCCAGGTCACTCTCTTCCTGACGACCCCGGCCAATCGTGCGTTCCCAAAAGGCATGTTCATCGGGGGTGGCTTGCGCCACGGCCTTGATCACCGGCAGGGTCAACTTGCGCTCGCGGAAATCGTCGCCGACATTTTTGCCAGTTGCCTTGCTATCACCTTGATAATCCAGCAGATCATCAGCGATCTGGAAGGCAATACCCAAGGCGTCGCCATAGTCGTACAGCGCCTTGACCTGTTCCTCGGACGCTCCGGCGATCACACCGCCAACTTCGGTCGCGGCCGAGAACAGGGCGGCGGTTTTGCCGCGCACAACCTGCAGGTAAATCGCCTCATCCGTGCCCAGATCGGTGGCGGCGGTCATCTGCAGCACTTCACCTTCGGCAATGGTGGCCGAGGCATTGGCCAGAATATCCAGAACACGCAGCGATCCGGTCTCAACCATCAACTGGAAGCTACGGGAAAACAGGTAATCACCGACCAGAACGCTGGATTTGTTGTCCCACAGCAGGTTCGCCGTTGGGCGGCCACGCCGCTGGGCGCTTTCGTCCACCACATCGTCATGCAGCAGGGTCGCGGTGTGGATGAACTCAACCGTCGCGGCCAGCCGCACATGGTGGTCGCCCGCGTAACCGAACAGACGCGCAGCCGCCAGGGTTAGCATCGGGCGCAGACGTTTGCCGCCGGCCTCGACCAGATGGGCTGTCACCTCGGGGATGCGCGGCGCGTGATCAGAGGCCATGCGCGTGCGGATCAGCTCATTCACCGCAGCCATTTCGCCGGTCAGAAGTTCCGCCAGCCGCTCATGCGGTTTTGTGATCGCGTCGATTTCCATCACACTCCTGATACAAGGCTCGACTTTCGACTTACCTTGCCCTTACATCCATCCCTATGAAAGAACTTTTGCGCAGCACCGATCCGACGATCCTGGCCTTTGCTTCGGCCCTTCTTGAGGGTGAGGATATAGACTGCTTTCAGATGGACGTAAATATGAGCATCCTCGAAGGCGGCATCGGAATCTTCCCCCGTCGTCTGATGGTACGGGCTGATGACCTGACGCGGGCTGAACGGGTGATGCGCGATAACGAGATCCCGCTGGGCCGATGAGCCATTTGCCAGATAATGATCTGACCTGTAACGATTTTTTGAACGGTCGTGTGCGCCTGTGGCAACCGCGTTCGGGATATCGTGCGGGCGTGGACCCGGTCTTGCTGGCTGCCTCGGTTCCGGCGACACGTGGTCACACCGTGTTGGAACTGGGCTGCGGGGCAGGGGCCGCGATCCTGTGCCTTCTGGCGCGTGTGCCGGGATTGCAAGGGGTCGGGGTGGAATTGCAGGCCAGCTATGCCGCGCTGGCCCGTCGCAACGCAGCCGAAAACGCCGCGTCGTTCGAGGTGGTCGAGGCTGATCTTGCCGCCCTGCCTGCCGATCTGAAACAGCGCCAGTTTGACCATGTCATCGCCAACCCGCCCTACTACCGCGCCGGAGCGCACAGTGCCGCTGAGGATGACGGACGGGCAATCGCGCTGGGTGAGGGCACACCACTGGATATTTGGTTCGACACTGCGGCCAAACGTCTCGCGCCGCGCGGCTATTTGCACATGATCCAAAAGGCCGACCGTTTGCCGGATATGCTTGCGGGTTGCACGGGGCGCCTGGGCTCGGTCGAGGTGTTGCCTTTGGCGGCACGCGCGGGTCGGGCTGCCGAATTGGTGATTTTACGTGCCAAAAAGGGCGGAAAAGCCGCGTTTCGGTTGCATGCGCCGTTGATTTTGCATGCGGGGGCTCGCCATGAAAAAGACGGCGAAAGCTACACACCGCAGGTTTCGGTGGTGCTGCGCGATGCGGCCGCCCTGCCGGGGTTGTCCGGTCAATAGGCAGTAACCAGCCGAATTTGTCGGATTTATTACAGAATCTGTGCGTATGCAGCGTGACAGGGTGGAAACGATGTGGTCAACTTCTTACGTGAAACTCAGACACCAACAGAGGAGTATCGCCATGAGCGTGAGCGCACACCTGACCGAACTGAAGAAGAAGCACGAAACACTCGGTCTTGAAGTTGAACAAGCCCAACGCTCGCCTGGCATCGACGATCTCCATATTGCACAACTCAAAAAGCAGAAGCTTAGGCTAAAAGAAGAGATCGAGCGCCTGTCGAACTAGCGACGCAAGCTCGCTCGCGCGGCGATGGCCGCGCCGCCAGTGATCAACACGGCCGCGATCGCCAGACCCCAGGACGGGGCGGCGATCCCGGCCAAAACCAAAGCCAGCGTAGACAACAGCGGTGCCGCGTATGAGGCCGTGCCGAGGATTTGTATGTCGCCCTGCTTTACCCCGATATCCCATACATAAAACGCCAACCCCACTGGCCCCAGACCCAGTGCCACGACCGAAGCCCAGCCAAAGGCGCTGTCGGGCCAGATGGTTTCTTCAACGGCCAGATGCAGCGCGCCCGAGGCGATGGCCGCCGCGATGCAGAACACGGCGACCGAACTGGTCGGCGTGTCCCCCAATCGGCGCGACAGTACCGAATATCCCGACCATGTCAGCGCGCACAGCAGCGCGAGCCCATACCCCGGTAGATGCGCGGTCTGAAACCCTGCGCTACCGCCCCCTGCGATGATGACCGCAGCTCCGGCAAAGCCCAGACAGGCCCCAAACAGATGACCGATACGCAGATGCTCGCCCGGCAATAGCCCGGAAAACAGCACGATCAGCAGGGGCCAGAGATAGGCGATCAACCCAGCCTCAGCTGCCGGAGCCATGCGCAGGGCCGAAAAATACAGCGCGTGATAGCCGAACAGACCCGTGGCACCGAACAGATACGTTGTCCAGGGCACCGCCCGTAATTGGCGCGAACCGCCGTTGGCCCATGTCCAGATCAGGCCCAGCGTGCCGCCGATAGAAAAACAGATGGCGTTCAGCAAAAGCGGTGGGGTCGGGGTCGAACCGACTGTGAACAGGGCCAGCAAAGACCACAGCAGCACAGCCACAAACCCGATCGCTGTTGCCTGAGTTTTTGTCATGGGGACGTGACCTTTTTCACCGATCTGCTTTGAAAGGATACAACCACCGGGAAGACGTGCAATTCTTTAACTGTCGGTTTCAGAACGAAAAAGGCCGATCCAAAAGGACCGGCCTGAATTGTTCGTGGGTCTGCAGATCAGACGAAGAACTGCGCACCGTTGGCCGAAATTGTCGAGCCATTGATGAACTGAGAATCGTCCGACGCCAGAAATGCCACACAGCGCGCGATTTCCTCGGGCTCGCCCAGTCGACCAGCCGGGATTTGACCGATGATGGATTCACGAACCTTCTCGGGAACCGCCATCACCATCTCGGTTGCGATGTAGCCGGGGCAGATGGCGTTCGCGGTGATACCAGCACGCGCACCTTCCTGCGCCAGCGATTTGACGATGCCCAGATCACCCGCTTTGGTTGCGGCATAGTTCACCTGCGCGAACTGACCTTTCTGACCGTTGATCGAGCTGATGACGATCACACGGCCGAACTTGCGCTCGCGCATGCCGGACCATACCGGGTGGACGGTGTTGAAAACGCCGGTCAGGTTGGTGTCGATCACCTGATGCCACTGCTCAGGGGTCATTTTGTGGAACGGGGCATCGCGGGTGATGCCTGCATTGGCGACCACGATGTCGATTGGGCCAACTTCGGCTTCGACCTTTTCAATGCCCGCTTTTGATTCATCATAGTCGGCCACGTTCCACTTGTAGGTGGCGATGCCGGTTTCCTCGGTGAATTTTGCGGCGGCTTCGTCATTGCCGGCATAGGTGGCTGCAACATTGTAGCCTTCGGCCTTGAGCGCCTTGGAAATTGATGCGCCGATGCCGCGGGAACCGCCGGTGACGAGTGCTGTACGTGCCATTGAGGAATCCTCCAATTAAGTCTGACTTGGTAATTCTGTTACTCTGAGAGAGATTGTTGCGCAATATCGTTTCGTCTTCGTTTTGATCTTTCTGTTCGGCGATATTGTCGCATCCAAGGGATAGGGCCGGAATGTAACAAAAAAGGGCGCCCAGTAGACGCCCTTTTCCATTTAGTTGTCAAAGCACTTAGTCGCGCTCCACACACAGGGCGACACCCATGCCGCCACCGATGCACAGGGTCGCCAGACCCTTTTTCGCGTCGCGGCGCTTCATTTCGAACAGCAGGGTGTTCAGAACGCGGCAGCCCGATGCGCCGATCGGGTGGCCGATGGCGATTGCGCCACCGTTGACGTTCACGATGGATGGGTCCCAACCCATGTCCTTGTTCACGGCACAAGCCTGCGCAGCAAAGGCTTCGTTGGCTTCAACCAGATCCAGGTCGTCAACCGACCAGCCCGCTTTTTCCAGCGCTTTGCGCGAGGCAAAGATCGGACCAACGCCCATGATCGCCGGGTCCAGACCCGCCGTGGCGTAAGAGGCGATGCGGGCCAGAGGCTCGATCCCGCGCTTTTCGGCGTTTTCGGCTGACATCAGCAGGGTTGCGGCGGCACCGTCGTTCAGGCCCGAGGCATTGGCTGCGGTGACCGAGCCATCCTTGGTGAAGGCCGGGCGCAGCTTGCCCATGGCTTCCATGGTTGCGCCGTGGCGGATGTATTCATCCTTGTCCATCACGATGTCGCCCTTGCGGGTCTTGATGGTGAAGGGCGTGATTTCGTCGGCGAATTTACCAGCCTTTTGCGCCGCTTCGGCCTTGTTCTGCGAGGCAACGGCGAATTCGTCCTGCATGTCACGGCTGATCTGCCATTTTTCAGCAACGTTTTCAGCGGTTTGGCCCATGTGATAGCCGTTGAAGGCATCCCACAGACCATCGCGGATCATCGTGTCGATATATTTCATGTCGCCCATCTTGTGACCGGCGCGCAGCGCGGCGGCATGGGGTGAAAGGGTCATGTTTTCCTGACCGCCGGCAGCCACGATCTCGGCATCGCCCAGTTGGATGTGCTGTGCGCCCAACGCAACCGCGCGCAGACCCGAGCCACACACCTGGTTGATGCCCCAAGCTGCGCTTTCCTGCGGTAGACCGGCGTTGATATGGGCCTGACGCGCCGGGTTCTGGCCCTGTGCAGCCGTTAGTACCTGGCCCATGATGGTTTCGCTGACTTCACCCTTGTCAACTCCGGCACGTTCTACGACTGCTTCGAGAACGGCAGTGCCCAGGTCATGCGCGGGTGTGTTTGCAAACGAGCCGCCAAAACTGCCGACACCGGTACGGGCTGCAGATGCGATTACTACGTTAGTCATATAGACAATCCTTTACCATCAAGGTCCTGTGGGAACCGTGATGACGCAGATCGCAGAGGTCCGGCCTCTAAGATCCAGAGCGCCTCATGATCCCCCGCTCCAACTGCCCATGGAATAGCGTAACGCTGCAATTGCAGCAACGGTCAGCTTGTCTCAGGTAAATTGGAAATGGATTTTAGATCTTTAACTACCGGTTTTCTTGAGGTTTTTATCTTTCCAAGGGGCCGACACGGTGGGCGCGCCGAACAAAAACCCCTGCAAGCAGTCCACGCCGTTGGCCACAAGGAATTCGGCATCACCCCTGGTTTCGACCGATTCGGCGGTCACAAGAATTTCAAATTCCCGGGCCACGGCGACCAGCGCCCGGACCAACGCTTGATTGTCCGGGTTTTCGGAAACTCCGCGGACGAACTGACCGTCGATCTTGGCGGCATCAAACAAAAACTCGCGAAAGTGGCGGAAACTGAAATTGCTGGCACCGAAATCGTCCAATGCAAACGCCACGCCGCGCGGTTGCAGCCGGTCCATGAAATCGATCACCAACTCGGGCACAGTCATGGCCGAACTTTCCGAAATTTCCAGGATCAACCGTTCGCCCAAATTGGCATCTTTCTTGAGAAACCGATCTAACACCCGAGAATACCGCGCATAGCCGATCGAACGTGCGGACATGTTGATTGACAGGCGGATATCTGGGTTTTTGATCAGTGTCCTCAACCCCATTTCCAAAGCGACACAATCCAGATCCCGCCCGATCGGGGTGTTTTCCAATTGCGGCATGAAATCCCGTGCAGGAATAACCCGCCCGGTTTCGTCCAGCACCCGAATGAACCCTTCGTAGAACGCTACACCGAACGGTTGATGCGCCTGCATGACCGGCTGAAAGGCCAGTTTGCATTGTTTGTGCTTCACCGCCTCGGTCGCCATCTGAACTGAGGATTCGTCACGGAATGTGACGGCCGCGTTCAGCGGGCTTTCGGCACCCTCGGGCACATCTGCCTGTTTTCTGTCCCGCATGTCCTTGCCAAGCCCCTTCACGTCGCCTGTCAGGGCCTTATTTCAAGGCAAAGGTATGAATCTGCGGTTAAGAGGGGCCAGATTGTCGGGTGTCAGCGCGCGGATTCCCAAACCCGCCCAAGTACAGCGGCGGCGCCGACGACGGCCCCCATGAAGCCCAATGCAAGCATGACAAAGCCCAATGCAACGACGGTTGAGGGGCCACCCGTCAGTGCCGTCAACATGGCCAAGGCCAGACCGATCAAACCAAGAGTGGTCGATACTGTCGTCAAACGGGTCATGGCGGCCTCCGGTTACTGGCTACGGGTCACATCCGCTGAATATGGAATGTGAAATCCCGTTTTCAAGGAAACAGAGAGTCGAACAGGCGGATTTAAGCCTGTTTTGCCTGTGGATTGGGCGTTTGGATCTCGAACTGTTCAAAACCGGGCGTTCCGTGATCTTCGGGATGGCGCGCCAGATGCCGGGCTTTGATCTGTTCCGAGCTTTCGCGGCTGCCATCATGGCTGTAACCCGGTGGGGCAAAGCAATAGGCCAGCCGCTCGCGCAGCGTCAGCCCTGGCTGGGTTGCGTCGCGCCAGATACTGACCCATTCGTGAAAGGCCACGCGCAGCGGGTTGAACGTGCCGATGTTGTGGACCAGCCCGTAATCGACGCGGTCGTCCGTCTGTTCGGGCACAAACGTTCCAAACAGTTTGTCCCAGATGATGAAAACCCCAGCATAGTTGCAATCCAGATAGCGCGCGTTCCGTCCATGATGGGCGCGGTGGTGGCTAGGGGTGTTCATCACCGCCTCGAACCAGCGGGGCATCTTTCCAATCGCCTCGGTGTGAATCCAGAACTGATAGATCAGGTTCAAACCGCCGCAGAACAGCACCATCGCCGGGTGGAAGCCCAGCAGGATCAGCGGCGCACGCACCACCATCATGAATGTAAACGTATAAGTCCAGGTTTGCCGCAGCGCCGTGGTCAGGTTGTAATGCTGAGAGCTGTGGTGGTTTACATGGCTGGCCCAGACCCAGCGGATGCGGTGGCCGAAGCGATGCACCCAGTAATAGCGTAAATCATCCAGTACAAAGCACAGGATGATCACCGGAATCGAGGTGCCCAGGTTCAGCGGTGTGATCTGCCACAACCACATGAAAAAGCCATATGCGATGAATCCAAGCAGCAACCCCGAGGTGATATTTCCCGCCCCCATGATCAGTGAAGTAACCGCATCCCGCGTCTCATACCGCCCGCCCCTGCCTTTGAAAGCGATCCACAGAAACTCGGCCAGAATGGCGGCGATGAAGAAAGGCACCGCCCATTGCACGGCGTCGGGAAAGCTCACTTGGTCTGTCATGCGGGGTCCATCAGGTTTTGCCAGTGCGGGCGTTCGAAATCGTCAAGCCGGATGAGGGCTTTGGGCGTGCCGAAGTCATGAAATTGAATTTCGAAGCCCTCGGGGTGGTCGATCCAGTCGAAATCCAGAAGGTGACGCGCCACCGTATCGGCACCAAAGGACCACAACAGCCCGTTTCCCGTCTCGGTTCGGATCAGGGCGGACCGCTTGTCATGTGAGATTGTAATATCAATGATTACGTCGTCCGGCGCATGGCGCAGCCATTCCGAACGCGCAGTCTGGGTGGTCAGTTCGCGCACGCGTGACCGGCCTGACAGGTGTAGCAGAACGGTGATGCCGACGATGCCTCCGACCACCAGAACCAGAAGTATTTCAAGCGGCATTCTTTCCTCCCGCCCGCCAGAGTGCAGAGCGGCCATGATGCTGTCAAAGGTAGCGTCGCGTCAGCCTGCCTCGAGCGTATCCAGAATCTCGTGCTGCACCACGCGTTCGACAAAGGGCACCAGCCCGTCGGGCCCCGAGGCCCTGTCTTTCAGATGTATGCAGATATCCGGCCTGCGCGCCGCGATAATGCCGACCAACTCGCCGCGGATCTTGTCATCCAGACCTGCACCCATGATCGCACAAACGATCCGGGGTTCGGCGTCCAATTGTCGCCGGACCTCATCCTGATCATGTGCGCCCAGCCATTGGATCGGCATGTGATCCAGACGCCGGGCCACGTCGCCGATGACATTCGGCAAGCGACCGATCAACAGAACCACTGGTTTCATTGTTGCCTCCTTTTCACTGGTAGCAATTAGAAAATCCGGCCCAAAAGGACCGTTTCTATTCTAGCACATATGAATGCAGTGTTTTCGGCCTAGTCGGAAATGGTCATAGGCACGGCTTTACCTTTTCCTTTCCTGCGCGTAAAAATTACTTGGTCTCCGTCGATTGCGACTTTCTGACAATCCACAGGAAGTTGCGTGGGCCCGATAAAGAGATTTCGACAGTAGTACCTTTTGTTCCAGACCCAGGCACCTTTGATTTTACCTTTTTGGGCGGTATCCCCGTAAATCGTGCCGTCTGCCGCGACGATAAACCAGTACCTTTTGCGCACAAGTTTCTTGCCGATGACAGCATCCATGAATTGCTGCTTCTTTTTGATGTCTTTGGCGTCTGCGGCAGCCGCCGAAATGCACAGAACACTGGCTGCCGCGGCCAGGATGGCAATAGAATTCAAAGCTATTCCCCCAAAACTCATAGTTGGGAGAATAACACGATTCGCAATTTTCTTATGTGTTTTGCTTAGCTTTCAGCGCCCACCAGCGTCGCGATAATCGCCTTGGCGCTGTCGGAATTCCATTCCGCGTCGCCGATCAGTCGGGCGATTTCCTGGCCTTCGGGGTTCAGGATGACCGTGATTGGCAATGCCACAACGCCAAACTCACGCGCGGCCGTTGAACCGGGGTCCTGATGGCGCGGCAGGTTGTTGATGCCGTTTTCCTCGAAGAACTTCTTGATCCCGGCGGGTGAGTTGCGACCGGTGGCAAGGGTCAGAACCTCAAACTTGTCACCGCCGAACTCTTCTTGCAGCTCGGCAATCTGCGGCATCTCTTTGCGGCAGGGCGCACACCACGTGGCCCAGAAGTTCACCAGAACATATTTGCCGGCGTAATCCTCAAGCGTTCCAACTCCGCCATCATCTTCCAGCTGAAACTCGATTGTTTTTGCGGGCTTGGGCTCTTTGTGCAGGATCAGGCGTTTCAGTGTTCCATCACGCAGCGGGCCAAGCGTTTCGGCATCTGTCGCCAAAGCGGCGTTTGCACCCAGCGCAAGGGCCATATAAAGGGGGATCAGACGAAATAGGCGCATATCAACTCCGGGTTTTCTTACATGACCGATCAATCCTCGAACCAGATGTGGGGCGGCCGCTTTGCCGCCGGTCCAGACGCGATCATGGAGGCAATCAATGCCTCGATCGGGTTCGATCAGCGGATGGCAGCCCAGGACATCGCAGGCTCGCGCGCCCATGCCGCCATGCTGGCTGCCACAGGCGTAATAACTGATAGTGATGCGCAGGCTATTCGGGAAGGGCTGCTCACCGTTTTGTCAGAAATTCAGAACGGGGAATTTCAGTTCTCGACCGCACTGGAAGACATCCACATGAATGTCGAAGCGCGTCTGAAAGAGGTGATCGGAGAGCCCGCAGGTCGTTTGCACACAGGCCGCAGCCGGAATGACCAGGTTGCGACTGATTTCAAACTGTGGGTGCGCGATCAGTTGGATGCGGCGGAATCGGGCCTGTTGGCCCTGATCCGCGCGCTTTTGGCACAGGCCGAGGCCGGGGCCGATTGGGTCATGCCGGGCTTTACCCATCTGCAAACCGCGCAGCCGGTGACATGGGGCCACCACATGATGGCCTATGTTGAGATGTTTGGCCGTGATCTGAGCCGCGTCCGCAATGCGCGTGCGCGTATGAACGAATCCCCGCTGGGGGCGGCTGCGCTGGCTGGAACGTCGTTTCCTATCGACCGCCAGATGACGGCCGAGGCGCTGGGCTTTGACCGGCCTGCCGCCAACTCGCTGGACGCCGTCAGCGACCGCGACTTTGCGCTGGAATTCCTGTCGACTGCCTCGATCTGCGCCGTTCACCTATCGCGCTTTGCCGAAGAACTGGTGATCTGGTCCTCGGCTCAGTTCCGGTTTGTCACCCTGTCTGATCGCTTCTCGACCGGGTCGTCAATCATGCCGCAGAAGAAGAACCCCGATGCGGCAGAGCTGATCCGCGCCAAAGTGGGCCGCATTTACGGCGCGAATACCGCGCTGATGATGGTGATGAAAGGCCTGCCGCTGGCCTATTCCAAGGACATGCAAGAAGACAAAGAGCAGGTCTTTGATGCCGCTGACAACTGGATGCTGGCGCTGGCGGCGATGGAAGGCATGGTCAAGGACATGACTGCCAACCGCGATAGCCTCGCCGCAGCAGCAGGATCGGGCTTTTCCACGGCGACCGACCTTGCCGACTGGCTGGTTCGTGTATTGGGCCTGCCGTTCCGCGACGCTCACCATGTGACCGGATCGCTGGTGGCCATGGCCGAAAGCAAAGGCTGCGACCTGCCTGACCTGAGGCTGGAGGACATGCAATCGGTCCATGCGGATATCACCGATGACGTCTATTCTGTCCTTACCGTCCAAAATTCGGTAAACTCGCGCCAGTCTTATGGCGGTACCGCACCGGATCAGGTGCGGGCCCAGATCAAGCGATGGAAGGCGTTGGTATGATGCAAATTCTCCGTGTTGTCCTGCTGATTGCGGCCGGGTTTGCCCTGGCCGCCTGTGGCGCAGATGGCGAGCCGATCCAACCCACGATGAGCGCCAATGTAGGCGTCGGAAGCAGCGGAACTTATGTTGGGGGCGGTGTCGGCTTTCGGCGCGGTGGGTTGGGCGTTTTTCTTGGGGTTTAATCCCCTGAGGTAATTGCATTTTGCCCGCGCGGCGCCCATGTTCACACGTATGATCGGCCTGGTGCCGAATATCCTGAACCAAGATGACATCATGAAAATTTTCGGCCTGATCCTGACTATTGCCGTACTTGCGGCCTGCGAGCCTTCGCACAACTCTCGCCCTGAACCCGAGGCGAATTCGGGAAGTTCTGGCGTCTCGATTTCGGGCTATGGGCGGGTCGGCGTTTCTGTCACCAACTGACCGAAAACCGCCGGATGTGCGGAATCCATTGATCCGCCGGGCAGTTTTGGTCTAAGCGCGCAGTCATGGATCACTTTCTCTACCGCGACGGCGCGCTTTACGCCGAGGATGCCCCAATCTCCGAAATCGCTGCCGCGGTCGGAACGCCGTTTTACGTCTATTCCACCGCGACATTGCTGCGGCATTTCCAGCTGTTTGATGATGCGCTGGACGGGACCGACCACCTTGTCTGCTATGCGATGAAAGCCGCCAGCAATCAGGCGATCCTGAAGACGCTGGCGCAGGCGGGCGCGGGGATGGATGTGGTCTCGGGCGGGGAATACCTGCGCGCCAAGGCGGCGGGTGTGCCGGGTGATAAGATAGTATTCTCAGGTGTTGGCAAAACAGCGGATGAAATCCGCACCGCGCTGACCGGCGGCATCCGTCAGTTCAACGTCGAATCCGAGCCCGAGATGGAAGTGATCAACGCTGTTGCGCTGGAGCTGGGTGTGGTTGCGCCGATCACTGTTCGGGTGAACCCGGATGTTGATGCCAAAACCCACGCCAAGATCGCAACCGGCAAGTCCGAGAACAAGTTTGGCATTCCCATCGCCCGCGCATCCGAGGTGTACGCTCATGCCGCGTCCCTGCCCGGGCTTGAGGTTATCGGCATCGATGTCCATATAGGCTCGCAATTGACCGAGCTGGAGCCGTTTGAGCTGGCCTATACCAAGGTTGCAGAGTTGACTGAGCAGCTGCGCGCCGAAGGCCATAATATCCGCCGTCTCGATCTGGGTGGGGGTTTGGGCATTCCCTATACACGCGCCAATGACGCACCACCGCTGCCGGTGGAATATGGTGCGTTGATCAAGAAAACGCTGGGCCATCTGGATTGTGAGATCGAGATCGAACCTGGTCGTCTGATCGCGGGTAATGCCGGTTTGATGATCAGTAAGGTGATCTATGTGAAATCCGGTGAGGGGCGCGATTTCTTGATCCTCGACGGGGCCATGAATGACCTGATCCGCCCCGCCATGTACGAGGCGCATCACGATATCGTTGCCGTGCAAGAACCGGCGCCGGGCGTTGAACAACAGCCTTATGATATTGTCGGCCCGGTCTGCGAGACCGGCGATACTTTCGCCAAACAGCGCAATATGCCACCGCTTGCGCCGGGTGATCTGGTGGCCTTTCGCAGCGCCGGAGCCTATGGCGCGGTGATGGCGAGCGAATATAACACGCGCCCTCTGATCCCCGAGGTTCTGGTGCATGGGGATCAATTTGCAGTTATTCGTGAACGGCCAAGCTTTGACGAAATCATAAACCGCGATACCATACCCGAGTGGCTTTGACGCGATAACCGCGCGGGCCCGCTCAGGAGGCCTGCCTTGACCGCAAGACATAACCTGCCGATTCCAAGACTTTCCCTGTGGCTGACGCACGCAGGGATGCTGGCCGAGCAGGTTTTGCGCGCATTCTGGCCGTTTTTCTCAATTTTCATGGCGATTTTGGCTGTGTTGATGCTGGGATTGCAGGATCACGTCCAGGTCGAAATGGTCTGGGCCGTGGGTGCAATCGCAGTGGTTGGCCTGCTGGTGGCGCTAGTCTGGGGTATCAGGCGATTCCATCTGCCCAAACGGGGCGAAGCGTTGATGCGGGTGGATGCCTCACTGCCGGGGCGTCCGATTCAGGCACTGATGGACGATCAGGCCATTGGGGCGATGGATGCCGATTCAGTCGCGCTGTGGCAGGCGCACCAATCCCGTATGGCACAACGCGCAGCACAGGCTGAGCCGGTCAAACCAGATTTGCGGCTGGCTGAGCGCGATCCTTATGCGTTGCGTTACTCTGCCTTGCTGGCGCTGGTGATTGCGGTTTTGTTCGGATCGTTCTGGCGCATCGGTTCAGTGGCCGAGATGACGCCGGGCGCGGCCACGGCTGGGCAGGGGCCCAGCTGGGAAGGATGGGTGGAACCGCCACGCTATACCGGCTTGCCGACGCTTTACTTGGCGGATCAATCGGACCCGACACTATCTGTTCCACAAGGCAGCCGCATCACCCTGCGTTTTTATGGCGAGGTCGGCGACCATAGCTTGACCGAGTCGACATCGCCCCTGGGCGCCGTAGACGCATCTGAGGTGGAACAGGATTTTCTTGCCACCCGTTCAGGCCAATTGACGATTGATGGTCCGGCAGGGCGGAACTGGGCCGTGAACATCATTGCGGATACGTCGCCGAAGATTGCGATCGCCGACGAGGCCGAGACCGAGGCTGGCGGACGCATGAAACTGCCGTTCACTGCTGTGGACGATTTTGGCGTGGTTTCCGGATCAGCCGTGATCGCGCTGGATCTGGCTGAAGTCAACCGCAGCTATGGTCTGGTCGCTGTACCTGAACCGCGCGAAGTGATCACCGTGGAACTTCCGATGCCGATTACCGGAGACCGGATTGATTTTACCGAAGATCTGATCGAGGATTTCTCGCAGCACCCTTGGGCGCATTTGCCGGTCAAGATTACATTGACGGCGCGGGATGCGGCCGATCAGGAAGGCCACTCTGAACCGTATCAGACCAAATTGCCGGCGCGGCGTTTCTTTGATCCGCTAGCCGCTGCGGTGATCGAACAGCGGCGTGATTTGCTGTGGGCCAGGGACAACGCGCCCCGGGTATCCCAGATTCTGCGCGCGGTCTCGCATTTGCCCGAAGGGTTCTTTCGATCCGACACCGCGTATCTGCGCTTGCGCGTGACTCTGCGGCGGTTGGAAATGTTCGATGACTATGGGCTGACGCTGGAACAACAGGAAGAGATTGCTCAGGCCCTGTGGGATCTGGCGATCATCATCGAAGACGGTACGCTTGCCGATGCGCTGGAACGTATGCGCCGGGCACAGGAACGCCTGACCGAGGCGATGAAGAACGGCGCCACCGATGAGGAAATCGCTGAGCTGATGCAAGAACTGCGCGAGGCAACGCAGGATTACATGCGCCAACTGCAGCGTCTGGCGCAGGAAAACGGTGAGTTTGACGAAAACCAACAAGGCGAGAATGGTGAAACCCTGCAGATGACGCAGGACGATCTGCAGCGGATGATGGACCGTATTCAGGAGCTGATGGAACAGGGCCGCATGGCTGAGGCTCAACAAGCGCTGGAAGAGTTTCAGCGGATGATGGAAAATATGCGCGTCACTCAAGGCCAGGGTCAGGGCCAGCAATCCGAAGGCCAGCAGGCGATGGAAGGGTTGGCCGAAACCCTGCGCGAACAGCAAGGCCTCAGCGATCAGGCTTTCCGCGATTTGCAGGAACAGTTCAACCCCGGCGCGCAGGCTGGTGAAAGCCAGGGCAACGAAGGCCGCAATGGCGGTCAGGGCCGGGGACAAAGCCACGAAGGTCAGGGAGGTCGCGGCTCGGATCAACAGGGCGACGGCCAGCAGGGGCAAGGATCGCTGGCTGATCGCCAACAGGCTTTGCGCGATGAATTGGGTCGCCAGCAACAGAATCTACCCGGTGCGGGCACGCCCGAGGGCGATGCCGCGCGCGATGCGCTGGGCCGTGCTGGGCGAGCTATGGACGAGGCCGAAAATGCGCTGCGCAATGATGATCTGGCTGATGCAATCGACAACCAGTCCGAGGCGATGGAAGCCCTGCGCGAAGGCATGCGGTCACTGGGTGAAGCATTGGCCCAGAACCAGCAGAACCAACCGGGTCAGGGATCGCAAGAGGGCGATATGCAGGCCAACAGCCGTGATCCGCTGGGCCGCAACCCGGGTTCAAATGGTTCGATCTCAACCGATGACAGCCTGTTGCAGGGCGAGGATGTCTATCGTCGCGCCCGCGAATTGCTGGACGAAATCCGTCGCCGCACCGGCGAAACGGATCGTCCTCAGATCGAGTTGGAATACCTCAAGCGGCTGTTAGAGCGGTTCTAGGTCGGTCTTTCAATCAGGTCAGTTCTGTGCTGTTCCCGAAGTCTGTGCTTCGAGCCACAGACGCGCCTGATCCACAAGTGACACATATGGGGTCAGGATCGGTTCGGCCTGCGGCACAGCCTCGCTGATTTTTTGGGCATTACCATAGACCAGCAACAGAATGATGCCGACAATCAGGATCAATGCAAACCCGCGCACGAAACCGCCAGATTTGCGCGGCGCGGGCTCGTCTTCTGCGCCCATGATGTCGTCGCTGCGCAAGCTGGAATTGATCGCCTCGACATCGGGCAGGTCATCTTTCTGGCCCGCGTCTTCTGCGGTTTCCGTGGCCGTCAGTTCCTTGATGGCGTGTTCGGGGTCAGGTTCCGGAGGAGTGTCCAGTGCCAAATCGGGCTGAGTTTCTATGCTGCCGCCTTCCTGGGCACGCAGCTCAGCCTCTCGGGCGGCTTCCTCTTGCAGGATGCCGGCAACAGCGGGGTCGATATTTCCGGTTGCTTCGGGTTTTTCCGGCTCGGGGGGCGCTTCAGGTTCTGGTGCTGCTTCGGGTTCAGGCGCGGGTTCAGGCGTGGGTTCAGATTTAGGTTCAGCCTGCGGTTCAGCGGCAAACGCTTCATCCACCGGTGTGGGGGTCGGGTCTGCCGCGGTTTCCTCGGCCGCAGGCTCTTCTGAAATGGGCGTGACCGCTGCGGGCGCGGGTTGGTCCGGGTATTTGGCCTGGAACCAGGTGTTCTCGCAATTTGAACACTGAACGTCGCGGCCCTCTTCCGGGATGACCTCGTCTGGCACCTCATATTGGGCACTGCAATTCGGACACGTAAGACGCATGCTGCCTCCTGGTCGATACCTCGACCTGATAATAGTTTTTTTAGGGATGTTATTCCGTTAAGACCTGACCGCAAAGGGTGTTTTCGGTTTGGCAGCATAAATGTCACCAATTCGCCCCGGTGCAGGCATTGAAACCACAACCACGCTCGGGCAAGAAGAGCAGCAATTAGAACGGGGGCCCCTGTGATCGAGCTGGAAAATGTCAGCTACACCTATGGTGGAGGTGAATTGCTGAGCAACGTGTCCCTGCGACTGCAGCCGGGTTCGTTCCACTTTCTGACCGGCCCGTCGGGCGCGGGCAAGACCACTTTGCTTAAACTGTGCTACGGTGCGCTGCTGCCCACGTCTGGACGGTTGAGCGCGTTTGAACAGGACGTGGCCCAGCTGGATCGCGACCAGATGGCTTTGCTGCGTCGCCGGGTTGGTGTTGTGCATCAGGATTGCCGGTTTCTGGATCATATGACGGTGGCTGAAAATGTCTCGCTGCCGCTGATGGTGTCGGGGCGTTCGGAATCTGCGTTGCGGGACGATCTGACTGATTTGCTGACCTGGGTGGGTCTTGGCACTCGGCTGGGCGCGCTTCCGCCTGAGCTGTCGGGTGGTGAACGTCAGCGCGCCGCGCTGGCCCGGGCGGTGATCCTGTCGCCCGATGTTGTTCTGGCAGATGAGCCCACTGGCAATGTGGACTGGGAGATGTCGCAACGTCTGCTGCGCCTGTTGGTCGAGCTGAACAAGATGGGCAAAACCGTGCTGATCGCCACCCATGATCTGAGCCTGATCCGCGCCGCCAAAAGTCAGGTGCAGGCGCGTGTGTTACGTATTTCGCAACGGCAGGTTCAACTTGCGGGGGCAGACCTATGAGCAGGGGTATGATCCGAAACTTGCTGAAACGGGATGCGCGCGCTGATCGGGTGGTGCCGCCCACTGGTTACACCGCGCATCTGACCTTGTTCGTATCGGGCGCGATGGCTTTTCTGGCCGTATTTGCACTGGCTCTGTCGCTGGCGTCCGGGCGATTGGCCGACCGTTGGGCAACCGAACTGGCCGGGGCGGCCACCTTGCGGATCAATGCCCCCGCCGACCAGCTTGCCGCCCAGACCGAGGCTGCGTTGACCGTGCTGGCGCAAACTCCCGGTGTTGCCTCGGCCCGGGCGCTGACGACCGAGGAGCAGGCCGCGCTGTTGTCGCCATGGTTTGGTTCTGACCTGCCGCTGGACACACTGCCCGTTCCGCAACTGATCGAGATCATCGAAGGCGATCCGGGTCTGGATGCAACCGGACTGCGGTTGCGGCTGGGGGCCGAGGTGCCGGGCGCTGTGCTGGACGACCATACCCGATGGCGCGAACCGCTGGTTGATGCGGCGATGTCACTGCGCCGGCTCGGTTGGGTCTCGATCCTGCTGATCGGTGGCGCGACCGCAGCCATGATTACGCTTGCGGCTAATGCTTCGCTTGCGGCCAATGCGCAGATCATCGAGGTGCTGCGACTGGTTGGTGCCCGGGATCGCTTTATCGCCCGCGCCTTTGTCCGGCGCTTTACCTACCGGGCATTCTTTGGCGCTGTTGTCGGGGTACTGCTGGGCATGACCGGGGTGCTTTTGCTGCCCGAAGCCTCGGACGAGGGCGGGTTTCTGACCGGTCTGGGCTTTAAGGGGGCAGGCTGGTTGCTGCCTGCACTGATCCCAGTGCTAGGCGCGACGGTTGCTTTTCTAGCAACCTGGACCGCCGCCAGCCGCAAATTGAAGGAGCTTTCGTGATGGCCTCAGCGTTTCAATGGGTGCGCTCTTTGATCTTCATGATCGTGATCTATGTCTGGATGCTGATCCTGGGTATCGTGTTTGCCCCTTTTGCCTTATTCAACAAGCGCGGCGCGCTGCGGGCTTGCAAGACCTATGCTCGCACGACCCTTTGGCTGGCGCGCTGGATGGTCGGCATTCGATCCGAGGTACGCGGCACAGTGCCGGTGGACGAGGTAGTGATTGGCGCCAAGCACCAGTCCTTTCTCGACATCATCATAATTTTCGACGCAATTCCCCACGGCAAATTCATCATGAAGAAAGAACTGCTGTGGACCCCTGTCATCGGCATGTATGCACGGCGTCTGGGCTGTATCCCGGTTGATCGCGGTAAAAAGGGCGCGGCCGTGGCCAAGATGGTCAAAGACGTCGCCAAAGAGTTCACCGAACCTGGCCAGCTGGTGATCTACCCGCAGGGTACGCGCGTTGCGCCGGGGGTGCAGAAACCTTACAAAGTGGGCACAGCGGTTCTTTATGAGGGATTGGGCTTTCCCTGTGTGCCGGTGGCGACAAACGCCGGAGTTTTCTGGCCGCGCACCGGTGTTCTGCGCAAGCCGGGTTTGGCGATTGTGGACTTTCTTGATCCGATCGAGCCGGGCGTTGCACGCAATTCGTTTCTTGGTCGATTGGAAGACGTGATTGAAACGCGATCCAATGCATTGATGAAAGAAGTGGGGTTTGATCCGGATGGAGTTCATTAAGGATACCGAGACACTTGAAGAGATCTACCACAGTCCGCCCGGAGCAGCCTCTTTGCGAAAAGTGGTACACAGCCTGACGCCGCTTTATCGCAAGTGGATCATGACCTCGCGGCTTTGTATCCTCAGTACCGTGGGTCCTGAAGGTGTGGATGGCAGCCCCCGCGGCGATGATGGTCCGGCGGTGTTAGAGCTTGATCCAAATACGCTGGCCCTTCCGGATTGGCGCGGCAATAACAGATTGGATTCCTTGCGCAATATTGTGCGTGATCCGCGTGTGGCCTTGATGTTTATGGTATCGGGTTCCAACAACGTGGTGCGTGTGAATGGAACGGCCCGACTGACTGCAGACGCAGACCTGCGCGCCAGGTTTGAGAAACACGGCAAACAGCCAGCTACGGTCATCGTTATCGAAATCGCCGAGATCTACACACAATGCGCCCGTGCCTTGATGCGCGCTGAAATTTGGACCTCGGGCGACAATTCCGCCGAGCTGCCCAGCATTGGTGAGATTCTGGCTGAGGCAAGCCAAGGTGAAGAGGGCGGTGAACGCTACGATTCAGAATGGGGCGCACGCGCTGCAAAAACGATGTGGTAAATGGGGGCTCTGCCCCCGCTGCGGCAAGCCGCAACTCCCCCGAGATATTTAATGGCCAGATGAACGAGGGATCCGCCTTTTCATCTGGCCAAAAATATCTCGGAGCGCGAGGCAGAGCCTCGCTAACTCCGGTTGATTCAGTGCTGTCTTACGAGTGGATCGGACCGTCGCCACAAGCCAGCGCTGCTTCGCGCACCGCTTCCGAATAGGTCGGGTGGGCGTGGCAGGTCAGGGCCAGATCCTCGGCTGACGCCCCGAATTCCATCGCCACGCAGACCTCGTGGATCAGATCACCTGCTGCCGGGCCGATAATGTGGCAGCCCAGAATGCGGTCCGTGTCCTTGTCGGCCAGAATCTTCACAAAGCCATCGGCGGCAAAGTTCGCCTTGGCGCGACCGTTGCCCATGAACATGAACTTGCCGACCTTATAGTTTCGGCCTTGCGCTTTCAGCGTTTCTTCGGTTTCGCCCACATTGGCCACTTCGGGCCAGGTGTAGATCACGCCGGGAATGACGCCATAGTTCACGTGGCCATGCTTGCCCGCGACCTGCTCGGCTGCGGCCATACCTTCGTCTTCGGCCTTATGAGCCAGCATCGGGCCTTCGGTGACATCACCAATGGCGTAGATGCCCGGCACATTGGTCTGCCAGTCCGCGCCCACCTTAATCTGGCCGCGTTGTGTCATCTCAACACCCAGTGCCTCAAGACCCAACCCGTCCGAGAATGGCTGGCGTCCGGTGGCGACCAGCACGGTGTCGGCGTCGATCACATGTTCGCTGTCATCCTTGCGCAGCTTATAGGTGACTTTGGCCTTGGTCTTGGTCGCTTCGGTCTTTTGCACCGCAGCACCCATAACAAATTTCAGGCCCTGCTTTTTGAGAATGCGCTGGAACGTCTTCTGCACCTCGGGGTCCATACCCGGAGTAATCACATCGAGGAATTCGATCACCGTCACCTCAGCGCCCAGACGCTGATAGACCGAACCCAGTTCCAGCCCGATTACACCGGCACCGATCACGACCATTTTCTTGGGAATCTTGTTCAATGTCAGCGCGCCTGTAGAGGTCACGACTACCTTTTCATCAACCTCAACACCGGGCAGCGACGACGCTTCGGACCCCGAAGCGATGATGATGTTCTTGGCGGTGTGAACCTCGTCGCCCACCTTGACCTGACCGGCCGCTGGGATCGAGCCCCAGCCCTTCAGCCAATCGATCTTGTTCTTTTTGAACAGAAACTCGACGCCCTTGGTGTTGCTTTCGATCACATCGTCCTTATAGGCAAGCATCTGTTTCCAATCGACCGAGGGGCTTTTGCCTTTCAGGCCCATCTTGGCAAAGTTATGCTCGGCCTCGTGCAGCTGATGGCTGGCATGCAACAGCGCCTTGGACGGGATACAGCCGACGTTCAGGCAGGTGCCGCCCAGGGTTTCACGCCCTTCAACAACAGCGGTTTTCAGGCCCAGCTGGGCGCAACGGATGGCGCAGACATAGCCGCCGGGTCCGGCGCCGATTACGATGACATCATAATTTGCCATTTTACTCTCCTAAGTCGACCGGATTGGCCGGTGGCCGCATGATCCAAAGTGATTGGATCATGCTGTGCTTACTTCAAACCGGTTCCAGCAGCTTGATCGTGATATGGGCGATGCCGCCCCGTTCATGGTGCATCGCCAATTCTTCCGACCCGAAAAAGGCGCGAGCCTTGTCCAGGTTCGTAACCTCGAACATGGCGATGGCATGGTCGGCCTGATCCGGGTCACGCCAGACGTGCAAGTCGCGGATACCCGCGGCCTTGCGCATTGGCGTATCCTCACGAAACACTTTCAACCAGGCATCGAAATCGGCCACATCGGCCTGCCACAATACATGAGTTGCCATGATTACAGATCCATCAACAGGCGGCGCGGATCTTCCAGCGCCTCTTTCACACGAACAAGGAAGGTCACGGCGCCTTTGCCGTCAACGATCCGGTGGTCATAGGACAGGGCCAGATACATCATCGGACGGATCACAACCTGACCGTTGATCGCCATTGGGCGGTCCTGAATCTTGTGCATGCCCAGGATACCCGATTGCGGCGGGTTCAGGATCGGCGAGGACATCAGCGAGCCATAGACACCGCCGTTTGAGATGGTGAAGGTGCCGCCCTGCATCTCTTCCATCGACAGTTTGCCGTCGCGGGCGCGCTTGCCCTTTTCGGCGATGGCTTTTTCGATCTCGGCAAAGGACATCGAATCCGCGTCACGGATGACCGGAACCACAAGGCCGGTCGGCGTTCCGGCGGCAACGCCCATGTGGACAAAGTTCTTGTAGACGATGTCGGTGCCGTCGATTTCCGCATTCACCTCGGGCACTTCTTTCAGCGCGTGGCAGCAGGCCTTGGTGAAGAAGGACATAAAGCCCAGACGCACGCCGTGCTTCTTTTCGAACTGGTCCTTGTACTGGTTGCGCAGGGCCATCACCTCGGTCATGTCCACCTCGTTATAGGTGGTCAGCATGGCTGCGGTGTTCTGGCTGTCTTTCAGACGCTTGGCGATGGTCTGGCGCAGGCGGGTCATCTTGACCCGTTCCTCGCGCGCGGCATCACCAGCGGCGACAGGCGCGCGCGGTGCGGGTGCAGGCGCGGGGGCAGGAGCCGGTGCGGGGGCAGCGGCGGCCCGAGCTACATCTTCTTTCATGATGCGGCCATCGCGGCCCGTACCGGTGACTTGATCGGCAGACAATCCGGCCTCAGCCATTGCTTTTTCAGCCGAGGGCGCATTGGCCACGTCTTTTCCTGCAGTGGCTGCCGCAGGCGCTGCTGCGGCGGCTGGGGTTGCGGCCGGGGCGGCTACGGCACCCGAACCCGAAATCACGGCCAGCTTGGCCGAGGCGTCCACGGTGGCGCCTTCGGGCGCTACGATTTCCGCCAGAACACCAGCAGCCGGTGCCGGAACCTCAACCGAGACCTTATCGGTTTCCAATTCGCACAGCATTTCGTCTTGCGCCACGGCGTCGCCAACCTGTTTGAACCACGTCGAAACGGTGGCCTCGGTCACGGACTCACCCAGAGTGGGCACCATCACATCAATGCTACCACCACCCCCAGCCGGAGCGGGTGCGGCAGCGGGGGCAGGGGCGGCGGCGGGGGCTGGCGCGGCACCTTCGCCCGCGGTGATGGTGGCCAGCAAAGCGTCAACGCCCACGGTTTCACCTTCGGCGGCGACGATTTCGCCCATCACACCGGCGGCGGGGGCCGGAACCTCGACCGTTACCTTGTCGGTTTCAAGCTCACAGAGCATCTCGTCCACGGCCACAGCATCACCGGGTTTCTTGAACCAGGTGGCAACCGTGGCTTCGGTGACGGATTCGCCTAGCGTAGGTACACGAACTTCAATGGTCATCGTTTACTTTCCTTCGAGGCTCAGCGCTTCGTTCACAAGCGCCTCTTGTTGAGCTTTGTGTTGGCTGGCCAGACCCGTCGCGGGCGAAGCCGAGGTTGCGCGACCGACATAGCGCGGCCGTGTGTGTTTGGCACCGATGCGGGTCAGCACCCATTCGATATTGGGTTCGATAAAGGTCCAGGCGCCCTGGTTCTTGGGTTCTTCCTGACACCAAACCATCTCGGCCCCTTTGAAACGCTCAAGCTCATTGATCAGCGAGTGGGCGGGGAAGGGGTAGAACTGCTCGATCCGCATCAGATAGACGTCGTCGATGCCACGGGCGTCGCGTTCTTCCAGCAGGTCATAATAAACCTTGCCGGAACACATCACGACCCGCTTGATCTTGTCATCCTTGACCAGCTTGGTGTCCGAATTGCCGTGTTGTGCATCATCCCACAGCACCCGGTGGAAGCTTGAGCCTGTGGTGAATTCGTCGGCAGTGCTGACCGCCAGCTTGTGGCGCAGCAGCGATTTCGGCGTCACCAGGATCAGCGGTTTGCGGAAGGTGCGGTGCAGCTGACGGCGCAGGATGTGGAAGTAGTTCGCGGGCGTCGTACAATTCGCCACGATCCAGTTATCCTGGCCACACATCTGCAGGAACCGCTCAAGCCGCGCGGACGAGTGTTCGGGCCCTTGCCCTTCGAACCCGTGCGGCAGCAGGCAGACCAGACCGGACATGCGCAGCCATTTGCTTTCGCCCGAGCTGATGAACTGATCGAACATGATCTGCGCGCCGTTGGCAAAGTCACCGAACTGCGCTTCCCACAGGGTCAGTGCGTTCGGTTCGGCCAATGAAAACCCGTATTCGAAACCCAGTACAGCGTATTCGCTGAGCATCGAGTCGATCACTTCGTATTTCGACTGGCCTGCACGGATGTTGTTCAGCGGGTAATACCGCTCTTCGCTTTCCTGATGCACAAAGCCCGAGTGACGTTGACTAAAGGTGCCGCGTGTCGCGTCCTGACCGGACAGGCGCACCGGGAACCCTTCGGTCAGCAACGAGCCAAAGGCCAATGCTTCGCCCGTGGCCCAGTCAAAGCCCTTGCCGCTGTCGAACATGTTCTTCTTGTGATCCAGCAACCGCCCGACGGTCTTGTGCAGGGCAACGTCGGCGGGTGCATGCGTCAGGGCCTTGCCAATCTCGACCAGAGTGTCCGGCGTGATCGCGGTTTCGCCGCGGACATATTCTTCTTTGTTCTTGTCCAGATGCGACCAGCGCCCGTCCAGCCAGTCAGCCTTGTTGGGTTTATAGTCTTTTCCAGCCTCGAACTCATCATTGAGATGGGCCTGGAAGGCCGCCTTCATGTCTTCAATCTCGCCCTCGGGGATCAGGCCGTCCTTGACCAGACGTTCGGTGTACAGCGACAGCGTGGTCTTGTGGGTTTTGATCTTCTTGTACATGATCGGGTTGGTGAACATGGGCTCGTCGCCCTCGTTGTGACCAAACCGGCGGTAACAGAAGATGTCGATGACCACGTCCTTGTGGAACTTCTGACGGAACTCGGTTGCCACCTTCGCCGCATGTGTCACGGCCTCGGGGTCGTCGCCGTTCACGTGGAAGATCGGTGCCTCAACCATCAGCGCGATATCCGTGGGATATGGGCTGGAGCGTGAGAAGTGCGGAGCGGTGGTGAACCCGATCTGGTTGTTGACCACGATATGCATGGTGCCGCCGGTCTTGTGCCCGCGCAGGCCCGACAGGCCAAAGCCTTCGGCCACAACACCCTGACCGGCAAACGCTGCATCACCGTGCAGCAGGATGCCCATCACCGTGGTGCGGTCATCGTCTTTCAACTGGTCTTGCTTGGCGCGGACCTTGCCCAGCACCACCGGGTTCACTGCCTCAAGGTGCGAGGGGTTGGCGGTCAGGGACAGGTGGACCGAGTTGCCATCAAACTCACGGTCACTGGAGGCGCCGAGGTGATACTTCACGTCGCCCGAACCATCCACATCCTCGGGCTTGAAGCTGCCGCCCTGGAATTCGTTGAAGATCGCGCGATAGGGTTTGCGCATCACGTTGGCCAGAATGTTTAGACGGCCCCGGTGCGGCATGCCGATGACGATGTCCCGAACGCCCAAAGCACCACCGCGTTTGATGATCTGCTCCATCGCCGGGATCAGGGCCTCACCGCCGTCCAGACCAAAGCGCTTGGTACCCATGTATTTGACGTGCAGGAATTTCTCGAAACCTTCGGCCTCGACCATCTTGTTCAGGATCGCCTTGCGGCCTTCCTTGGTGAAGGCGATTTCCTTGCCATAGCCTTCGATCCGTTCTTTCAGCCAAGCGGCCTGTTCGGGATCAGAGATATGCATGTATTGCAGCGCAAAAGTGCCGCAATAGGTGCGTTTCACGATCTCAACGATTTGGCGCATGCTTGCCATCTGCAGGCCAAGCACGTTGTCGATAAAGATAGGCCGGTCCATGTCGGCCTCGGTGAAGCCGTAGGTTTTGGGGTCCAGCTCGGGGTGTGTACTGGCCGTGCGCATGCCCAGCGGGTCCAGGTTGGCGGCCAGATGGCCCCGGATACGGTAGGCCCGGATCAGCATCAGCGCCCGCAGGCTGTCCAGCACTGCGCGCTTGATCTGATCGTCGCTGACGGCAACGCCCTTGTCCGCAGCCTTTTCCTTGATCTTTTTACCCGCTGCCTTGGCGTCGATCTCGGCCCATTCGCCGGTTAGCGCGCCAGTTAGGTCATCGGCTGGCATCGGTGGCCAGTCGGTGCGCGCCCAGGATGGCCCCTCGGCCTCACGCTGCACGTCCGGCGTGGCGTCACCCATGGCCTTGAAGAACTCGGCCCAGGCGGCATCCACCGCGCCGGGATTCTTGGTGTACTGGGCATAAAGCTGTTCCAGATACTCAGCATTGTGCCCCTGCATAAAGCTTGAGGCGTGAAATGCGGAATTGGGCGTATGTTCGGTCATGTGCGAACCTCGAATGGGCTGGCGGTTTCGGTTTTGGTCTCAGTGTTGCGGGCTGTCGGGGTAGCCCAGCTTGTCAAACACCCAGGCCATGTTTCGTCGGACAGTATCGATCGTTTCGGAGTCATAATACTCTGGCACAGGTATTCCTTTTCGTCGTTCTTTCATCGATTTGTCATGCCCCAGGTTAAAACTGTTTTCCGGCAAGCCAAAATCAGCGAAAACACCGTTCAGGTCGGCAACTAGATGTTCCTTTCGAATAAAGCGATCCACGATCAAAATGTTGTCGATCGAGACAATCTTCCAATCGATGGACCAGGTTCCCGACAAGATGAACGATTTGAACTGCTCAAATTCCGTTTTCGGATCTTCCGAGGGCAGGTTCTGCTGGTATTTCATGAAGTGAAACTGAGACACCGCCCGGTCAAAGGGATCGCGGACATTTGCGATCTTGGTGTACTCGTCGAATGTTTCGGCCCCAAGGTTCTCTTTGACTTCCCAAGCCGGCATGTGGTTGCGCCATGGGTATTTGTGCCTGCGCCAGAACTGCCAATCCGGATGCGGTTCACGCCGCCCAGGCCCCCGTGCCCCGACGATCCCGTATTTTGAGATCCTGACCTTGCCGTTTTCCAGTTCCCCCAGACCCGGCTTTTCGCAAAGCGGTTGCAGGACCTTTTCCGTCGACGTGCCAGCCGTCTTCGTGGTCTTGAGGTAGATGAATTTATGCTTATGGCACACCAGAACCATTTCAGCGGTCCTTTCCGGAAGACGATGGCCGCGACTTTTTATGCATTCCAAGTCCGTTCACTGGGGCACCTCAATTGGATTGGGGCCGTATTTATTGTCTCCAGGCTGGCTTGGGCGGGTCAGCCACCACAACACCAGTAGGGGCGACACAAACAGAACGATCAGCGTCGGAATGACGATCAGCAGCGTGGCGCGGGTGAACAGGATGTCCAGACTGCCGCCATGCTGAAAATGCGACGCAAGACCGATGCCAAAGATCAAAACCGCAAAGGCCCCGAGGATCAGCAGGATCGGCAGCAATGCGTATAGACCACTGCGCCCGGTATCATGCATCCGCCGCCAAGCGACCGCCAGATGGGGGATGAACACGATCAGGCTGACGATACTTTGCACCGGTGCCGAAGACGTGGCGGTGACAGATTTGGACGTTTCGGTTTCGCTTACCGCAACCTGCGTGAAGAACTGTGCGTCGATGATCCCGGCGATAAAGCTCCAGATCACGATGAACAGGAAAAAGAACCAGTATTCGGGCCGCGAAGCACGACCCGAGAAGGTGAAGAACTTGGAGAAACAGGTGCGGACGGCGTCAGAGAAGGTCATATCTGGTTGCTCACCCAACTATTCCACCACAGGAAAAAGATACGATAAGAGAGTTCCGTTTACCTCGGTTGGCAGTGAAAACAGCGCTGTCGCTGCCGACCAATCCGCATACATAACCCACGCGGTTCACGATCACATCATTGGTGGAGTCTTTACTTGCTCGAAAGCGAAACTGGTACTTCTGGCTTCTGGACAATTTGAGCTCGGAAAACCCTCTTTCTTTGGCGATGTAGTGAGTCTCGCAAGTCTTGTCCCGGATGAGTTGTCCCTCTCTTGTCCAGCCGATAAGAACGCTACAATCTTTTGCTTCGGCTTGCCCTGATGCAGAGAATGCAGAAGTTGCCGCCAAAAGCAGGAACCAAAGATTCGTCAAAGGCGAGAAGGGCGGGCGTTTTTCGCCCACCCTCTTTCCGGGCGCAGCCCTCAGAGCGTATGCCCGGCAAGCGATCACTTACCCAATCGCTTCCAGCACAGCCTCACCCAGCTGGGCGGGGCTTTCGGCCACGACGATACCGGCCGAGCGCATGGCTTCGATCTTGTCTTCGGCACCACCTTTGCCGCCGGCGACAATCGCGCCGGCGTGGCCCATGCGGCGGCCCGGAGGGGCTGTGCGGCCTGCGATGAAACCTGCGGTCGGCTTCTTGCGGCCCTTCTTGGCCTCATCCGCCAGGAACTGTGCGGCTTCTTCTTCGGCCGAGCCACCGATCTCACCGATCATGATGATCGACTCGGTTTCGTCGTCGGCCAGGAACCATTCCAGCACGTCGATATGCTCGGTGCCTTTGATCGGGTCGCCGCCGATGCCCACGCAGGTGGACTGGCCTAGACCCACATCGGTGGTCTGCTTGACGGCCTCATAGGTCAGGGTGCCTGAACGCGACACAACGCCGACCGAGCCGCGCTTGTGGATGTGGCCCGGCATGATGCCGATCTTGCAGGCATCGGGCGTGATGACACCGGGGCAGTTCGGGCCGATCAGGCGCGAGCTTGAGCCTTCCAGGGCGCGCTTTACCTTCATCATGTCCAGAACCGGGATGCCTTCGGTGATGCAGACAATCACTTCCATCTCGGCGTCAATCGCTTCGAGGATCGAGTCCGCTGCAAACGGCGGCGGAACATAGATCACCGAGGCATTGGCTTCGGTCACATGCTTGGCCTCGTGGACCGAGTTGAACACGGGCAGGTCAAGATGCGTCATCCCGCCTTTGCCGGGGGTCACGCCGCCGACCATCTTGGTGCCATAGGCAATGGCCTGCTCAGAGTGGAACGTGCCCTGCGAGCCGGTAAAGCCCTGACAGATCACTTTGGTATTTTCGTCGATGAGGACTGCCATTTGGCGTTCTCCTTTTTTAAGCAGAACTTTCTGCTGAAATTGTTTCTGAAAGCAGAGACAGCCCCGCTATTCACTTATGCGTCAGTTGTAGACGTAACTTGCGGCTTCCTTTCGGGAGACGGGTTTTGTCACGAAGACAAAATGGCGAACGTGGTCGCGCTTATTTTTGGCTTCGTACACCAATACGCTGCCATTCTTGAGATGGTATACGTAGTTATACTGACCTCTGGGAAGACGATCCTGGGGCTCGCCTCCAGTTCGTATTGAAGCCTCCTGAAGGAAGAGATCCCCGATTTCCTTACTGTTTTCGGCACCAAGAAAGACTACTGCGCATGTCGACTTGTCACCTTCTTCGATCACACTTGTAGCCAAAAACTTCTCGCCCGGGGCCATGAATGCGGGGTTGCCAGCCATTGGAGACGTAGGCGCCAAACCTTGTTTTTGAACCGCGCTTGAGAACGTGTCGAAATTCGGAAGCGTCTTTAGGCAAGCCTCCGAGAACACCTGAACAGGTTGGTTTGTCTCTGCGAATGCAAAAGACTTCGCCGCAAATCTATCCGTTGAGGGCGCACCGCAACCTGACAAGGCCACGGCACACGCCAACGCAACAGCTATTGAACTAAACTTCACAGCTTATCCCTTAACCGCTTTCACGATCTTCTCGGCACCGTCTTTCAGGTTGTCCGCTGCGATCACGTCCAGGCCAGAGGTGTTGATGATCTCTTTGCCTTTCTCGACATTCGTGCCTTCCAGACGCACGACCAGCGGAACCTGCAGGCCGACCTCTTTCACCGCGGCGACAACGCCCTCAGCAATCACGTCGCAGCGCATGATGCCGCCGAAGATGTTGACCAGAATACCTTTGACCTGCGGGTCCGAGGTGATGATCTTGAACGCCTCAGTCACTTTCTCTTTGGTCGCACCACCACCGACGTCGAGGAAGTTGGCAGGCTCAGCCCCATAGAGCTTGATGATGTCCATCGTCGCCATCGCCAGACCGGCACCGTTCACCATGCAGCCGATCTCACCATCCAGCGCAATGTAGTTTAGGTCGTATTTCGAGGCTTCCAGTTCCTTGGGGTCTTCCTCGGTCGTGTCGCGCAGTTCGGCGATGTCCGGGTGGCGGTAGACCGCGTTGCCGTCAAAACCGACCTTGGCGTCCAGCACTTTCAGGTCGCCGCTGTCGGACACGATCAGCGGGTTAATCTCCAGCATCTCCATGTCCTTCTCGACGAAGGCGTTATAGAGCTGGTTCATCAGCTTGACGCATTGCTTGACTTGCGCGCCTTCCAGACCCAGCGAGAACGCGATGCGGCGGCCGTGGTAGGGCTGATAACCGGTCGCCGGGTCAACCGAGAAGGACAGGATTTTTTCGGGCGTGGCAGCGGCCACTTCTTCGATGTCCATGCCACCTTCGGTCGAACAGACGAAGGAAATGCGGCTGGTCTGGCGATCCACCAGCAGGGCCAGGTACAGTTCACGCTCGATGCCGGAACCGGCTTCGATATAGATGCGGTTAACCTGTTTGCCCGCCGGGCCGGTCTGATGCGTAACCAGCGTGCGGCCCAGCATCTTTTTCGCTTCTTCGGCGGCTTCTTCCACCGATTTGGTCAGACGCACACCGCCTTTTTCACCGGCATCGGCCTCTTTGAAGCTGCCTTTGCCGCGGCCACCTGCGTGGATTTGCGCTTTGACAACCCAAAGCGGGCCGTCCAGTTCACCAGCTGCGGTTTTGGCTTCCTCGGCGCGCAGAACCGCGCGACCTTCGGAGACCGGAGCGCCATAGCTACGAAGAAGAGCTTTGGCCTGATATTCGTGAATGTTCATCAACACTGTCCCGTCTGACTACGATTACCCCGTTATAGAGGGCTGTAGAGCGCAAATATAAAGGCTTTTTTGACGACGAAGAGCTTTTTAGCGTAGATTTTTGTTATTTGTGATCACAGTTTTTTGGGGTGTGATCACAATTCTTTCACGGGCAGTTACTTGATTCGAATCTGAAACCAAACCTGCCAAAAACACATTCAAAAACAAAATTTAAAACGTTTGCGCCAACATTTTCGGTAGCTCCATTCGGACTTGGGCAAACGGGCAAAAGAAAAGCCGGACCTGAAAAGGACCGGCTTTCAGAATTCTCACAGAAGGGATCAGGCCAGCGAGCTGTCGATGCCCTTGCACGCCTCGATCAGGCCCTTCACCGCGTTGACCGAATTGTCGAAACCAGCCTGCTCTTCTTCGTTCAAGTTGATGTCGACGATCCTTTCAATGCCGCCCGCGCCGATCACGGTGGGTACGCCCACGTACAGACCGCTGACGCCCAGCTCACCATCGCAATAGGCGGCGCAGGGCAGAACACGCTTTTGGTCTTTCAGATAGGCTTCGGCCATCTCAATTGCCGACGTGGCAGGGGCATAGAAGGCCGAACCGGTTTTCAGCAGGCCGACGATTTCGGCACCGCCGTCACGGGTGCGCTGCACGATCGCGTCCAGCTTGTCTTGCGTGGTCCAGCCCATTTCGACCAGATCAGGCAGCGGGATACCGGCAACGGTCGAGTATCGGACCGATGGCACCATGGTGTCGCCGTGGCCACCCAGAACGAACGCGGTGACGTCCTTCATCGAGACGTTGAACTCTTCGGCCAGGAAATGTGCAAAGCGCCCCGAATCCAGAACGCCCGCCATACCGCAGACTTTGTTGTGCGGCAGGCCCGAGAATTCACGCAGCGCCCAGACCATCGCGTCCAGCGGGTTGGTGATGCAGATAACAAACGCGTCGGGTGCGTTGGCGGCGATGCCTTCGCCGACCGATTTCATGACCTTCAGGTTGATGCCCAACAGGTCGTCGCGGCTCATGCCCGGTTTGCGGGGGACGCCAGCGGTCACGATGCAGACGTCCGCGCCAGCGATATCTTCGTAGGACTGAGTGCCCTTCAGCTTGGCGTCAAAGCCTTCGGACGGGCCGGATTCGGCGATGTCCAGCGCCTTGCCTTCAGGGGTGCCTTCGGCGATGTCGAACAGGACAACGTCGCCCAGTTCTTTCATTGCTGCGAGGTGGGCGAGCGTGCCGCCGATCTGACCTGCGCCGATCAGCGCGATCTTGGGTCTGGCCATTTGGATTATCTCCGGTCGGTTTTGAAATCGCGGTTTTGCTAGTCGTTAAATGGGTTTCGCGCAAGTGCCCTTGGGCGCGGCATGCAACCGCATACCATTTGCGCAATGGCAGTTGATTGCGCTAAACGGCCTTTTAGACAGGCCAATTTGCAGGACGCCACATGTTCGAACTGAACCTGATGTTTTTTGCCGTGGCGATCCCTGCGGTGGTCTTTGCCGGTATCTCAAAGGGTGGGTTCGGGTCGGGGGTGGCGTTTGCGTCCTCGTCGATTCTGGCCTTGATACTTGAACCCGGGCAGGCGCTTGCGCTGATGTTGCCGATTCTGATGGTGATCGATGTGGCCACCCTTGGCCCCTACTGGAAACGCTGGAGTTGGCCGGATTCGCGCTTGTTGATGTTGGGGGCTGTGCCGGGCGTGGCGCTGGGGGCGTGGTTGTACCGAGCCACGAATGACGACCTGCTGCGGTTACTGATTGGCGGGATTTCAGTTGGATTTGTGGTCTGGCATATTTCTCAGACCAAGGGCTGGGTGCGCGGCTTTGCCAATCGCCTGCCGCCGCCTGCAGGGCTGTTAGCAGGTCTGATCGCCGGGTTCACAAGTTTCGTCAGCCATGCCGGAGGCCCGCCAGCTGCGGTTTACCTGCTATCGCAGCGTCTGACAAAGACTCAGTTCCAAGCCTCAACCGTACTGGTTTTTTGGGTCATCAATATCGCGAAATTTGTGCCCTATGCCTATCTGGGGCTGTTCACCTGGCACACCGCATGGGTTGACCTGCTGCTGACGCCCTTTGCGATCCTGGGCGCTTGGCTGGGTGTCCGGGCGCATTTTATGCTGTCCGAACGCCTGTTCTTTGGCATTGCCTATGTGCTGCTGACATTGACCGGCAGCAAGCTGATTTGGGACGCGCTGACCTAAACGTTGGGCGGCAGCGCCTCGACCATATCTTCATAGGCCTGGCCCGAGGCGACCAGGCAAGTTATCCCGTCCGGCAATGTCACCGTGATCGTCCAGCTTCCGCTTTGGTCCGAAGCGTAAACTTCCATCACGGTCCCTTGCCGCGCGACGCCGATACTGCGGCGTGTTTCGCCGTAGGTCTCGGTCAGGCGCTTCATTATGTCCTCGCGCGGGGCACAGGTGCGGGCCTGCACCTGTTGTGCGGCCAGAACCATGATCCCAAGGCCCATCGTCATCTTGAACAGCGTCGTTTTCATCAGTCACCCCTTTCGATTCCATCGCAATCAGGGTGCGTCCGGCGGGAAGAAATCCGGTTAAAGCTCCGCACGTTGCGTCGTGAATGCTGCAGCGCGGCGATTTTGCCCTTGAACTTTCCGACAAAAAATGCCCCATTCCGCGCAACATTCTTTCAAAGGGAGAGGCCAATGGACCCCCGTCAGCGCCCCTATCGTTCCGTACTCTATATTCCTGGCTCGCGTGATCGGGCGCTGGATAAGGCCCGTACCCTGCCGGTGGACGCGATCATCTTTGACCTAGAGGACGCGGTTGCTGCCGACGAAAAGGCCAATGCGCGGGACACGCTAAAGGCTGCGCTTGCTGAGGGCGGCTATGGCGAACGGGTCAAGATCGTGCGTATCAACGGGCTGGATACCGAATGGGGCCGTGCCGACGCCGAAGCCGTACGCGAGATGGACGCGGATGTCGTGTTGTTGCCCAAGGTGGGTTCGGCCGCTGACGTGGACGCGCTGGCCGCGGTCACCGGCGACTTGCCGATCTGGGCGATGATGGAAACTCCGCAAGGGATGTTGAACGCTGCTGAAATCGCGGCGCATCCGTTGATGGCAGGCTTTGTCATGGGCACCAACGATTTGGCCAAAGATCTGCAAACCCGGTTCCGTCCAGACCGACTGCCGTTGATGACATCGCTGGGCCTGTGTGTGCTGGCCGCCAAGGCCGAAGGGCTGATCATCGTGGATGGTGTATATAACGCATTCAAGGATGAGGATGGCTTGGCAGCAGAATGCGAGCAGGGCCGCGACATGGGTTTTGACGGCAAGACGCTGATCCACCCGGCGCAGGTCAACATCACCAATGCAGCCTTCGCGCCGTCAGAGGCCGAGATAGATTTGGCCCGCCGTCAGATTGCAGCGTTTGAAGAGACCGAGGCGCAGGGACAGGGTGTTGCCGTCGTGGATGGGAAGATCGTTGAAAACCTGCATGCTGTAACAGCCCGCGAAATTCTGGCAAAAGCAAAGGCGATTTCAGCTTTGCAAGCGGGGTAAGCCAGCAATGGGCTTTGTTCTTCTGATCCTTGGGGTGGCGCTGTGGTGGGCCGCTCATCTATTTCAACGCGTCATGCCGGCGCAGCGCGTGGCGATGGGCAACGCGGGCAAAGGCGCGGTTGCGCTGGCGCTGGTCGTGGCAATCCTGCTGATGATCTTCGGCTATCGCATGACCGATACCGTTTTCGTCTGGGCGCCACCGACCTTCATGATCCACATAAACAACCTACTGGTGTTGGTCGCGATTTATATGATGAGCCCCGCAGGCTCCAAGGGTCGCCTGTTGAACAAGCTTCGCCATCCGATGCTGGGCGGGTTCAAGCTGTGGGCCTTTGCGCATTTGCTGGTTAACGGCGATTTGGCCTCTATCATTTTGTTCGGCGGGCTGTTGGCCTGGGCTATTGTCGAGGTCATTGTGATCAACAAGTCCGAGCCCGATTGGACGCCCAGCGAACCCGGAACCTATGGCAAGGACGCGATGTTCTTTGTTGCCTCGATCGTGTTGCTGGGTGTGATCGGCTATATCCACGGGCTGGTTGGTCCGTCTCCGTTCCCCTCTTAAGGAAATGACATCATGGCAAAACTCTATCGCCTGCTGACCGAGGAAGACACATCCGCCTTCTGCCACAAAGTGTCAGACGCCTTGGCAAAAGGGTGGGAGCTGTATGGCGACCCGTCCTACGCCTATGACGAAAACAGCCGCATGATGCGGTGTGCGCAGGCCGTGACCAAAGAGGTCGAGGCCGACTATTCATCCGATATGAAACTGGGACAGCAATAATGGCAAAGACAAATCCGGGCCGTTTTTTCGAGGACTACTCTGTTGGTCAGGTGCTGCATCACGCCGTGCCGCGTACCGTAACCGACGGAGAGCGGGCGCTGTATCATGCGCTCTACCCGGCGCGGCACGCGCTTTATTCGTCGGATGAATTTGCCCGGAACTGCGGCTTACGGCAAAGCCCGATTGACGATCTGGCTGCTTTCCACGTGGTGTTTGGCAAGACCGTGCCAGATATTTCGCTGAACGCGGTGGCCAATCTGGGCTATGCCGAGGGGCGTTGGCTGTTGCCGGTCTATCCCGGCGATACGTTGCGCTCTGAATCCGAGGTGATCGGGGTCAAGCAGAATTCGAACGGCAAGACTGGCGTGGTCTGGGTGCGCACGCGTGGCCTGAATCAGCGCGATGAGGTTGTCATCGAATATGTCCGCTGGGTGATGGTGCGCAAATCGAACCTTGACGCGCCTGCGCCCGAAGCCGTTGTGCCGAATCTGAAAAAGGTACTTGAGCCAAAAGATCTGGTAGTGCCCGCGGGGCTGGATTTCTCGAATTACGATTTTGCCCAATCGGGCGAGGCGCATCGTTGGGGCGATTATGAGATCGGCGAAACCATTGATCATGTCGATGGCGTGACGGTGGAAGAGGCCGAGCATATGTTGGCCACCCGGCTGTGGCAAAACACAGCCAAGGTGCATTTCGACCTGACCTTCCGGCCCGATGGTCGTTTGATTTATGGTGGCCACGTGATTTCGATGGCGCGGACATTGTCGTTCAACGGCCTGGCCAATGCGCAGATGATTGTCGGTCTGAACGGCGGTGCCCATGCCAACCCCTGCTTCGCAGGCGATACAATCAAGGCCTGGTCCGAGGTTCTGGACAAGGCCGAAACGGGTGTTCCCGGCGTGGGCGCCATCCGTCTGCGGCTGGTTGCGACAAAGGGTGGCGAGCCGTTTGCGTTGAAAAACGAAGACGGTCGGTATCAACCGAACGTCTTGTTGGACCTTGATTACTGGACGCTGATGCCAATCTGAGCACGCCCCACATTCATTTGATCGCAGCCTGCGCCAATCATGCTAGGCTGCGATCATGGTCCTGCTTCGATCACTTGCCGCTTGCCTGTTTCTGACGCCCCCCGCTGTAGCGTGCGATCTGGCGTTGGCGTTGGCAGTAGACGTATCCGGGTCGGTCGATACGACGGAATACCGGATTCAGATGGATGGGCTGGCCGCCGGGCTGCGTGACCCCCTGGTGTCCGAGGCGCTGGTGCGGGGGCAGGCGCAGTTGATGCTGGTGCAGTGGACCGGGTCCTCGCGTCAAAAGGTGACGATCCCGTGGACCCGGATCGATAGCTTTGAGACGCTTGAACGGTTTGCCGATCAAGTTGCCGATGACGCCAGAGTCTGGCGCAACTTTTCAACCGCAATCGGTGAAGCGCTTGAGATGACCATGTCCAGCTTCGATGCGGTGGCGGATTGCAAACGGCATCTGATAGACATTTCGGGCGATGGGGTGTCGAACGAGGGTGTCGAACCAACCGAGACGCACAGGGCGCTGCGCACGCGCGGGGTGACGGTAAACGCAATTGCGATCGAGGAAAGCGAACCGGATCTGACCGCCTATTTCTTTGAAAATGTCATTGTCGGCGAGGGTGCTTTTGTGGTGTCGGCAGCGGGGTTTGCCGATTATCCCGAGCGGATTCGAAAGAAGCTGTTGCGCGAAGTTACACAGCAATCAGCGGCTTTGGAGCGGCAGTAGCAGATTCGTGATCACAATGCTTGTTCCCTGAAAACGCTAACATTCAAGGCTTGGAAGGGTTTTCGTGATCACAGTATTATTTTGCGTGATCACAAATTGATGAATTCTGCAATTTTGAACCTATTTTACCCATTTTTGCGCATGCAGCACGTGACAGAAGGGCAAAATCCGGTAAAACGACCGGTAGCCAACGAAAGAGGAGCCGACATGGCCGATGTCAATCGGGGCAACCGCCCGCTCTCGCCACATATTATGATCTATCGCCCCCAGATGACGTCCCTGTCGTCGATCATGGTTCGACTAACCGGGCTTGGGGTATTCGCCGTTGCAATTCTTGTTGTCTGGTGGCTGTTGGCCGCTTCCAGCTCGGAGGCCGCGTTTGCCGGGATCGACGGATTTCTGCGCAGCTGGTTCGGAGATATTGTCCTCACCGCCGCGACATGGGGTCTTTGGTATCACACGCTGGGTCGTCTGCGTCACGTCTTTTGGGATTTCGGCTACTGCCTTGATGTTGAGGTCTCTGAGAAACTGGGTCTGGGCATGTTCGTCGGTGCGACCATCCTGACCATTATCACTGTGATTGCGGTTTAAGGGGGCGGCACATGCGATATCTGACTGACCGTAAACGCGCGCAGGGTCTGGGCGCAGGGAAATCCGGCACACAAACACATTGGCGCACCATGGTCCGGGCGATGATCCTGACCGTGCTGGTTCCGATCTTCATCTTCACCTTCGGGGCCGGTATCGGCGGCACATACGAAGAGGTCGTCGCCTATTTCAGCCGCCCATTCCCGGCAATTGTGACCGCTCTGACTTTGGTCGTGGGCATGCAACAGCTGATGTATGAGGCGCAGGAAACCATCGAAGATTATGTCCATGGTGTTCTCGAGAAAGTCTCGCTCGTTGCAATGTGGGCCCTGGGCTACACGCTGATCGCGGCCGGGCTGTTCGCTCTGGTCAAGCTCGCCCTGTGATGCGCGGTAAGGAACAAGAACAATGACAGCAGCATATGAATATGAAACCCACGAATACGACGTCGTTGTCGTAGGCGCAGGTGGTGCAGGTCTGCGGGCGACGCTGGGCATGGCCGAACAGGGCCTACGCACTGCATGCGTCACCAAAGTGTTCCCGACACGCTCGCACACGGTTGCGGCGCAGGGCGGCATCGCGGCATCTCTGTCTAACATGGGACCGGACCACTGGCAGTGGCACATGTACGATACCGTCAAGGGTTCGGACTGGTTGGGTGACACCGACGCGATGGAATATCTGGCCCGTGAAGCACCCAAAGCGGTGTATGAGCTGGAGCATTACGGCGTGCCCTTCAGCCGGACCGAGGAAGGCAAGATCTATCAGCGCCCGTTCGGTGGTCACACTACCGAGTTCGGCGAAGGCCCTGCGGTGCAGCGTACCTGTGCTGCCGCCGACCGGACTGGCCACGCGATCCTTCACACGCTGTATGGTCAGTCACTGAAGAACAACGCCGAGTTCTACATCGAATATTTCGCCATCGACCTGATCATGTCCGAGGACGGGCAATGTCAGGGTGTCGTCTGCTGGAAGCTGGACGACGGGACGATGCACGTCTTCAACGCCAAGATGGTGGTGCTGGCGACCGGCGGCTATGGCCGCGCCTATTTCAGCGCCACGTCGGCCCATACCTGCACCGGTGACGGTGGCGGCATGGTGGCTCGTGCGGGTTTGGCGCTGCAGGATATGGAGTTCGTTCAGTTCCACCCGACCGGCATCTACGGTTCGGGCTGCCTGATCACCGAAGGCGCACGGGGCGAGGGTGGTTACCTGACCAACTCGGAAGGTGAACGGTTCATGGAGCGTTATGCGCCTCAATACAAGGACCTTGCGCCACGTGACTACGTCTCGCGCTCGATGACTATGGAAATCCGCGAAGGCCGTGGCCATGGTGATGGTGGCGATCACATTCACCTGAACCTCAGCCACCTACCTGCCGAAGCGCTGGCCGAACGACTGCCGGGCATCTCGGAATCGGCGCGTGTGTTTGCCGGTGTGGACGTGACCAAGGAACCGATCCCGGTTCTGCCGACCGTGCACTATAATATGGGCGGCATTCCGACCAACTATTGGGGTGAGGTTCTGAACCCAACTGCAGACAACCCAACCGCTGTTGTGCCGGGCCTGATGGCCGTGGGTGAAGCAGGTTGTGCCTCGGTCCATGGAGCGAACCGTCTGGGTTCGAACTCGCTGATCGACCTTGTGGTGTTTGGTCGTGCGGCAGCGATCCGTGCGGGTGAAGTTGTTGACGCCAAGGCCTCGAACCCGGTGCTGAACCAAGCGTCGGTTGATAAGGCCTTTGACCGGTTTGATGCCGTGCGCAACGCGAGCGGTGCGATCGCAACCGCAGATCTGCGGCTTGAGATGCAGCGGACCATGCAGGAAGATGCCGCCGTGTTCCGGACCGCCAAGACCATGGCTGAAGGCGTCGAGAAGATGACAGCAATCGCCGCTAAGATGGACGATCTGAAAGTTAGCGACCGCTCGCTGGTCTGGAACAGTGACCTGATGGAATCGCTGGAGCTGACCAACCTGATGCCAAGCGCGCTAGCCACCATTGTTGGTGCCGAAGCGCGTAAGGAATCCCGCGGCGCCCACGCGCACGAAGACTTCACCGAGCGTGACGACGAAAACTGGCGGGTCCACACTGTATCGCGCGTCGAGGGCACCAAGGTTGACCTCAGCTATCGCCCGGTTATTGCCGATCCGCTGACCACCGAAGAAGAAGGTGGCATCAGCCTCAAGAAAATCGCGCCCAAGGCGCGGACGTTCTAAGGAGAGGAACTTATGGTACAACTAACCCTCCCCAAGAATTCGCGCATCACGACGGGCAAAACCTGGCCCAAACCTGAAGGCGCAACCAATGTGCGTAAGTTCCAGATCTATCGCTGGAACCCGGATGATGGCAAAAACCCTCAGCTCGACACTTATTTCGTCGATATGGACAGCTGCGGGCCGATGATTCTGGATGCGCTGATCAAGATCAAAAATGAGATTGACCCGACCCTGACCTTCCGCCGGTCGTGCCGCGAAGGCATTTGCGGTTCCTGCGCGATGAATATCGACGGGATCAACACGCTGGCCTGTATCTACGGTATGGATGAGGTCAAGGGTGACGTGAAAATCTATCCGCTGCCGCATATGCCGGTGGTCAAGGACTTGATCCCCGATCTGACACATTTCTATGCCCAGCATGCTTCGATCATGCCGTGGTTGGAAACCAAGACCAACCGCCCCGCGAAAGAGTGGAAGCAGTCGATCGAAGACCGCAAAAAGCTGGATGGTTTGTATGAATGTGTGATGTGCGCCAGCTGTTCGACTTCGTGCCCGAGTTACTGGTGGAACGGCGATCGTTACCTTGGGCCCGCCGCGTTGCTGCATGCCTATCGTTGGATCATCGACAGCCGCGATGAAGCCACGGGTGAGCGTCTGGACGAGCTGGAAGATCCCTTCAAGCTGTATCGCTGCCATACAATCATGAACTGCGCCAAGACCTGCCCCAAGGGCCTGAACCCGGCCAAGGCAATTGCTGAGATTAAGAAGATGATGGTCGACCGGTCCGTTTGATCACAGTTACAAAAAAAGACAAAACCCGGGATGGAAACATTCCGGGTTTTTTCGTGTTATGCGGGTATTGAAATATCGGAGTACATCAATGACCCAAACACTACTAAAGGCCCTGTCTATTTCTGCGATCACCGTCCTTTCAGCGTGTGGTGGATCGGGCAGCGACCGGGCGGAGCTTGCTTTTAAACAGGTAGACTGCGCAAAACAGGCGGGAATTGAGGGTTCCTTTACCACTCAATACACTCTTCAGGATGGAAAACAGACTGAGGTGTTCGTTCCCGGTAATGGCGTCAGCGAAGAACAAGCCGCTAAGGCGAATTCTTGCATGACCGCGTAATTGGTAAAAAAGAGTAAGGCTGGCAGATGCAAGTGTCAGCCTTATGTGCAGTTTTTTCATACCGAGATTGCAAAAAAGATATGATGAAATCAGTTGTTGGACTGTTTAACCTCTCGACAGGGGAGGAGTGAAATAACCGAAACGGGATCGCTCCGATGCAAGACCAAAACTCTAAAACGAACGCTGCCGAAGCTCTGGAACTGTTGGAACAGGCTTGGGCTTATTACACGCCGGAACCTGCGCCGGTGGCTGAGGTTCATGAGCCTGAATTGTTCGAATACGCAAACGCCGCTTGACGCTTGAATTTATCCTTGGATTGGGCAATGCATAGACATGCCCATTCTGTTGTTAGCATTGGCGGCCGGAGTTTTCGCCTATTTTATCTGGCGATCACGGACGTCGTCGTTGACGCGCGATTGCCGATGGCGGCAGCACCGCAAGGAAGGCGTCTGGGTTTGCGCCTACTGCGGGGCACAGCATGAAGGCGCGGATACACCGACCAGTTGCCTGAAAGGGAAATAGGACAGCAGGGCGATCTTTCGCCCTGTCTGTGGCTATGCCGCGTCTGGAAACGCTGCTTGCAGCGCGATTTCCACCATATCCCCAAAGCTGCTTTCGCGTTCGGACGACGGCAGAGCCTCACCCGTCAGCAGGTGATCGGACACGGTCAGAACCGCCAGCGCGCGGCAATTGTGACGCGCGGCGAGGATATACAATTCGGCGGCCTCCATTTCGACCCCCAGAATGCCGTGCCGCACCATCTGTTCGTTCAGATCAGGTCGTTCGTCATAAAACACGTCCGACGAATAAATCCCGCCGATATGCGTAGGCGTTCCTTTCGCAGCCGCCGCCTGAGCCGCCGCCTGTAGCAAACCCCAGTCGGCGCAGGGGGCAAAGTTCAGTTCTTTCAGAATGCCGCGTGATGGCGTGCTGAGGGTGGTCGACGTCATCGCCAATATCACATCGCGGATATTGACGCTGTCCTGCATCCCGCCGCACGATCCGATGCGGATCAGGGTTTTGGCACCATAATCGCGGATCAGTTCATTGGCATAAATGGACAAAGACGGCATGCCCATGCCGCTGCCCTGAATTGAAACCGGGTTTCCTTTCCAGGTTCCGGTGAAACCCAGCATGCCCCGCACATTATTGACCAACCTGGCATCCTGCAAAAAGGTCTCTGCCGCCCATTTCGCCCGATAGGGATCACCGGGCATAAAAACTGTTTCAGCAATTTCACCTTTTTCCGCGCCAATATGAATTGTCATTTTTCACTCAATTCCTGTCAGATTTCCAAATCCGAAATATCTGCCCCGGCTTTTAAAGCGTCATGAACCCATTGCGGTTTACGGCCACGGCCCGACCAGGTTTGTTCAGGGTTGGATGGATTTTTGTATTTTGCGTTGGCTTTCGGGATTTTAGGTAGCTTTGAGCCATTGCCAGATAGGTCTGAAAGTGAAAATCCGAACTCAGCGGCGGCTTTTTCGGCCGCTTTCAAAGCCTCTTTGCGATCACGCTTTTCCGCATTTTTAAGCGCGATTTCCACATGATCGCGCAATTCAAGCAGTTCTTTTCGCGACATTTTGTCTAGGCTGATCGCCATTTTTTTCTCCATTCCGCAATTCGTCATACGTGGACGCAATAGCCCACCGTAATTCCAAATCCGGAATTTATCTATCCCCTCGTGAAGGGGAATAGAAACAGAGGTTTCCCAAAAAGGGCTGAATTATTCAGCCGCGATATTTTGCGGATCGACCAGAGTTACGATATCGCCCATGATCACATTCAACTCAAAGTTCTTTGGCGTATAGATTTTGGCAACGCCCATTGCCTTGAGTTTCGCTGCATCATCATCGGGAATGATCCCGCCGACCACGACGGGGACATCGTCCAGCCCGGATTCACGCAGGCGGGTCATGACATCCTGCACCAATGGGATGTGGCTGCCGGACAGAATCGACAGACCGATGACATGGGCCTTGTCCTCAATGGCTGCGGTGACGATTTCCTCGGGCGTCAGGCGGATGCCTTCATAGCTGATGTCGATGCCGCAATCGCGCGCGCGGAAGGCGATTTGCTCGGCTCCGTTTGAATGGCCGTCCAATCCCGGCTTGCCTATCAGGAATTTTAGGCGGCGCCCCAGTTTGTCACTGACCGCATCAACAGCAGCGCGCAGATCCTCCAGCCCTTCGGTCTTGTTCGACACCGAGCCGGACACCCCGGTTGGGCCACGGTAGGTGCCGTAGACCTTGCGCATTTCCTCGGCCCACTCGCCGGTGGTGACACCTGCCTTGGCGGCGGCGATTGACGGCTCCATCACGTTGGTGCCGGATCGCGCCGCCTCGCGTAGTGCGGCCAAAGCCGCCGTGACGGCTGCGTCGTCACGATCTGCGCGCCATTCATTCAGGCGGTTGATCTGTTCTTGTTCGACGGCCGGGTCGACGACCATGATACCGCCGTCTTCGGTCTCCAGCGGTGAGGGTTCTCCCTGTGTCCACTTGTTCACACCGACCACAACGGTTTCATTCCGTTCGATCCGGTTCAGACGTTCGGCGTTGGAATCGACCAGACGGGATTTCATGTATTCGATCGACGCCACCGCGCCGCCCATGGATTCGAGGTTGCCCAACTCGGCCCGCGCGCCTGCTTTCAGCTCTTCAACCTTGGCGTCCACGGCGGGGTTGCCGTCAAACAGGTCACCATATTCCAGCAAGTCGGTTTCATAGGCCAGGATTTGCTGCATCCGCATCGACCATTGCTGATCCCACGGGCGTGGCAAGCCCAACGCCTCGTTCCATGCGGGCAGTTGCACAGCGCGGGCCCGGGCCTTTTTCGACAGGGTCACAGCCAGCATTTCGATCAGGATGCGATAGACGTTGTTTTCGGGCTGCTGCTCGGTCAGGCCCAGCGAGTTCACCTGAACGCCATAGCGGAATCGACGGTATTTTGAATTCTCGACACCATAGCGCTGTTGCAGAATTTCGTCCCAAAGATCCACGAAAGCCCGCATCTTGCACATTTCGGTGACAAAGCGGATGCCCGCGTTCACAAAGAACGAAATGCGACCGCAAAGCGCCGGGAAATCCTCGGCTGGGACGCGGGGGCGCAGCTCATCCAGTACGGCGATGGCCGTGGCCAGTGCATAGGCCAGCTCTTGTTCGGGTGTCGCGCCGGCCTCTTGCAAGTGATAGGAACACACATTCATCGGGTTCCATTTTGGCACGTTGGTATAGCAATACTCGGCCACGTCCGCGATCATCTTCAGCGACGGTTTTGGCGGGCAGACATAGGTGCCGCGGCTCAGGTATTCCTTGATCAGGTCGTTCTGCACGGTGCCTTGCAGCTTGGACACGTCCGCGCCCTGTTCCTCGGCCACAGCGATATAAAGCGCCAGCAACCAAGGGGCGGTGGCGTTGATCGTCATCGAGGTGTTCATCTGTTCCAGAGGAATCTGATCGAACAAAACCCGCATGTCGCCCAGATGGCTGATCGGAACGCCAACCTTGCCGACCTCGCCGCGCGCCAAAGTGTGATCGCTGTCGTAACCGGTCTGTGTCGGCAGGTCGAAAGCCACGGAAAGCCCGGTCTGTCCCTTCGCCAAATTCCCGCGATACAGCGCGTTTGAGGCCTTGGCGGTGGAATGACCGGCATAGGTTCGGATGAGCCAGGGGCGATCTTTCTGCGTCTGCGTCATAGCTGGGCCTCGTGTTGCGGGTGGGCAAGAAAATTACGTCACTGGCCTCTAAAGCGCAATTTTTGGGATATGTCAATTCGCTGCGTCGCGGCATTTCAGGTTCTTCAGATTGTAGGTGGCCCGGTTTGGTGGCAGGGTGCGAGAATGACTCAGACCGTGGAACTTCCGCTTTGGCTGTTTTTGCTGATCGTGGTGTTTGCCGCGGTCACTCTGGCCTCACATTTTCTGTTTCCTTCGGTGCGCTGGTTTTTTCGCCGTCGACTGGAACGCGCGGTCAAGCGTTTGAACACACGCCTGCAGCGGCCGATCCAACCGTTCAAGCTGGCGCATCGGCACGATATGATTCAGCGTCTGATTTATGACCCTCAGGTCGGGCAGGCGGTTCAGAATTTCGCGCGTGAAGAACGTGTTCCCGAGGCCGTGGCCTTTGAAACCGCCCGTCGATATGCGCGCGAGATTGTTCCGTCCTTTTCCGCGGTGGCCTATTTCAGCATCGCCATCCGTTTGACGCGCATGCTGAGCAACGCGTTTTATAACGTGCGGCTTAGCTATGTGGATGAGAAGGCCCTGGGAAATATTGACCCGGAAGCCACGGTTGTTTTCGTCATGAACCACCGCAGCAATATGGATTACGTGCTGGTGACCTATCTGGCGGCGCAACAATCGGCGCTGTCCTATGCCGTGGGCGAATGGGCGCGCGTTTGGCCGCTTAGCCGTTTGATCCGTGCGATGGGCGCTTACTTTATCCGGCGAAAATCAGGCAGTGAGTTGTATCGTCAGGTGCTGGCCTGCTATGTGCGCCACGCGACCGAGGCGGGCGTGACACAGGCCATGTTCCCCGAGGGCGGTCTTAGCCTGACCGGGGCGCTGGGGCGACCAAAGCTGGGGCTGCTCAAATACATCATTGATGCCACCACCCCCGACGGGAGGGATGTTGTATTTGTACCGGTCGCTCTGAATTATGACCGCGTGCTAGAGGATACAATCCTAACCAAAGCGGCGCTGGGAACTGAACGCAGGTTTCGGGCCAGGATCGGGGTCATCGCCTGGTGGATTTTCAAACAGGTCGGCCGACGGCTGGTAGGTCGCTATCAGCGATTCGGCGTGGCCTCGGTGCGGTACGGACAGCCAGTTTCGTTGCGGGCGTTCCGGGCGGACCACGACGCCAACCTGATGACCGATCTGGCGCGGGACCTGATGGCAGGCATTGGCAAAGCGATTCCGCTGGTTCCGGGGCCTGCTGCGTGCTGGTTGGTGCGTGAAAAGGGCGAAATCGCCGAAACAGACGCGGTGGCGCTGATAGACCAGCTGTTGCGACGCAACGGAAGCTCTACACCATTGGAGCGAAGTGCAATCGAGGCTAGTATCCAGCAATTGGTGGATCGCCGCATTCTGAATCGCGAGGGCGGGAATTTATCGTCGTCAGGTCAAAGGGTTGACCTGTTGAACTACTATGCTGCCTCGGCGCCACTGGATGCAGGGCAAGTGATTTCTGCGACTGCAAAAGAAATTTCTGCACCCGCTGGGTCATAAAATTACAAAATGAACTCAAAATGGGTTGCAATATTGCTCGATGGAAAATACTCATCGGGTAAAGCCGCCGATTCTGCGTTGCGGCAAGGATTATAGAAAAGGAGGCCAACATGGCTCTGGACACCGATAGCGGCATCGCGTCGTACGAGGCACCGGAAAAAGACCTCTATGAGATGGGTGAAATCCCTCCGATGGGGTACGTCCCGAAACAAATGTATGCATGGGCGATCCGCAAGGAACGCCATGGCGAGCCGGACACGGCCATGCAGTTGGAAGTGGTCGATGTCCCCAAGCTGGACAGCCACGAGGTTCTGGTCCTGGTGATGGCGGCAGGCGTGAACTACAACGGCGTATGGGCGTCGCTGGGTAAACCGATCAGCCCGTTTGATGGTCACGGACAGCCGTTCCACATCGCCGGTTCGGATGCATCGGGCATCGTTTGGGCCGTAGGCGACAAGGTCAAGCGTTGGAAAGTGGGCGACGAAGTCGTGATCCACTGCAACCAGGATGACGGTGACGACGAAGCCTGTAACGGCGGCGATCCGATGTATTCGGACAGCCAGCGGATCTGGGGATATGAGACGCCGGATGGGTCGTTCGCTCAGTTCACTAATGTTCAGGCACAGCAGCTGATGCCGCGCCCCAAGCACCTGACTTGGGAAGAAAGCGCCTGCTACACGCTGACACTGGCCACCGCATACCGGATGCTGTTCGGTCACGAGCCACACGATCTGAAGCCGGGCCAGAACGTTCTGGTCTGGGGCGCGTCGGGTGGCCTGGGTTCTTATGCGATCCAGCTGATCAACACTGCGGGTGCGAACGCAATTGGTGTGATCTCGGACGAAAGCAAGCGTGACTTTGTAATGGGTTTGGGTGCCAAGGGCGTTCTGAACCGCAAAGACTTTAACTGCTGGGGTCAACTGCCCACAGTGAACACACCGGAATATGCCGATTGGTTCAAAGAAGCACGCAAGTTCGGCAAGGCCATCTGGGACATCACCGGCAAAGGCAACAATGTCGACATGGTGTTTGAACACCCCGGCGAAAGCACCTTCCCGGTCTCGACCTTTGTGGTGAAAAAGGGTGGCATGGTTGTGATCTGCGCTGGTACCACCGGTTATAACCTGACCTTCGACGTGCGCTATATGTGGATGCACCAGAAGCGTCTGCAGGGTTCGCACTTTGCGCATCTGAAACAAGCGGCTGCTGCGAACCAGCTGATGGTCGAGCGTCGCCTGGATCCTTGCATGTCCGAGGTGTTCTCGTGGAAAGAGCTGCCCGAAGCGCACATGAAGATGATGCGCAACGAGCATAAGCCGGGCAACATGTCGGTTCTGGTTCAAGCTCCGCAGACCGGAATGCGCACTCTGGAAGAGGTTTTGGACGCTCGCGGTTGAGCCGCACCAAAATCAGGTAATGGTACCCGCGAATCGTGTTAACGGTTCGCGGGCGTCACTTTTTCAAGGATAAGCTTATTCATTTTAAGGGGTTATAGATATTAACCCCACTGTTTTGGGGGAGTAGAAAGCAGCGAATAGGCAAAAAAATACTGCACATGTTATGGTTGTGTTAACCCTTCGTTAACCGTTTCGGAGAGACCCTGATGGCGCAGAATGAGTGGATACTGGACGTGTTGTCGGACCTCAACGCCTTCGCCGTTGAGAATGGTTTGATCGCGCTGGCCGAACAGCTGGACGACACCAAGCTGATCGCCGCGGCCGAGATCGCGTCCATGAAGGCTGAGGTACGGACGCCGTCGGATGGGAAAAATACTCGATATGAGCCAAGTCCTGGAGGACTTGGAAAACACCAGCACGCTTGATGAATTAAGTGACGTCGCCATCCGATTGCGTGACAGGCTGAAAGTCGAACACCTTATTTATCACTGGGTCGATGGTGCCGGGGATCAGTACGGCTACACGACCTATCCCGATGCCTGGGCCGAACGATATCTAGAAAAGAGCTATCACCGCATAGACCCGGTCATTTTGGGGTGCTTTCAGCGGTTCCACCCGGTCGATTGGAAAACGCTGGATTGGTCCAGCAAAGTGGCCAAGGCCTTTCTGCAAGACGCACAAATCCACGGTGTCGGCAATCAAGGCTATTCTATCCCGATCCGGGGGCCGAACGGGCAATTCGCCTTGTTTACGGTTAACCATACCTGTGATGATGAAACCTGGCAGCGTTTCATCGAGCGTCATGGTCGAGAGCTGATCCTGATTGCGCATTATTTCAACCGCAAAGCGCTGGAATTCGAAGTTGATCGACAGCCCGACTCTGCCCGCAGTCTGTCGCCACGCGAAGTCGACGCGATGACCTTGCTGGCGCTGGGTTACAGCAGGGCACAGGTAGCCCATTCGCTGTCTATCTCTGAGCATACGCTACGGGTCTATATCGAAGGCGCCCGGGCCAAGCTTGGGGCGCAGAACACCACTCACGCCATCGCCACAGCGCTCAGCCGAGGATTAATAGTGGTTTAAGAGGCGCGCGCCCTCAGAACGGGAAATTAACTATGACTTTGTACCCCCTTCGTTCCTGCACAGGACGACAAGGGGAAAAAAGTCATGTTGCGCTATTTGTATGCGGATGAGCTGCACAAGTTTCCGGATCTGGCCGAAGGGATGTTCCGGGATCGCGCGGATCAGTTCAAAACCCGGTTGGGTTGGGATGTACACGTCAACGAAAAAGGGGAAGAGCGGGATCGGTATGACGATCTGAATCCGCTCTATGTCATCTGGGAAGAAGAAGACGGCAGTCATGGTGGCTCGATGCGCGTGTTGCCGACCACCGGCCCGGTCATGGTGAACGAGGTGTTTGGTCATCTGACCGGCGACCAACCAGTCTGCAGCCCGCTGATTTGGGAGGTCACAAGGTTCTGCCTGTCGCGCACGGCCAGCCCGCACACGGCAGGCGCCATCATGCTGAGCGGGGGCGAGATGATGGAAGGGTTCGGCCTGACCCATATCGCTGGGGTCTTCGATGCCCGCATGATTCGGATTTACCGCCTGATCGGATCTTCCCCGATGGTTCTGGGGACTGAAGGACATGGGCGTGATCAGATTTCGGTTGGGCTGTGGCCCTATTCAGCCGATGATTGCAACCGCGTGGCAGAACGCGCGGGCATCCCGCGAGAGCTGTCTCGGCTGTGGTTCAAGACGGCATTCGGGATCGGACGGCAACACCGCTTTTCACTGTCGGCCTGACCGGGTGAAAAGCCCAATCCCTCTCTGGTGATAGCTGGCGCGGCCCTGTAGGGTCGCGCCATGTCTTTGCCCCCCGTGACCTTCTCTGACGACCAGGCCGCCGCCTATGACAGCATCTCAGAAATGCTGCGATCAGCCGGTGTTGACCTGGATGACGACGCCCTGCTGAAATTACCGGGCAATGGCAAATCCGGTGTGATGGCGGTGATCGGCAAAGCCGGTTCAGGCAAGACCCTGTTGCTGGCCGAGCTGTACAAGGCCTTGGCCGACACTGGCGTTCAGATCGTGTCGGGTGATTTCGAAAGCCGTAAGGCGCGGGATAAACGAAGCCTTGCGATACTGGCCCCCACCAACAAGGCCGCCAGCGTGTTGCGTCTGCGCGGGGTGCCTGCAACGACCATTCACCGCATTCTCTATACCCCCGTCTATGACCCGGAATATGAACGCATCGCCGAATGGCTGGCCGGCAATGACGAACGCCCTGAGATCGAAGGTCTGACGGACGAGGCGTTGGACCGAGCAGCGGCGTTTTATGCAAACAATAAATCGATCCCCGGTGCCTTGGCCGCCGCCGGATTGCGCGGGTCCGATTTCATCACCGGTTGGAAACGTCGGGACGAGCCATTGGACATCGGGTTCGTCGATGAGGCCTCGATGCTGGACGACCGGCAATTCGAGGACCTGCAAGAGATTTTTCCGACCCTGCTGCTATTTGGTGACCCTGCGCAGCTCGCCCCCGTCAACCAATCGGGCAGCATGGTGTTTGAGGCTTTGCCGGAACCACGAAAACAAATCCTGCACCGGGTCCACCGGCAAGAGGCAGACAACCCTATTCTGGATCTGGCCCATGCGCTGGCCGACCCTCAAATGGGGTTCGAGGATTTCGAACGTCTTATAGAACAAACCGCGCGTCAGGATGACCGTGTGGTCTGGGGTCAGCGGGTCGAGGTTGATCTGATGGCCCGCAGTCCGGTTCTGGTCTGGCGTAACGCCACGCGCATTCGGTTGATCCAAGCGTTCCGGAATGTCCATGGCGCGCCGGATGCAGAACTGTTGGAAGGTGAACCTCTGATTTGTGACGGTATCGAACTGCCATTGAAACACCGAAAGAAACGGTTGGATCTTGAGGCGCGCGGGCTGATCAAGGGCGCTCAGGTCATCTATCTGGGGCCGGGGCGCAAGCCGGGATTCTCACGCCTGCATGTGATGGGTGCCGAAGACCCGCAGGTCAGTGCGGCCTCAATCGTCAAAATCGAAAAACCGGATGAGGAAGAGCCATTTATCCCATATGCCGCCCGCATGGGTGCGACCTTTCTACATGGCGCGGCGGTGACCATTCACAAGGCGCAGGGTTCACAATGGGACACGGTGCAAGTCTTTGCGCCGGACATTTACGCTGCCGCCCGTATGGGCCGGACTGAGGCCGGCCAACCGCTGTGGAAACGGCTGGCCTATGTTGCCATTACCCGAGCACAACAGAGGTTGATCTGGGTGGTCCGAAACCGCCTGGCCAAACCCACCCATCCGCTGCGCGTGGACGACCTGCGCGCGGTTCCGGCAGCGTCACTGACATTGGAGGCTGAAGAGACATGACATCCATCATCGTAACCGGCGCAAGCTCGGGCATTGGACGTGCCACGGCGGAACTGTTTCTGAACGAAGGCTGGACGGTGGGCTTGTTGGCCCGCAGCGCCGACACGTTGCACGAGATGGCCACAGGCCGATCAAACGCTATTCCGCTGGTTGCGGACGTGACAAGTGCGGATGCGGTTAACACAGCCTTCGACACTTTCCAGGAAAAGGCTGGCCGGTTGGATGTGCTGTTCAACAATGCGGGCATCTTTGCGCCCGGCGGAACCATCGACGAGATCGCACTTGAGGATTGGTATCAAACCGTCAACGTCAATCTGAACGGCATGTTCCTATGCGCGCGCGAGGCATTTCGGATCATGCGACATCAATCGCCGCAGGGTGGGCGCATCATCAATAACGGCTCGATTGCCGCATATGTGCCGCGTCCGAACTCGGTGCATTACACGACCACGAAACATGCCATCACCGGCCTGACCCGCAGTCTGTCGCTGGACGGACGGGACCTCGGAATTGCTTGCGGTCAGATCGACATCGGCAACGCGCGCACGCAGATGGTACAGGGGCTGGTGGATGCAGCGGTTGAGGCCGGTCAGACGCCCGACCCGACCATGGCGGTTGAAGATGCAGCACGTTCAGTGCTGCATATGGCGACCCTGCCGCCCGAGGCGAATGTGCAGTTCATGACCGTGATGGCAACAACGATGCCTTATATCGGGCGCGGCTAAGGGTCAGTTCTCGCGCAGCAATCGGAACGCAGTCGACGCCCCCCAGCCCGCTGCAATCGCAATGACCAGTGACATCAGCCCGTACCACACAGGTTGCTGTCGGGACATGTTGTACAAAAACCGCTCCAGCCCCACTTTGCGCACGTCGATGGTTGTCTCGAATTCCGAGATCACCTCTTTGCCGCGAGTCAGGAAAATCCGGGCGGCATAGGCACCCTCGGTCAGGTCGGCGGGCATTGCAATTGAGGTGCGGAACAGGGTTTGCTCATCCACGGCCACTGTGTTTTCGCGGATGGAATATAGCCCCTCATCCTCGCGAATGCGCACCACGGCATCTGCAAAATTCTGCGCGCCTCGGATATGCATGGCCGCCCCGACCGATCGAATGGCGCGTTCGATTGAAATCCGGTATCGCAAGTCCTCGGTGTCCAAAAGGATATTATCCAGCGGCCCGCTTGTGGCGACGGCGTAGAAACTTGGCGCAAGGTCGACCAGAACGCTGTCAGTGTTGACCCAGATGCCCAGTTTGCGTTCCTTGCGTCGGACTGTCACCGGGCCAGAGGGTCCGGCCACGGTCACGATCACTTCAAGCGGTGGGCCGGCTGGGATCGGTGCTTCTCGTTTGACGGCACCGAAGATCAGGATTTCAGAACCATCGAATGTCGCGGTAATGGCGACCCGGTCCTGGCTGAGACCCAGCACCACCTGCTCTTCTTGCGCAAGGGCTGGCGAGCAGCAGAAAACCAGCAGGGCAATCAGGCGTTTCAGCATGATCAGTGCCCCCCGTTGCTGCCAAGCGAATACAGCTCGGACGGTTCGATCAGCAGGTCCAATGCCAGCTTGCCGCAGACCACCAGAACCAGGGCTGCCAGCAGCACGCGCAACTGCTCGGCGGGCATTTTCGCGCCAATCACCGTGCCAATCTGCGCGCCCACGACACCGCCGACCAGCAGCAGAACGGCCAGAACAACATCAACCGTATAGTTCGTGGTTGCGTGCAGCATGGTGGTAAAACCGGTCACAAAGATGATCTGAAACAGCGATGTTCCAACCACCACTTTGGTGGGCATGCCCAGCAGATAGATCATCGCAGGCACCATGATAAAGCCACCGCCAACACCCATAATGGCCGCCAGCACACCAACGCAAAGCCCGACCAGAATTGGGGGAATGACCGAGATATACAGGCCCGAAGTGCGAAAACGCATTTTGAACGGCATCGCATGAACCCAGCCACGCTGGCGCCGTTTTGCTGGTGCGCCGCCGCCCTTTTTGGCCTTGCGCAGTGCCCGCAAGCTTTCGATGAACATCAATCCACCAACGACGCCAAGGAAGACGACGTAGCATAGCGTGACAAGCAGATCGACCTGGCCCAGGCTTTTGAGATAGTTGAACACCACCACCCCAAGGGCCGCACCCATTAAGCCCCCGATCAATAAGACCGTGCCCATCCTTAGATCTACGGTCTTTCGTCGGAAGTGCGCCAGCACACCGGAAAAGGACGAGGCGACGATCTGGTTGGCTTCGGTTGCGACGGCGACAGCGGGAGGGATGCCGATGAAGAACAGCAGCGGCGTCATCAGAAACCCGCCGCCTACACCGAACATGCCCGACAGGATGCCAACCATCCCACCCAGCCCCAGCAGCAAAAAGGCGTTGACGGAGACTTCGGCGATTGGAAGGTAGATCTGCATGTGTATTTACCGGATGAGGTCAGACGCGTCACACAAAGTGATCCGGCCCGTCTCATACCACAGGGATGAGGCTTTAATACTGCGCGCGCAATGCGGCCGTATGGCGAATACCAACCTGTCGATCGCGCGGGCTGCGTGACCGACAAGCCGATCTGGCTGAATTGAAAAACGGACCCCGGAACCGAGACGTTTTTGTGCGTTTGCCACCCTGACAGGAACGAATCCGATCTCGGCTATCACAGGAAACAAACACATACCCCCTTAGAGCGGTTGCGGCATGCAAAATCAACTCTGCATGCCGCTCTGCAGCGAACAGGACTGAAATGAGTCTTAAACTGGACTTATCAGCGCTCTTTCACATAGGGTTCGCCACCCGCGCGCGGCGGGATGGCTTTGCCCACGAACCCGGCCAGAATAACCACCGTCAGGATATAGGGCAGGGCGTCCATGGCCTGTACCGGGATAACCACCCCGCCCAGGTCGATGTTCTGGAACCGCAGTGCAATCGCCTGCAACAGACCGAACAGCAGGCAAGCCCACATCGCATGCCAAGGCCGCCATTTCGCAAAGATCAGTGCAGCCAAAGCGATGAACCCGCGACCGGCGGTCATTTCCTTGACGAACCCAGCCTGTAGGGCCGTGGCCAGATAGGCCCCGGCGATCCCACACAGCACGCCGCAGATGGCAACGGCTGCAAATCTCAGGCCGACAACCGAGACACCGGCGGTATCTACTGCAGCCGGGTTTTCACCCACCGCGCGCAGACGCAGGCCGAACCGGGTGCGGTACAGAATCCACCACGTCAGTGGCACCATCAGAAACGCCACATAGACCAGTATCGAATGACCCGAGAGTAGTTCGGAGTACACCATGTGAAACGAATTGGTGTCAGACATCAGTTCAGAAACCGGTTTCCCCGCCAGTTCAGCATCTTCAGGGCCGATTGCATAAGGAAACTCTGCAGATTCGAACCGTCCACCGCCAAAGAGAGAAGGCGTGCGCCCGCCCTGTTTGAACCAGCTTTGCGCGATCAGCACGGTAAGGCCGGATGCAAGGAAATTGATCGCCACACCAGAAATCAGCTGATTGCCCCTGAAGGTGATCGAGGCCAGCCCGTGCAATCCGGATAAAACCAGCGAGGATGCGATACCGGCCAGCAACCCTAGCCAGACCGAGCCCGTTACTGCGGCAACTGCGGCCGAAAAGAAGGCCGCCATCAGCATCTTACCTTCCAGCCCGATGTCGAAAATACCCGCGCGTTCCGAATACAGCCCGGCCAGACAGGCCAACAACAGCGGTGTTGCCAGGCGGATCGTTGAATCTAGAACCTGAATAAGTGTTACGAAAATATCCATCACTCGGCCCCCTTTCGCAGACCCAGGAACAGCTTTTCAAGCGGCATGCGCACCATGTTGTCCAGTGCCCCGGTAAACAGGATCACCAGCGCCTGGATAACCACGATCAGCTCGCGTGGGATCGAGGTCCACAGCGCCAGTTCGGCGCCGCCCTGGTATAGGAACCCAAACAGAAGGGCGGCCACGAACACTCCGAACGGGTGCGACCGGCCCATCAGCGCCACGGCGATACCGATGAAGCCCGCGCCCTCGGTCGAGTTGAGCACTAGCCGTTCAGCCTCACCCATCACGTTGTTGGTGGCCATCAACCCAGCCAGCGCGCCCGAGATCAGCATGGCAACGATGGTGATGCGTACGGGAGAGATACCGGCATAGACAGCACCGGTTTCGGAATGACCATAGGCACGGATTTCGTAACCTAGCCGCGTCCGCCAGATCAGCGCCCAGACCACGAAACAGGCCAGTATTGCGACAAAGAACGAGATATTGGCCGGTGCACCTTTGAACACCGCGTTTTCAGCGGTCGAGAACATCGACTGGAAAGTGGGCAGATGCACCGCTTCGGGGAATCGCGCCGTCGCCGGATCTTGCGAGCCCTGTGGGCGCATCACGTTGACCAGCATATAGTTCAGGAAGGCCGCCGCGATAAAGTTGAACATGATCGTGGTGATCACGATATGGCTGCCGCGTTTGGCTTGCAGATAAGCCGGGATTGCAGCCCATGCCGCCCCGAACAGCATCGACGCCGCACAAGCGGCCAAAAGGGCGATGCTCCAATGTGGCCAATCAATGTAAAGGCACACGACGGCAACGCCAAGCCCGCCCAGCATGGCCTGTCCTTCGCCGCCGATGTTGAACAGCCGGGCGTGGAACGCCACGGCCACCGCCAACCCGGTAAACATGAAATTGGTCGCGTAATAGAGCGTATAGCCCCAGCCATAGGTCGACCCCAGCGCGCCGGTGACCATCAGATTCACCGCTTCAACCGGGTTTTCACCAATGGCTAGAATAACCAGCGCGGAAAGGATAGCGGCCAGTATCAGGCTGATCAGCGGGATCAGAACGACATCGGCCCATTTGGGCATTTTATCCATGCTTCACGCGGCCTCTTCCGCAACACCGGCCATCAGCAGGCCCAGTTCTTTTTCATCAGTCTCATGGGGCAGGCGTTCGCCCATGATATGTCCGTCGAACATCACCGCGATCCGGTCAGACAGCGAGAAGATCTCCTCCAGCTCGACCGAGACTAGCAGGATCGCCTTGCCCTGATCGCGCAGGGCGACGATTTGTTTGTGAATGAATTCGATCGCGCCGATATCCACACCGCGTGTCGGTTGGCCGACCAGCAACAGGTCGGGGTTCCGCTCGATCTCGCGCGCGACGACGATTTTCTGTTGGTTGCCGCCTGAAAAGCTTTTGGCGGTCAGCCAGCCATTGGGCGGGCGCACATCGAACTTTTCAATCTTGCGCTCGGTATCCGCGCGCAGGGCGGCATTGTCCATGAACAGACCGCGCTTATAGGCGGGGTCGCGGTGATAGCCGAACGCCACGTTTTCCCACGCGTGGAAATCCATGATCAGGCCCTCGCGCTGACGATCCTCGGGGACGTGAGCGATGTGCTGCGCACGCCGCGCCTGACCGTCAGACCCATGCCCACTAAGCGCCAGCGGTTCACCATTCAGCTTGATCGACCCTTTGCCAGGCCGCATCCCGCCCAAAACCTCAAGCAGTTCCGACTGGCCATTACCCGCAACACCGGCGATACCGACGATCTCACCCGCGCGGACCGTCAAGTCGATACCCTTGACCCGCTCAACGCCGGCTGAATCGAAGACGCGCAGGTTTTCGACCTCAAGAATGGGTTTACCGGGTTTTGCAGGAACCTTGTCGACCTGCAGCAGAACTTTGCGGCCTACCATCAGCTCGGCCAGTTCTTCTGGGCTGGTCTCGGCCGTTTTGACTGTCGCCGTCATCTGCCCACGCCGCATCACCGAGACTGTATCGGTGTTTTCCATGATCTCGCGCAGCTTGTGGGTGATCACGATGATTGTCTTTCCTTCGGCCCGCAGACGGTCGAGAATGCGGAACAGCTGATCGGCCTCGGCCGGGGTCAGAACGCCGGTGGGTTCGTCCAGGATCAGGATTTCGGCCTTGCGATACAATGCTTTGAGGATTTCGACCCGCTGCTGCATCCCCACGCCGATCTCATCGATGCGTTTGTCGGGGTCAACAAACAGCTCGTATTCTTCTTCCAGCTCTTTCAGTTCTTTTCGGGCCTTGGACAAAGACGGGGCCAACAGCCCGCCATCTTCGGCACCCAGAACGATGTTTTCCAGAACCGTGAAATTCTCAACCAGCTTGAAATGCTGGAACACCATCCCGATGCCTGCCGCAATCGCCGCTTGGCTATCAGGGATGTCGGTCTTGGTCCCGTTGATCCAGATCTCACCTTTGTCGGCTTTGTAGAAACCGTAAAGAATGCTCATCAGCGTGGATTTGCCCGCACCGTTTTCACCGATGATCCCGTGGATCGTGCCGGGGGCGACGCTGATGGAAATGTCCTTGTTGGCCTGAACCGGCCCAAAGGCTTTGGAAATCCCTTTGAGCTCAATGGCGGGGACTGTCATGTCGTGTCCTCAATTGCCGAAAAGGCCGCGAACAGTGCGGCCAAGTGGGGATGAGGCGGAGGATCAACCCCCGCCCCAAGCGATATCAGAACTGCAGTGCCGGGCAGCTGTCGTTCTCGTAATAGCTGACGACCGTGACATTACCGTCGATGATGTCCTGACGGGCTTTGTCAACGGCTGCTTTCATCTCATCCGAAACCAGATCAGCGTTGTTTTCGTCCATTGCAACGCCAACACCTTCTTCGGCCAGACCCATGGCGAATACACCGGTCTCAATGTCATTGCCTGCACTCATGGCGTCATAAACGGCCACATCCACGCGTTTCAGCATCGAGGTCAGGACCTTGCCGGGGTGCAGGTGGTTCTGGTTGCTGTCCACGCCGATCGACAGGATGCCTTCGTCGGCTGCGGTTTGCAGAACGCCAACGCCGGTGCCGCCTGCAGCAGCATAGACCACGTCAGCGCCTTGGCTGATCTGTGCCTTGGTCAGTTCGGACCCTTTGACCGGGTCGTTCCATGCGGCCGGGGTGGTGCCGGTCATGTTTGCGACCACGTTGATATCCGGGTTCACAGCCTTGGCACCTTGGGCGTAACCACATCCAAAATGACGGATCAAGGGGACATCCATGCCGCCGATAAAGCCAATTGTGCCCGATTCCGATGCCATGGCGGCCATCATGCCTACCAGGTAAGAGCCTTCATGTTCGGCAAAGCCAACCTGACGCAAGTTCGGGGCGTCCAGCCAGTTTACATCAACGACGACAAATTTCGTGTCGGGGTAATCAGCAACGACCGTGCTGAGCGGATCGGCCATCGCGAAGCCCATGGTGATGATCGGGCTCAGGCCTGCTTCGGCGAAACGGCGCAGGGCCTGTTCGCGCTGCGCTTCGGATTGCAGTTCGATCTCACGGTAGGTGCCACCGGTTTCCTCGGCCCAACGCGACGCACCGTTATGCGCGGCTTCGTTGAACGATTTGTCGAACTTGCCGCCCAGATCGAAGATCAGGGCCGGTTCGGCCAAGGCCGCACCCGCAGTCAAGGCGATGGCGGCGGCAGCGCTCATCAAGGATTTCATCAGGGTCATTTCATACTCCCGTTTGTTATTGTTGGTCGAGGTCAAGATAGCCCCGATTACCCACTGTGAGCGAGCATAACTGTTGTGATGGCGGGAATTAAGGGCGTTTGCAACCGGGTCGGTCAACTGATTCTTGACCAAATGGTCGAAAAAATTAGGAGGCGTCGGTCAGGTCAGGGCGCAGGTCATAACAACGGCGTCGATTTTCTCAGCTTTTTCGCGCATATAGTAACCCTTGCGCAGGCCGCAGGTTGTGTATCCACAGCGCTGGTACAACGCAATGGCCGGGTGATTATCTGCCGCAACGTCTAGAAAGGCGCGGGTTGCGCCCAAAGCTATGGCTTTTGCGTGCCAGTCCTGCATGCAGCGCAGGGCCAGACCTTGGCGCTGTTGGTTGGGATGAGTGGCGATTGTCAGCAGTTCAGCTTCACCTGCGATGACCTGAAACAGGGCAAAACAGTCAGCGTTACCAATGACATGCGTGAACCGATTGGTCAGAATATCAGCAAATTCTGATTCCGTCCAAGGGCGCGATTGCGTGAAGGCTGCCGCATGGGTATGAGCCAATTCTTGCGGGATCATCCGTCCAGCAGAACCGGTGGTGAGTCCTTTGACGGGGCCGCATCAGCCGGGCGCACATATAACGGGGCTGGGGGCTGGGTCGTGGTGGACCATCTTTGCGCTGTAAGCCGGGCAAGCGCGTTGACCAGCAACTCGGCGTCATCATTCAGAATCAGATTTCCAAGTGATTCTGCCTGTTCCTGCGCCATCAGTGCCGGGTCCTGACCGGGCAGCGCAACATAGACTTGCTCGCGGGGCGCGCGGATCGCGGGAATCCCGTCCCCGATTTCAGACAAGGCATCAAATCCGGTAACTCCAACAGCCGGGATACCAAGCCCCAACGCCAATCCCCGCGCTGCCGAGACCGAGATACGGATGCCGGTAAAATTCCCCGGCCCGATCCCGACTCCAATGGCGGTCAGATCGCGCCACGTGCAATCAGCCTTGGCCAGAATCTCTTCCAGCAGCGGCATCAACCGTTCTGCCTGCCCGCGTGACATGGGCTCAACGTGTGAAGCGACAATCGTGTCGCCACGTAGCAAAGCGGCCGCGCAATGCGCGGCCGATGTGTCAAATGCCAGAATGATCGGGTCAGACGGCAACGGGGCGAACCTCGGTCACTTCTGGGATATAATGGCGCAACAGGTTCTCGATCCCCATTTTCAGCGTCAGGGTTGAGGATGGGCAGCCCGCGCAGGCCCCCTGCATGTGCAGGTAAACAACGCCCCGGTCGAACCCGTGAAAGGTGATGTCGCCACCATCCTGCGCCACCGCCGGGCGCACACGCGTATCCAGCAGGTCTTTGATTTGATTGACCACTTCGACGTCTTCGCCGAAATGTTCTGCGTGACCTGACCCATCAACGGCATCTTCACCCAATACCGGCTGACCGGACTGAAAATGCTCCATCACAGCGCCCAGAATGGCCGGTTTGATGTGATCCCACTGAACGTCATCCGATTTGGTCACGGTGACGAAGTCATTGCCAAAGAACACGCCGGTGACACCAGCCACTGCAAAAATCCGTTTCGCCAAGGGCGATTTTTCCCCGGCTTCTGCCGAAGGGAAGTCTGCAGTGCCTGCTTCCAGCACCGGCTGACCGGGCAGGAATTTCAGCGTTGCAGGGTTCGGCGTGGATTCGGTCTGGATGAACATGTCACGGCTCCGTTTCAGTTGTACCTGATATGCGGGTCCGGGCCGGGGAAGTCAAGATTTGGAACCATTCTAAATTTCAGCCGCCAGTTGCATCGCCTCATCCAGCCGGTCATCGCCCCAGAACAGTTCATCCCCCACTAGAAAGCTTGGCGCCCCGAAAATCCCATTGTCCTGTGCGGTCTGAGTCTGTTGGATCAGGGCCGCCTTGATATCCGGGTCTTGACAGCGGGCCAGAGTTTCTGGGGGCAGGCTGGCTTGGGACAGGCAGTCGATCAGCACCTTGTCGTCCGAGATATTGAGGCCATCAACGAATTCGGCGGCATAGACAGCCCGAACAAAGGCAGCCCGTTGAGGGTGGGCTTCAATCGTCATCACTAGCCGCGCGGCCTTCAGACCATTTTGGGGGAAGGGGTCAGGCCGGGCAAATCGCAACCCCCGTCGGGCCGACAACCTCTCCATATCGCGCCACATATAGCGCCCTTTGGCGGGATAGATATTGAACGGGGAATTGTCCCAGCCCTGCGCGGCGAAAATCGGACCAAGCAAAAAGGGATGCCATTCAACTGACACCCCGTTCTGCGCAGCCAGATCCTCGATTCGCATCGCGCTTAGGTAAGAGTATGTGGATGCGAATTCGAACCAGAACTGGATGCTGCGCTGCATGGGGGTCCTTTTAGGTGATTTCTTCCAGCTTTTCCTTGCTCAGGTCACCGGGCACGATGGTGATCGGGATTGGCAGGTTGCCCGAATTCTTGGTCAATTGCGTCACCAGCGGCCCGGGGCCTTTCTTTTCGACGCCCGCGCCCAGCACCAGCACCCCGATCTCGGGGTCTGATTGCACATGTTCGATGATCTCGGCGACCGGTTCACCTTCGCGGATGGCCAGTTCGGGGTCGATGTTTTGCTTGTCGCGCATCCACTTGGCGAACACCTCGTAATGGGCGTGAATACGCTCGCGTGCTTCCTCGCGCATTACCTCGGCCACGCCGATCCAGTGGTTGAACTCATCCGGCGGAATGACCGACAGGATTGTAACGCCGCCGCCAGTGTGGGCTGCGCGCATAGCGGCAAAACGCATTGCGTTCAGGCATTCGCGACTGTCATCCAGAACGACCAAGAATTTGCGCATGAAGTGTCCTCGTATATTTCAGGCGATCATGCCCGACCATTTGCGTGCTGGCAATAAGCGGCTGGTTAGCGGGTGCTTAGTGCCCAGTCCCAATACAGCTCGCGCGCACGGCGGGCTATGGGGCCGATTTGATATTGCGTATCCTCCAGCGCGGTGACCGGGGTGATCTTGTTCATGTTGCCGGTCATAAAGACCTCATCCGCCCTGTGGAAATCGTCAAAGCCAAGGATGGCTTCGTGAACGAGCGTTCCGTCGGCGCGCAGGTTTTCAATGTGGCGCGCGCGGGTGATGCCAGCCAGGAAGGTGCCGTTGGGGGTTGGGGTAAACACCTCTCCGTCACGGACCATGAAGATGTTGGCGGTTGCGGTCTCGGCCACGTGGCCCAGAGCGTCCGCGACCAGCGCATTCGAGAACCCCTTGGCGCGAACCTCTTGCAGCATGCGCGCATTGTTGGGGTAGAGGCACCCGGCTTTGGCATTCACCACCGCCGATTCCAGAACCGGGCGGCGGAACTTTGTGGTGCCCAGCGTGACCGAGGCGGTCTCGGGCGCCATCGGGATCTCTTCTAAGCAGATGGCAAAACCGGTGCTGTTTTCCTGTGGGACAATCGCGGTCGCGTCGCCGTCGATGCCCCAATACATCGGGCGGATATAAACGGCCGCGTCTGGCCCGTAAGAGGCCAATCCCTCGCGGATGATCTCTACCATCTGCTGGGTTGAGACGAACGGGGTCAGCATCAGTGCCTTGGCCGAGCGGTTCACGCGGGCACAATGTGCCTCAAGATCCGGGGCCATGCCGTCGAAATACCGGGCACCGTCGAAGACTGACGATCCCAGCCAAGCACCGTGATCGGCGGCACGCATGATCGGGGCATCCCCGTCATGCCACTGACCCTCGAAATAGGTGCGGATGTTCTTACCGACTGCCATGATGCCCTCCCAAGCTTTGCGCAAACCTAGGAAGGCGCTGCGGTAACGTCCAGCGCAATCAGCCTTGTTTTGAGCTGACCATGCCCACAATTTCGTAGGTCTGCTGCAGGATCGGCGCGGCAATCGCTCGGGCCTTTTCCGCACCTTTGCCCAGTATCCGGTCAATCTCGGCTTCTTCGCCCATCAGCCGGGCCATTTCGGACGAGATAGGCGACAGTTTTTCCACCGCCAGTTCCGCCAGCATCGGTTTGAATTCACCGAACTGTTTGCCGCCAACATCTGCCAAAACCTGCTCGACCGTCTGATCGCTGAGCGCGGCATAGATGTTCACTAGATTGCGGGCTTCGGGGCGGTCCTCAAGGCCGTCAATTTCGGATGGCAAGGCATCCGGGTCGGTTTTGGCTTTGCGAATCTTTTTGGCAATCGTGTCGGCGTCGTCGGTCATGTTGATGCGGCTCATGTCCGATGGGTCGGACTTGGACATCTTTTTGGACCCGTCGCGCAGGCTCATGACACGGGTTGCGGCCCCTTCGATCACCGGTTCGGTGATCGGAAAGAAATCGACGCCGTAATCATGGTTAAACTTGATCGCGATATCGCGGGTCAATTCCAGGTGCTGTTTTTGGTCGTCACCAACCGGCACATGCGTTGCGTGATAGGTCAGAATGTCGGCTGCCATCAGCGACGGATAGGCGAACAGACCCAACGAGGCGTTTTGCTGGTTCTTACCGGCCTTGTCCTTCCACTGGGTCATCCGCTGCATCCAACCCATGCGGGCGACGCAGTTGAAGATCCACGCCAGTTGCGCATGCTCAGGCACTTGGCTTTGGTTGAACAGGATCGATTTATCCGGGTCTAGACCGGCAGCAATAAAGCCCGCACACAGTTCACGTGTCGAATGCGCCAGTTCCTTGGGGTCTTGCCAGACGGTTATCGCGTGCAGATCGACCATGCAATAGATGGTCTCCATATCCGGCTGCTGCATATCCACAAACCGCTTGAGCGCACCCAGATAGTTGCCAAGATGCAGGTTTCCCGACGGCTGGATGCCGGAAAACACGCGTGGTGTGAACTGGGTCTCGGTCATCGAAGGGAACTCCCGTCTGGAAAAATCAGCCCCCGTCGCTTACCCATGAGGCCAAGGGACGTCAACCGCCGCGAAAGGCCAGCCCAATGAGCAGTGAGAATTATACACCCGCCGTGAACCCTTTGCCGCCCGTTGTGGTGGCTTTGGTGCTGTTCATCATGGGGGTAGAGCTGGCCTTTACCCTGGGAACACGCGGGCTGATCGGCGGTCCGTCGGCGGTGGGCTGGCGGCTGGATGCGTTGCAAAGCTATTCGTTTTCGCCCGATATCTTCGATTGGATGGTCGAGAACGGGCGCTGGCCGTTCGAACATGTCATGCGTTTCGTGACCTATCCATTCGTGTCGGGCAGCTTCACGCAGGCCGTATTTGTCTGCGTCTTCCTGCTGGCTATGGGCAAGATGGTGGCCGAGGTCTTTGGTGGGTTTCAGATGCTGGTGATCTTCGTGCTGTCTGGCGTGGGCGGGGCACTGGCCTATGCGCTGCTGCTGGCCCCCAACTATCCGCTGGTCGGAGGGTTCCCGCCTGTCTATGGCCTGATCGGCGCGTTCACGTGGCTGCTGTGGCGCAAGCTGTCACTGGTCGGGGAAAACCAACACCGCGCCTTTGGTTTGATCGCGGCCCTGATGGGGATTCAACTGGTGTTTGGCCTGCTGTTCGGCGGCACGTCTGATTGGGTGGCCGATCTGGGTGGGTTCGCAACGGGCTTCGGCCTTTCGTTCCTGCTTGTCCCGGGTGGTTGGGCGCGGATCGTGCGGCGCATTCGCCGCGACTGATCACGACCGACGCAAGGCTTTGCGGAACTCCGAAACCTCGAAAGCGCCAAACAGGTGGCCCAGAAAGAAATAGGTGGCCGCGGCAACTTTGATCAGGATGATCAGCGCCAGGTAACGCCAGCCGGACAGCTCGAACGCCCAGCCGAACAGGTGAATGGCGGCGTATAGAACGACCCCCATCCCCAGCGACGCGGCCACGATGCGCCATGCCCGGTGTTTGAAGCGGTCGTCGAACCGCGCCTCTTCACCCATGCGTCGCGCGCCGAGGATCAGCAGACCGACCATGGCCCAACCGGCAGCCGACGCCGCAATCGCCGGTGCGATCCAACCCACCAACGGATAAAGGCCAAAGGCCAGCCCGGCATTCACGATCATCGCAACCACGGCATAGCGGAACGGGGACCGCGTATCCTCACGCGCGAAATACAGCGGTTGCAGCAGCTTTTGCAGCATAAAGGCAGGCAGGCCGATGCCGTATATTGCCACTGCCAGCGCGGTGGCGGCGGTGTCCTCGGCGCTGAATTGGCCCCGTTCGAACAGGACCGAGACCATCGGGTTTGGAAGGATCACAAAGGCCACGGTCGACGGGATGGTCAGCAACAGCGTGAACTCACCCGCGCGGGAAAATGCGTTGCGTGCGCCGTCCTTGTCTCCGGCGCGAAGGCGGCGTGACAGATCGGGCAACAGCACGATGCCGACTGCGATGCCCACCACGCCCAGCGGCAGTTGATACAGCCGGTCGGCTGCGAACAGCCAGCTGATCGCCTTTTCGGTTTTTGAGGCCACCAACTGCCCCACCACCAGATTGATCTGAGTGACGCCCATTGCCAGTGCCGCCGGAACGGCGATGCGCACCATGCGGCGCATCTCGGGGCTGAGTTTTGGCAGGCTGGGGCGGATGCGAATGCCCGCGCGTTCGGTCGCAACCCAGACCAGCGCCAGTTGCGCGATCCCGGCCAAAGGGATGACAGTGATCAGCCAGCGGATCACTTCGCCCCCGGCTGCGGCTGCGGCAACCAGGGCCGTGCAGGCGAAGATGTTCAGCAATACGGGTGCGGCGGCGGCGGCGGCAAAACGGCCCGTGGCGTTCAAAACGCCCGAGAACAGCGCCGCCAGTGACATGAACAGGATGTAGGGAAACACTACATAGCCATAATCCACGGCCAGATCGAACCGTTCGTCGCCATAAAAGCCCTCGGCCGTGATCCAGACCAGCGCGGGCATGAACACCATTGCCAGCCCGACCAGCGCCAGCACCGCCACGGCCAACAAATTGAAAGCGTCCTGCGCAAAGCCTTGGGCGTTTTCTTCGCCTTCCAACCGCTTGGAAAACATCGGCACAAAGGCCGCGTTGAACGCGCCCTCGGCAAAGAAACGGCGGAACATATTTGGCAGACGGAAGGCCGCGACAAAAGCATCCATCACCGGACCCGGGCCGATATAAGCCGTCAGCAGGATTTCCCGCAAAAAGCCCAGAATCCGGCTGGCCAGCGTCCAGAACCCGACCGTGAACAGGCCTGAAAACAACCGGATCTGCTTCATGAGGCCGCGCGCTCAGCGCCTTCGGTGATGGCCTTGCGCAGTTTGGTTTCAAGCGTGCGCTGTTTGCCTTCCGCATGGTATTTCAGGCCAAACATGTCCTTGACGTAAAAGGTGTCGACCACCTGTTCGCCATAGGTCGCGATCACTGCGTTGGCGATATAGACATTCGCCGCGGCCAGCGTTCGGGTCAGGTCATACAGCAGACCGGGACGGTCGCGGGTATCGACCTCGATGATCGTGTAAATCTCGGACCCGTCATTATCGAAGGTGATATGGGTCGGCACGTTGAAGGCCCGTTCCCGTTTCTTGATCTTGTCGCGGGATTTCAGCGCGTCGCGGGCTACGACCTCACCTCTGAGCGTTTTTTGGATCATCTGGTTCAGACGCGGCAGGCGGCTGGCCTCGAACGGGTGGCCTTCGGCGTCCTGAATCCAGAACGCATCGGTCACAAACCCGTCTTTGGTGGTGTAGCTGCGCGCATCCACCACGTTGGCCCCGACCAGCGCTAGCGCACCGGCGATCCGTGCAAAGATGCCGGGATGGTCGCCCATCGCGAAACAGGCACGGGTGGCGTCGCGGTCTTCGTCCGGATGCAAGCGAATTTCCATCTCACCTGGGTCGCCGCCACGTTCCAGCGCCCGCAGCATCTCGGCAAATTCTATTTGAGTAGGCAGGTTCAGACCCTGCCAATAAGGCGGGTAATGCCGCCCGGTTTCGGTCTTGAGGTCCGCCTTGGACCAATCCGACAACGCGTTGCGCAGGGCCTTTTTGGCCTCGGTCCCGCGATTGGCGCGGTTGAGGTCCTCCATCCCGGTTTCAAGCGCGCGCTTGGTTTCGGCGTGCAGGGCGCGCAAAAGGGTGGCTTTCCAGTTGTTCCACGTGTTCGGCCCGACCCCGCGAATGTCGCAGACCGTCAGAACCGTCAGCAAATCCAGTCGCTTGACCGTTTTCACCGCCTTGGCGAAATCGCGCACCGTGCGCGGGTCCGAGATGTCGCGCTTTTGCGCCATGTCCGACATTAGCAGGTGATAGCGCACCAGCCATTCCACGGTTTCCGAATCCGCCTTGTTCAACCCCAGCCGGGGTGCGACCTTGCGCGCGATCTGTGCGCCGAGGATCGAGTGATCCTCGGGTCTTCCTTTGGCGATGTCATGCAGCAACAACGCGACATACAGCACCTTCCGGTTCACACCGCCCTTCAAAATGGACGACACCAGCGGCAGCGGTTCAATCAATTCGCCCCGTTCGATCTGGGCAAGGTTGACGATACATTGGATGGTGTGTTCGTCCACGGTGTAGCTGTGATACATGTTGAATTGCATCATCGCCACGATGTGCTCGAACTCGGGCAGAAAGGCGGACAGCACCCCCAATTCGTTCATCCGCCGCAGGGCGCGTTCGGGGTTGCCGTGTTTCAGCATCAGATCCAGAAAGATGCGCTGCGCCTCGCGGTTCTCGCGCATATCTTCGTCGATCAAGTTCAGGTTTGCTGTCACCAATCGCATTGCATCCGGGTGAATCAGCATACCGGTGCGCAGGCCTTCTTCGAACAGACGCAGCAGATTCAGCTTGTCGGTCAGGAAATTCTCGGGGTCGGCCACGTCCAGGCGGCCGTGTACCATCTTGTAGCCCGCCTTGACCCTTGGTCGGCGACGGAAGATGCGTTCCAGCAGGGCCTCACCCTTCATATGCGAGGCTTCCAGCTTGGTCAGAAAGATACGCGTCAGTTCACCCACATAAGTGGCCTCACGGAAATAGCGCTGCATGAACACTTCGACCGCGCGGCGCCCGGCTCGGTCCTCATAACCCATCCGGTCGGCCACCTCGACCTGCAGGTCAAAGGTCAGTTGCTCGGTCGGGCGTCTGGTAATCAGGTGCAGATGCGAACGCACCGCCCACAGAAAATCCTCGGCTTTTACGAAGGTTTTGAATTCCTCGGGCGTGAACAGGCCCAGCGGCACCAGTTCGGCCACATCCTGAACTCCATAGATGTATTTCGCGATCCAGTAGAGCGATTGCAGATCGCGCAGCCCGCCTTTGCCTTCTTTGACATTGGGCTCGACCATATAGCGCTCACCCTGTTTTTGGTGACGCTCATCGCGTTCTTGCAGTTTGGCTTCGATGAACTCTCGCTCGCTGCCTTTGAACAAGTCAGCCTTCAGGCGGTTGTCCAGCTCAGCGGCCAGCTTGTTGTCCCCCGCCAGATAGCGTTGTTCCAGCATCGAGGTACGGATGGTGAAATCCTCGGCCCCAAGCCGCAGGCAATCCCTGATCGTGCGGGATGCGTGGCCAACCTTCAGCCGCAAATCCCACAGGATATACAGCATGGATTCGATCACGCTCTCGGCCCATGCGGTGATCTTATAGGGGGTCAGGAACAGTAGATCGACATCAGAGGACGGTGCCATTTCTCCGCGCCCGTAACCGCCTACCGCCAGCACTGCGATCCGTTCTCCCTGCGTCGGCGTGGCCAGGGGGTGCAAATCCTCGCTTGAAACCTTCATCGCGGTGCAAACCAGCCCGTCAGTCAGATAGGTGTAGGAATGGGTCAGCGGCCGCGCATCAAACGGGCGTTCGGCGAAGGCATCGGCAATGGCCTGACGCCCGGCTTTCTGGGCGTCACGCAGAATACGCACGGTCTCATTGCGCCGCGCAGCATTGTCCGAGGTCTTGTCAAAGGCCTCCGACAGCTGTGCCATGACGGCGGCGCTGTCGAAAATTTCATCCGCCGGGCAGATCAACTCACCCCTGGGGGTGAGCGTCAAACCCGTTTTCTCAGAAACCGGCGCCTGTGAAGCTTTGTGGGGCAGGGTCAATCACTACTACCTGTTTATTCTGGATCGTGGCGACAGCCAGACCGCGTTCATTCGTGCCGTTCGGTCGCAGGCGGAAGATACCACCGACGCCCTGGAAACCGGCGTTTTGCGTCAGCGCCGAAGCGGTCAGCGCGTTGGATTTGCCCTGACTGACAAGTGCGGCGATAGCGGCGATGCCGTCATAGGCCAATCCGCTGATCGGGTGCGGGGCCTCGCCATAGGTATTGTTATACCGCTGCCGGTATGCCTGCGCTTTCGATGGATCCGGCAGCGCAAACCAGCCACCTTGCACACCCGGCAAGTCCAGTGTTTGCGGTGGGATGTCCCAGCGTGTCAGACCGATAAATTGCGTGTTTGTTGTGGAAACACCCGCTTCGGGCAGCAGCTGAGTGAAAAGCGGCAGCGCGCCGGCTGTGGTTGCCGTCAAGAACAGCGAATCCGCACCAGACGCATCTACGGTTGCTTTAACCGAGGGAACCGAATTGATGACGCCCTGCTGCGAGCGGTCATACCCCACCGATCCTGCATTGTTAACGCGGCTGCCAGCTAGCGCATTGGCAATGGCGGTTTGACCCAACTGGCCCGCAGCATCGTTGCTGTGAACGATGACCATGTTCGATTTGCCTTGCGACCCAGCAAAACTGACAAGGCGGTTGGCTGTATTGTCGAAAGTTGGTCCAAGCACGAACACATTGCCGCCTGCAATGCTGGTGTTGTTCGAGAAGGACAACACGTTGACGTTGCTGCTCAGCGCCGCAATGCCTGCAGAGTTTGCAGCCTGCGCATAGACCGGACCTAGGATGATCTTCGCCCCGTCTGCCACCGCTTGCTGCGCAACCGCCGCAGCCGTATTCGAACTGCCCCGCGTGTCATAAACGCGCAGATCGATCTGAACATTCTGCAGATCCGACATGGCCAGCCGGGCTGCGTTTTCCAAGCTGCGTGCCAGCGCCGCATCACCGGCCTGCCCCGATCCGGCAGGGACCAAGAGGGCAACAGGCACGGGGTCGGATGTGTTGATCGACGGACCTCCGCCGATGGTGCTGACGTCGCAGGCGGCCAGAAATGCGGCAGTTGCCAGTACGGCGGCGGTGCGCGCCAGTTTGCGAACGGGCTTGCAAACGGTAAACATCTGAATGAAAACTCCCTGTCCCGGCGGCTTGAGATGCCGCCAATCTATTGGGTCGCGATAATAAACGTCACGCTGTGAGGGTCCAGCTTTGAATTTCCAAAAAGTCAGATTGGGCACCGGCCTGTATTTTGTTGCCACTCCGATTGGAACAGCGCGCGATATCACGCTCAGGGCGCTGGACGTGCTGGCCTCGGCCGATGTGATTGCCGCCGAAGACACGCGCAGCCTGCGCCGGTTGATGGAGATTCATGGCGTTCCTCTCGAGGGGCGGCGCATTCTGGCCTATCACGACCATAGCGGCGCGGGGGCGCGCGGCAACATTCTGGACGCTCTGGCCGAAGGGAAATCGGTTGCTTACGCGTCCGAGGCCGGAATGCCGCTGATTGCCGATCCGGGTTATGATCTGGGGCGGCAGGCGGCCGAGGCCGGGCATATGGTGACCTGCGCGCCGGGGCCGTCGGCGGCTTTAATGGCGTTGACGCTGGCAGGATTGCCGACGGACGCGTTCTTTTTCGCAGGCTTTTTGCCCAACGCAACCGGTGCGCGCCGGACGCGGATCGAGGCGTTGCGCGACATTCCCGGCACGCTGGTGTTTTACGAGTCGCCCAAGCGTGTGGCGGCTTGCTTGTCGGATTTGGCCGAGGTGTTGGGTGAAGATCGCCAGGCCGCGATGTGCCGTGAGTTGACGAAAAAGTTCGAAGAGGTCCGGCGCGGATCTCTGGGGGAACTGGCCACTGCCCTGCAGGGGCAGACGGTCAAAGGTGAAGTTGTTCTGTTGGTGGACCGGGGTCATTCGGAAACTGTTAACGAATCCGACATAGAAGAGGCTTTGACGCGCGCCCTGGAAACCCATTCGGTGCGTGATGCGGCGGATTTGGTGTCGCAGATGTACAAACTGCCGCGCCGCCCGATTTATCAAAAGGCGTTGAAACTGGGAAAGGGATGATATGACCGCGCGATCTGTCCGAAGTTCGGTTTCCTACCATGCCGGACAGGCGGCAGAGTTGCAGGTCGCAGCCGATTATGAACGCCGAGGTTTCACAATCGCGCATCATCGCTGGCGCGGTGCGGGCGGTGAGATTGATCTGATTGCTCGGGGCAATGACGGGCTTGTGTTCATCGAGGTCAAGAAAAGCACCAGTTTCGACATGGCCGCGGCGCGGATTAGCCAGCGGCAGATTGACCGGATTTTCACCTCGGCAGCGCAATTTCTGGAAACGGAACCGGGCGGGCAGCTGACAAATGTTCGGTTTGACGCAGCACTGGTGGATGCCTCGGGGGCTGTTCAAATCATCGAAAACGCGTTTGGTCAGGCCTGACACCCATTGAACCCTCGGGCGCGCTGGGCCATGTATCTGGCGTGAAACTGAGGGACACGCCATGAAAATCGCCTTTCAGATGGACCCGATCGGGGCCGTGGATACCAACGCAGACAGCTCATTCCGTCTGGCCGAGGAAGCACAGGCGCGCGGGCATACGCTGTTTTTCTACAGCCCGGATCAATTGGCCTATCAGGAGGGGCGGATCACCGCACGCGGTCAGGACATGAAAGTGCAGCGTGTGGCAGGCAACCCGGCCGAGCTGGGTCCGGAACGCGAGGTGGATTTGGCGGAGTTCGACGTGATCTGGCTGCGTCAGGACCCTCCGTTTGATATGCACTATATCACATCGACCCACCTGCTGGATCGCCTGAAAGGGCAGGTATTGGTGGTCAATGACCCGTTCTGGGTGCGGAATTATCCCGAAAAGCTGCTGGTTCTGGATTTCCCCGACCTGACCCCGCCGACGACGATTGCGCGCGATCTGCAAACCATCAAGGCGTTCAAGGAAAAGCACGGCGATGTCATTTTGAAGCCGCTCTATGGCAACGGTGGCGCGGGCGTGTTCCGGCTGGATGCGAATGACCGCAACCTGACCTCTCTGCACGAGCTGTTTACAGGCTTCTCGCGCGAGCCGCTGATCGTGCAGAAATTCCTGCCCGATGTCAGCAACGGCGACAAGCGCGTGATCCTTGTGGATGGCGAAGCCGTGGGCGCGATCAATCGTGTTCCGGCGAAGGGTGAGACGCGGTCAAACATGCATGTAGGGGGGCGGCCCGAAAAGATCGGCTTGTCCGAGCGTGACCGGGAGATTTGCGCGGCGATTGGCCCGTTGCTGAAAGAAAAAGGCCAGATTTTCGTAGGGATCGACGTGATCGGAGACTATCTGACCGAAATCAACGTGACCTCGCCCACCGGCATTCAGGAGCTTGAGCGATTCGATGGTGTGAACATCGCCGAGAAGATCTGGCAGGCGATTGAAGCCAAACTTTAAGACGCGACCTTTGCGCTGATGCGAAAGCTCAGCGCCTCGGCCACGTGCGGACGCCGAACATCTGGCGCGCCGTCCAGATCGGCAATTGTGCGCGCCACCCGCAAAATACGGTGAAAGGCGCGCGCCGACAGGCCGAACCGTTCAGCGGCTTTCAACAGCAACTCTTTGCCTTCGGCATCCGGCGCGGCAATCTCTTCCAGTATCGAACCTTCAACATCGGCATTCTGTCGGGTGGCGGGCGTGTCTCGGAACCGCTCGGCCTGAATGGCGCGGGCCTGGTCGACGCGCGCCGCAACAGTCGCCGAACTGTCACCTGAGGGCGGCAGGTCCAGATCGGTGAACCCGACCGGAGGCACCTCGATCCGCAGATCAAACCGATCCATCAGCGGGCCTGATATGCGGCCCAGATAGTCCTCTCCGCAGACAGGCGCGCGAGAACAGGCGCGGGCGGGATCGGTTAGATATCCACATTTGCAGGGGTTGGCTGCGGCCACCAACATGAACCGGCAGGGGTATTTCACATGGGCATTTGCGCGCGCGACCATGACCTCGCCCGTCTCAATGGGTTGGCGCAGGGTTTCCAGCACGGTGCGCGGGAATTCGGGGAATTCGTCCATGAACAGTACGCCGTTATGGGCCAAGGAAATCTCGCCCGGTTTGGCGCCCTTGCCACCCCCAACAATAGCCGCCATCGAGGCTGTATGGTGGGGTTCGCGAAACGGGCGGCTGCGGCTGATGCCGCCTTCGTCCAGCAAGCCGCACAGGGATTGGATCATCGAAGTTTCCAATGCCTCGATTGGGGTCAGAGGCGGCAGAATACCGGGCAGGCGTGCGGCGAGCATGGATTTGCCCGATCCAGGCGAGCCGATCATGATCAGGTGGTGGCGACCTGCGGCGGCAATCTCGAGCGCGCGTTTGGCCCGTTCCTGCCCTTTCACATCACGCAGATCGCGGGCACTGGGGGCCAGGTTCACTTCGCCGGGTTGGGCCGCAGGCAAGGGCGACTGGCCCGAAAAATGGCGTACGACATCGCCGAGTGACCCCGCGCCAATAACCTGTGTGGCATCCACCCAAGCGGCCTCGGCGCTGGAGGCACGGGGACACAGCAGCGTACGGTCCTCGGCTGCGGCGGTCATGGCGGCAGGCAGCGCGCCGACGACCGGAACCAGCGAGCCGTCTAGCGACAGCTCGCCCAGCGAAACCGCGCCTTCGGCGGCGTCGGACGGGATGATTTCCAAGGCCGAAAGCAGCGCGACGGCGATGGGCAGGTCGAAATGACTGCCTTCTTTGGGCAGGTCAGCGGGGGATAGGTTGATGGTGATCCGTTTCGACGGTAGCGCGATAGCCATCGAACTTAGCGCGCTGCGGATGCGGTCGCGGGCCTCGGACACGGCCTTGTCGGGCAGACCGACAATGGAAAAAGCGGGCAGGCCCGGCGAGACGGCGCATTGCACCTCGACCGGGCGGGCATCGACCCCTTGGAAAGCAACGGTATGAGAACGGGCGACCATGAACGACCTATTTGGTTAACAGGTCGTTGCTGCCATGGGCGCGGTTTACGAATGGTTAACGGAGCCGGTCATCGCCAAGAATTTTGGCCACGCACCGGGGTCCGCGACCGTTTTGTCGCGGCAGAACCGATTGCAGAATCCCCAGCGCTGCCCGTCCAGTTCCAGAAAATGGGTGACCGCTTTGCGGGAATAGGGGCAGGCGTCGTTGATCGATGGTCCGTTGTCCACCGACCGGGCATCGGCTTGCGCACCGATGGGCCAGGCCTCTGACAGCAGGTCCAATGCGTAGGGGAAGGGATCATAGGTCACGGTCAACCCCATCGCGCGCCATTGCCGTGCTGCGGGGTCGGACAGCAATTCCAGGCAATACTTTCGGTTGGCTTCAGATACCGGCAAACCATAGCCAATGATCCGTGCAGCCACGGGGGTGTAAAATACATCCACCATAGAATAGCTGCCGAAAAGCGGCCCGGATTCTGTGCCGGATATAGTGCGGGCATGTGCCCAGAGGGTTTCGATCCGGTCCAGATCAACCAGCGTTTCAGGCGATGGGTCAAATCCCTGCCAGCAATGCAACAGCTGCATCGGGCATTCTCCGCGCAAAGCCGCGAACCCGGCCGTCATTTCGGCGCACAGCCACCGGGCGGTTGCGCGGGCGGCAGGGTCTTCGGGCCACATTCCGGCCTCAGGATGACGTTCGGCCAAGGTCTCGGCCATGGCAAAGCTTTCGCCCACTACGGTCCCATCCGGCAGGCGCAGGGCAGGGACGAGGCGCGCCGGGGCCAGCGGTTTCATATCCTCGGCCATGGTGCCGGAATAGAGACCGATCATGTGGTTTCGGTAGGGAAGGCCGAACTTTTCCAGCATCAGCCAGCCGCGCATGGACCAGCTGGAAAACAGGCGGTCTCCGATAAATAAATCATAGGTCATACGACTACGATGGCGCGCCGCGATCGTTCAGTAAATCAGTGATTTGTGCGGGGTGTGATCACGGACAGTGATTGATCCGCCCAACCGACCAGCGATCGCCATGACGGGTGATGTCGGTGACCGAGAGGTTGTCGATGCGATGGCTGAACGCTTCTTGTGCGTCAACGCCGAGGGCGCGCTGCACCTGTGTCAGGATCACGCCGAAATGGGCCACGATGATCAGGTCGTGGCCCGAGTGATCGTCAATCAACTGGTCGATCACGGCATCGACGCGGGCACGAACCTCGTTCCAGCTTTCACCATTGGGCGGGCGTACGTCGCCGGGATTGTCCCAATAGGCAAAGGCGAGATCGGGGTCTTCGGCCTCGATCTCTTTGAAGTTGCGCAATTCCCATGCGCCGAAGTGAATCTCGCGCAGGTCGCTGTGGTGCGGCAGGCGCTGGCGTTTGCCCTGAATGGCCGATGCCGTATCGGCAGCCCGCATCAAGTCGGATGATACCACCAGCGCCTTGTCCGGTAGGTGGTCGTGCAACCGCGCGATAGCGGCACGATCGCTGAGGTCGGCAGGCAGGTCGGACCACCCGACCATGGTTTTTGCATGGGTTGGCCCATGGCGGACAAGATGCAGCCGGGTCACGGCAATTGTCCTTTCATCACCAGCGGAAGCCCTGCGGTGACCTGCACGGCCAGATCGGCTTGTGCCGCCAGCGCAATGTTCAACCGTCCCTGTGTTTCGCGGAACCGGCGGGACAGAGCGTTGTCCGGGACGATGCCATGGCCGACCTCGTTCGAGACGATGACAACCGGTGCGTGGCACGATTGCAGGGCCTGCAACAGTGCGGATTGGGCCTGTTCCAGATCGTTTTCAGCCAACAGATGATTGGTCAGCCACATGGTGGCGCAGTCGATCAGACAGATATGATCGGGGGTCAAATCGGACAGGGCCGGGCCAAGATCAAAGGGGGCCTCGACAGTTGTCCATCCTGCGCCACGTTGGGCGATATGGCGCTGAACCTTGTCGCGCATCTCATCATCAAACACTTGTGATGTGGCGAGATAAACGCGGTTTTTTCCCGATGAAACAACAAGTTGCTCGGCAAAAACGGATTTACCAGAGGCCGCGCCACCCAACACAAAGGTTAAATCCGGATACACTATTATTACCTTTCTGGTGATCCACCCGGTTTTGTTCTGCGTATCGACCCTAGGTCGGTAAGGCAAGCCCGGCCCGCGCCTGTGAAAAGGGGAGATTTCCATGGCACTGGATAATGGAACCGATTTTTCGATGTCCCGGCAGGCGATGAAAGCCGAATTGCTGGACGCAGAAACTGAATTAAAGCTGGCCTATGCGTGGCGTGACGATCGCGACGAACAAGCGCTGCATCGGTTGATCACGGCCTATATGCGGCTGGCGATTTCGATGGCGGCCAAGTTCAAACGATACGGCGCGCCGATGAATGACCTTATTCAAGAGGCCGGATTGGGCCTTATGAAAGCAGCCGACAAATTTGATCCCGACCGAGGCGTGCGGTTTTCGACTTACGCGGTCTGGTGGATCAAGGCGAGCATTCAGGACTACGTGATGCGCAACTGGTCGATGGTACGCACTGGGTCGACCTCATCGCAGAAATCGCTGTTTTTCAACATGCGCCGCGTTCAGGCGCGTTTGGAACGCGAGGCCGCAACCGAAGGGATGGATCTGGACCGTCATCAATTGCATCAGATGATTGCAGCTGAAATAGGCGTGCCCTTGCGTGATGTTGAGATGATGGAAGGGCGCCTTTCGGGCTCGGATTTCTCACTGAACGCGGTGCAATCGACCGATGAAGACGGTCGGGAATGGATCGACGCGCTAGAGGATGAACGCGAGCAAGCTGCCGAGACGGTCGAAAACACCCACGATACCGAACAGCTGCGTGAATGGTTGGTGACGGCGATGCAAGCGTTGAACGACCGCGAACGCTTTATCGTGCGCGAACGCAAGCTGCGCGATCCGGCCCGCACGTTGGAAAGCCTGGGGCAAGAGCTTGGCCTGTCCAAGGAACGCGTGCGTCAGCTTGAGGCTGCGGCTTTCGTTAAAATGCGTAAGAACCTTGAAGCCCAGTCGCGCGAGGTGCAACACTTCATCGCATGAAACAGCTTGCGATTCTTGTTTGTGCAGTGATGGTTATGGCCGCGCCCGGTCAAGCCGAAGATCTGATTCCCGATGAAGTTCTGGCCGCGATGACCTCGGCGGACGTGGTCATTTTGGGCGAGATTCACGACAACCCGCAACACCATGTCATTCAGGCCGAAGCATTGAAGGCCATCAACCCCTCGGCTGTTGTGTGGGAGATGGTGACCGAGGAAGGTGCGCAACGACTGGCGGATAAGGCTGTATCCAACCCCGAAGAGCTTGCGCGTATTCTGGAATGGCTTGAATCGGGCTGGCCGCCGCTCAGCATGTATTACCCGGTCTTTCAGGCCTCGGATGCGCCGGTTTATGGGGCCATGGTTCCACGGGCCGCTGCCCGAGCCGCGATGGAGCGAGGCGCGGCCACCGCTTTGGGCGCAGATGCAGCGCGTTACGGGCTGACCGTGCCTTTGCCAGCCGACGAACAGGCCGCGCGCGAGGCCGATCAACTGGCCGCCCATTGCGATGCGATCCCAGAAAGTGCTTTGCCGCAACTGGTGGCCATTCAGCGCTTGCGCGACGCTGTGCTGACGCGCGCCATCTTGCGCGCCACCGATGAAACTGGCGGCCCGGTTGCGGTGATCACCGGGAATGGCCATGCCCGTAAGGATCGGGGCATTCCCACGTTTTTGTCCCGACTGCGCCCGGGACTGAAAGTCTTTGTGCTGGGTCAATCCGAGGATGGCGTGGTAAACGGCACCTTCGACGCGGTGATCGACAGCCCCAGCGTTGAACGCGAAGACCCGTGTCTGGCGTTTCAAAAGCAGAATTAACCGCTGGAACTGTCAGGCCCCCTTGCCTAATGTCGGGGCCGACCGGGACAGGAAGGGTTCAACATGTTGGCATCGAAACGCATTCTGCTGATTATCGGCGGTGGGATCGCGGCCTATAAGTCGTTGGACCTGATCCGGCGCCTACAGGAACGCGGCGCGGCAGTGACGCCGGTGCTGACGCGCGCGGCTGAGGAATTCGTGACACCCCTGTCCGTGGCGGCTCTGGCCGGAGAGAAAGCCTATCGCGACTTGTTCGATCTGACGGACGAGGCCGAGATGGGGCATATACAACTGTCGCGCTCGGCGGATTTGATCGTTGTGGCCCCTGCTACGGCGGATTTGATGGGAAAGATGGCGACTGGGCTGGCGAACGATCTGGCCTCGACCCTGTTGATGGCCACTGACACGCCGGTTTTGTGTGCCCCCGCGATGAATGTGCGGATGTGGGACCATCCGGCGACCCAGCGCAATTTGAAGCAATTGCAGGCCGACGGCGTCCGCTTTGTCGGCCCGAACGAAGGCGACATGGCTTGCGGTGAATATGGCCCCGGCCGTATGTCCGAACCGCTTGAGATCGTCGCAGCGATTGAGGCGGAACTGGGTCAGGGGCCGCTCAGTGGCAAGCGTGTGCTTGTGACCTCGGGGCCGACGCATGAACCGATTGACCCGGTGCGTTATATCGCCAATCGCTCCTCCGGGGCGCAGGGTACGGCGGTGGCCCGAGCTCTTGCTGCGCTGGGCGCCGACGTGGTCTTTGTCACCGGCCCTGCGGATGTTCCGCCGCCCCAAGGGGTGCAGGTTGTGCAGATTGAAACCGCGCAGCAAATGTCGGACGCCGTGGATGCCGCGCTGCCGGTGGATGCAGGCGTGTTCGCGGCTGCGGTTGCGGATTGGCGGGTCGCCAGTGCCTCGGACAAAAAGCTGAAGAAAAGCCGCGACGGGATGCCGGCACTGGAATTCGCCGAAAACCCCGACATCCTTAAACGTGTATCGCATATGGAAACCGGCCGCCCTGAACTGGTTGTCGGATTTGCCGCCGAGACGGACAATGTGATCGAACATGCCACGGCCAAACGGGGCCGCAAGGGCTGTGACTGGATCGTGGCCAATGATGTCAGCCCGGCAACCGGGATCATGGGCGGGTCCGAGAATGCGGTGATCCTGATTTCGGATGGCGGGGCAGAGGAATGGCCGCGCATGGGTAAAGATGCGGTGGCAGAGCGTCTGGCGGCCAAGATCGCTGACGCTTTGACGAGCTAGACAAGAGGAACAGTGATGGTTGCAATTCGTGTGATCCGCGAAGAGGGTGCTGACCCCTCAGTACCCTTGCCGTCTTATGAAACCGCGGGGGCGGCTGGTGCGGATGTGCGGGCAAACCTGCCCGGCGGTGAGTCAATCACGCTTGAGCCGGGTCAACGCGCCCTGGTGCCCACTGGTCTAAGGATCGAAATTCCGCAGGGGTTCGAAGTTCAGGTGCGCCCTCGCTCGGGTCTGGCGCTGAAACACGGGATCACCTTGCCCAATGCGCCCGGTACAATCGACAGCGACTATCGCGGTCCATTGGGTGTGATCGTCCTGAACGCAGGTCAAGAGGCGTTCGAGATCACCCATGGCGAACGCGTCGCGCAGCTGGTCGTGGCCCCCGTTGTGCAGGCCGCATTTGATGCGGTCGACGCGCTCAGCGATACGGCGCGCGGGGCGGGTGGTTTCGGCTCGACCGGGCGCGGCTGATGCTTCTGGTCGGGATTTTAGCGGCTGGTCTGTGGGGCGTCGGTTATCTGGCCGGAGTATCGCGAACGGCGCGCATGACTTCGGTGGCCGTGCTGCTTCTGGGTGTGATTGCGGCTCAATTGCTGCTGCCCGATGGGCATCCGTTGCGTCAAGCGACCGGTGGTTCTGCGGCGATGTGGCTGATACTGGCGGGTACCGTGCTGCTGGTACTGGTTTACGGACGTGCGCTGAAAGCGTTGCGAAACCGCGCCGCGCCAGCCTCAGCCAAGGAGCCCGCAATGCCATCCGACCAGTTTTCCGAGACCGAGCTTGACCGCTATGCCCGCCACATAGTCCTGCGTGAGCTGGGCGGGCCGGGACAGAAAAAGATGAAACAGGCGCGGGTTCTGGTCATCGGCGCGGGCGGGCTTGGGGCACCTGCGTTGCAATATCTGGCCGCCGCCGGGGTGGGGACTATCGGCGTGATCGATGATGATGAGGTCGAGAACGCCAACCTGCAACGGCAGGTCATCCATCGCGACGTAGATATCGGTATGCCCAAGGTCTTTTCGGCGCAACAGGCGATGCTGGCGCAGAACCCCAATGTGGTCGTCCTGCCCTATCACCGCCGCCTGACGGATGAGATCGCCGCCGACCTGTTTGCTGACTTTGACCTGATCCTCGACGGCACCGATAATTTTGACACCCGTTATTTGGCCAACCGCACTGCTGTCGCGCTGGACAAGCCGCTGATTTCAGGCGCGCTGTCACAATGGGAAGGCCAGCTCAGCGTCTTCGACCCGGCCAGCGGCGCGCCCTGCTATCAATGTATCTTCCCCCAGGCTCCGGCCCCCGGTCTGGCCCCCTCTTGCGCCGAGGCTGGTGTGATCGGCCCCTTGCCCGGCGTGGTAGGCTCGATGATGGCGGTTGAGGCGATCAAGGTAATCACTGGGGCGGGGCAAGCCCTGCGCGGTGAGATGCTGATCTACGACGCGCTATTTGGTGAAAGCCGCAAAATCACCCTGTCACGCCGGGAAGATTGCCCCATTTGCGCAGGTTCCAAACAATAGACGCAACCGCCGCGCGCGTCAGCGCGCGGCCCTGCCCAACGCCGCCAAGGCGCATCTTTGATGCGCGCTGCGGGGGCGGTAGCCCCTGAAACCGCACCCTGCATATGACGCGCGCAACTGGATTGTCGCGGAATTTGATACGCCACCTCTGGACCATTCCAGCCCGCCTCCCTAGCTTGACCAGCAAAGGAGATTTGCATGACCAACCCGATCCTGTCCAACTGGACCACGCCGTTTGAAATCGCTCCGTTCAACGCAATCTCAGACGACGATTTCGCCCCCGCGCTCGAGCAGGCCATGCAGGCGCATAACGCCGAGATCGATGCGATTGCCGGCAACCCCGATGCGCCCACCTTTGCCAATACGGTCGAAGCGCTGGAAGCTGCCGGAGAACAGATGGACAAGGTGTTGTCCGTCTTTTTCACCGTCGCAGGGGCAGACAGCAACCCGGCACGAGAGAAACTGCAACGAGACTTCTCGCCCAAACTTGCGGCGCATTTCTCGGGTATTTCTTCGAACAAGGCTCTTTTTCAACGGTTAGCCGATCTGTGGTCTCGCAAGGCGGATCTGAACCTGACGGATGAACAGGCCCGCGTTCTTATGCTGACCCATCGCGGTTTTGTGCGTGCGGGTGGGGCGCTTGAGGGAGAACAGGACGCCCGGATGCAGGACATCAAGGCACGGCTGGCCTCGTTGGGAACGTCTTTCACGCAAAACCTTCTGGCCGACGAACGTGATTGGTACATGGAGCTATCCGAAAACGATCTTGAGGGGTTGCCTGCATTCGTGGTGGATACCGCCCGCGCTGCGGGGCAGGAAAAGGGAGCAAGGGGTCCTGTGGTCACCCTGTCGCGCTCGCTTATTGTGCCGTTCCTGCAATTTTCACCCCGTCGCGACCTGCGGGAAAAAGCCTATCGGGCTTGGACAGCGCGCGGCGCCAACGGCGGTGAAACCGATAATCGCAAGATCGCCGCGGAAATCCTGCAGTTGCGTGAGGAACGCGCGAGGCTGCTGGGCTATGACAGTTTCGCTGATTTCAAGCTGGAGACCGAAATGGCCCGCACGCCGGACAAGGTACGCGACCTGCTGATGCAAGTGTGGGCGCCCGCCAAATCGCGCGCTGATGCGGATGCTGACATCCTGACACAGATGATGCAGGAGGACGGCGTCAACGGCCCGCTGGAAGCGTGGGACTGGCGTTATTATGCCGAGAAACGCCGCAAGGCCGAGCATGATCTGGATGAGGCCGCGTTGAAACCGTACCTGCAGCTGGATCGGATGATCGAGGCGTCCTTTGCCTGCGCAAACCGGCTGTTCGGGTTGGAGTTCTCAACACTGGACGTGCCGCTTTATCACGATGATTGCCGGGCATGGGAAGTCACGCGCAACGGGCAACACATTGCTGTGTTCATCGGCGATTATTTTGCGCGAGGCTCCAAACGGTCTGGTGCGTGGTGCAGCGCGATGCGCTCGCAAGCCAAGTTCCCCAAGGTGCAGGCCCCCGTCGTGATCAACGTCTGCAATTTTGCCAAAGGTGACCCGGCGCTGCTGTCTTATGATGACGCGCGGACCCTGTTCCACGAATTCGGCCACGCCCTGCATCAGATGTTGTCTGACGTGACCTATGAAAGCATCTCGGGCACTAGCGTGGCGCGGGATTTTGTGGAATTGCCCAGTCAGCTTTACGAACACTGGTTAGAAGTGCCCGAGGTTCTGGCCGAATTCGCCACCCACGCCGAAACCGGCGAGGCGATGCCGCAGGAGATGTTGGACAAAGTACTGAAAGCCGCAAATTTCGATCAGGGGTTCCAGACAGTGGAATATGTCGCCTCGGCGCTGGTTGATCTGGCGTTCCATGATGGCGCAGCCCCAACTGATCCGATGGCGAAACAGGTTGAGGTTCTGGACAGTATCGGAATGCCGCAGGCTATCGGCATGCGCCACGCCACTCCGCATTTCGCGCACGTCTTTGCGGGCGATGGCTATAGCGCGGGCTACTACAGCTATATGTGGTCCGAGGTCATGGACGCCGATGCCTTTGCCGCGTTTGAAGAGGCCGGAGGGGCCTTTGACCCCGAACGCGCGAAAGCGTTGGAAGAAAACATCCTGTCCACCGGCGGCTCACGCGAGGCCGAAGAGCTGTACCTAGCCTTCCGCGGTCGGTTGCCGGGGGTTGAGGCCTTGCTGAAAGGGCGCGGCCTGATCGCGGCCTAGTACCCCAGAGACCGATCAACGAGGTGCAGGAAGGGTTTGCCTTCCTCACCTCGGCGGATGTTCTCGCAGATCACCTGCGCCGCTGTTTCGGGCCGGGTTTCCGATGCGATATGCGGGGTCACCGTCACGTTCGGATGCGCCCAATAGGGGTGATCTGCAGGCAGTGGCTCAACCCGAAACACGTCCAGCGTTGCGTGACCGACCTGACCCGTATTCAGTGCCGCCAGCAGGGCATCGTCGTCGATCAACGGGCCCCGACCGGGGTTGATAATGCAAGCGCCCTTTGGCAGCAGGGCCAGAGTGTCGGCGTTCAATATATTCACGGTGGCGGGTGTGTCGGGCAGCAGCAGAACCACGATCTCGGCCCGCGACAAGGCTGTACGCAGCCCGACAGGACCATGCAGGCAAGTGATACCGGGAATATTCTTGGCTGTACGGCTCCAGCCAGTGACATCGAAATTCAGCGCCGCCAGCGCACGCGCTGCCGCTTCGCCCAACGCGCCAAGGCCCAGAACGCAGACCTGACGTCCGGTTGCCAGCGGGGGCGGTGCAGGGGTCCAGACACCATCCTGTACGGTGATGTGCCGATCCATGCCGAGGTGATGGCGCAGCACGTGGCCCACCACCCATTCAGTCATGCCTTGTGTCAGGCCATGATCCACCATCCGCGCCAGCGGCACGGTCAGGGTCTCATTCCCTGCGATTTTTTCGACCCCGGCCCACAGGCTAAGCACAGCCTTCAACCGGGTGTATGGGGTGAAATCCAGTAACCCACCGCTTGGGGCATAGACAATATAGTCGACTTGATCCGGCTCAAACTCGGTTGCCAGGCGAAAGTCTACCCCGGCCTCGGTCAGGCCTTTGGTCAATAGTGGTTTATAGATCGGCCATTGGGCTGGGCGCGCGGAAAACAGGACGTTCACGGGCATAGGAGGCCTTTCGGATCAGCGGGGGCGGTGGATATGGGCGCTTTGGACGATACCGAAGGCGGCCATCAGAACCAGCATGGCGGAACCGCCATAGCTAACCATCGGCAACGGCACACCCACCACCGGGGCGAGGCCCATCACCATCGACATGTTGACGGCAAAGAACAAAAAGAAGTTCAGCGCGATGCCCAGCGTCACCAGCGACGAGAATCTATCTTTCGTCGAAAGCGCGGTGATCAGGCAGAACACCAGGATCAAACCATACAGAGTCAGTAGGGTGATGCCGCCGACAAAGCCGAACTCTTCGGCCAGCGTGGTAAAGATGAAGTCGGTGTGTTTCTCGGGCAAAAAGTTCAGGCGCGACTGCGTACCCTGCATGAACCCGCGCCCGTTCCATCCACCCGATCCCAAAGCGATCTTGGATTGGGTTATGTGATATCCCGCGCCCAGCGGATCGGTGGACGGGTCCAGAAACGTGTCGATCCGTCGGAACTGATAATCCTTGAGCAATTGCCACTCAGTCCCGCGGCTGTTGAACACGGTGGCAATCAGACCGACCACAGCGGCGATGACGGCGGCGAAGTAAGCCCAGTGGACTCCAGCCAAAAACATCAGCCCGCCACCTGCCGCCAACAGCAAGATCGAAGTGCCCAGATCGGGTTGTTTCAGAACCATGAAAGTGGGGATCAGGATCAACGCCACCGGGATCAGCACCCACAGCGGGCGTGACGTTTTATGAGATGGCAGCCAGTCGTAATAGGCGGCCAAAACCATGACTAGCGCAACTTTCATAACCTCGGACGGTTGCAGCCGCATGAAGCCCAGGTCGATCCAGCGCTGTGCGCCCATGCCAATGGTGCCAAATAGTTCAACAAAAACAAGAAGAACAATTGACCCGAGATAGGCCACGACGGACATGTTTCGCCAGAACCAGATCGGCACCAAAGCGATGATGAACATCGCCGTCAGACCCAGTCCAAAGCGTTCCATCTGCGGTTCCGCCCAGGGCATCCATGATCCCCCCGCAACCGAATACAACATCAGGAACCCGGCACTTGCCGTGCTGATCAGCAACAGGGTCAGGGGCCAGTTCATATACAGGAATTTGCGGAACCCTGACGGTGTGGATTTGACGGCATATTCAAGATAGCTCATGCGCGGTCCTTCTCGGTCGGACGCGCTTTGGGGCGACGGTCGCCCTCAAGCCGTTTTTGCTGTTCCTTGATGCGGTCGCGATCGCCAGCCGGATAAGCCTCAAGCGGCGGTGTGCCGTTGTACAGCGCTTGCAACATGATGTCCCGCGCGACCGGGGCCGCTGCCTTTGACCCGCCGCCGCCATGTTCTACGACCACGGCTATGGCGTATTTCGGATTGTCATAAGGCGCAAAGCTGACAAACAGTGCGTGGTCGCGGCGTTCCCATGGCAGGTCTTCGTTGCGGATCACACCGGCGGCGCGCTCTGCCTTGGTGATGTTGCGCACCTGGCTAGTGCCGGTTTTACCGGCCATGCGCAGGTCATCCGCGATGATACGGCTGCGATAGGCGGTGCCGCCCCGTTCATTCGAAACCGAGAACATGGCCTTGCGGATTCGTTCCAGATTGTTCGGATTGACGGCCAGCGGCTCACCAGCGCCGGAAGGCTGCTCAATCCCGTTCACGGACCGCACCAAACGCGGCTTGACCGCACGCCCTGTCGCAATCCGCGCTGTCATCACGGCAAGTTGCAGGGGGGAGGCCAGCATGAAGCCCTGACCAATAGACGCGTTCGCGGTGTCACCGACCAACCAGCTTTCACCGTGAACACGTTCTTTCCATTCCTGGTTCGGGGCCAGTCCGGCAGCTACGGCCGACATCGGTATATCGTGCTTGACGCCCAGTCCGAAGGTGCGGGCCATCTCGGATATATTGTCGATGCCGGTGCGCAGAGCCACGTCGTAGTAGTAGACATCGCAACTGCGTTTCAGCGAAAGATTGAGATCAACAGTCCCATGTCCGCCGCGTTTCCAGCAGTGAAAGCGGCGGCTGCCCACCTTCAGGTGGCCGGGGCAGTAGACCGTGTTTGATGGCCCGATCACCCCGGCCTCAAGCGCGGCCATGGCGGTGATCATCTTGAAGGTCGAGCCCGGCGGATAGGTGCCCTGCACCGTTTTGTTGGCCAGCGGGCGGTAATTGTCCTGTGTCAGTGTTCGGTAGTCGCCGACGGAGATACCGCGCACGAACAGGTTCGGATCAAAGCTGGGGGCCGAGCTGATGGCACGGATATCGCCGGTCTCGCAATCGATCACCACTGCGGCGGCGCTTTCCCCGGCCAGCCGCGCTTGCGCATATTGCTGAAGATCAGCGTCGACCGATAGCTGGAGGTCGGCCCCGGTCTCACCTTCTTGCCGGTCCAGTTCGCGCATCACGCGGCCGGTGGCGTTGACCTCGACCCGTTTGGCCCCAGCTTTGCCGCGCAGGCTTATTTCCTGCTTGGCCTCCAGCCCGACCTTGCCGATCTGAAACCGCGGAATTCGTAGGACCGGCTCAGGGTCTTCGATCTGGCTCAGGTCATAATCGCTTACCGGGCCGACATAGCCGACCACATGGGCAAAATCCTCATAGCGGGGGTACTGCCTTGTCTGCCCCACTTCGGGGATCACACCGGGCAGGGCGGGGGCGTTGACGGCAACTTTCGAGATGTCCTCCCACGTGACCTGATCGGCCAGCGTGACCGGCAGGAACGGGGCCGAGCGGCGCATTTCGGTCTTGGCGCGTTCAATCTCATCCGCTGTAAGGGGGATCAGTTCAGATAGCTTGGCGATAACCTGATCGACGTCACCGGCATCCTCACGCACCATGACGATACGGTATGAGGGCGAGTTCTGGCCGATGATCTCGCCGTTGCGGTCGTAAATCCGGCCACGGGTGGGCGGGATCAGGCGGATATTGATCCGGTTTTCCTCAGCCAGCAGGCGGTATTCATCGGCCTGATCCACCTGCATATAACGCATTCTGGCGGCGAGCCCGCCGATGAAGGCGGCCTGCAGCCCGCCCAAAAGCAATGCCCGACGAGGCAAGCGTTTATAGGCAAGGCCCGGGGCTTTGGGTTTGCGCTGTTTCATCCTCGGGCCCCTACAGCATTGGTATTGGCCACGGTTGCACGCCGCACGCCAAGGGCGTTCTGGCTAAGCAGAACGATCAAAGGATAAACCGCAATTGTCAGAACTACTTGTATCACCACGGGCCCCAATGCTGCTTGTTGCACAGACACAATAGCAAGAATGACACGGTTCAGCATGAAAACTCCCGTGATCACCACTGCGACGGTGGACCATTCGCTAATAAACCCTGAATCCCGCATTCCAAATGCAGCCGAGCGCAGATAGGCAGCGCCCAAGACTACCAGCGCCGCCAACAAGCCGGGCGGGCGTTGCAGCAACAGATCAGCCATCAGCATGACAATGGCGATCAGCAGGGTCGGCACATATTCGGGCCGCCGCAGCACCCAGGCAAAGGTCAGAGCGATCAAAAGGTCCGGAAACGGCCAGCGGTCCGGTTTCGTGTCCAGCGGCAGCAAGTGCAGAAACAGGACAAGGGCGGCCAGTATCAGATACAGCACACGCTTGGACCAAAGCTGTGAGGTTGCGCTATCCATCGCCGACCTCGGACGGGGTCAGGGCAGCCTCGGGGTTTCGCGGGCCGACGATATCGCCCGGATCGCGGATCTGGGGCGCGGATTGATAGCGCAGCACCCGCAGAAACTCGAGCCGTTCAAAATCTGCTGACAGGCGCACCCGCAGGCGACCGCCGGGATCAGCGGTGATCTGACCGATCAGCAAACCGCCGGGAAACACGCCGCCATCGCCTGAGGTTACGACCCGGTCGCCGGGGCGGACCAGCTCTCGGTTCTCCAGAAACTCGACCGCTGGCGCGGATGTGTTGTCGCCGGTGATCAGAGCAGTCTGGCCCGAGGGCTGGATTGTGGCCGGGATCGCGCTGGAGGCATCGGTCATCAGGATCACCCGGGCCGTGTCCGGCCCCACGCCGGAAATGCGCCCGACCACACCGATCCCGTCCATCGTTGCCCAGCCATCGGTGATACCGTCGCGTTCGCCCACATTCAGCAGAACTGACTGTCGGAACGGCGAGCCGCTATCGGCCATCACAACCCCGGTGATATAGGTCAGACGCGGGTCAAGGCGCACGTTGTTCAAATCCAGCAGCCGGGCGTTTTCCTGTTCCAGTTGCAACGCGGCTTCTTTCCAGGCGCGCATCAAGCGCAGTTCGCTGCGCAGTTCCTGGTTCTGTTCGCTCAGGCGTTGATAGCTTTGGAAATCGCGGGCCAGGTTGACTACGGCGGTGACCGGAACCATGGCCCATTCCATCGAGGGCACCACCCGGTCCACCACCTGCGCGCGGAACCGTTCCACACGCGGGCTGTCGATCCGCCAGACCAGGAAGATGGCAAGCAGGCACAGCACTACGACCCCCAACAGCAGACGGCGCAGGGGGGTAGTGTATTCGTCGCGCTGTGATCGGTCCTTTGCCACAGGTTACCTTCCCGTGCTGCTCTTGCCCGAGTGTTGACCCTTAAAGGGTGCGCGCCTTAGCTTTCGTAGTCAATCGCGTGGCGCAGCTGTTTTTCATATTCCAGCGCCTTGCCGGTGCCCAAAGCCACACAATTCAGGCTTTCATCGGCAATCGACACGGCCAGTCCGGTCTGTTCGCGCAGGGCTAGATCCAGATCGCCCAGCAGCGCGCCACCACCGGTCAGCATGACGCCCCGGTCCACGATGTCCGCAGCCAGATCGGGCGGAGTGGTTTCCAGCGCGGTCATGACGGCTTCGCAGATTGCTTGAACCGGTTCCGACAATGCCTCGGCCACTTGCGCCTGGCTGATTTCGATTTCCTTGGGCACGCCATTTAGCAGGTCGCGGCCGCGGATGTGCATCGACTGGCCACGGCCGTCATCGGGCATGCGGGCAGTCCCGATGGTGGTCTTGATCCGCTCGGCGGTCGATTCACCCACCAGCAGGTTCTGCTGGCGGCGCAGGTAGGAAATAATGGCCTCATCCATCCGGTCTCCGCCCACACGGACTGAGCGGGCATAGACGATGTCGCCAAGCGACAGAACCGCCACTTCGGTGGTGCCGCCGCCGATATCGACGACCATGTTGCCGGTCGGATCGGTGATCGGCATGCCCGCGCCAATCGCGGCTGCAATAGGCTCGGCAATCAATCCGGCGCGACGTGCACCTGCGGACAGAACCGACTGACGGATCGCGCGTTTCTCAACCGGGGTAGCGCCATGCGGAACGCAGACGATGATCTTGGGTTTCGAAAAGGTCGAGCGTTTATGCACCTTGCGGATGAAATGCTTGATCATCTCTTCGGCGGTGTCGAAATCGGCAATGACACCTTCGCGCATCGGACGGATGGCTTCAATCGAACCCGGCGTCCGGCCCAGCATCAGCTTGGCGTCCTCACCCACGGCCAGCACTTTTTTCACACCGTCTTTCACGTGGTAGGCGACAACGGACGGTTCAGACAGGATCACACCGCGCCCTTTGACATAAACCAGCGTGTTCGCTGTCCCAAGGTCGATGGCCATGTCCGCTGTGAACAGGCCGCCCAGATTGCCAAAGATCCCCATGATTCCCCTGATCCTGTATGTCGGTTTTCTACTGCCCGCGACTCGACGGTTCCGGGACGGATGACTTATAGGGTGCCAATACGCCCGGTTAAAGGGCTGATTCCGCGACAATCAGCACCTTTCCGCCTTATTGAGAGGGACTTTAGAAGGCAATATGCTCTCTTATCAACACATTTACCACGCCGGGAATCTGGCTGATGTGCAAAAGCACGCATTATTGGCATGGGTGCTGAATTATTTGACCCGCAAAGACAAGCCGCTGACATACCTTGAAACCCACTCTGGTCGGGGTCTGTATAAGCTGGATGCGGTTGAGGCACTGCGCACGGGCGAGGCGGCGGCGGGTATCGGACGAGCTCAAAAGGCCGACTGGTTCGATGCGGATCATCCACTGAGCCGGGCAATTGCGGCGGTTCAGCAGCGACAGGGAAGTGCGGCCTATCCCGGTTCTCCGATGATCGCGGCCAGTTTGCTACGCGATCAAGACAGTCTGCACTTTGCAGAGCTACACCCGCAAGAACACGCGGCTTTGGCTATGGCGATGTCACCCTATGGAGCCAAAGTGTATCAGCAGGATGGGTACGAATTGGCGCAATCCCTGCTGCCGCCGGCGCCGCGGCGCGGGATGTTGCTGATCGACCCAAGCTACGAAGTGAAATCGGAATATGATCGTCTGCCCGGCATCATCGCCAAGCTGCATCGCAAGTGGAATGTTGGCGTGATTGCCCTGTGGTATCCGCTGCTAACGGATGACCGTCACCGGGCGATGGTTTCGGGGTTGCAGGCGCAGAATCTGCCCAAGGCGTTTTGCCACGAGGTTCGGTTTGATCCGGTGCGAGAAGGGCACCACATGGTCGGTTCAGGTATGTTTATCGTCAATGCACCATTCGGTCTGGAAAACGAAGCTGCCCGGTTGACCAAGTTGTTCAAGGCGCTCTGAACACAGTCTTCAGTCAATTCCAGAATGCTCCCGCCTCGCTTGCCCGCATCAAAGATGCAGCCAACCGAGTTGGGCCCGGCAGCGCGCCTATGGCGCGCTGCCGGGCCCAAAACCCAAGAAGGTTCGGCGAAGCCGGGCCGCCGCGGGTGCGAGAGCCTTTGCCCCTAGGTCAGGTCTTTGTAGCTGATTTCGCGCGCATCGGTCCCGGGGCCGGTTTTTTCACGGCGTACGATCAGGCGGTTCAAGGCGTGAAGATAGGCTTTGGCCGAAGCCACCACCGTATCCGTGTTGGCCGATTGGCCCGTTGCGATCATGCCGTCCTCTTCCAGACGCACCGACACTGTGGCCTGGGCATCAGTGCCCGCGGTTACAGCATGCACTTGATACAGCTGAAGATGGGCTTTGTTCGGAAAGATCGCGCGGATAGCCTTGAAGGTCGCATCCACCGGACCGTCGCCGTGTTCGGTTGCGATGATGTCCTTGCCGTCCACTTCCAACTCGACCGTCGACTCCGCCTGTCCGCCGGTTCCGCAGGTCACTTTCATCGACACCAATTGCAGATGATCGTCTTCATCGTCCAGCGTCATCAGTGCGATGAGATCGTCGTCAAACACCTCTTTCTTGCGGTCAGCCAAATCCTTGAACCGCACGAAGATATCCTTGAGCTGGTTGTCACCAACCTCATAGCCCAGCGTTTCCAGCTTATCGCGCAACGCCGCGCGGCCCGAGTGTTTTCCCAAAGGCAAGGACGTGCCCGAGAGGCCGATATCTTCGGGGCGCATGATCTCAAAGTTTTCGCGGTTCTTCAGCATGCCATCCTGGTGGATACCGCTTTCATGGGCAAAGGCGTTCTTGCCGACGATGGCCTTGTTGAACTGCACATTGAAGCCCGACACCGTCGCAACGCGGCGCGAGATATGCATGATCTTGGTCGTGTCAATGCCGGTGCTCCACGGCATAATGTCATTGCGGGTGCGCAGCGCCATGACGACCTCTTCCAACGCCGTATTGCCTGCGCGTTCGCCAAGGCCGTTGATAGTGCATTCAATCTGACGTGCCCCGCCCGCGACAGCGGCCAGCGAGTTCGCCGTCGCCATGCCAAGATCGTTGTGGCAGTGAGTTGCGAAGACCACCTCATCTGCACCCGGCACCGTCTCGATCAGGCGCTTGATCAGGTCAGCCGATTCCATCGGGGCCGTATAGCCCACAGTGTCGGGGATATTGATGGTTGTGGCACCGGCCTTGATCGCAATCTCGATCACGCGGCAAAGATAATCCCACTCGGTCCGCGTTGCATCCATCGGCGACCATTGCACGTTTTCACACAGGTTGCGCGCGTGGCTGACTGTCTCGTGGATTTTCTCGGCCATTTCGTCCTGTGTCAGGTTCGGAATGGCGCGGTGCAGTGGCGAGGTGCCGATGAACGTGTGAATTCGGTTCTTTCCGGCGTGCTTGATTGCTTCCCAACAGCGGTCGATATCGGCGAAATTGGCACGCGCCAGGCCGCAGATGCGGCTGTTTTTAGATCGCTCGGCGATCTCGGATACCGCTTTGAAATCACCCTCGGAGGCGATGGGAAACCCGGCCTCGATGATGTCGACGCCCATTTCGTCCAGCAGTTCTGCGATTTCCAGTTTTTCGTCATGGGTCATGGTTGCGCCAGGGCTTTGCTCGCCGTCACGCAAAGTGGTGTCAAAGATCAAGACGCGGTCTTGGTCGGTCACGTTGGTCATGGGATTCTCTTTCTTCTTCTGTCCTAAAGCCTATGGCGCGCGGGCGTCCTCCTCTGAGCGGGCGCGCCGGATGGCACGCTCAGAGGCGGATTAGGATCAGTAGGCCACGCAGAGACGCACCGCACAGGGCGGTGTCGGCAAAAGGGATATCTGCGCGGTTGATCATGGGGCGGAATTTATACAGAGCCCGCCCAGAATGAAAAGACCCATTTGCGCCTTAACTGCTGTTGCAGGGGTTTCTTTCTAGAGGGGCGTATTGATCCGCGTGGCAGGACGTCTAGGTGGTTGGCCATGAAAACAGCACTGATCATAGGCGCGTCAGGGGGAATCGGTCAGGCGGTATGTCACCGCCTGAGGGGGCAGGGCATGGCGGTGACCACCTTGTCGCGGTCTACGGACGGATTTGATTTAACCGATCCCGCCGGTGTTGAGAGCGTATTGGGCAAGTTGTCCGGCCCCTTCGACTTGATCCTCGTCGCCTCGGGCGCGTTAGAGATCAACGGGGCGGCCCCGGAAAAGACACTGCGTGCGGTCACAGCGCAGACAATGATGGACCAGTTTGCGTTGAACGCTGTCGGACCTGCGCTCATTCTAGGCCATGCATCACGCCTGCTGCCGCGGGATCGCCGGGCGATAATTGCAGTGCTATCGGCACGCGTCGGGTCCATCGGGGACAATAGGCTGGGCGGTTGGGTCAGCTATCGCGCAGCAAAAGCCGCGGTGAACCAGATCGTACATACGGGGGCGATCGAACTGCATCGTACCCACAAGCAGGCGATCTGCGTTGCCCTGCATCCCGGCACTGTGAAAACTGAATTCACCCGAAAATACCTGGGGCGTCATCCCGCTGTTGCACCGGATGAAGCCGCCGAGAACCTGTTGACCGTGATGGCGCATTTAACCCCAGCCGAAACAGGAGGGTTTTTCGATTGGGCCGGCAAACCCGTGCCGTGGTGAAGGTTCAGCCGTCCGAATCAGTTGTGTCCGTGGCATCCGCCTCAGGGGTCGCACTGCTCGATGTCGCCAATGCACCGTTTTCCCAGACACCGGTTTCCTCTTCGCCGTTGGCATAGCGCACTGTGCCGTTGCCGTGCCGTTTGGCGTCGACAAAGCTGCCCTCGTAAACATCGCCGCTAGGATACGTGGCGATCCCGTCACCGGTGATCTTGCCTTCGGTCCATTGGCCAGAATAGCTGAACCCGTTGGCCATGACGATTTCACCTTGCCCGTGGCGCTTGCCTGCGTTGAATTCGCCGGAATAGGTGGTGCCATCGGGATACGTGGACAAGCCCTTGCCCTGACGCAGACCATCGGCCCAGTCTCCGTCATAGCTCGACCCGTCAGCAGATGTCAGAATGCCCTTACCACTCGGCTTGGCGTTTTTGAACTGTCCTTTGTAGACCGTGCCATTGGGATAGGTGGAAATACCCTGACCTTCAATCACGCCAGCGATCCAATCGCCATCATAGGTCGAGCCGTCGGGGTAGGTGATCAGGCCCTTGCCCTCGGCCAGATCTGCCTTGAAATCGCCGACATGGACCGAGCCATCCGGATAGGTCATCTCACCTAGACCTTCAAGCAGCCCGTCGGTCCATTCGCCGGTGTATGCAAATCCGTCAGTGCCGGTATAGGCCCCCTGACCATGGCGCAGATCGTTGGCATAATCACCTTCGTAGACGTCGCCATTGGCATAAATCATCTTGCCCTTGCCTTGACGCCGACCCTCGATCAGTTCGCCTTCGTAGACGTCACCGTTGACAAGGGTCATACGTCCGGAGCCTGTTATGCGGTCTTCGACCCAATCGCCGACGTAAGTCATCCCGTCGGGCAGGGTCAGGCTGCCTTGACCGTGGCGCTGACCGTCCTTGATCTCGCCCTCATAGATACCGCCTTCGGCATAGGTAATCTTGCCACTGCCCTGTTTGACGCCATCAACCCAGTCCCCGTCATAGCTAAAGCCGCTGGGGTCCGTCATCATGCCCTTGCCGTGATAACGCGCGTTTTTGAAATTGCCCTCGTAGCGCGCGCCATTAGCATAGATCGCGATGCCAACGCCATTGAGTGACCCGTCGGCCCATTCACCTTCATAGCTGCCGCCATCGGCATAGATGATCTTGCCGCGCCCTTCCGGTTGTCCTTTGACAAACATGCCTTCGTAGATCGAGCCGTTGACATAGCGGGCAATCCCCTTGCCCTGAATCTCACCCTCAGCCCATTCGCCGCTATATTCGAACCCGTTAGGCAGGCGATACGTACCGGTTCCGTGGCGCAGGCCGTTTTCGAACGTGCCTTCGTAAACTCCGCCGACCTCATCGTCCGTGGTGATTACCTGACCGTTCTGTGCGGCGGCGCCCGTAGCGATCAGAGCAATTGCTGATGCGGCAATGGAAATGCGAAAAGCGTTCATAATCTGTCCTGCCTGCCCAGTGTTCATCCTTTTGCGCAAAACTAAGGTACAGGTGGGGGCAGAGCAACGGGTTTTGCCGCATTTGCCTTTTACTTGCGCAATGATCTGCTAAATGGCTGTAAGACTGACGAGGGCAAGAGGGCACAATGGCCGACCGTTTCCGTATCACTCTGGCGCAACTCAATCCCACTGTTGGGGATATCGACGGCAACGCAGCTAAGGCGTTGGCCGCGTGGAAGCAGGGGCGCGAGGCCGGGGCCGATCTGGTGGCGTTCCCCGAGATGTTCATCACCGGCTACAACACGCAGGACCTGGTGATGAAGCCTGCATTCCACCGGGCGGCGATGGCGGCGGTCGAGGATCTGGCTAAACAATGCGTCGATGGCCCTGCGATGGCGATTGGCGGCCCCTGGGCCGAAGACGGCAATCTTTTCAATGCGTACCTGATCCTCAAGAACGGGCGGATCAGCAGCAAGTCGTTGAAACATCATTTGCCCAATGAAACCGTGTTCGACGAAGTTCGCCTGTACGATGCCGGGCCTTTGGGCGGGCCTTATGCGGTTGGCAACACCCGCATCGGCAGCCCCATCTGCGAGGACAGCTGGCATCCGGATGTGGCCGAAACGCTTGAGGAAACCGGTGCCGAGTTCCTGCTGATCCCCAATGGTTCGCCGTATTTCCGCAACAAATACGACGTGCGCCTCAACCATATGGTGGCCCGCGTGGTCGAGACTGGCCTGCCGCTGATCTATCTGAACATGGTTGGCGGTCAGGACGATCAGGTTTTCGACGGGGCCACGTTTGGCCTGAACCCGGGCGGAGAGCTGGCGTTTCGGATGCCTGTCTTTGACGAGGCCGTGACGCATATCGATTTGGAGCGTGGCGATGATGGCTGGCGCATCGTGCCCGCTGAAATCGTGCCGCAGCCCGACGAATGGGAGCAGGACTATCGCACCATGGTGCAATCTTTGCGCGACTATATGGGTAAGACCGGGTTCAAAAAAGCGCTGCTGGGCTTGTCGGGCGGTGTCGATTCTGCCTTGGTCGCGGCTATCGCAGTGGATGCCATCGGCGCTGAGAATGTTCGCTGTGTGATGCTGCCATCGGAATACACCAGTCAGGCGTCGTTGGACGATGCCGAGGCCGTCGCCAAGGCGTTAGGCGTTCACTATGACTATGTACCGATCTCGGACAGCAGGGCAGCCGTGACCGATACCTTGGCCCCGCTGTTTACTGGGCGTGATGCGGATTTGACCGAAGAGAACATCCAATCCCGCCTGCGTGGTTTGCTGTTGATGGCGATCTCGAACAAGTTTGGTGAGATGCTTCTGACCACAGGCAACAAATCCGAGGTCGCGGTGGGATATGCCACCATCTACGGCGATATGAACGGGGGCTATAACCCGATCAAGGATTTGTACAAAACCCGTGTGTTTGAGACCTGCCGCTGGCGCAATGCAAACCACCGCGACTGGATGATGGGACCCGCAGGTGAGGTGATCCGCCCTTCGGTCATCGACAAGCCGCCCAGTGCCGAGCTGCGTGAGGACCAAAAGGACAGCGACAGCCTGCCCGACTATCCGGTTTTGGATGCCATTCTGGATATTCTGGTCGACCGCGAGGGCTCGATCGCCGATTGTGTCGCGGCCGGGTTTGACGAGGCAGACGCGCGGCGAGTCGAACATCTGATCTATATCAGCGAATACAAACGCTTTCAGTCCGCCCCCGGAACCCGGTTGACACATCGGGCTTTCTGGCTGGATCGCCGCTATCCGATTGTGAATCGCTGGCGGGACAAAGGCTGAACTGCTCTGGAACCAATTGAGGGATGAATGAGTGTTTCCTTGGCTGGGCCAGTTTGTCCAGAAGGGTGAGCATTGTTTCAATTTTTTCGATAACACTCTAATTTTCCAGCCTCTCTTGGAATAGATGGCTTGAAATTGAGACATTTTTTTGCCACATTTTAGCTTAATTCACGCCCCATCTGGGGCGGTGTGACCTTATTTCGAAAGTATCGAATTGTGGCGCACTTGGTGTTGGATGTCTGAGTTAACGATTTGGTGTTATTATGTATGAGGGATATGACAAACCGCTTCACCCGCCGTTGAGGTACAAATCAATGGAGTCCGAGGCGCTGGTTCTGGACGAAGCTAAGCTGGATTCTGCCATCGCGGATCTTCTTCGCGAGGATGAGTCCGAAGACCCCGAGCCTGAGGCAAAATCCACAAAAGCGCCGACCGTCTTTCCTGAACTGCCTCAACAGGCCGAGATGGACGAAGAGGTCGACACGAAAGACAGCGGGTTGGGGTCGACCCTGCGCCAGAAATTGGCAGAGCTGCGCGGCGCAGCCTAATTTTTTGGTAAATCCGGACGGAATGGCGCGTGTTTTCTTGCGCCTATTGGCGTGTTCGCCACAGCTTTGGAAAATCATTGGCCCTGCGGCACAAGGTACGTTGCCTGCGCGTCCGCTCTGGGCCTTCATGGCGGTCCGAGCCATGAAATAAGAGCGGTTGATGCCCGGCCCTAAGCCAACCCCCGTCGAACCTGATTTGCACTTGCCCAAAACCGTGGATGTCGTTGTCATTGGCGGCGGCATAATCGGCGCGTCAACCGCGCTGGAATTGTCTGAACGCGGTGCTTCAGTGTTGCTGTGTGAAAAAGGGCAGATCGCGGGCGAGCAAAGCTCGCGCAACTGGGGATGGGTGCGTCTGGGTATGCGCGATCCGCGGGAAATCCCATTGATGGTCGAGGCGCTGCATCTGTGGCAGGGGCTGGATCAGCGGACCGGTCGCAAGACCGGTTACACCCGTTCGGGCATCCTGTTTGGCGCCTCGGGCAAACGCAGCAGCGGAAATTTGGAACATTGGCTGCGCCATGTCGCCGGGTTGCAAACCGGTGCCAGATTGGTGGCCGGGGGAGAGTTGGACGCGATGCTGCCCGGCAATGAAACGGATTTTGATTGCGCCCTTTATATGCCGCAGGACGGTCGGGCCGAACCGCAATGGGCCGCGCCCGCCATCGCCGAGGCGGCGCGGGACCGAGGGGCGGTGCTGATGACCAATTGCGCCGTGCGCAGTGTCGATCTTAGGGACGGCCGCGTTGCTGGTGTGTTTACCGAGCGTGGCCGGGTAGCATGTAACTATGTGGTTTTGGCCGGAGGTGCCTGGTCACGTCTGTTTGCCGGGAATGCTGGGATTGATCTGCCGCAACTGAAGGTAATCAACACTGTTCTGCGCACGTCACCTGTCGAGGGTCCTGAAACAGCGCTTTGGGCGGATGAATTTGCCATGCGAAAGCGCGCTGATGGGGGCTATAGCATCGCGTCCGGTCGCGAGAATACGGTTGATATCGTGCCCGACAGCTTTCGTCTGGGCCGACAGTTCCTGCCTGCCTTTAAACAGGAATGGCGGTCTTTGCGCTTTCGATTGTCGGGCCGCTGGCGCACCGAGGCGCAGCAGGATCAGACCTGGCTGCCAACCGATGTGACGCCGTTCGAAAAATGCCGTGTGCTGGACCCCGAGCCGTCGTCAAAAGTGTTGCGCAAGGCATGGGCCAAAGCACGCAAAGCGTTTCCGGCGCTTGAACAGGCCGAGATTGTACAAAGCTGGGCGGGGATGATCGATGTAACACCGGATGCGGTGCCGGTAATCTCGGGGGTGGATGAGATGGCGGGAATGTATATTGCAACCGGGTTTTCCGGTCACGGGTTTGGTATCGGCCCCGCGGCAGGCCGCCTGATGGCTGACCTGGTTGCCGAAACCACGCCTTGCGTCGATCCGGCCGCTTTTCGCCTGTCCCGTTTCATGGATGGCTCAATTGTGCGGCCGGACCCTGGATACTAGGGCTTAGCCCATCATCTGATAGCTGACCGGGACAAAGCGGAACCCGTCACCGCGCGTTTCGACAAAGCCAGCCGCCGGGAACGGCATGTGATAGCCGATCATAGGCACCTTGTCGGCGGCCAGCATGCCCAGCACATTGCGCCGGGATGCGGTGGCGGCAGCCTTGTCCATGTCAAAGCGCACCTCCCAATCCGGGTGGGCAAAAGACCAGACATAGTGATTGGCCAAATCAGCGGTCAGCACCAGACGCTGCCCGTTGCTTTCCAAGTGGTAAACCGTGTGACCCGGAGTGTGCCCATAGGCTGCGACTGCGGTGATGCCCGACGCGACCTCGCCCCCATCTTCCACAAAGGTCATCTTTTCGGCCAGCGGTGTCACTTTGGCCGCGACCAGATCGCCGACACGGTTGCCTGCGTCTTGCGCGGCCCAGAAATCATATTCAGGCGATGCGGTGACATAGCGCGCATTCGGGAAGGTCGGCGCGTCATTGGTCGTCATGCCGCCGATATGGTCGGGATGCATATGGGTGATAACAACGACGTTGATCTGATCTGGCGTCACGCCCGCATCCGCCAGCGCGGCCTGAATGCCACCCTGACCCAGGCCAGTGTCGAACAGAACCAGTTCAGACCCGGTATTAACCAGCGTCGGGGTGAAGAAGAACTGCGCCACCTCGGGCGAGATGAAGTTGTCGGCTGAGACCTTGGCGAAATCCTCGTCCGAAGCGCCGCCGCCAAAGATATCCTTGGCACCGTCACGGGGCAGGCTACCGTCCAACAATGTGGTGACGGTGAAATCGCCCAACTTAAAGGATTTGGCGATGGTTGAATTGGCCTGGGTTTCGGTCCCGGCGGCCAGAACTGGGGCGGCGACGGATGCGAATGGCAATGCTGCTGCGGCTCCTAGGGCCGCGCGGCGGGTCAATTTGATGGTCATTTTGGATCTCCCTGTCAGAATATCAGGATGTTAGGTAGGGCGGAGAGGGTCACTTGCCACTCTATACACCCAAGACATGGGCTGTGTGGTTGAACATTACGTGTTAAATTTTGTTCATGGCGCGATTTGTAAACAAAACCGTTCCCACAAGGCAAAGCGTTGAGAGTTTCCTTTCGGCCGTACAGCCAACGCGAAAAGCCGAGGAGGCACGGGTACTGGATGCATTATTCCGCAAAGCAACTGGATTTGCACCAGTTATGTGGGGACCGTCGATGATCGGGTATGGGCGTTACCATTATCGATATAAATCCGGGCGCGAGGGTGATTTTCTAGCCACCGGGTTTTCCCCACGTAAATCCGCGCTGTCGATCTATATCATGCCCGGTTATGCGGATTTCGGGGATATTCTGACGCGCCTGGGCAAGCACAAATTGGGCAAATCCTGCCTTTATGTGAACAAGCTGGCGGATATCGATCTCGATGTGCTCTCCGAGTTGATCCGCGCCGGGCTGACGGACCTGAATCAGCACTGGCCGGTGCAGCCGACCTGAAACCCCTGCTGGACAAAAACGCGCCTTTGTGACATGAGCCGCGCCAACAGGAGAACTCCATGACCACCACCCGTTTTGCCCCGTCGCCCACCGGTTATATCCATGTGGGCAACCTGCGCACCGCCCTGATGAACTATCTGATCGCCCGCAAGGCAGGCGGTTCATTTATTCTGCGTATCGACGACACAGATCCCGAGCGGTCGAAAGAAGAATACGTCGATGCGATCAAGCAGGATCTGGAATGGTTGGGCCTGCATTGGGACCGGGTCGAACGTCAGTCCGAACGGCTGGACCGCTATGCCGAAGCAGCTGACAAACTGCGCGAAATGGGCCGGTTTTATGAGGCGTTTGAAACGCCGACAGAGCTGGACCTGAAGCGCAAGAAACAACTGAACATGGGCAAGCCGCCGGTCTATGACCGCGCCGCGCTGAACCTGTCGGATGCCGAGAAAGAGGCGCTGCGGGCTGAACGCGGCAACGGTGTATGGCGGTTCAAGCTGGATCATGAGCGGATCGAATGGACCGACGGCATTCTGGGCGACATCTCAATCGATGCGGCATCGGTGTCCGATCCTGTGCTTATCCGAGGTGATGGGCAGGTTCTGTATACGATCGCGTCGGTGGTGGATGACACCGAGATGGGCGTCACAGATGTGGTGCGTGGCTCGGACCACGTGACCAACACCGCGACGCAGATTCAGATCATCGAGGCGCTGGGTGGCAATTGCCCGCGCTTTGCGCACCACTCACTGCTGACCGGTCCGCAAGGTGAGGCTTTGTCCAAGCGTCTGGGCACGCTGGCCCTGCGCGATCTGCGTGAACAGGGTGTGCAACCGATGGCTTTGCTAAGTCTGATGGCGCGTCTGGGGTCTTCGGATCCGGTGGAATTGCGTTCGGACATGGCTGAGCTGATCGAAGGTTTCGATGTGAACCGTTTCGGGGCTGCACCAACCAAGTTTGACGTGCAGGACCTGTTCCCGCTGACGGCGAAGCACCTGCAATCGCTGCCGTTGGCCGATGTGGCCGACGCCGTTGCCGATGCAGGCGTTCCGGAAGATCTGGCCGAGCCGTTCTGGAAAATGGCCCGCGAAAACATCACCACGCTGGCCGATCTGAAAGGCTGGTGGGAGCTGTGCCGCGACGGGGCTGAACCCTTGATCGCGGATGAGGACCGTGAGTTTATCGCCGAGGCGATGACCCTGCTACCCGAAGAGCCTTTCGATGGTGAAACATGGGGCGCCTGGACCAAAGCGGTGAAAGAGGCCACCGGCCGCAAGGGCAAGGGCCTTTTCATGCCGCTGCGCAAGGCGCTAACCGGCATGGAGCGGGGTCCGGAAATGGCGACCTTGCTGCCGCTGCTGCAGGTGATCCGCGCACGCGGGTGAATGTACCTGACCCGGTAATAATCAGCCTAGAACACAAATGAGGCAGGCAGACCGCCTGCCTTATTTTGTTGGCCGGGCTGCAGCACTTGTGCCGAAACCAGTTGCAAGCGATCATCCACCAATTCGGTCTCTGCCGGTTTTAGTTGCTGATGGCGCGGATACCGAGGTTCTGCGCGATCATTCAGGATGGGCGCGTCCCAACCATCGGTGGTTGCAAAAAACCGATCCACTCCATCGGGTCCGAAAGCACGCAGATAACCCTGCACAACTACGTCAATATAACTGAGCAGCAGCGGATGGTGGTTGCTGGGTGCGGTATGACGGTCGTGGGGCACCGCGTAGACGGCAATTTCAACGTCATGGGTCAGGGAATGTGTGACCGCCTGCGTGGCAGGCACTCGATCATAGGCCCATTCCCGTTCATCCAGTGCTGCCCAATCGTTTTTCGGCACATGAGCTATCATCCCCTCAATCTCGCAATCCGGGTCCGGTATTGCGGTCAGAAAGGCCACCGGGCGCAGATCGGTATGCCGCCAGGCGCGCCGCCATCCCTTTAACCGGGCCGGGTGCGGATCGGGGAAATCATGGGTCGAAAGGTTCACAAGGCTGCCATAGCCAAAGAAATAGGGGTCTGCCACGTGCCGTCATGTCCTTTGAAGTGATTGATGTATGTCAAACCGGTTTTTTGCCAGACATGCAATAAGGTCCCACCTTGAAATTAGGGAGGCCAACATGCGGATTACCAAACGGACAAACATAGCAGTGCGCCTTTTGATGTATTGCGCGGCGCATCAGGATCGATTGGTGACAAAGGCCGAGATTGCGGATGTGTGCAACATCTCGGAAAACCATCTGGCACAGGTGATCAATCAATTGAGCCAGCTAGATTACCTGAGCACCCAGCGCGGTCGCAATGGCGGTATGTCTCTGGCGCGCCCAGCTGACGAAATTCGCGTCGGGTCGGTTTTTCGCCATGTTGAGGGCGCTTTACCGATCGCCGAGTGTTTTGCCGATGCCGACAATACTTGTCCATTGACCGATGCGTGTCGCTTGCGGGTGGCCCTAAGCGACGCCGCCGAGGTTTTCTATGCCTCGTTGGACGAGATCACGCTGGATGCGTTGGTCTGTGACAACGAACAGCTGTTGCAAATCCTGCAACCGGTGGCCTGCGTGCGCTGATCCTAGTCAGCAGCGCGCAGAATGCTGGCCGGACGAACGGCCAGTGGGCGCAGGGCAAAGACCAGACCTGCGCCCAGTGTCACAAGGATTCCGGCCAGCACGATACCCAGGGCTGAACTCCAGATGACCGTGAACCCGGTGTCAAAGATGTAAGTGGCTACCGCCCACCCCCCTAATATCCCGGTCAGCAGGGCGACGCCTCCGGCTGCTGCGCCCAGCAGGATCGAACGCAACGCAAAGCTGAGCAAAATACGCCGCCGGTCTGCGCCCAATGTCTTGAGGACCGCAGATTCGTAGCGGCGCGCGGTTTCGCCTGCTGCCGCGGCTCCGATCAAGACCAAGAAACCGGTCAGCAAAGACACACCCGCTCCATAGGAGGTCGCCGCCGCCAGCCCGGCCAGCAGGCCCGAGACACGATCAATCGCATCACGCACCCGGATCGCGGTGATGTTCGGATATTGCCCGGCCAGATCGCGCAGAATGGCAGCCTCGGCCTGTTCTTCGGCATAGACGGTGGCGATAAAGCTGTGTGGGGCTCCGGCCAGCGCCGAAGGGTTCATCGACATGATGAAGCCGATACCGGCGGTTGAAAAATCTACCTCGCGTAGTGAGGTGATTTCGACGGCGATGTCCCGGCCAAGGATATTTACGGTCAACTCGTCGCCTAGGGATAGGCCCATTTCCTCGGCCTCTTCTGCCGCGAAACTGACCTGCGGCGAACCGGAATAGTCATCCGGCCACCATTCGCCTGCCGTGACGCGGGTGTTTTGTGGCCGAGCGGCCGAATAGGTCACGCCCCGATCACCGTCCAGAACCCAGTGGTCGCCCGCCACCTCTCGGGCAGGGCGGCCGTTGATCTGCGTGATGATCCCCCGCAGCATCGGTGCGCTTTCAACACGGGTGACAGCCGGGTCAGAGTCCAGCCGTTCGGTAAAACCAGGCATCTGGTCTTTTTGAATGTCGACGAAGAAATAGGATGGTGCCACGTCCGGCAAATTGCCTGCGATTGCATTGCGCAGGGTTCCGTCAATCTGGCCAACGGCGGCCAGTACCGAAAGCCCCAGCCCCAAGGACAGCACGACTGACGCTGCCCCTTCGCGCGGGTCCGAGATGGCCGACAAGGCCCATCGCAGGGCCGGGCGGCCACGTGCCGGTATGGCACCGAAACGGGCAAGTTTGCGGATCGCCAAAGCCGACAGAGACAGCACAAGCAGCGCGCCGACCAGCCCTCCGCTGGTCCACAGTGTCAGACGGGCCGAACCGCTGAACCAGGATGCTGATGCGACCAGCAGGGCCAGCCCGGTTCCGGTCGCCAAGATGAATACCGCGCGTGGCAGGGCGCGGGCCGAAGACAACGCATCGCGGAACAGGGTCGCGGCACGCACTTCTTCGGTGCGGGCAAGGGGCCAGAGTGTGAATAGGAAGGCAGTCAGAACCCCGTATATCGCGGCCTCGGCTAGCGGACGCGTATACAGCGAGAAGACTGCCGGGACGGGTAAGCGCGCCTCGATCAGCGGGGCCAGTAGCAGGGGAAGCTGTCCACCCAATGTTATGCCTACAAGGATGCCAATACCGGACAACACACCGATCTGGATCATGTAGGTTTGTAAAATCGTTGCGCGATCCGCCCCCAATGTGCGCAGCGTGGCGATGGTTTCGGTCTTTTGCCTCAAATAGGCCCGGACGGCGGCAGAGACGCCAATGCCGCCAACCGCTAGCCCCGATAGTCCCACAAGAACCAGAAAGGCGCTGAGGCGGGCGACAAACTCCGCAATCCCCGGTGCGCCATTGCGGGCATCGGTCCAGCGCATGCCGGTACTGTCGAAATTTTGCTGTGCTGTGGAGGACAAGGCCGCAAGGTCAGTATCGGGAGGCAAAGCCAGCCGGTATTTGGTGGAAAACAACGTCCCCGGCGCCAAAAGGCCCGACGCCTGTAAATCCTCGGTTCGCACCAAAGTGCGCGGCCCCAATCCGAACCCGTCAGCGGCACCGTCCGGTTCGTGGGCTAGGGCGGCGGTCAGGATAAATTCCTGCGTGCCAAGGGCAAAGCGGTCTCCGACGGACAAGCCCAGCCGATCCATCAGCACCGGATCCATGACCGCTCCGGGCAGGTTCTGGTCACCATCCAAAGCGGTGGATAGCGGTTGGTCAGGGTCCAAAACGGGTGTGCCCAGCAACGGATAAGCTGCATCTACCGATTTCACCTGAGTCAGCGCTCGCTGGGCATCCTCGCCCCGCCGGACCACGGCCATCGAGCGGAAGTCGACCACCTCAGACACAGCCGTTGCGGTCTGTTCCATCCAGTCACGCTCATCCTCATTGGCGAAGCGGTAGGTGAATTCCAATTGGGCGTCTCCACCCAGAAGCGCGGCGCCTTCCTGGGCAAGTCCCGTCTGGATGGCCTGACGCACCGATCCAACGGCGGCGATGGCGGCAACACCTAGCGCAAGACAGGCCAGAAACACCCGAAAACCGCGCAGTCCGCCGCGCAACTCGCGCCGGGCCAGACGGCCAGCCAGTCGGAGGCTCATTCCGCGGCCTCTTGCTGAACGTCTTCGGCAATCGTTCCGTCCCGCAACCGCACAACCCGGTCGCACTTGCGTGCCAGACTGTGGCTGTGGGTGACCAGAACCAGCGTTGCGCCGTGTTTGTCGCGCAGACCAAACAGGAGATCGACAATGGCTGCACCAGTTGCATCGTCCAGATTTCCCGTGGGTTCATCCGCCAGTAATATCTGGGGTCGCGGGGCCGACGCCCGGGCTAGCGCCACCCGTTGTTGCTCACCCCCCGACAATTGCGCCGGGTAATGATCGCGCCGATGGGACAGGCCGACCGCTTCCAGTTCGGCCTCGGCGCGGTCGAACGCATCCCTGTGCCCGGCCAGTTCTAGCGGCGTGGCCACGTTTTCCAGCGCGGTCATGGTCGGGATAAGGTGGAAGTTCTGAAACACCACACCCATCGTGTCACGCCGGAAACGGGCCAAGGCGTCTTCGTCCATGTCTGTCAGATCATGGCCAAGAGCGGTGATCTTGCCTGCCGTCGCCAGTTCCAACCCACCCATCAGCATCAACAGCGAGGATTTACCCGACCCGGACGGCCCCACCAGCCCAAGTGTCTCACCTTTGGTTACGCTCAGGGAAATGTCGTGCAGGATATTGACCCGCCCGGCATTGCCATCCAGCGACAAAGCGGCATTTTGGAGCGAAAGAACAGGTGTCGTCATAGGTCTTTCCAAATGAAGGCGGTCAAATGGGATATGGAGCGGTTCTGATGGTACGCAAGGCTTTGATGTCGGTGATATTTGTCTGCTGCGGTTTTGCAGCCACAGCCGAACAGGTCGTAATCGCAGCTTTAGGCGATTCCCTGACACAAGGCTATGGGTTGCCTGAAGAGGACGGGTTTGTACCGCAGTTGGACCGGTGGTTGAGGGCACAGGGCGCGGATGTGCGGCTGATCAACGCCGGTGTATCCGGCGATACCACAGCCGGAGGCGCTGCGCGCGTGGACTGGACTTTGACGCCGGAAGTGGATGGCATGATCGTGGCGCTGGGCGGTAACGATCTGCTGCGGGGGATCGATCCGGCGGTGTCACGCCGTAATCTCGAGGCAATTGTAAAAGCGGCAGAAGGTTCAGAGGTCGATGTCCTGCTGGTTGGTATGCAAGCGCCGGGGAATTATGGGGCGGACTACAAAAAAGCGTTTGATGCGATCTATCCCGACTTGGCTACAGCGTATGAAACGGGTTATGCGCCCAGTTTCTTTGCCGGGCTGACAGCCGGGGGCGATCCGGACGCCGCCCGCATTTACATGCAATCAGACGGCATTCACCCGAACGCCGTGGGGGTGGCCCTGATCGTTGAGACCCTTGGCCCTTACGTGTTGGAACTTGTGAGCGCCACCCGGCAGTGATCAGACGACGGTGACGACGGTGCCGATAGGCACACGTTCATACAGGTCGACCACATGCGAATTCAGCATGCGAATACAGCCGTTCGATGCTGCCCGCCCAATGGTTTGCGGCTGCGTGGTGCCGTGTATGCGGAAGTAGGTATCGACACCGTTCTGGAACAAATACAGCGCCCGCGCCCCCAATGGATTATCGCCCCCGCCGGGCTGGACATAGTCATTGTCCTTGAACTTGGCATAGGTGACGGGCTCGCGTTCGATCATCTCATCAGTCGGGCGCCAGGTAGGCCACTCCTTCTTGACGTCGATCGTGGCGGTGCCGGTGAATTCCAACCCCGCTTTACCCACCCCGCACCCATAGCGGACCGCTTTGCGCGGTTCGGTAACGTAGTAGAGGTAGAAGGACCGGGGAACGACAAGCAACTGACCCGGCAGAAACTCTTTCTTGATCCGCACGTATTGCGGCGTGGGATCGTATTCGACAGCTTTTTGCTTAGCGATTGCAACACCGGGCAAAAGGCTGGTGGCAGCAGTTGCTGTCAGGAAAGTACGGCGCGTGAACATGGCAGCTCTCTTCAACAAAACACAATAATCTTGACCCTAATGTCGGAATGATAGCCGATCTGGTCAATCGCCGGAGAGAAGTAACCTGTTTGTGATGTATTCGCCGGGACACACTTGCGGACGGCAGTCAAACGCAAAAGTGGTCGTCTGGCAAGAAAAAGGGCAGAGAAATACTCTGCCCTTTCATAGACTTACGCCAACTGAATGTCGTCGGCGCTTTCGCGGCCGTCACGACCCGAGCGCAGCTCGTACGTGACTTTCTGATTGTCGGCCAGGCCGGTCAGACCCGAACGTTCGACAGCTGAGATGTGTACGAAGATGTCTTTGCCGCCATCTTCGGGTGCAATAAAGCCGTAGCCTTTGGTGGTGTTGAACCATTTTACGGTGCCTGCGGGCATATCCGTTGTCTCCTGTTTAGTGCTGCCCACGGTGTTGCGGCAGCCCGGCGTCGTTGTCTGTATCGATAGACTGAGCGCCGTAGAAGGAGACAGTAGGTCGAAATAGAAAAACGTGTGCCCGTCAGATATGGCATTTGCACAAGCGCAGGGCAAGAGAGTGCTGAAGGCGATATCCTTCAGTAGGCAAAAGGCCGTTCGGTTAAGGGCGAGTCAAATCTTGTAAATCTTGCTTTCCTCAGGAAACATCGTTCGGATCGCCTTCAGACTTTGGTCTGACAGAACAACGGGTCGTTGATCACTTGCGGCCTTTCCAACCCCGTCTGATTGATTGACGTGTGGAAGCGCCTTTTGTTTGTTCTTGGCGCTGGAAAGTGGCTTAAGACTGCGAGACCGCCAAGCCTGGGACAACGCTGGGAATCTGCGATTTTCCAGCTTGCCGGTTAGCCACCTGTTCAGTTTCTCGGTGTTTTCAAGCTGAAACACATTTTTGACGTGGTTGACGCCTGCGCGGTCGATGGCATGAGCTTCCAGGCTGAGCGGAGAAAGGTTTTGGGTCGAGATCCATTTGGGCGCAAGTTCCTGCCAGGCAGGGTTCATGCCAACTTTGCCGAATTGAATCCATTCTTCAAAGTCGATTGTCGAGTTTTCATTCCAATCGGATTGATAGTTGTAGAGGCAATCAGCATCAGGTCGAAAAAATCGATAATATGACCAGAGCATATCAACCGGATTACGGATGGTCATGAAATAGGTCAGCTTTGGGTGATCCGGGTACAACTCTGCCAACTTTGCTTTGACATAGGGCGCCGTATCATGCGGGTGAAAATGCTCGACCGTTTTGGCCACGTCGACAGCAAAATCACCGTCATCCTTTGAAAGATAAGGACCAAGATGTCTGCGGATTGATGTGGAACCACAGCGTGGCTTGGATATGAAAACAAGCCCCTTTGAGAAAAGCACTCTCACAAATATTGTCCTTTGTTACTCGTCTGCTGCGGCTGCGATATGATCAACAGTTGCAACCTGACCCACTTTTTTCCAATTGCCAAGCAAGTCTGACCTGGGTGATGCATCGTCGAACATCCAGTCAGGGTGCTTTGATCTGCGGTCTTCAGTTGGAAATCGGCAGTTCTTCGACAGTCATTCGGTATTGTTTGGACGCAACAAAACATCGCGGCAGGTGTTCGATCACTTCGTCGATTGGATCGTAAACAAGGTCGGCTGCAGCTTTGAGTTCTGCCGGAATGTCCTTTGGCGCACGCTCGCGCCGTTCAGGGGGCGTGAAGTCCAATCCAGTAAAGCGCGAGATGGTTTCCTGATATTCCCAAAGCGCGTCATAGTGAACGCACAGAACAGGGACGTCTTCGTATGTCACCCATTCCTTGATCTGCCGCGCCTGCTGCAGCACATCGCGCTGAAACAGTTCGTCATAGGTACCGGTGGCATGCAGGTGATGAAAGTGTAGGTCGATCCAGTCCGCACCGTATCTATCCAACGCCGAATAAACAGAAAACGCGGAATCTTTTGCAGACCCGAAACAAAACACGACCCGAGTGTTCTCGGGCCATGAAGACAGGGGCTGAGGGTAATCGTGTGTCTTGTACACGCACGGCGCGTGAAATGTTGCGTCATCCAGCCGGGCGATGAAGTTCGATTTTTTCGCAGCTTCCCTGTCAACGTCCCTTAGCGAATCCGCAAGGGCCAGAAAGGTCATTGTGCTACCTGACCGGCCATTGCTGGCGACGATGACGCAGTTTTCCGGCGCGTTTTGCGGGATGCGTTTCAAACGCCGGGGGGCCAGCCTTTTGCGTACGCTCCGCATCCATTTGTCTATGCGTGCTTCGATGAAACCGTTCATCGCGCAAACTTTTTGTGCTTTAACCGCTTGGGTTCCAGCGCATCCGGTCCCAGACGACGCTTCTTGTCTTCTTCGTAGTCCTCGAAGTTGCCCTCGAACCATTCCACGTGCGCATCTCCCTCAAACGCCAGGATATGCGTGCAAATCCGGTCTAGGAAGAAGCGGTCGTGCGAGATTACGACGGCGCAGCCGGCGAAATCGACGAGGGCGTCTTCCAGCGCGCGCAGGGTCTCGACGTCGAGGTCGTTGGTGGGTTCGTCGAGCAGCAGCACGTTGCCACCCTCTTTCAGTAGACGGGCCATGTGGACGCGGTTGCGCTCACCGCCGGATAGCAGCGAGACCTTTTTCTGCTGATCTCCGCCCTTGAAGTTGAAGGACGAGCAATAAGCGCGGGAATTGACCTGTGCGTCGCCCAACTGGATGATCTCGGCGCCGCCGGTGATCGCCTCCCACACGGTGTCGTTGTCTTTCAGGTCGTCGCGGGACTGGTCGACATAGGACAGCTCGACGGTGTCGCCCAGCGTGATGGTGCCGCTGTCGGGCTGTTCCTGACCGGTGAGCATCTTGAATAGAGTCGATTTACCGGCACCGTTGGGGCCGATGACGCCGACAATGCCGCCGGGGGGCAAGGCGAAGTCAAGCCCTTCGATCAGTTGCTTGTCGCCCATGTGCTTCGACAGGCCCTCGACCTCGATCACCTTGCCACCAAGGCGCTGGCCGTTGGGGATGACGATCTGGGCACGGGTCAGCTTTTCGCGTTCGGACTGTTCGGCCAGCTCGTTATAGGCGTTGATCCGGGCCTTGGATTTGGCCTGGCGGGCCTTCTGGCCCTGACGCATCCATTCCAGCTCGCGCTGCAGGGTCTTCTGCTTGGACTTGTCTTCGCGCGCTTCCTGCTCCAACCGCTTGGCTTTTTGTTCCAGCCATGCGGAATAGTTGCCCTCGTACGGAATGCCGCGGCCGCGGTCGAGTTCGAGGATCCAGCCGGTGATGTCATCCAGGAAATAGCGGTCGTGGGTGACGATCAAGATGGTGCCCTTGTAGTCGATCAGGTGCTGTTGCAGCCATGCGATGGTCTCGGCATCCAGATGGTTGGTCGGTTCGTCCAAAAGCAGCATGTCGGGCGCTTCTAGCAGCAGTTTGCAGAGCGCCACGCGGCGTTTCTCACCACCCGAAAGGTTGGCGATGTTGGCGTCGTCCGGCGGGCAGCGCAGCGCCTCCATCGAGACGTCGATCTGGCTGTCGAGGTCCCAGAGGTTTTCCGCATCGATCGCGTCCTGCAGGGTGGTCATTTCCTCCATCAACTCGTCCGAATAGTTCTCGGCGATCTCCATGGCGATCTCGTTGAAGCGGTCGACCTTGGCCTTTTTCGCGGCCACGCCCAGCATGACATTTTCGCGGACTGAAAGCGATTCATCCAGCTGGGGTTCCTGCGGCAGATAACCGACCTTGGCGCCCTCAGCCGCCCATGCCTCACCCGAGAAATCGGTGTCGAGGCCGGCCATGATCTTCATCAGCGTCGATTTACCCGCGCCGTTGACGCCGACAACACCGATTTTCACGCCAGGCAGAAAGCTCAGGTGGATGTTTTCAAAGCACTTCTTGCCACCGGGATAGGTCTTGGAGACACCCTGCATGTGGTAGACATATTGATAGGCGGCCATGTCGCGTCCTTTGGGTCGGGGAATTTGAGTTGGCCGGTGTGATAGCGGATGCGTTGGGTGGGGGCAATCACGAACCAATGGGTCTGATGATGGTGGCTTGAATTCTATGGGGCATTCTTTGTGTCTGTCAGAAACGGTAGTTTCAACCAAACGCATTGCCCTGTAGGCACGACTCAACTGGGAGTTAATTTCGATGAAAGCTCAAATTGTTGCTAAGTCTATTGCCGCTGTTTTCTTGGGGATTGGTGTAGTCGGTGCTTCGCTGGTGCGTGCAGAAAACCGGTCGAACTGTGATGCACATAGAGGCGAAACATTTTGCTCGACCTTCAATGTGGCGCGGATGCTCGCAGATAACATCGTAAACGGCGAGGATGCTTCGGGCAGCATCTTGGGGCTAATCAGCGTGGCCGAAAAGGCGCAGAATGACATAAGGTACTTCACTACTTTCAATCTTATTCGGGCGCTTGTCGAGATTGAAGAAAGCTTCGAGCAAACAGAGGACTACCAACGGCTTAAGCGGGCATTTGTTCAGCAACTTCTGCAATACTCTGCGCTTTCAGGTGATGCGATAAGACCCAACCTGTATCTGGCCTATTTGGATACCATCATTGAGCCTAAACTGGATTTGCCCAAAAGCGCCAACTATCCCCCAATAGATTGGTCAGAGCCGTCAGAGAGTGCGAAGCTTCACATTAAGTGTATGGTCGAAAGTGATGTTCCTTTCTTGCCCTTCCAAAACATAACCGAATCCGCCGAATTCGTGGCGTGTATGATTGAGTGACCCGGAGGAGTTGTGTCTCTGCATGAGCTGATAGCAGGTTGGGCTAAACCTGGCCGTGTTGAGTGGATTGGCTTGCGACCAGCCCGGCGGCTTGTGGTTGAAGCGACGGAATCAGTCATGATCACTGTTGACGGCCTAGAGGGCGACCGGAGCCGCGCGGGCAAGCGCGCGGTGACTTTGATCCAACTGGAGCATCTTGCGGCAATTGGCTCTTATCTGGGGCAGCGGCCGATTGCCCCCGACATCCTAAGGCGAAATCTGGTGGTTTCGGGGATAAATCTGGCAGCGCTCAAAGGGCGGGAGGTGCAGGTGGGCGAGGCCATTCTACGCTTTACCGTGATCTGTGCACCATGCAGTCGGATGGAGGAGTCGCTGGGCAAGGGCGGCTATTCCGCCGTGCGTGGGCATGGGGGATGGTGCGCCGAGGTCATCAAGCCCGGAAGGGTTCGGCTGGGCGATCTGGTGCAACCGGTTGATTGACAAGCCGCTCCAGTTCTGAACATCAGCAAGGGATGTTGCGCAGCGATATTCCATATGCACGGCCTGGCCAGGTCGTTGGTCTGTTCGGCGGGTCTTTTGATCCGCCGCATCAGGGACATGTGCATGTCACGCTTGAGGCGATGAAGGCGTTTGGGCTGGATCGGGTTTGGTGGCTGGTGTCGCCGGGCAATCCGCTAAAATCGCGTGGACCTGCCCCGCTAAAGCGGCGCATCAAGGCTGCGCGGGATGTCATGCAGCACCCCAAGGTTGAGGTGACGGATATCGAAGCGCTGACCGGCACGCGGGCAACGGCGGACACGTTGGCGGCGCTGCAAAAGCTTTATCCGCAGGTGCAGTTCGTCTGGCTGATGGGCGCGGACAATCTGGCGCAGTTTCATCGCTGGAAGGATTGGCGGCTGATCATGGACAGCGTGCCGGTGGGGGTTGTCGCACGACCGGGGGATCGAATTTCGGCACGGATGTCGCCTGCGGCACGGCTCTACGCTCGATATCGCATAGACGGACAAGCGCGGCATTTGCTGGGGCGTGCGCGGGCACCGGCGTGGTGTTTCGTGAATGTACCGATGGTCGATGTCAGCTCGACCGAGATACGCACACGCAGTGGCTGGGATGGCGGGGTGTTGCCTGAATAGCCCCCCATGCGGGCATAATCGCATTCAGTGGTTGTTTGCCTGTGATCTCTGGGATTTTAATTGACCCATGGTTGATCGTATTTCGCGTCGTTTGTTTCTTGCGGGCCTTGGGGCCTCTATTGCGTCGGGCTCAGCGCTGGCCGATGCGCCAGTTCAATCCTTGCGACCGCAGCTGCGGGGGGACCTGCCCAGCGGGGCCGAGCGCCTTATCCAGTCCGCCGGATTGCGCGGAGAGGTTGTGTTCGCGGTTGCTGATGCAGAGACCGGTATGCAGGTTGAGGCGTTTGGCGGCGATCAGGGCCTACCGCCCGCCAGCGTCGCCAAAGCACTGACCGCGCTTTATGCGCTGGATGTTTTGGGGGCGGATTACCGGTTCGAAACCGCGTTGATGGCGGATGGGCCGATTGAGAATGGTGTATTGAACGGCGACTTGATCCTTGTCGGGGGTGGAGATCCGCTGCTGGACACAGATGATCTGGCCACGATGGCCGCCAATCTGCGCGAGGCTGGAGTCACCGAGGTGCGCGGGGCTTTCAAGATCTATGACGGGGCGTTGCCCTATGTGTTCAGCATTGACCCCGGGCAGCCGGATCATCTGGGTTACAGCCCGGCCATCAGCGGCATCTCACTCAATTTCAATCGCGTCCATTTCGAATGGAAGCGCACTGGTGCCGACTATGGCGTGACCATGGATGCGCGGACAGCGCGATATACCCCGTCTGTGGAAATGGCATCGATGCAGGTCGAAAGGCGCAGTTTGCCGATCTACACCTATCAGCCGAGTGCGCGGCAGGATCGCTGGACCGTTGCCCGAGGTGCGTTGGGCAATGGTGGCGCGCGGTGGCTGCCCGTTCGCAAACCTGCGCTTTATGCGGGGGATGTTTTCCGAACGCTGGCGCGGGCCAATGGCATTGTGCTGGGGCGTGTACAAATTACGCGGCAGGCCCCTCAGGGCACCGTTTTGGTGGTGCATCAGAGTGATCCGCTGGAGAGTATACTGCGCGGTATGCTGAAATACTCGACAAATATTACGGCGGAAATGGTCGGTATGATGGCTTCGAAATCGCGCAGAGCGGATATTCAGAGCCTTGCCGATTCCGCCGCGGAAATGAACCGTTGGGCGGCTGAGACCTATGGCGTGAGCGGGATCGCGATGGTGGATCATTCGGGGCTTGGCGATGCGTCGCGTGTGGCACCCACAGATTTGGTTACCGCGCTTGTGGCGGCGCGCAAAGATGGCGCGCTGCGGCCCCTTCTCAAAAAATTCACCCTGTTGGACCGCCAGGGGCGTCCAGTCAAGGATCATCCGATCCGAGTGGACGCCAAGACCGGGACGTTGAATTTCGTGTCGGGTTTGGGTGGTTTCATAACCGCACCGGATGGATCAGAGCTGGCCTTTGCCATCTTTACCGCCGATGTCGACCACCGCGCGACCATTCCCCGTGCGCTGCGCGAACGCCCGGATGGCGCGCGCAGCTGGAACAACAGGTCGCGCAAGCTGCAACGTGCGTTGATCGAACGTTGGGGAACGTTACAGGGCAGCTAGGATCAGGTCGTGTGGCGCGCCCGTGCGCCACGCTCGATCGCTGCGGCGTGCAGACGGTCGATGCTCAGCTCGTAGCGGATTTCTTCCAGCAGACGCAGTTCGGTTTCCGCAAGGGACCCGTCCGCAGCGGCCACATCGCAAGCCAGCGCATAGGCCGTTTCGTTCAGCCGCTCGGGAAGGTTATCGCGGATCAGGCCGAAAAGTGCATCCAGCCCGTCCTCTTGCTCGAACAGGTCGAACACAGTCTGAGATACACGGCGCGTGCGGTCGATATCGTATTCGGCAAAGACAGGCAGCATGTTGACGGCGCCTTCGATCTTGACCAGCTCGGCCGTGCGAATGGTTTCATCCGATGCAGAGACCGCGACCATGATCGCAACCAGGCAATCCTGTGGGGACATCGGGTGGGGTACTTGTTCGGTCATGGTTTCGTCCTGATTGGGCTTTTGCGCTCGCACGATAGGAGGGCTCGCGGGCAGGTTCAACGGATTTTGCCCCTGACCGATCAGAGAATGGGCAACGGGCCGCGCGTTTTGGTCTGGCGCAGCACGAAATTGCTGCGCGTGTCGCGGACAAGGCCGGATTTCAGCAGCCGTTGCATGATGAAATGTTCCAGATCCTCGGGAGTCTTGGCATAGACCTTCAGGATAAAGTCGTGGTCCCCGGTGATTGAGGCGCATTCGACGATTTGCGGCTCGATTTCGACCAATCGCAGGAATGAGGTGATGCTGTCCTCTTGATGATCGCGCAATGCAACGTGGACATAGGCGATAGCGTCCAGCCCGACCGATTTGGCCCGCACCTGCGCAATGTAGCCTGATACCACCCCGGATGCCTCAAGATCGCGTACACGCCGCCAACATTGCGAGGCGGAAAGGCCGGTTCGGTCGGCAAGGTCTTGCATCGACAGGCGGCCGTTGGTCTGCAGCTCTTGCAGGATGGCGATATCAGAGGGTTGGAGGGTTTGTTTCACAAATTATGACCTTTCGATATATATTTGCCAAAATAACCGGAAAACATCGATTGTCCAAATCAAAACCTTCAAGTCGCGTGGCTATACTTTTCCTTCGGAGGGAATGCAGATGCCAAAGTCGACCAAATACATCGCCAAGGTGGCCGATGAACGCGGCCATATCGCCTATACAGAAGAAGAAGACGCCGTTTGGGCTGACCTCTATGCTGCGCAAGTAGAGAACGTGCAGCGCTATATGGCGCGAGACTATCTTGAAGGGTTGGAAAGGCTGGACTTGCCAAAGACCCGCGTGCCCTCTTGCGTGGATATTTCGGAACGGCTTTTGGACATGACCGGCTGGCGGGTTCAGCCTGTGCCAGCGCTGATCGGGTTCAAGACATTCTTTGGCATGTTGGCAGAAAGGGTGTTTCCCGCCGCGTCCTTTATTCGGTCACGCGAGGATTTCGATTACATCGAGGAACCGGATATTTTTCATGAAATTTTCGGTCATACCCCGTTGCTGAGCGATCCACGCTTTGCGGCGTTCAGCCATGCCATCGGCAAGGCAGGCGCGCAGGCCGATGACAAGGACTATGCCTGGCTGATCCGGCTGTATTGGTTTTCGATCGAATTTGGGTTGCGCCGCCAGGATGGTGTGATCAAGGCGTTGGGGTCGGGGTTGGCGTCCTCGCCGACAGAGCTTGTCTATGCCGTCGAAAGCGACATTCCTGATCGGGATCCGTTCGATGTGCTAACGATCCTGCGCACGCCTTATCGGATCGACATGCACCAGATGGGCTATTTCGTGCTAAACTCACCCGAGGAACTTTTCGCCGCCGCCGACCGCGATCTGCTGGCTGACGTGCGGCAGGCACAATCCCTTGGATTGTTGCCAAACAAGTTCCCGGAAAAAGCAACCGCAGCGGAGTGAACGGATCATGACACTAACAGGAGAAACCTGCAGCCTATCGGACCGAACCTGTGTGCCCTGTTCAGGTGGCGTTCCAGTTTTGACGCGGGATGAGGCGAACACGCACATGGCGGAGCTTTCGTCCGATTGGAAACTGGATGCGGATGCAAAAGAACTGAGCCGTCACTACAAGTTCAAAGGGTTCGCCAAGGCGACCTATCTGGCCAATCTCTGCGCGTGGCTCGCCGATCAGCAGGGGCACCACCCGGATGTCAGTTTTGGCTGGGGTTATGTAGATGTCAGGCTGACCACTCATGAAATTGGTGGTTTAAGCGAGAATGATTTCATCTGGGCGGCCAAACTGGACCAGTTGACCGTGTAGATCAGCCTTCCATTCAGGAAAAACCCAGCGCTTTATTGACTCATGCTGCACCGGCACAATAGGAGGGTCCGGTCGGTTGCTTGGGGTGACCGGCGCTGATTTTTTCCCGATGGAGCTTGTCAAAAAATGTCTGAACTGCGTGAAACCGCGATTGCGTCCAAGGCCTGGCCTTTCGAAGAGGCGCGCCGGGTGCTCAAACGCTATCAGAAAGCGGCTCCAGAAAAGGGATACGTGCTGTTTCAGACAGGCTATGGCCCGTCGGGCCTGCCGCATATCGGTACATTTGGCGAGGTCGCGAGGACCTCGATGGTCCGGCACGCCTTTGAACAGATCAGTGACATCCCGACCAAACTGATTTGTTTCTCGGACGATATGGACGGATTCCGCAAGGTGCCAACCAACGTGCCAATGCAGGAAGAGCTGAAGGAAGACCTGCATCTGCCGCTGACCAAGGTGCGCGATCCATTTGGCACGCACGCAGGCTTTGCACAGCACAACAACGCGATGCTGTGCGATTTCCTGGACAGTTTCGGGTTCGAATACGAATTCGCCTCGGCCACGGATTACTACACCAGCGGTCGGTTTGATGAGATGCTGCTGATCGCGTTAGAGCGCTTCGACAAGATTCAAGAGATCATGCTGCCGACCCTTGGACCGGAACGGCGTGAGACCTATTCGTGCTTCCTGCCGATCAGCCCGAAGACCGGCCACGTGCTGCAGGTGCCGACGCTGGAGCGCAATGTCGCTAAAGGCACGATCGTTTATCAGGAACCCGACGGCGAGAAGGTCGAGATCCCGGTCACTGGCGGCAACGTCAAGATGCAGTGGAAGCCAGACTGGGCGATGCGCTGGGCTGCGCTGGGTGTGGATTATGAGATGTCGGGCAAGGACCTGATCGACTCGGTCACGCAGTCGTCCAAGATTTGCCGGGCACTGGGCCAGAAGCCACCCGAGGCGCTGAGTTATGAGCTGTTCAACGACGAGCAGGGTCAAAAGATTTCCAAATCGAAGGGCAATGGCTTGTCGATGGAGGAATGGCTGACCTATGCCGCGCCTGAAAGCCTGTCGTACTTCATGTATCAGAAACCGAAAACGGCCAAGCGGCTGTATTTTGACGTGATCCCGAAGGCGGTGGATGAGTATCACCAACAGCTGCGGGCCTACCCGGGCCAAGAACTGAAGGCGCAGTTGAACAACCCCGTCTGGCATATCCATGGCGGCAATGTTCCTGCATCCACGCTGATGGTGCCGTTTGCGATGTTGTTGAACCTGGCGTCCGTATCGGGAGCCGAAGACAAAGAGGCTCTGTGGGGCTTTATCCGCCGCTATGCGCCAGAGGCGACGGCGGAAACGCATCCGGATTTGGATCAGGCGGCTGGCTTTGCCGTGCGCTATTTCAACGATTTCGTCAAACCGACACGCCAGCATCGCGCCCCGACGGATCAGGAACGAGAAGCGCTGGAGGCACTGAAAACCGCGTTAGAAGCTTATGACGGCCCAATCGAGGATGAGGCGCTGCAATCGGTGGTCTACTCGATCGGGCGTGAGCGGTTCGATCCGATGCGCGGTTGGTTTACTGCGCTATATGAAGTGTTGTTGGGTGCCTCGCAGGGCCCGCGTTTTGGCGGCTTTATCGCGCTGTATGGCGTACCGGAAACGATTGCGTTGATCGACAAGGCGCTGGCCGGAGAGCTGGTCTGATTTGACCTGATACCGCTTGGGGCTACTCTTTCAACAGGAGGTGGCCCCATGCGTCGAATACTGCTTGCACTATCCCTCAGCGCCGGTTTGGCCTCGGGCGCGTTTGCCCAAAGCGCCGAGATCGAGGCAAACATCGCGGCGCAGATAAAGGCGTTTGAGGCGGATGATTTTGCCACCGCCTTTACCTTTGCCAGCCCCAATATCCAGCAGCTGTTTCAAACGCCCGAGAATTTCGGTGTCATGGTAAGGCGCGGCTATCCGATGGTGTGGCGCCCGGCGGAAGTTCAGTTTCTGGAATTGCGCGAGGTGGCCGGGGCGCTGTGGCAAAAGGTCATGATCACTGATGACGCTGGCAGGGTGCATATCCTGGACTATCAGATGGTGCAGATGGACAACGGTTGGAAGATCAACGGCGTGCAACTGCTGGGCAATTCTGATCCGGCGGCTTGATGCAACACCACCGTCACGGTGACATGAGCGGCGGTTAATTCCTTTTCGTTACTCAGGCTTTTGCGTTCGGGGCGTGTGTCTCCGGGCACTGGGTTTATGCGCGCTGATGCGGCGCGATTGGGAAAGGGATTTCTATGAACAAGGCAATCACCGACGGTATCGTGTTCACGCCGCCTGCTTTCGCAAATGGTTTGAATGTGTGGTCCAGCGGCGACGGGACGCCCGGCTCGCCTACCTATGACGGATCGGGCACCGGCGCGTTTGTTCCAGCGGATGCGGATTTTGCGGGCTGTCTTGAAATCCTGAAGGTCAGCACCACCCAGCGCCTGCGTTACATGGGGCAGACGCCGTTGCTGCCGGGCTGTTACCTGCAAATCAAGGCGCGGGTCAAAGCCATCAGCGGCCCGCTGCCCGAGGTACGTATCGCCGGATGGGCCGGCGGTGCTGGGGATGTTCATGTTACCGGTGTGGCCGAGCAAGGCCCGGCTACGCAGCTTTCGGGCTATGGCACCGTGCATGAGATCACGGCCATTGTCGGCACCGGTCAGCGCCCTGGCGTGGATATGCCATGGGGTGTACAGGCCCTTTACGGGCATTTCGGTCTGGATATCGATGGCGCAAACGGGGCGGTGATCCGGGTAGATGATATCGAGATCTCGGATGTCACCGGCGTATTCCTTCGTAATCTCATCAGTCTGGTCGATGTCCGCGATTTCGGCGCGGTCGGGGATGGCGTGACAGATGACTCAGCCGCGTTCGAGGCCGCGGATCAGGCTGCGAATGGTCGTCGTATTTTCGTGCCCGAGGGGACCTATCTGCTGGCGCAAAACACGTCGGTGTCATCCGAGATCGAATTCGAAGGCACCGTAACGATGCCGGACGACAAGATGCTGTTACTGACCAAGAATTTTGATCTGCCGACCTATATCAATGCGTTTGGTGATGAAATGCGGGCCTTTAAAAAGGCGTTTCAGGCGTTGCTGAACAATTCTGACCATGAATCGCTGGATATGGGTGGGCGCAAGGTATCGGTAACCGAGCCTATCGATATGGCCGCCGCTGTTCCCAACCGGCAAACCGGATTCTCGACGCGCCGTGTGATCCGCAACGGACAGTTCGACGTCAAGAGCAGTACGGCCTGGGACACCGAAACCTTTACATCGGTCGCGACCTACAACCCGAACGATCCCACCCGGTTGGTGAACGTGGCGAATGTGGCCAATATTCCGGTTGGTTCGCTGGTGCAGGGGAGCGGCGTCGGTCGCGAGATTTACGTGCGTTCGAAAAACGACGGCGCGGGTGAAATCACGCTCAGCGCGCCGCTCTACGATGCGTCTGGAACGCAGACATTCACGTTCCTGTCTTTCAAGTATCTGCTGGATTTCAGCGGTTTCAGCACGCTGCGCAAATTTGGAATGGAACAGATCGAATTCCAATGTAACGGTCGCAGCAGCGCGATCCGTCTGGCTCCGTCTGGTAGTACCTTCGCATTGGCGAACTGTTTTATCAGCCGCCCCAAGGATCGCGGGATCACGTCTATTGGCACCGGATGTCAGGGCATGTTGATCGACACGTGCCAGTTCTTGTCCACCGAAGAATCCTTTAACGTCCCAGATCGTTCGTCGATCGCGCTGAACGCGACGGCCAACGACGTCAAACTGCGCCACAACCGGGCCGTACGGTTCCGCCATTTTGCGGTACTTGGTGGCACCAACAACATGATCCTCGGCAATCACTTTTTCCAGGGCGACAGCATTCCACAAGGTGTACGCAGCCCTGGATTGGTCATGATCGGCACTTACAACAGCTCGACAATCTCGGGGAACTATATCGACAATTGCTCGATCCTGTGGACCAACGAACGGGACGCAGATCCGGTTTACACGACCGGGTTTTCCTTCAGCTCGATGGCCATTACCGACAACATCTTCTATTCCAGCGAGGCCCCGCCCTGGTTCACTTACCTCATCGTTCGTCCCCATGGTGCAGGACACTTCCTGAACGGTGTGATCGTGACCGGAAATAAGTTCCGCGCAACAAGCGGTGGTATCACGCGGGTGGAAAGGGTGGATACCTCATTTGCCAGTATGAACAACTATGCGCATCGCAATGTGATGTTTGAAAACAATACCTTTCACGGCGTGGATCAAAAAGTTGCGAACCCATTGCGGGTCACGCATACTCAAGGAACTGCGGCGCAAGCTTGGTCCGTTCAGACAGCCGGAGAGCTGCCTTTTGGAGGGTATGCGCGCAGTTGCGATGCGGTTACGGCGTTGGGCGCTTTGAGAAATACTTTCGGCGCGGTGACCTATGCCACCCCCTATGTGCAGTTAGAACAAGGTGCGTCGAGAAACGCGATCAACCTGCGCTGGCCCGAGGCGGTCCGCGGAGAAGTCTCGACCCTCATTCGTATGGAAAGCTGACAACTGGGATGGCCACCCTTTTCCAGGGTGGCCATTTCACCGATCTCAAAACTCTTCCCAAAGCGCGATTTTCAACCCCGTATCGTTGCGGGCATCGTTGCGTTCAAGGCCCAGCACCCATGTGGGCCCTTTGTCGCGCGCACGGATCATGACCGAGGGCCTGACCCTCCAAAATAGCGAGTGGCCAGAGGTATAAGCTGTTTCCACCTGTATCAGTGGATTGAGCAATCGTTCTGACGAAAGGCCCGCCGTTATATCCAGTTTGCGGTAAACCGCGTCATGTGTGCGAATTTCCAGGGCCGTGTCGACCGCAACCCAACCGTTGCCCCAACCGGTTTGAAACCCTTGGCCATAGGACAGGGTCAGTTTGTACATCGCCCAGGCGTCCAGTTGCTTGTGGTGGACACCGGCCCCGAACTCGGCCGCGAAACGCCCCCATTTTTTGAAATCGGCCACGGGAACCCGGGCGAACAACAGGGCGTGGCCGTAGAAATCCCGGCTTTGTTCGAAATCTACCCCAATTGTGAGGTTCGGCCTGTATCCGAATTCGGCATAAAGCGCTGTTTTGTAATCATAGCTGCCGTCACGGTCTTTGAATGCAGTGACCGAGGCCGCGGTGAACGCTGCGTCCTTCTCACGCAGCCATGCGCCGGGCCAAGCCGGGGCTGCGGCAAGCAGTAATACCAAAAAAGCGAGAACCCGGAACATGCGCGCAGTTTCCGCCAGCATGGTTAACGGTTGGTTAGAATTTTGTTTATTTCCTGGAAACCAATCCAAGGCGGTGTGTCGTTCAAGGAAACACGAGACCTTTCCAAATCCTGTGTTAAGCTTTCAAAAGAAAAGGGAGATTCCAGATGCCGAAGATTTCCAAGACCGCGAGCGTCCAGACTGTCATCACCACTTTTGAAATGACACCGGGCACCTGCCACGATCTGTTGGATGCGTTGACCGACGCCTACGCCCAGTTCATCTCGAAACAGCCGGGGTTTGTTTCTGCGGGGCTGCATGTGAACGATGCGCAGACGCGGATTGCCAACTATTCCCAGTGGAACCGTCGTGAGGATTTTCTGGCAATGCTGCGAACGCCGGAAATGCGCGATCGCAATCGCAAAATCAACGAGATGTGTAAAAGCTTTGAGCCGGTGATGTATGACGTGGCCGAGACTTTTGGCAGTTCCTGACCTGTATCAAAGCCTTAATCGGTAAAATCGGGTATGGTGGCTGGAGAAAGTAGAGGCTCACCATGTATCACAACATTCTTGTTCCAATTTCATTTGATGCCGATCGGGATATCTCCGGCCCGCTGAAACTGGCCGAGATTTTGGCAACGCCAGATGCTCAGGTGACACTGCTGCATGTGGTCGAGCATATTCCGAACTACGCGATTTCCTACATGCCGCCGGAATATCTGACCGCGGCTCGCAAGGCGGTCCAGAGCGAGCTGGATGAGTTGGCGGCCAAGCTGCCCAATGCGACAGGTGTAGTGATCGAAGGGCATTCCGGGCGCACCATTCTGGACTGGGCGGAAACCCACAAGCCTGACCTGATCATCATGGCCTCGCACCGACCTGGCATGCAGGATCTTTTGTTGGGCTCAACCACAAACCACGTGGTCCGTCACGCCGCCTGCGCGGTTCACGTGGTGCGCTGATCAGGCCGCAAATCGCTGGGGGCAAGGCGCCAGGCCTTTCCGAATCCTCCGTTCAGAACGGCGTCTGAAATGGCGAAACGCACAAAGTTGAAATCGGTGAAATCGACATAGAGTTTCGATTTAGGTCGCAGGTTCAGATACCGTGACCGCAAGCCGACATGTTCGGTACTTTCACGGGCAACGAACGTGGCTTTGGCATGCAATGTCAATCGGGGATGGGTTAGTGGGTCGCCTGTGTTGCCGGGTTCTCCGATTAATAACGCGCAGACCGGATTGGCACGCAAGGCGGCTGTATGATCCGCTAATGCCGAAATCAGGGTCACAGGATTGCCTGCCTCATCCGTGGCCAGAGCGATGCGCGACACCGAAGGGACCCCTAGGTTCGGTTGCAAGGTAGCAAGCGCACCATAGGTTGCACCCTCGATCAGATCACGAGTCAAACATCGGGCGGCCTCATCGACCGAGTGAAAGGGGCTGGATTGGCTCATGGTGTGCGGGGTTCCGGCTGTTTGAAACACGCAGAAGATACCTTCTTTGCCTTCCGCGCGCGAGGGCTTGTTTCTGGGTCAATTGGGGTCTCGGTTTCGCCACAAATCGAGGGTAACAGGGGGGCATGCACTTTAGAAAACCCTCCCCTGAAACGGAATCTTCTGCCCCCAAGGTTTCGCGGCGTCAAAAACGGGCAGAGGCGCTGCGAAAACGCGCATTATCTCCGGTCCGAATTTTCCTCATGGTCCTGATGCTGCCGGTGACGGTTATGGGCATCGTCGTGGGGGTCTATATGCGGACGTCTGAGTATAGGCACGAAGAAGCCTTGTTGCATCTTATCGCCCTGGCTGGATGCGGTGCGATCGAAACCATTGTGCCGGGGCCATTCGTTGAGGGTGGCCCTGGGTACCATCAGCGCAATGACCCCGATGGCGACGGTGTGGCCTGCGATACGCAAAGGGCGATATCCGGGCAGAGCGCAGTGCCGCAACCGGCTGAAACGCCCAGTTCGCGGACAGTCGGCAACGCCAAATTCCTGCGGCCCTGACCCCAATTCTAACAGAATCCCCGTGACTGTGGTACACTCCGCCGGACGCGCCGTTTTGGCCGTCATTGGGGGAATTCGCCCAGATAGCGAGGAAAATCATGTTTGCACGTATTACTCAGTTCAAGATGAAGCCCGGAATGCGGGATGCGGCCGAGGCAAAAATGAACGAGCTTAAAGATCAGATTATGGGCATGGAAGGCATGCACAGCTTTACCAATGTCATGAACGAGGACGGTACCGGTTTTGTTGTGGCCGTGGTTCAAAGCGAAGAAACCTCGAACGCCAACGCCCCCAAAGTGGCGGCGCTTTGGGGACATTTTGCCGAATTCCTAGAAGGCCCGCCATCACCGGCCGGGTTCGATGTGGTTGTCCATTGGGATAAAGGATAGGTCCGCGTATTCAGGGCCAAATTTTTCAACTCTAGCACCAGATTTTTTTCAGGAGGAATGTTCAATGAACTTTTCGAAATGCGCAGCTATTGCTTTGATCGCAACCCTGTGTTCCGGTGCGGCCATTGCCGACACATCCAAAGATTTCCTGACGGCGACCAAGGTGTCCCAGATTAAGGATATGGGCGCACAGCAAATGGACGGGGCGTCGATAGAAAAGATCGTCTCGGGGAAAACTCTCAAAAGTTCCAATTGGACCTGGACGTTTGAAAAAGATGGAAAACAATCTTCAACCGCAAATGACGGGTCATGGACAGACCAAGGCACGTGGTCGGTCAAAGGCAATGAACTCTGCCGGGAATCTGATACCTCTGGTAAGGGTGAACTCTGTTCGAAGGTCTATTTTATGGGCCGCGACCTGAGATTCACTGACGGCAAACGCAATTTGCATGATTGGTGGGTCAGCTACTAAACACATTGCAAGAAAGTAAGCGAGAGGATTGATCATCTCGCTTGCTTTCAGTTGATCTTGCAAGCCAAGATCGGGCCATGACCCGAGATGAATTCAACAGCTTTTGCGCCAACCTCAAAGCCACCAGCCACGTGGTGCAATGGGGCAATGCGGATGTGTGGAAGGTGGGCGGCAAGGTCTTTGCGATCTGCGGCTGGAACGATGGGATGGACGCGTTTACCTTCAAAGCCACCGATCTGGCCTTTGAGGTTCTTGGTGACGAACCCGGCATCCGCCCAGCGCCTTATCTGGCCTCGCGGGGGATGAAGTGGTTGCAGGTCTACGAAGAACGCGGGATGAGCGATACTTCCCTGCGCGAGCATATCGTGACGTCCTATGATCTGGTTGTGGCCAAGCTGACCAAGAAGGCGCGGGCCGAATTGGGTGTTTAACCCTTCATCGCGTGCAGCAATTCCAGCAGACGTTTCCGGTCGTCATCATCGGCGTAATCGCCAGTGGCCAGACGTTGCGCGATGTTCAAGCGCAAGCGTTCGTGCTGGGTACGCACTTCTTCTCCGGCGGTTTCGGCCAGCGTTTTCATGATCACCGCCACGGCCTGTTGCCGCTTGGTGGTGGGGTTGGCGATGTAATCGACCAGGCTTTGCTGCCCGGAATCGAGGATGTTTTCGGCCAGATCGCGCAGTTGGTCCCCATTGGGCAGCAATGGGGCAGGGGCATCCTCGGGAGGCAGAATTTCCGGCACGCTACGCGGGGTCTCGGCCAATGCATTTGCGCCGTCGACGAAGGCCTCGGTGATCATCCGAGTAATCTTGATCGCGCGCGGATCCTTGAACAGGGCCGAGGCGATGGCCACGCCGTAATCCGTATAGACCCACGGATTGACCCGCCGCCCGCCGCGACCCTTGGGTTTTGAGATCACATTCTGTGATTGCAAATCGGCGACCTCAGCGTCGGTCAGCTGAAAGCGGTAGCCCTCGAACAGGTCCTTGTTGCGCGAGACGGCCTGATTGAAGGCGCTGACGGATTTTCCGTAGAACTGCGCCAGATCCTCGGCCAGCACCACGCGAGTGCCGCGCACCCGGTGAATGGCGCTTTGGACCTCATGGGTGCTGGGCAGGGTATTGGGGTTCGTCATGGCAACCGATTGGAATCACAATTTGTGATTTCAAACGTGGAGGAGAGGGCGCTGGGCTGCAAGGGTGGAGTGTGGAGTATGAGAGGACGTTCACCGTACTGAAAAGGGCCGTTCTGGCGTCTTGGGATTTTCAAACAACTTTTGCAAAGTGTCTGCCTTCCAGACACGACCCAATTGGAAGCCGTCGGTTTCGGTGCCATCTCTGCCGGAATAGATTCCAGCAAATTTTGTCCAAAAGCCAAAGAAACCTCCGTTTGGTTTTTTGGCTCCCTCTCTTCCGAAATCACCAAACGCCTTAACAAAAACGGGTGAGCCAGACATTCCGGGACGACTTGCAGTATCACAAAGAAAAACCGGCAAGTCATCGTAGTCCAATGCTGGTTCAGACGCAATTTAAGCGCGTTTCCAGATAGGTGTCAGGGCCGGACCTGTCAGTCTTTCCGGATAACCCACAACGAAGCAATCTGCTCCTGCTTCAAGCCAAATTTCATCGTGTTGTTCTTTATCATTGACGGCATAAACATCCAAACTTTCGCATAACTCAATTGCGACAACGTCAAAGTTCCGGTCATCAGGATGTTCGATCCAATCAGGCTCGCAATTTTTGTAGAGCGTCTTGCGAATGCGCTTTAGCTCGACAGGAGTATACCCTTGCCGAGCTTGCCCTGATTTCTGATAGAAATGCGCGTCGAGAAAAAGGGGATCAAAACCATCTTTCAGCGGCTGATTGTTTGCATATCGACCTGTCACGACATGGCGGTTGGTCACCAAGTATGTCTTTCCGCCGTGCCGCCAAAAGAAACCAGTTGCGGGTGCCAGACGTGGTTGTTTTTCGTGTTCAGATCGAGCGCAGAGGTACGCAATACATTTGGTTTCAAATGAAATATCAGCCTTCACCTATTGTCTTTTCCTTCTCTTCACATTCCCACCTCGCTGCCCCGGCCTGCCAGCCGTTGACCGTCCGCGCGATTTTACGGCGTCTTCCGAGGCTTTCTCGACCGCCCATTGCCGCGCCATGGGGTCGTCAGCGACAGCCAGATCGACCGCTTCCAGACGTTTGATCTCATCCCGGATGTTGGCGGCTTCTTCGAATTCCAGGTTCTCGGCGGCTTTGCGCATCTGTTCGCGCAACCCGTCCAGATGGGCCTCGAGGTTGGCGCCGTGCATCGGTTTGTCGATGGTGGCGGTGACGCGGTTCATGTCGACGTCGCCCTCGTAGAGACCGGCCAGAACGTCCTCGACATTCTTTTTCACCGTCTCCGGCGTGATGCCGTGTTCCTCGTTATAGGCAAGCTGTTTGGCGCGGCGGCGGTTGGTCTCATTGAGGGCGCGTTCCATAGAACCGGTGACCTTGTCGGCATACATGATCACCCGACCGTCGGCGTTGCGCGCGGCGCGGCCGATGGTTTGAACCAGAGAAGTCTCGGACCGCAAGAACCCCTCTTTATCCGCGTCCAGAATGGCGACCAGCCCGCATTCGGGTATGTCGAGGCCTTCGCGCAACAGGTTGATGCCGATCAACACGTCAAACGCCCCAAGCCGCAGGTCGCGCAGGATTTCGATCCGTTCCAGCGTGTCAATGTCCGAGTGCATGTAGCGCACTTTGATGCCCTGTTCGTGCAGGTATTCGGTCAGATCCTCGGCCATGCGTTTGGTCAGCGTGGTGACCAGCGTGCGATAGCCATCGGCGGCGACCTTGCGCACCTCGTCCAACAGGTCGTCGACCTGCATCGACACGGGGCGGATTTCGACCTCGGGGTCCAGCAGGCCAGTGGGGCGGATGACCTGTTCTGTGAAGACGCCGCCGGTTTGTTCGATCTCCCATTTCGCAGGTGTGGCCGAGACGAAGACGGATTGCGGGCGCATGGCGTCCCATTCCTCGAACTTCAGCGGTCGGTTGTCCATGCAGGACGGCAGGCGGAACCCGTGTTCGGCCAGCGTAAACTTGCGCCGATAGTCGCCCCGGTACATGCCGCCGATTTGCGGGACGCTGACATGGCTTTCGTCGGCAAAGACGATGGCGTTGTCGGGGATGAATTCGAACAGGGTTGGGGGCGGTTCGCCCGGCGCGCGGCCGGTCAGATAGCGCGAGTAGTTCTCGATCCCGTTGCAGACGCCGGTGGCCTCAAGCATTTCCAGATCGAAATTGGTGCGTTGTTCCAGCCGTTGGGCTTCCAGCAATTTGCCCTCGCCGACCAGCTGGTCCAGACGGATGCGTAACTCCTTTTTGATCCCGATGATGGCCTGTTGCATGGTCGGTTTCGGCGTCACGTAGTGCGAGTTCGCATAAACGCGCACCTGCTCCATCGTGGCTGCGCGTTCGCCGGTCAGCGGGTCGAATTCGGTGATGGTTTCCAATTCCTCCCCGAAAAACGAGAACTTCCAGGCGCGATCCTCAAGGTGGGCGGGCCAGATTTCCAAGGAATCGCCGCGTACCCGGAAAGACCCGCGCTGAAACGCCTGATCGTTACGCCGGTATTGCTGGGCGACCAGATCGGCCATCACTTGCCGCTGGTCGTATTCGTTGCCGACCTTCAGGTCCTGCGTCATCGCCCCATAGGTTTCGACCGAACCGATACCGTAGATGCAGGACACCGAGGCCACGATGATCACATCGTCCCGCTCTAACAGTGCCCGCGTGGCCGAGTGGCGCATCCGGTCGATCTGTTCATTGATCTGGGATTCTTTTTCAATATAGGTGTCCGACCGCGCCACATAGGCTTCGGGTTGGTAGTAGTCATAGTAGGACACGAAATACTCGACCGAGTTCTCGGGGAAGAAACCTTTGAACTCACCATATAGCTGCGCCGCCAGTGTCTTGTTGGGCGCAAGGATGATGGCAGGGCGCTGGGTTTCCTCGATCACCTTGGCCATGGTGAAGGTCTTGCCCGTTCCGGTCGCACCCAGCAGGACCTGATCGCGTTCACCGTCCATCACACCCCCGGCCAGTTCCTTGATTGCCGTTGGTTGGTCACCCGCTGGTGCGAACTCGGTATGCATGACGAATTCCTTGCCGCCTTCCAGCTTCAGGCGGGCGCGGACATCCTCGGCATTCATCTGGGTCTTGTCGGAATGAGCATAGGCCATAAGGGGAGATTCCTTTCGCGCCTGATTTTGATCTGTTTTTGTTCTTGTTCAAGGGGGCATTTCCAAATGCCGAAATTGCGACAATTGCGGACTTGTCCGCACCGCCCTCCTGGCGCATAAACATCTCTAGCCAAGTGAGTACGGAGAGGCGACATGCGCGCACGGATTTACCAGCCCGCAAGAAATGCAATGACCTCGGGAATGGCCAAGACCCGCAAGTGGGTTCTGGAATACGCCCCCGCGTCATCGCGCGAGGTTGATCCGCTGATGGGCTGGACCTCGTCCAAAGACACGCAGACCCAGGTGCGCCTGAAATTCGACACCAAAGAAGAGGCGTTGGATTACGCCAAGGACAACGGGATTGATGCGCAGGTCAGCGAACCGCATAAGCGCAAGCCCAACGTGCGTGCAGGTGGGTATGGCGAAAACTTCGCCCCGGGTCGTCGGGCACCCTGGACCCATTGACCAAGACCCTTGGAATGATCGACATCCGCGAAGTGGACCCCGGTGCGCAGGACATGCGCCCGATCATTCAAGCGCATCTGGCCCATAGCTGGGATGCCACGCCCCAGACCTCGAACCACACCTTGGACGTCGATGCATTGCGAGAGCCCGGCATTCGATTCTGGGCATTGTATGAAGAGGGTAAGCCGCTGGGATGTGGTGCGCTTAAAGCCTTGCCTGATGGTACCTCTGAGGTGAAATCAGTGCATGTCGTGACCGCCGCCCGTGGCCGTGGCCTGGCGCGAGTGATCATGACTTACCTGGCCGATCTTGCCCGTTCCGAAGGTGTGACGGCGCTGGTGCTGGAAACCGGGGCGGCCCATCTGACGGAATATGACGCCGCGCGCAAACTCTATGAATCGCTGGGATATACCTATTGCGGACCGATATTTGGGTATGAAGCCGACCCGAACAGCGCCTTCATGCGCTTGGGTCTTGAACCCCGCCCGTAAAAACAGCAAGAAGGGCGCAGCGGTCCCTTAGCTCAACTGGATAGAGCAGCTGACTTCTAATCAGCAGGTTGAGGGTTCGAGTCCTTCAGGGATCGCCATTAAAAATCAGGTTCTTATGAGAATTTTGCGTCTTTTTTTGGCTCTAAAAGTTTACTTTTGGGGGACATATAGGGGACAAAGTTGCTTTTTTAAGTGATTTTTACTAGGTGACCCCGAGCAAATCTCGTACCTCTGCAGTGGTAGTTATTCTAGTGTAAGGCGTCGTTGGCTTGCCGCGCTTTCAATTCTGTTCGCCAAACTCATTGCCAGAATGCCACAAGAACCAGCATAGACAATTTTAATGAGGTATTCGGCTTCATCTATCCACTCAAACTGGGTCGAATGGTTCGCATCATACAAGGACTTAATTGCAGACTGAACTTTTCGACTCTTCAAACTGAGCTCCCAACTGTGCGCTACGTAGTTACGGATTGTCCGAACATTGCTGCAGGCTCTATGTTCTTTCTTGTTTATTAGTCCGAGGCAAAACGACAGATCAATTGCGGTGGAGAAAGTCATATCTTTAGAGTCAATAACTTCTTTAGACAGGGAGTGCTCAACAAAAAAACTCTGTAGCAGTCTGAATACAAGAGTCTCAATCATGGATGACCAGACTAAAACTTGCCCCCTTTCAGTTCCGCAGGAGTTTTCTCGGTTCGCTTCCTGAACAAACTGAAGAATTTCTGGCCAATTTTCGAATGTTGGATCTTCTGAAGTGCTCCAAATGCTGTTGTCAGCATTTTGGATATTAGGTTCATATTCAGCAACCGGGCCACACTTACCAGAAGCACATTTTTGGAAGATTTCGCGGCCATATGGCTCTGGGTCAACCGGGTTTGCTGTGAAGGGTACTTCGCCCTTCATGTGGTCAAATTTTACGAGGCAGTTAATAGTTGACTTCTTCGCATCAGCCCAAACGGGGTGGCGCACAGATGAATAGGTTATTTTCATATCACAGGACGGTCTAAACGAGTTTAAATTTCGTAAGTGTCCCACTGACTGCGCTGGCTGGCAAGAGCAGCTGAACTACAAGAAGAACGCCAAACCCGTAACGCATACCGGTAGAGCCAGGAACCAACCGAATAGATACGCCTTTGCATGTGTGTTAAACTTTGCGCCGGACCTGACCCACCCGAGAGCTTTCTGCGCAGTTTCTTCATTGGTGGCTAGAAGTGAGGCATCGTTGAGTTGATCTTTTCCTTCCAGCCATTTTCTCATCTTTTCGTTTCTCAGTTCCATATTGATTGCAAGGTACTCCAACCTGGGCACAGGCTCATTTGCCTCTAAAAAATGTCCGGATTTGGAACAACTTTGGCTGGATGATTCCAATTCTGAAAGCTGCGAAAGTCACCAAACCAGGAAAGCAAGTGGTTGAGCAGAAGAAAGCCGAGCATGAAGTTTGTGACAGTTTCGATTTGGGTGGCGTTAGGCGAAACGCCAAGGAGTGTGAAGCCCTCCAAACTAACGCCGGTGTAGACTGTGAGGATTTTAGCTAATGCCAGCGCCACAAGGCTTCTGTTCGAAACGTATGTCGCTCTTGAGATCAGTTCTTGGCCCTGAAAGTTCACATATACCTCACAGAAAAAAAAGGCTGCGCCAATGAAGACGCAGCTTCTAAAAAGCTCTAACGATTTTATCAGAACCGTTGAAACGCTATACCAGTTTAAACAGCCAAGGATCGTTCCACAGCCGCAGGTTCAGCTTCGATAACTTTCAACAATGTTCTAGCTGGGCCATCAGGGAAACGCCTCCCTTGTTCCCAATTTCGAATGCTCGCCAAGCTAAAGCCGAAGCGCATAGCAAATTCTGCTTGAGAATGTCCAAGCATTTCGCGAATGGCACGTACATCAACTTGCTCAGGAACGCGCACTTTAGTGCAACGTGTACCGTTGTTTGCACCTTGAGAGTGTTCGAGAGCTTGTTCTAATCCTCTTATTACCTCTTTCATTTTTTTACTCTCCTTTGCCTCATGTTCACCCTAGACACGCTAGGTCTTACTGGCGGCTCTTTTTTTGGCCCCCTTAATCCAGTTATGAACAATTCCGGCAGCTAAGTTGTTCACTGTTTCCTCCTCGTCACTTTCTGGACGAAACACTTTTTCGCCCTCATAAACCGCCAACACATAGAGCGGCATATTCAGGTCGTGGAAGAGATATACTACGGTCACATCACGGCATGCTTCCCCGTCCCCAAACTCAAACACATTGAAGCGGACACCAGACCCGCCTACCAAATGCTCACCAACGTCAGGCTGGTAAGCCAAGCAATCAACAAGTTGGTCACGCTCTTCCCAAGAAAGGAGGCGGTCCAACATCTCGCTAGCCTGCAATACTTCCGCCACCGTAATTGGATAGTCTGTTGCGGAAAAAGAAACTTCGTTCACTTCATCGTTCATTTCTGTATGCCCCCATAGGCTTCAAGTTAGGCCCCGTATGACTCGCCTCTGCAACCGTTCCTTCAGTCTAATGCCGAAGTTACCTTATCTGTACGTCAATGGCGCATGTACGTCAATGGCGTATTTCGCTCAGTCTACAAATTTTTTCAATTGGCGTTCTGCAATCTCGCTAAGGGTAAGGCACTCTCCAAAGACTTGTGTGCAGCCAGCGCTAACGCATTCATCTTAGCGAATGCATTTGGTCTTTTTAAATGGGAAACAGCACAAAATCACTCCGTTTACACCGAAGATGTCAGAAGAACTCACTACAAGTCCACAAGCGTAGGAAAAGGTGACACAAAAAGCGACACAGGGTACCATGCTGAGTTGCAATAGTGTTTACTTTCCTAAAGTTACATCACCACAAATTTAATAGAAATGCTCTCTTGAGGCGCCACATTCTTTCAAAAAATAATTACTTTCAATAACTTGATGATTGGTTATTGATTTCTGTCCACCCTTTAGTCCACCTATATTGCGATGCGACGCCTGAGGCGACGAAAGGATACACAAAATTCCCCGGTGGTTTTTGATACGTCCGTTAAATCCCGTTAGAATACGATCCAGACATTAGAAGGCCGGTCCATATCCGAACCTACTGAAAGCTGGACGTCTAAGGCCGATGTTCAGACGTTCACGTTTCCAGTAGTCTTTTGGCTCCCCTCGGGTCAGCTTGTTGAACTTATCGCCGATAACGCCGTCCTGCCGCGCAGAGATGCACACCTTTGGGGCGATGAGAACCAATTTAAGAAGTGTGGTACAATGAAACCACGCCCGCAGAGGCCTCACGGGCGTATCCCGCCGTTTCACAAATGACAGAGAGTGAGGGCGGGCGAGGGGCTGGACTAGGGGGGTCTTGGCCAGCCCCTCTCTAGGGGGTGAGTGGAATTATCTTAACGCACGAGGTTCACATGGCGTGAAATCAAGGGAACAAGAAGCAAAATACATTGTTTCCATTTAAGAAACAAATTGTTTTTCATATATTATAATGCATTAGGTCAAAACTAGGATTTAGCGGCTAAACAAATACGGTATCGAGCCGCCAAAACGTAGTTGTGACCATAACCGAAACCGTCAGGCAGGTTTTCCGTTGCCCGTTATTTCCCGTTAAAAAACGGCTGAAGGGAACAACCGACCAACAGTAAATGCGGCTGAGCCGCCGAACTCTAAGGGTGCTTTGAATCCCAACATCCCCCCTACATTCGCTAGCATGGCAAAAAATCCTGATCCACCATAGGGCAGATAGCAAAGCACGAACGGTCAGACATGAAACAACCGGCCCATTTCTGGACACCCAAAAAGGAGCGAACGTCGGCTGTGCGGACAAAGCTGACTTTCGAGCTTGTCACCCTAAAGTTGGTTTGCTTAGTGAAGTTAGTGAAAGCACACGGGTGGTATGAGAGCCATGGATGTGTAATTGCTCCGAGCGCTGTCAGTGACACGGATTGACGGTCTTCTTATCACCAAAAACAAAAATGGAGATGCTGTGTTGACGAATAAGTTAGCAACGCTCTGTGTTCAGATTTTTATCTTGTTCTCTCACAGCGCAGGTAGCGCTTTGGCTGAGGCACCAATGAAGGTTACTACCTTTGCTGCTCCGGCAGGTTTCATTGATTTTTTGCAAAAGCACGACGGCAATCAGGAAAAATTTGATTTTACCGATGAATGGGTAGACCCAGAAAAATCTGATGTAATTGTGGTTTTCATAGAAAACAGAGAAGATATCGAATTTGTACCGGCAAAACTGTACAGTTCATTCCAAACCGTTTTGTCAATTGTTGATACGCATTTCTATCAGTTATCGAGTAGGGTTTTCGGCGAAACGTTGGACTCTGACGTTTACATTGTGTCTGTTACCAGATTGCACGACAAGTTGGAGGCGGAGGGGTTTTCGAAAGTGCAGATCCGAAAGGGAACATTTATTTCCTGCTTTGCGGCTGGCTTGGTTGAGGACTATTACCGCCGAGGTAGCCTCAATGCCGACCATCGTAAAATCGGAGATGTTTGTGTGAGATACAACTCAAACAATTGATAACGTGACTTGGTCGGCGGCGCTAGCATGGCGGCTTAGGGCTCAAACCATCGGTCTATGGATCAGTTTAAGTAAACACCGAATATGACAAATCTGCTTTCATCTTCGATGATAAATAATTTTATTTAAAACAGCTTGAAGGAGAAACTAATGCATCCACCGATAAGCTCTTACCTGCCATCACGCAGCCGCTACATTTACCGTTTGAGCACTGCCCTCGCAGTTGTCGGTGCGCTTTCCGCCTGCCAAACGCCGACAAAAACAAGCGTTACCCAACAGGCGACCTTAGCTTTCTCGAACACATGCTTAGAGAGCCTCCCCAACTTCGAGAACTTTCAAGGGAAGGCACGTGGTAGCTCTCTGCGATCATCCGAGGACATTGGGCGTATCCATTCAGTCTATCTGGTTCCAGGCAGTTCAGCCTTCGTGGGCTTGATGGACCTTCCTGGCGCAACAGACGTTGAGGTTTGCGGTTTGAACGTAAAGAGCTCACAGCAGCTCTCCAACGTCGGGACTGAAGTATTGAATGCTGCCCGTTCCAAAGTCGGGACGGCTTCGGAAGCAAAATTCTCGTCCAATAGGTTTGAGTACGCGATTCATCTCTCGAACGGTAGCTTGCTGACCCAAGACACAAAGGACTTAGGGGACAAATACAGTTATGTGTTTCTGATCACACAACCAGTTCCAAGGGAAAGAGTGCCGTCTCTCTTAAATGGCGAATAACCTTCACCTGTGGGCCAAGCAGGTAGTGCCCGGTTTTCACCGTTCGAGGTTTGCTTCACCAGCCAAGCTCCAGACGACAGCAATGGGCTCATAGCAGCCATTCCTCCAACGCAGAAACCGCCCGGTTCAAGGGGCGGCCTCTTGGGTGTCTCTGCCTGGGATCGATTCAGATATTTACGTGCCCAAGCAGTTTGTCTGCATCCTCTCGGATAGCAGGAACATATGAACCGTGTGCGCGCGCACACAATCTTTCTTGGCGTCACCACCGCCGAGCGGTCTCCAATTTCGAACGTGTACCCCTTTATTTCCCTGTATTAACAGGAGGTGCTTTCCTGCATAGAGGAAAGGTCCGCCTCCTGTAATTCACCTGTATTAACAGGGGACCTGACCGTAATTGCGGAAAGCAACGGTTCACGTGAGACAGGGCTAAGGAAATCCTGTGTGGACGAGCAAAGTGTCACCAGATTATAGGTAAAGAGAGTTTTTGAGGACGAGGAAGAATTTACAATTATGCAAAAGCTTAAATTGGTGGTTTCCGCCGCCTCGACCGTATTGTTAACTTCCTGTGATTATGGTGGGGAGACTGCTCAGGTCGCGGTTGGTTCTGAAGTGGGTGGAACCGGAAAAATCACGTACGACCATGAGCAACTAGCACCCAAAAAACACCTATTGACGGTGAAAGTTCACCCAGGACTTGGGGAAAGTGAAGCCTCGATGAAAAAACGCCAGCGTGTTTTTGCCCTAAAATTTGCAGCAGAAGCCTGTGGCGGGGACTTTCAATTTCCAAATGACCCAACCTTAGAACAAGATATTGAGGGTGGCTTGGTGCAACGAACGAAAGTGTTCTTGTTTGATTGCGTCTGAAATTCTCCAGTTTTAAGAAAACGCCGCGCGCGGCGCGGTCGCGGCTAAAGCGCGCCCGGTACTGTAGATGACGAAACGGGGCACCAATGCCTTTGCGGACTCTGCAGCCATCCGCATTCTTGCTCCAAAGGACCGCGGTCACAGCCCAGTGCAGACTTTCGTTTCAGTGGTGTGAACGTAGGGTATATTTTGACCATACTAACGGAGACGTAACAATGAGCTTCACCCAAGAAGACGCAGCCGACGTCATTAATGTGAATAAACGGGACATCAACCGACTCAGATTGACAACCACCAATATCATGACCGTGCATCACCTTAAGTTCTATCTCGACTGGCTTGATCAGAATAAAGTTGAAGTCGACGTAACTACAGTTTCTCTTCCATCGTTAATGGAAATTGAGGCAATGACCACCGCCTTTGTGATTTCGTATGGACGGCTGTTTTCATCCACTACCGGAGTGACAAAGTACGTTAGAAAAAACGTCCCAGAGGAACATAAGCATGCACATGATGAAATTATTTCACTTCGAAATGAACGCTATGCACACCACGGAGATCATGAGTCGTACGGCGTAGAACTGGAGTTGACTGTTTTTGAGGATCGAGTCGAAACTGGAATTCACTATATGAGTAACAGCTATGTTGGAGTCCCGCAGAATTGGAGAAATTTGATCAATTGGCTGGAATTGTACGTTAACGAATCCTTCAAAAATCAACTCTCGCATCTGAGCAACAAAACTATGAGGACATGGCACCAGTTTGACCCAGAACTCGTGATTAAGGGCGCAAAGTTGTTTGACACTGATAAAACCGTAGACTTTCGGGACGTCTACCCTGGAAACGGGGATTAGTCGCGCAGTTCGATTGATCAGTTGATTTCAAAGAAACGTCCCGCACGAGACTTTGCAATGTCCGCTTCCTGCGTTTTGCTGTCATTGGGGCATCGTGCAGTATCGGGCAAAATGGGCTCGGAGCGGACTTTCCCACGCTCTTCACCATTCGTTAACCATCTCTCGGCCAATCTCAACCGAAGGAGTAGAGGCTACAGCAGTGATGAAAAGTCAGATATTGGACCAGCTAAAGGAACTAATTGGCCGGGACAAAAAAAGATTCGGCAAGTTGGTCAAATACGACGGGCAGAACGGCTTTTCAGAGGACGCGATGCAAGGGCTTAAGGATTTGGAAGCCCGAACACCGCCGCCAGACGCTATCATCGAACCGGCATATACTCCTGGCTACGTAAACCGTGACCGCCTGTCGCCAAGAAATACAGCAGGGGGCGGCTTGGTCAAAGGCGACGACGGAGCGAAGCGGCCTCACTATTGGGGGCACAGAGAGCGCCTACGGCAGCGGTTCCTCAAGGGTGGCCACGAGCCAATGCCTGAATATGAGCTTCTGGAACTGCTGCTGTTCAACGCAATTCAGAGGATCGACGTCAAACCGTTGGCCAAACGCTTGCTGGCGGATTTTGGTGACCTGAATGGAGTTATTGCGGCATCAAAGCACCGCATTCTGCAAGTCGATGGAGCAAACGAGTGGGTCTACTACCACTTGAGGGTGGTGGAAGCCTTCGGGCACAGAATGGCTCAGGCTCAGGTCATGAAGCGGGACGTTGTGTCATCCTGGGAGGCATTGGTGAACTATTGTCGAACTGCAATGGCGCATCGTGAGGTGGAGCAGTTCCGCGTCTTGTAACGTTTTCGTTAGATGCATATTCCCTGTTGCAACCTAAAGATACATCAGTTGAATGTGATGCAATCTAAGGTTTTCGCAGGATGGCAAGGTTGGATTGCAGATTAGAAAATTCATAGATGTAAATGTAAGTGAGTTGTTGCAATGGACGTGAGGTGAGAGTGAAAAATAAATTACTGAACTGCGGGTGTGTAATGCGTTCCTTTTTTGAAATATTTTGGTTGGGGCTAGGTACCTCCTTTTATTCGAAAATACTAGTTTTAACCTTCCAAGATTGGACTTTATACCGAGCCCATTCGAGTCCTATAAAACCAAAATTTCCTTCATGACTTTAGTGGTCGGACTGCTTCTCGTTAAGTGGAAGACCAGGGTTGCGCGTCGAATTGCCAACGCAAAAGAAAAAAATCGAGCAAGGAAAGTAATACAAAATGACATGCGAAAACCACGAACCCAGAGAAAACTTTGGAAACAACGTTCATCCTAATGAAATTGGGAGTTGTTCTTGCATCACTACAGCTGCTTCAAGAACCAAGCATTGCCTTGAGATGATCCTTTGATCGTCGGAGTTTCATGATGGTTAGGCCGAAGAAAGAAACGTATCCAAATAATTGTTTGGATACGGAAAGCGCCCGCAGGTGGAAACTGGAAAATCCGCGCATTCGATCATGGAAGATTGAAAGCTTTTTGTCACACGTTGCCCCTACAGAAGTGAGGTGGATATGAAAAAACAAAAGATGTCGCTGAAGGTGTGCAACCTTCTTGGTGTAGCGGCCTTCCTAATAGCGCTTAGGTATGCCTTACCACTAAAGTTTTTCAACTTCGAAGTTCCGGACGTTGATTTTCTGCCAAAACCCTACGCTTCCCATGAGAATTTAATCTTTTATGCAGCACTGGTTCTGATGGCGGTCTTCATACTGATGCGCAACAAAATACTAAACGACATCAACAAATCTAAAAGCGAAACAGGAGAATGACCTGAATGACATGTCATACTGAGGAACCTGAGGGTCGTAAGAATTTTGGGAACAATCCCCTCCCGGACGAGCTCAACCTCCCAGAAAAACCCGATTATTCAACTTGGACAGATTCACAATTGAATGACCTAGTCACTGCACATGAAAACGAAGAAGTGGATTTTAAGGCACTTGCAATTGGGGTCCAAGCTACGGGGGCGATACCAGGTTGGGCGATACCTGCTACAGGTCTAGCAGCGGTGTTTGGTTTGATCGATATAGGCCTAACAATAGACAAAAACGATGTAAGCCAAGAAATTAGAAGCAGGGATCCTAACAGCAACAACATAAATAAAAATGGAAATCACCACGATGACGTGAGTACAACTCCTCCTCATGTCGGCCCTGCTCCTGAACCACCACAAAATCCCACCCATGATGTCCCCATCAACGGGTCATTTCATTGCCCACCAACGTCCCCATTGGTCATCGACCTTGATGGCGACGGCATTGAACTCACCGCACTATACGACACTCAAACATTCTTCGACTTGAATATTGATGGATTTGCCGAGCTCACCGGTTGGGTCCAACCTGACGACGGGTTGCTCGCCCTTGATGTCAATGGAAATGGCGCGATTGATGACAATTCCGAATTGTTCGGAAACGCCACGGGTTTTGACAACGGCTTTCTGCAACTCGCCGAGCTGGATTCAAACGGTGACGGCGTCATTGATGCAAATGACGATCAATTCTCTGAGTTGAATGTTTGGCGAGACTTGGATCAGGATGGGGTATCAGACGACGGTGAACTGCAAAGCCTTGCTGAGACCGGAATTGTCTCAATTGATTTGAACTCCGAAGAGGTAAACGAAACTAACCAAGATCATCTGGTGTCAGACCGAAGCACCGTTGAGTTTTCTGACGGCACCAGTGGAATAATAGAGGATATACATTTTCAGAATGATCCGAGCATTTCGGTCACCTTGTGGCCGGACGGCTTTGAGTATTCTGATGACGCTTTGGTTATGCCGCTACTCTTTGGGTACGGGCAGATTTCATCGACGTGGATTTCCTTTTCGCTAGACGAAAATCTGCTCTCACAGGCGACCGATTTGCTAGAACATCTTGCGAATGGGGAAGTCGGGCTTTTCAAAGAGGCGTTTGAAACGTTTTTGCTGGATTGGGCGGGGGTTTCTGACGTTGATCCAACCAGTCGCGGTGATCATATAGATGCGCGTCATTTGGTTTTTCTCGAAAAAGTATATGGCACAGGGTTTGTCGGAGCGACACTGTCTACCGACCCAGGGCTAGCTGCCGGTGAAGAGTTGGGAGATTTCTATGATGCCTTAGTCACCAAACTGGCTGGTAGATTTGCTGCGCAATCTGCCGCTTCCTCAGCAATTATTTCCTCGTCCAATCTCAGCGAACTGACCGAGAACTTTGAAGCTCATCCACTTGCTTCTTTAACACCGTTAGCTCTGAACTATAGCACTGATGTACCTTATCTTTACGGTGATATGACGGAAGTATTTTCAGGGTTTCAGGAAAAAATCGACAACGGCACCTTGACCTCCGGAAACGCAGCGGCTGCGGTATTTCTCTTGAAAGGTGATCTGAGCTCCAGTGATGAGGAGTTCGGGCAGTTGGTTCAGTCTGCCATTTCCGACGCGGGCATTGACCAAACTTCGGATTTCGCGCTTGCCTTGATTTTTGCAGGTGATCTGCAAATCGTAGAAGGTACCGCAGGTAATGACACACTCACCGCAACCGAAGCGAGCTACATCATCGGCGGCTTGGGGGATGACGTGATTACTGCAAGCTCCGATGGAAATTCTATCGTAGGGGGCAAAGGGGACGATACTATCACCGGCGGGCAAGAGGGTGATACGTATTATTACTCGTCTGGTGATGGTTCGGATGTCATTTTGGATGACAGCGGATTTGCCAGCGCGATTGATCTGCTGAAGTTCACAGACGTCAACGTTGATGATGTGACGTTCTCGCACAACTCAGGCGGGGACCTCGTGATCACCCTCAGCGATGGTGAAACGATCACAGTAACGGATCATTTTTCCGGTACTCGGTTCCACATAGAGCAAATCGAGTTTGCAGATGGGACCGTTTTGGATTTGCAGGAGATTCGAGACAAAACGGTTTCGGATGCCAAGGCTAGTGGCTTCGTTAAGGGTTCCACTCTTGCCGAAACTTTTGTCCACAACTTAGGGGATGGGTCTTACACAATTTCGGATGTGAGCGGTTTTTCCAACGTCATAGACAAGCTGGTCTTTGCCGACGTGAACGTAGCGGACGTAACCCTTACTATAGCGCCCGGCGACGATTTGGTGTTCACCCTAAGCAACGGAGAGACGGTGACTATTTCCGACTACTTCCGGGGCTCTAACTACGATATGGAATTGATTGAGTTCGCAGATGGGACTTCGTTTGATCCGCAGGAACTCCGAGATAAAATACTCTCAGACATGAAGGCCGGCGGATTTGTTACAGGTACCTCACTTGCAGACAATTACGTCCATACTCTGGGAGATGGGTCATACACGATTTCAGACGGCACTGGCGCGAGCTTTGTCAACGACAAACTAACGTTCACCGACGTGAATGCTGACGACGTAACGTTCTCGCAGAATGCGGGTCAGGATTTGGCGATTTCTCTGAACAATGGCGAAACAGTCACGATTGCCGACCACTTTCTGAGTTCCAACTACGATATGGAATTGATCCAGTTTGCGGACGGAACGGAGCTTAATGCGCAGGCGATCCGAGACAAAACTGTTTCAGATATGAAGGCCAGTGGCTTTGTCGTAGGATCATCCAAGGTTGACAACTACGTCCATACTCTAGGCGATGGTTCCTATACGATTTCGGATGGAACAGGTGCCAGTTTCGTGAAGGACAAACTAACGTTCACCGACGTAAATGCTGACGACGTGACATTCTCGCAAAACGCCGGTCAGGACTTGGTGATTGCTTTGAGTAACGGTGAAACAATCACGGTAGCTGATCACTTTCTGAACCCGAACCACGACTTGGAATTGATCGAGTTTGCGGACGGGACGACACTTGGCCTGCAGGAAATCCGCGACAAATCTCTGTTGGGTGGCTCGGGTGACGATACTATCATTGGCTTTTCATCAGACGACGTAATTGATGGCGGCGCTGGAGATGACATTCTGACTGGAGGTGCTGGAACTGACGTTTTTGTTTTCAATACGTTGGCTTCCGAAGGCGCTGACTCCATCAACGACTTCGAGCTGGGTACCGACACGCTTGAACTTGCAGGAACCACTTATGCTGACCTGATATTCGTCGACACCGGGTCTGGTACAAGAGTCGAGTGGAACAATGGCTCGGTTGAGCTCGAAGGCATCACTCTCGCATCGCTGACCGAAGATCAGTTCTCGTTCATCTAATCAAATTCATCCCTAAGCGGTATCGAATATCGCTTAGGGTATTTGACCCAGTGTGCTGCTAACTTCCCTAGAAATAGCGAGTGTACCCAAGTTGGTTAGTAGGCTGCACTTGAACCACTCTGCCACCGAAAGCCGGATCTGCCCGTCATTTCAACATTGAGGTGATGGGTGGAGCGAGGGGCTGGACGAGGGGGTAAAGCCAGCCCCTCAATCTCGGGGTCTCGGAGTTGTGTGTGTGGTATCTCCGTTAACTCAAACCTATCGAAACAGCTATGGCCTCGATATTGGGGGTTCCCCGTAGCTGGTCGAATTAATCTTTCAGACACAATTCAAACAGGGCAGGCGTGTAGCAATAAGGTGCGGCGCGTCTTGAGGGGGTTAACGATTTCGACGAGGGGGTATGAGTTCGGCGCGTCGTGCCTCGTGGGAGTCTACAGTTTAGGATATCCACGCTTTCTGACTTCTTCGAATGCGGCAGAAAATCCGTAAAGCGAAAACTCAAAGCTGCGCTGCACCGTTGGCGAACCGGCAAAAAAATATATGACTTCGCCAGTTGTACCTTTTTTGTAAGAATTCAGTGTCTTTTGCGTCAATCCAATACTGACTTGGCAAAATTCTGGTGCGCAGAAGTGGAATTCGTAGTGTAGCCCCGACTTACCATCAATTCGTATATCCACGCCCTTTTTCAAATTTACGGTAGTTGGCAGTCGCAAGACTACCGCTGCTACAGCTTCTCTGCCGTCTATGGGATGGCTAAATACACTTGCGATGTTTTTGCCTCGATAAGCCACATTCTGACGTGCCGCACAAACTGAAGCGGATGGGTCGCAATAAATACTCCAGTCACCTGCACTTGCTACCTTCTTTGGATTTGCCACGCCTTGTTCGGCGACCATTGTGAATGCAGCAACAATGAAGAAGAGTCTCAGCATAAAAATTCCGTTGATATCGGTTCCGACAAGTCTTTCGTGCTTTGGCGTAGCAGAGCGTGAGGGGAGCCACTAGGGAAAAACTGTCTTACTCGGTAATCAGCTTCTCCAACGCTCGGGCCAAGCGAATATGTTCATTGATGGCTTTCCTCATTTGCTGGGTCTCACGGGTCCGCATGCCGTGCTTATAGGCCGGGTTCGCCTTACCAGAACTGTGACCGCCACGTGCGCCATGCATCCGGCATACGGACCAGCCTTTTACTGCAGGATTTTTGCAGGGAAGGCCGCTGCGTTTTGACGTCGCCGTGCATCTGGGTGCAGCGTGTGCCCTTTCCATGGGGTTGGAGACCTTTTTCATTTCTTGCTCCCCCCGGCCTGCACGTTGCCGACTATGGCCTGACCGCCGCCCTCAACATTCACGTGTTGGACAGTCACAGTCTGTTTGCCACCATTGCGATGTTTGCGAAGTGCTTCAACCTGCGCTGCGAAAGTACGTGCTAGCTTATTGTAACCGTTGCCGCGACCATCGAGTTGCGCTTGGTTTTCAGACTTTGCTAGCCAACCGGCCTGGCGGATAGTCGCGACATGCGTTGCCGCCAGTTGAACCGCCAGCATACGTTCAATTGCATCTTGGGGACCGAGGTCGGCGACAATCGACATCATGAAGTCGCGTTCGTCATTGCCTTGCATCCCGTCACCTGCTTCCCATTTGTTTAGTACCTTCAAGCTTTGTTGTGTAAGTGCAGCGGCTAGGTTGTCGTCATCCGTGCCGAATATCTCGTTCAATGCTCTCTCGCTGTGAGAGACAACTTGACCCTCGCTCTGGGACCCTCCAAACGCTACGCCAACTTTCGGCAGGTCTTTAACCTTCACTTCCTTGCTTCCCGCTTTGGTTAGTTGTCCCTCAGGGTTTTCTTCCTCAAAATTCGTTTCGCTTTTGCGGCCTGTGTCGTCCGTCATCGCTCATGCCTCGCTTGTCGGATTGTTTGTTTGAAAGGTGTCGGTTCCCCCCAGACCCCCTGGTAGGATAAGGATGTCTTATATATTGCGACGGCGGCCCTGCTGAAATCGGGGGTTTTCGTCGCAAATATTGATACGGCCCGTCGCAATATTTACGACGCCTCCGTTTTTCTCGTCGCAAATTCTACGACGGTCTCGTCGCAGTTTTTGAGGCAGGTTTTTGTTTTTCCGCCTTTGCCTGTCGGGTTGTGAATAGGGGCCTTAACAACCGGGAAATCTGAACCTTCAGACCATTGCTTGTAGAGCCTGCGGCCACCATCCCCGTGGGCAGTCGGCAATGAAATCTCGGTCAGTTCAAACAATGGAGAAGATGCTACTCCACTGACACCAAGCTTTGGTGGACGTGTTACTGCGATGAAGCCCTTGGCTTGAAGTTCACGGAACCCCTTGGCGGCTGTGTTGTATGAAACCCCCAACCGTTCAGCAGCCTGCCTGACGCTCAGACAAATCTTGCCGTTGTTATTGTTGTTTGCGCCATGCCATTCCAGTCGCAGCCAAGGGTACAAAGCTTGCGCTGTTGATGAGAGGGCCCGCCAAGCGGGCTCCTCCATCATGTTTCGGACGAGTTTGGTCCAGTGTTCGCCGCGTTGCTCGTTCTTTCTATCGCGTCCCATCTAGGCAGCCTCCGCCTTGCTGAGAGCGTCAACGACGTCAGGCAGCAGTTCCGTCCGGATTGACACGCCCTGTTTGCCAGGGCGCATCTCACCGTCTTCTGAGACGAAATAAACGCGGATGTTGATGAGGTCGTGCCCACGGAAGTCATCCCGGCCAACACGGTATTCCTCGCGGCTGTTCTTGGGGATCTGGGTAATGAGGGCCATTAGCGGCCCTCCCCATAATACAGCGTTGCGACGATGCGAGCTGCGGCTTCACTGAGACCGTGCTTGCGACGAAGGGCGTGGATTTGGAGGTGGCGGGTTCTCATGCTGCCACCCCGCGTTCTTCGATCAGTTCAACCTTGGAAATCAGCGAGTATATCCCAAACCGTTCGCGCCCGGTCTCTGGGTCGTTGCGATAAAGTTTGCACTCAATGTTCACGCCGTCATCGCGACGCAGGGGCAGCACTTTGTCTGACAGACGGCAGTAGCTGGCTGCGTAGAGGGGAGACCGCATCAACCCTTCCAAGACTTGGCGCTTGTGTTTGGACGCGTAGATTTCGCGAGGTTCCTGGCCCGGATCGGTGACCCGGTAGAGGGCAGGGGTTGTGAGGTTGGGAAGGTCCGCCCAACGATAGACGCGAAGTGCGTTGGTTGGGGGAAGTTCCGCGTCGATTGTTTTGTTTTGCTGGAAAATTGTCATGTATTGCCTTTCATTTCTTGAAAGACATCGGGTTTTCGGCTATTCTGTCAGCGTCACCTAAAAGAATTTGCCTCCGCCCGTGCCTTGGGTGGGGGTTTTCTTTAGGCGGCAGGCTGTGCGACCTCGTTGAACCAGCGGTCCAGCTCGTCATATTCAAAACGAGTTGCCCCACCGATTTTAACGTGGTTCAGGCGGCCAGCTTTCATCTCCGCATACAAAGTCGCACGAGACATGCCGACATAATTCACTGCGCCGGTGATATCTGTGGCGCGTGGCCTAACGGGAACTTGAGTAGTGTTATCCATTTTGCTCACCTCTGTGTTGCTTCGATACACACAGGGTGTCAGGCGTTATTCGCGCCGAAAATTCCGCCGAATTCGCGCCATTCGCGCCGTTTAGGATTATGGACAGATTTTCGCGCGAATTAGCCGGTTTTGGGCTTCACACCTGGCTTAGAACCATCGGCGGGCTTGTACTTCTCCCACAATTCGTAACGCTCTTTGTCCCGCGTGATACCGTGCGCGTTGCGCCAATTCTCGCGGTCGACAATAGTCGGACTTCTGCCGGGGAACGTATCAAGCCAAGCGTTATATGCCGCGTTGCGCTTTGCTGTGTCGGTGAAACGCTTTCGTTTCGACGCATTAGCAAAGGTGTTGAGCGTATCAGCAGCTACCTGACCCACAACCAATATTCGCCCTTCAAGTTGAGCCAGGAATTGCAATTCGCCGTCCGACAAATGGTGAAATTTGTCATTGCCTTCAGGGATCAAAAGGAATTGGCCGGTGCGATAGTCTTCAACCTGACGCTCATCAATTGCCGCAGCGGCGGCTCTCAGCTTTTCAAGAGAAAGCACCCATGAGTTAACATCAAAGAACACCGGCACGTTATCAATAAACTGGATAGCGACGGGATCACATTTAACCGGCGGCAAGTTGATGTTGCTGGGGTCGGCCAAATGAAAGTCGGTCAATCCTACAACCCACTGCACAAACTGATCCGGTTCTAGACCGAACTCTACCGCCTTGCGGGCAAGCCCAGACATGCTTTCAAAGCCATCAGGACTAAGCATTTGAGTTACCCCCTATCGCAATCACGTCCGCACTTTCCTGCGTTACCAACTCTGCCCACTTGTCCAGCGCGACTGCGCGCTCAGCCAGTAGTTCGGCCTGGTTGTAGACGCGGGAAACGGCGCTTGCTTTTGAAGCTGTAGCGGCGTGGTTCAAGACGCGATCCACGACAGATTCAGAAATTCCACGTTCAGCCATATGCGTTGCAAACGCTGTCCTGAAATCGTGTAGCCGCCACGGCTCGAAGTCATCGCCAAGCAATTCATCAAGGCTTTCTTTCATGTCGCTCCACCCTGAAACGGGGGTTCGACCTGTGGTTGTGAACAGATACCCCGGTGTAGCAATTGTAGCAGATGTAGCAGGGGGCCTGCCGCGTTTCCGCTTTTTCTGAACCTCTCCATTCTCGGCCCGTCTCCGTTCAAGCCGCTCAATCGCCGCCTTTACTTCCGCAAGCGCAGGCGGTGAAAGGTGGGTGGTATGCCCTCGGTCATTCTTTTCTTGAGAAACGGACTTCTTGAAGCGGCTGTTTTCAAGATCCAATTCTGCCAGCTCAAGCCCACCTATAGATCCCCGACGCTGAACAGTTAGTATCAGCAACCGGATTACCGGCCCCCACAGGTCTCCCGTATCAAACGATTTGGCCCAGATTTCCCGCACCTCATCCAGTGATAACACCCGGTCGCGGATTCTTTCCTTTGTCGCCCGCTCCAATCTGCTGCCTGGGTCTTGGTCTATGTATTCCCTGCGCCACGCCCAGCGCGTCATTGCCTTGAGTGCCGCGCGAATGCGGTTAGCCATTATCAGGCGTCCCTCTTTAGCTTTGTCATCAATGGCCTTCTGCAAGATGGTTCGTGTCAGGCTTGGGAAGGGTTCGGACAGATGCGCATCAAGCGCCAGTTCCAATTGTCGCTTTCGCTCACCGCCTGTTTTCAGGTTGTTGAGCTTCAAGTCAGAATACAGATTGATGACTTCCTGAACCGTCTGGGTGCGCGCTGCGGCGCGCTCTTTTATCAATCGTTGTTCTTGGGCCTCCAGCACCCGGTCAAAACCTCGTGCCGCCTCGGCCTCAATCTCCAAGGCAATGGCGCGCGCTTCTGAGAGTCCTACCGTGCCTTCTTCGCGCTTTCCTGGCTGTGACCAAGTGCAGTATGTGCCCAAAGTGTGCTTGCGCTTTACCCCGCCTTTGACGCGCTTTTCATACATCCAAGCCGCTCGAGTGGGATACACCCTCAACCGCAGCCCTGCACGCTTAGTGTCGGATATCTCAATGCGCCCACTTTCCGGCGGCACCAGTTTAGACAGAAACCCGTTAGAAAGTTCTTTTTTCACGCTTTCGATCCTTGGGGGACTCTTTGGGGACAAAAATAACTGGATGCTTACGGACGTCTGTGGATGACTGTACACGCTTTATGATTGGGGGACAATGAGGATTGTGCAGTAAATATAGGGAGTTTTCACGTATTTCGGATTGGTGCGGACGTTCGTGGACAATTGCAGATAAGTACTCAGCTTTACACCCCTTCTGACTTCTAATCAGCAGGTTGAGGGTTCGAGTCCTTCAGGGATCGCCATTTCACCAAATTATCGAAATACCAAAGAAAGAAATCTCGAACACGTCCATTGTCGCTGTACCAAGGTCGGTCGCAATTGTTGGGGATTAATTGGTTTTCAGTGGGAAGGTGCTTTGCCATGATTTCGACCCGTGACGCACTAGCGGGCAACGATACGTTCCAGCTCCGAGCGATCAACTTTAGATGCGTGCCGTTTGTCCATGGGGATTTTGGGAACTGAAATCACATTAGCCACACCAAAATCCAACGCAAATTTACGCCAATCCTGAAGGTGATCACGCGGCCCTTCGACACAAAGCGTCGGTCCGGTTCCTGTGTTGATCAACGCACAGCGCGCAACACCCGGCCATTGTCTTGCTGCGATTTCGATCGCAAAGGGAAAGAGCAGGCCCGATTTTACTTCTATTTCAGACCCCACCCGACCCCACAACCACAAACGCCCGTCGTCATCCAACGTGCCGACGTCTCCGGTTCGATGCCACGTGACGGGACCTTCTTTGATTTTGTTTTCGTCCGAATGAGTTGGATTAAGATAGCCGTCATTCACGTGCGCCCCAGCGACCTGTATCTCGCTGTCGCAGATGCGGAGTGTGATTTCGGGAACCGGATATCCCACAAGAAGCCCTTTCCCTTCGGCCATCTGTCGGTGATCGTGTTCCGAGATATCTGTGGCATCAAGGTGGGCAATCGGCTCAGCCTCGGTCGATCCATAGACACAAACCACTGAAAGCTCGTTTCTGGTTTGCAGCGTGTCGACAAGGTCCGGAAAAACCGGACCGCCACCCGTGAAGACCGTGTTCAACTGTCCGGTATTTTGGGTTTGGGTCAGTTTTTCGCAAATTGAGGGTGGAATGAGGGCGCGGGTGACCTGCTGCTTTTGAATCCAGCCCGCCAAGTGGGTGGGTGAAAGGCGCTCAAGCTTGCTCAGCCGCCAGTTTGGAAGAACGGTGGTGCGCCCTGCGGCCAGGTTGATCAGGGTGAACACCGGAAAGGCCACCAGATCCCTTTCAGCCTTGTCGCTTTCTAGAAGGGGCGCAATGGCGTCGTGCTGCGCCATCAAAAACGCATGCGAGCGCGGGATGGCCTTGGGGTTGCCCGTCGTTCCGGAGGTGAATGAGATCAAGGCTGTGTCTTCCGCCTGAATCTGATGATTGGGCGGCGAGCCAGGGCCTTCTTTGGGCGTTAGAAGTTTCAGCCTCCAAAGCTTCGGAATTAGAAACTTGAGCAAAGAATACACGCCCGCCGCGCAGAACGCCTTGGGCGAGGTGGACCGCGCGGCGTGGCGCAAACCGGCCAGTCCCATTGCCGGTTCCGGCAGCACAACGGTTGCGCCCAACGACCACAAGGCTGCCAGGCTTGCATAGAGGCCCGCGTCGACGGGCATTGCCAGCAATACGCGGTCGCCTGGCCTGATACCTTTTGCGTGCCATCGGCCTGCCAGTTTCTGCATGCGAGAGTGCAGTTGCTGAAAACTGATCTGGCGACCATTGCCGTCCACTATGGCGGTTCTGTCCGGAAACCGTTCAACCGCAGTAGCAAAATGTGCAATCAAATCAGCCATTCAGCTTACGCCCAAGCAGAGAGTATCGCCGGAATATAGTTGCCCCTTCTGCCGCACTGCGATCAGCGGATTTATTGTCGTCGTGGATCAGGGCATGGATGGCGGTTTTGCACCCCATCTCTGCAGCCGCTTTGTGAAACTTGTGGGCCAAATGCCGCCCCGCGCCCGGTTCCAGGCTTGCATAGGTTTTGAGGATCGCGGAACTGGGGGTGGGTCCTTCGGCATAGTTGGGAATGCCGAACAGAAAACCCGCCAAATTGCCATCGTGGCGACGCGCAAATAGGATCAGTTCACGCTTCATCATCGGCACGACAGGCAGGTACATGGCTAGGAATTCGGACTCGGAAATCGGTTTGTAAAACGCGTTTTTCGAAAACGCCTGGGCAGACAGCGCGAACACCTGGCGAAACAAGCCTTCCGGATCATTTCCATCCCACGCTTCCACCTCAAAACCATCGCTTTCAGGTGGAGCCACTTTGTCGGTATCCTCCAACTCTACACGGGCCGAGAAATACCGGCTGATTTCGGAAAAGCCCGCGGACCAGAATACCTCAGGTTCATGCGTTTTGTTGGTCGGTTCCATCAGGAACGGAGTTGACCCGTCGCTGTAGGAGACAAACCGATAATTGTGCCAAGTGTCCCCCGACATCGGCCCAATGACCCTGTCGATGCCTGCGTTTCTGACCAGTTCTATACCCGCATCCACAACTTGGGCACCGGCTTCGGGTGACTTGCATGAAAAGTCGCCGAATGTTGCCGCCTGTACGCCCTCCCAATTGGGGCCGTTCAGGTAAACGGTTAGTTTCGCATCGGCGGTTTTGATTGTCTCTTTGGTCATGACGCGACTCCGGCAAAAAAACCTGCGCCGATCGATCCCGCAACGGAATACGCGAAATAGATCAACGGAGGGGCAAGGGCCAACACTGTAAGTCTCAGCACCCGATCTTTTTCAAACCACTGCGGCTTGATCCACGGTACGGCCGTCATGCAGATCAAGGAAAGCAGGGCCAGAATTGTCAGCGGTTCAGCCCAGCGCGCCGGTTCCGGGTTCAGCGCGACGGTAAAGTGTCTGACTAGGAATAAGGCCGTAGCTACCAAAAGGATCGCAAAGGTTTTGCCCCGCAGCGCCAAAACGCTGAACCCCATGGCCAGTCCCATCGCGCTGAGGCCATAAAACGATACGGCATTCCACCCGGTCGCATTGCCAAGCGCCAACCATCCGAAACTGAATAACCCCAAAGACGCCACGACATCCAGATCTGGGTATTTGCTGTCACAGGGGGCCGTGACCCGTGCCCAAAGATGCGTGGCCAGTATCAAAATAGGCAGGATCGCATTTTGCAGTGCGGTGACCGCAAGCAAGAGAAAAACGGTGATGACGTAAACCCGCGTGGCATGTTTGGTAAGACCCAGTCTTGCACCCAGAATGCTGAAACTGCCGAGTGAGGCCAGAAAAACAAGGGCTATGGTCGCCAGCTCAATCAAGGAACTGTCGAAGTGTACGCTCAGAAAAATCAGCAGGCCGAGCGGCAGGAACAGGTTGTCAAAACCCCGCCAGCTTTGGGCCTCGACCAGTGTTCCGAAAGCGGCAACCATAACGCAGAGCATAAGGGCGTTGGCCGGTGGTAACGCGGCCATAAACAGAAAACAGACGATCGCGATCAGCATCGTTACCACGAAAAACACGACCGAACCTTCGACGCTTTTCTCGCCATCCTCGACAATGAATCGCCGCGTTCCATACGCGGTTCCGGCCAACGCAGCGGCGGCGTCTGCCAAGGTCAAAACCGCAATCGGTAGGATGTAAAACAACAGGTTGTCCCCGGCCAGCAGGAAGCATAGCCCCACCGACAACGCGAGCAGGAAGTCACCATAGGATGTCCGCTCCACCCCATGCAGGGTCGCGCCGAGACCATTCGAAAACCGAGGAAGGCGCAAGACGAGCATCACAAGCATTGTGGCGGCGATCAGCATGTAAACCGGCCACCGGTCTGGAAAGATCCAGGGCAGCAGCAACGCGAAGAGCCCCGTGCTTACATGCATCAGTTTCCGTTGCACTTCGGCGTTCAGCCCTACAGCTTTGGCCAGATGGCGGATGACCATCATCACGCCAAGCAATGCCAACACCGACCCTGCCGCCAGCAATATCTGCACGAAAACGGTCAAGGCCGGACCTCTTCAACCACGAAATCCGAATAGAAGAATGCCAGATCGCGAGCCTTTTGCTGTGTTTCGATTTCGGTCAGGGTTTCAACCCTGTCCCGGTAATCCTCTGGTACACGGCGCGGCGCCATCATGTTCCAATACACCAGTCGCGCATTTGGCTCCGCCGCACTCAGGATCGCCCCATAGACCTGCTTGAATGTATCAGGGGACATGTATTCGAAAATGTCGGACAGGTTGAACCCGCTGGCTTTTTCGCCCGTCGAGATGAAGGCCTCGAGCGAGCCAACGCGGATATCCAGGCGATCCAATCGGGACCGAATCGTTTCATAATGTTCCGGACGCCATGCCATCGGCAATGCGTCGCCATGGGTGCCTTTTAGAATCCAGTGCAGATAGGGGTTTTGCGATGGATTAGTCGCGACCCCGGCATGGCGTAGTCGGCGGGCAACATGTTGGGCCGGGCTTCCATCCACGTGGTCGAAAAACGCACTGTCCCGCCCCATCCGCCCCATCACAAAGCGCGAGAAGAAAGTTTTCAGCAACAACCGCCATCGGAATGTATTGAACCGCGTGTCGAAAAAAACCTCGCGTGCGTCGGGGGGCCGCGGCGTGAACACGTCGTCGATGGTGCGGCGCGAATGGACCAACGGTAACAACCAGGTTCGAAAGATGCGAAAATACCGCTCGAACTTGCCGACGCCCCCGATGCCGTGTCTGTCTACTTCGGACGCAAGGGTCTGCCAGAAGGCGTGTGTTTCCGCATCGGTTTCTTCCAACACCCGGTTCAGCAAAGCAAGCCGCCGCTTGCTTGGGCGCGAGCCCGTCAACTCAATGAACTCTGAATGCGCCAGCACCTTAAACGCCGCGATCCTGAACTTGAGGCAGGCGATCTGAGCCGCCGACAGATCCAGCACCACAACACGCGCGGGATCGAGTGTCAGCATGGCCAGCGCATTGTCCCCGGCCGAGCATATCGACACCAGTGTCCGCCCCGTGCAATCGCCCAATGCGGCGGTCAGGACGTCCGCATCCTCCCACAGTTGGGCGTACCGGATATGGTCGAAATCCGCCTTTTCTTCGATTTCACTGCTACGCATCGCACCGCTCCACCGCGCCGCTTGCCCCGTCGACAGACAGTAGCTCTCCGTCTTTGATCCATTGTGTGGCCCCTTTTAGGCCAACAACGCAGGGAATACCCAATTCGCGCGCGACAATGGCCGAGTGGGATAGCAAAGAACCACGTTCGACAACGATGGCAGAGGCATTCGAGAAAACGGCGATCCAGCCCGGATCGGTGTGGTGGGCGACCAGTATTTCGTCGGGGTTCAGCGCCTCGGTCCGAGGATCGCGGATCACCCGCGCACGTGCTTTGACCTGACCCGCGGAACAGCCCGTCCCGTGCTTTGTCCGTGTGTTATCTGCTTCGGCCTCAATCGGATCAGACCAAACAGGCGCGATGGCAGGGCCTTGGATTTCAATCCTTTCGGGCGGATCGGGGCGTTGGGATGAGGCCGCATCTTCGGCCTTGCGTTGTGCAACGATGCCTTTCAGGTCAAGCGACAGGCTGAACCCTTCGACCGCGCCAAGGACTTCATGCGTTGTCAAAAAGAACACATCTCTGGGTGTTTCAAGCAAATCGCGCGCGGCAAATTCCCGACCGATCCCCAAAAACACACGGCGCGCATAGCCAAAGATGCGGGTGCGTTCAAAGCGCAGGTTTTCGCGGTCGCGCACGCGCGCCTTGGTCCAACCCAAAATCCATTTCGCAACATGTCGCTTGATCGGGTTCGCTGGGAACAGTGCGTTCCAATCCGGTTCAGTGCCTTCCTGACGCCCGCTGGGGGGGTGTTCGGCGCTGGCGGCAATCGCCAGCAACAGGCTTGTTGGGTCGTCTTGCAGAGGGATGCTTTCCAGCTTTAGCTCTTCGGTGCATCGGTCTCCGAATTTCTCAAGATAGGATTCAACTTCAGCCTCGATCTGTGGGTGCGTGGACAAAACGGACAGCCGCGCGTCGGCTTTCAACTGCTCCGTGATACCGGCGGTGCGCACCAGATGGCCGATCCGGGCAATGCGTTGTGCAGGTTCAGCTGACACGATGTCACCCTGGCCGATCATCAGGTCATTGTGCAGCGTCAGGCCGTCTTCACCGAGCCACTTTTGCAGCAGGTTGCGCGACCCGCCAAATGCGATCATGCATAGAAAGTCATTGATCAGCGGGGCATTCCACCGATCCAGCAAGGTGCTTTCGATGCGGCGGTATTCGGCTGCAAGCTCGGTCGCATTAGAAGCATCAACATCCAGCCCCGCCTGCAGTACCCCGTTCAGCCTTTCGTAAAAGTTTCGCCGCGTCCGTGGCAGGCAGATGGCCTGCCAGATCAGCCCGGCCGCGACCTTGCCCAGCTTTGCGTATTCCACGATCCTGCGCCAACCAACCGAGGGGGGCGGGGCAAGGGCATCCGTGACCTCGCGCGGCATGGGTTCCGACACGCCCATCATCGTTTCCATATAGTCGCGGTTCAGCGAAAACCCCGGCAACAGGGCCAAGGCCCGATACCAGTTGATCAGGTTGTAATAGACACGCCCGTCCACGCGCCCGAGCAAATTGTCGAACACCGTTGGGTTCTGGGCCACTGTATGTTCGGAAACGCCCAACAGCCTGACAAACGCACGGTAGACCTGAGCATACACGTGCAGAGCAAAGGAATAGGTCAGCGGGCTCACGATACCGGGATAGCTTTCGACAATGTTCGAGTTGTCGAAAATCGTCAGCGTTGTGTCGGCCAAAGCCGCGGGGCGCAATGGCGTTGTGATTGGTCGGGCCTGCAGAATATGAAGCCCCTGTGCATCAATGGCCCATTCAATATCCTGGGGCGATCCGAAAAGCTCTTCGGCTTTGCACGCGAGGGTGGCAATGATTTGCGCGTCACTTACCGTCAAATACTCAGGTGTATCCGGCGCGCTTTCAGGTGCGCCATCCGTACCTATGATCCAGTCTTCCCCATCTGCCTCGCCTGAAACCAGACGCTCGGCCAGGCCGTCAATTGCCGAGATTACGACCACGCCGCGCCGACCGCTGACCGGATCGGCGGAAAATGCGACACCTGCAGATTTTGGATTAATCATGCGCTGTACGATGATCGCGGGTCCTTCGGCCTCGCCCCCGGATTTGACCGCGCGGTATGTCTCTACCGTCTCAGAGAAACCGGATTGCCAGACCTTTTTGGCAGCTTTCAACACAGAGCCGCCCGAAACGTTCAGAACCGTTTCATATTGTCCCGCATGGCTGTGTTCCACACCATCTTCGGCCTTACCAGAGCTACGAACCGCGTAAGGCCCTGGTCCGAGAGCCTCTAACGCGGTGGTCAAAGCCGATTGCAGACCGTTTTGAGCAATGGGACCGGATTTCCCCATACGGAAAGCATCGCTTGTGATGACAAAAAATGCGGGCGGAGCAAAACCATGCTGCGTAAGATGCGATAAGGCTGCTGCCTTGCCCCCAACAGCGGAAACATCGTTTGCATCCGTTTGGGCGACGATGAAGGTCATGTAAGGGCTCCGATCAGATACGGAAGGAAACCAGCTGTAGCGTAGCAGAAAAACACCCATAGGCCGGCGATTGTGTCCATCCGGTCTTGGGCTTTCACTGTCGGCGCATGAACATAGCGTTTTGCGGCCAGAAAACTGGGGATCAGGGCCAACCCGCCGATCAGGGCGCTTAACCAACCAACGCCGGTGGCGGCACCGGTGCCCACAAGCAGCGCATAGGATATCAGAACGCAGCCCACCCAGATACGCCCTGCCTGACGCGGGCCCCATAGCCCGGAATAGGTGTCGACGCCGGTAATCTCGTTTTCGGGTGCCCACAATTTGCGGCCAATCTCAAGCACACACCCGTTTACAAAGGACAGTGCGAGAAACAGCCAAAGGAACGGCGCTGCCCGACCCGCAGGCAACCATTCGATACCGGTCAGCAGCAAATCGATCAGAGGCATGATTGCCATATGGCTCAGCAGGTACAGGACTGGTCGCGCCTTCAGCCATGCGGGCGCGCCAAATTCGACGGTCATTGCCCCAAGCCAGATCCAGACTATCCCCAATAGCCACAAGACCGGCGGGTACCACAGCCAGGCGGCGGCAATGGCCAAAGGAACCGTCATCACGCCCCAGCCCAATACTTCGAGCTTAGATACCAGACCGCGCGGAATTGGCCTGTCGGGCCGGTAACGTCGGTCATCCTCGGCGTCCTTGAATTCGTCACAGACCCGCATCTGGAAAAACAGCGCCATGGCAAGGACAAAACCGGCGGCAAATGCAGGCCATTCCGGCAGGGGGCGATCCGCCAAACGGGCGGATACACATATACTGGCCGCAGAAAACACAAGCAGCAGTGGCACGGTTTTTTTCAGCGGAAATCGCTCAGTCTGATAAATCCAGAAACGATTTTGAAAACTCATCTTTGGCGGGCCAGACTTTCATGAGCGCGGGTAAAATGCCCTGCCGCGATCGCCGCGACGATCGATATTTCCCCACACAGGCAGGTGGCCGCGGCCACCTCAGCCAACGCTGTGCCACACCCGTTGCCCTTGAGGCCGAGTATATTCAGGGCCGCAGTCTGGCTTGGCAACCCAGTGCCGCCCCCGACTGATCCAACCAAAATGTTTGGCAACGTCACCGAGCAAAACAGATCATCGCCCCTTGGCTCCATTCTTGTGACGCCCATCGCACTTTCGGCCACGCAAGCCGCGTCCTGGCCGGTTGCAATGTAAAACGCGGCCAGCCCGTTGGCATAATGCGCCTGCGCGCCAAACTGACCCGACAGATGCGCACCCAGATTGGCGACACGCCCATAGGCCAACATCGCCTCGACCGTTGTGCCCAGCGTCTTTTCGACAATTTCAGCAGGGAGTGTGACCGAGGCGCTAACCTTTCGTCCGCGCCCTGTCACCAGCCCAAGCGCCGAAGCTTTCTTATCGCCCGAGAAGTTCCCTTCGATATACCAATTCTCGATCTCGACCGGACAGTTATCTGCAATTTCGTGACACATCGCGTCGGTGGCAATGGTCACCATATTCTGACCGGCCGCATCGCCGGTGGTGTATCGGCAGATCAGGAACACGACGTTGGTGTCTATGAACGGCTCCAGCGAAACTAGCTTGCCGTGGCCGGTGGTTGCTTCGGCCGCGGATTTGAGCATTTCGACATTTGAAACCACCCAATCCACGAATTGCCCGGCCCTTAGCAGGCTTTCAAACACAAAAGCCGGAGTGCGCAGCACACCTTCGTACAAAACGGCTGTGCTGATACCGCCAGACCGGGTGGCGGCATAGGCACCCCGGGCATATGAGGCGACCAGCGCCGCCTCGGTTGTGGCGAGGGGAACGTGGAAATCCCCGTTTGCGTTCATTCCGTTCAAACGCAACGGACCAATAATCCCAACAGGAAGCTTAACGGTCCCGATGAAATTTTCGATATTGGCACCGTAAATTTCTGCAGCGTCGAGCGTTGCAGGGTCCGCAATCTGCGCCTGATCTTCTTCACCTGCGGTTGGTTTCAACTTTTCCCAAAACCGCACAACCATCTCGGGAGTTGTCTTGCGCGATGGTCGCAAGGTCGCAAACTCGGCGTCGTTTGACGCCATCTGCTGCGGTATCTGATCGGCATCAAATCGGGCCTTGATGCGATGAAGCATCTCACGAACGTGAAACGGAATTATCAAAAGTACGCTCCGGTATCTGTCCCGCAAAAACTATTGCAGATGCAAATCAATGTGTCTGCACGTTACCAAAAGGTCCGCCGATATCCAGCCATATCTCCTTGAATCGAAAGGGCCCAAACCTTGCGGCCGTGGATATGTTTGATTGCACTATGCGTGCTTGCATTTGCATCGCCGCGTCGGGCGTGGGCCAAAAATCGACGCAACCGTGTCGCAAATTTCTATAGGATGTGCGCTTTGACCGACGGTGCGGTCCCATAAAACTTGGTTTCTTCCGCGGATCATCACGGTTCTGGATCATTCCAACGGAGGAGACCTTTATGTCTGCGAATGAAGACAAGATAAGACAGCCAAGTCTGGGGTTGGCGCTTGTGCCAATTGTGCTGACCCTGTTCGTACTTGGCCTGCAGCTTTTCTATTTTGGCGACTTTACCCCGCATATACCGCTGGCGTTCGGGATCGCGATCACCGGGGTCGTTGGCCTTATGCTTGGCCACAAATGGCCCAGCATCGAAGAAGGCGTTTTCCACGTCATCAATATTTCGCTGCCGTCTGTTTCGATTCTGATCACGGTTGGCATGATCATTGGTGTGTGGATCGCAAGCGGCACGGTTCCGACACTGATCTATTATGGCCTCAAGATACTGTCGCCCGAGCTGTTTCTGGCCGCTGGAATGGTGTTGTGTTCCATCGTCTCTGTCTCGCTGGGCACCTCCTGGGGGACGACGGGCACTGTCGGGCTGGCCTTAATGGGCATTGGTGCCGGGTTTGGCATTCCCATGTATTGGACGGCTGGTGCGGTCGTCTCAGGCGCCTTCTTCGGCGACAAGATCTCACCTTTGTCGGACACGACGAACCTGGCACCCGCCGTGACAGGCACCAATCTGTTTGACCATATTCGGAACATGTTACCCACCACGGTTCCGTCCATGTTGATTGCGCTGGTGATCTATTTCGTTGTCGGTTTCACATTGATCGACACGTCGCAAGTTTCGTTTGACCGCATCCATGCCATCACAAGCGCACTGGATGAGGCATTCTGGATTTCCCCGATCATGTTGTTCCCGGCTGTTCTGGTCATCGTGCTGGCGGTCATGAAACAGCCCCCGATCCCGTCACTGTTTGCAGGGGCCGTCGCGGGCGGCATCATGGCCATCTTTTGCCAAGGCGCGGGTCTCCATGAGACGTTCACATTCGCAAACAGCGGATATTCCATCGATACCGGTGTTCCCGAAATCGATCCGCTGCTGAACCGTGGGGGTATTCAGTCGATGATGTGGACAATCTCGCTGGTGCTGCTGGCGTTGGGTTTCGGCGGAGCGCTTGAACGTGTGGGCTGCCTTCAAGCGATCATCAACGTGGTCATTTCGAAGGTGAAGACGTTTGCCGGTATTCAGACCTCGGCCATTCTGACTTCGGTGGCGACAAACACCGTTGCGGGCGACCCGTATCTTTCCATCGCTCTGCCGGGCCGCATGTACGCGCCAGTCTATCGGGCCATGGGATATTCACCGTTGAACCTGTCACGCGCCGTCGAAGAGGGCGGCACCTTGGTCTCGCCCCTGATCCCCTGGAACGCCGGAGGTGCCTTTGTGATCACAGCCCTTGGTCTTGGGATCGCCGACGGGAATTTTGAAAACCTGCTATATATTCCCCTTGCGTTCGCTTGCTGGCTGTCACCGGTCATCGGTATCTTCTACGCCATGACCGGGCTTTTCTCGCCCAAAGCCAGTGAAGAGGAAATCCACGCTTGGGAAGCAAGCGGTGAACCTGTTGCTGAATGGCACGCCTGACCAACCTGCACCAACACCGTTGCGTGTTGGTGCATTTCATCCGTCCTGGTCGGTATTGGGAGGAAACATAGTGAACCCTAAAAACTTCATCCCAAAAGGGGCGGCCAGTTTTCGCATAGACCACGACGGGCCGGCCAAAGAGATCTATTTCCTGCTTTTGCCTAAACTAACTATGTTGGCCTTTAGCGCAGCTGTCGAGCCGCTGAGGATCGCCAATCAGGTCACGAACAGAGAGCTCTACAAATGGTATCTGATCACCGAAGATGGAAACCCCGTTCAATGCTCAAACGGAATTGAAATCACCCCGGACACGGCCCTGCAAAACCTGCCGCGCCTATCGAGGATGTTCGTCTGCTCTGGCATAGAACCGGCAGAAAGCACCAATCCCAAGGTCCTGTCGTGGATCAGTCGCCAGAAGGCCTTCGGCTGCAAGCTTGGTGGTATTTGTACCGGCGCATTTGCACTTGCCAAAGCCGGAGCGCTGACCGGAAAGCGGTTCACATTACACTGGGAAAACCACCCCGCCTTTATCGAGCATTTTGAAGGGCTGGAACCTTCTGTAAACCTGTATGAAATCGATAATGAGCTTATGACATGCGGCGGCGGCAATGCGGCGACTGACATGATGCTGGATATGATCGAGTCTGATTTCGGAAAAGATCTGGCCGTAATCGTTTCCGACATGTGCATACACTTTCGGTCCAACAACCGAAAAACCCTTCAGAAATCCGCCTTTTCTGTGGCTTTAGGCAGTCGCAATCAGTACCTGATCAACGCCATGCAGATCATGCATGAAAACCTGGAAGATCCGTTGGATATCTCGGAAATAGCCGCGGCTGTTCAAATATCACGCCGCCAGTTGGAGCGCCTGTTCCAGAAATATGTCGAAGTTTCACCAGTACAGTTTTACATCGAATTGCGCGTTGCGCGCGCTTATGCACTGCTCAGCGAAACCGAATTGCCCGTTACCGAAATCGCTGCGGCGACGGGGTTTGGCAGTGCGACCCAGCTTACGGTACGTTTCAAGAAGCGTTATGGCGAAGCGCCAACGTCCTTCCGACGAGGATGGTCGGAAAAGCGCGAATAATATCCGCCAGTTTCAGCAGAACCAGCCGGCCAAGTTTGTCCCTTGACCCTGGGCTGCGTACGCTCTAGGCCCGCAGTCTTTGCTCAGACATCTCGGAGACATGCGCCATGGCCCCCAGCAGCCCGTGGATTGGCATTGATTTTGGCACGTCGAACTCGGCGGTGGCCTATGTGGACGCGGATGCACCCCGTTTGGTGCGGTTCGACGCCGCAGCCACGACCCTTCCCACCACCTTTTTCTTTGATTTCGAAACGCGCGAAACCCTGATCGGTGAACCTGCTAATCAGGCGTTGCTTGATGGGTTGGAGGGGCGCTTTATGCGCGCGCTCAAACGCGTGCTGGGCACCACGTTGATGCATGAAAAGCGCCAGATCCTGAACCAGAGGGTGACATTCGTCGAGATTATCGGATCGTTCCTGCGCAGGCTTCGGGAGCGGGCCGAGGCCGAGCGTGGCGTGCCTTGCACCCGTGTGATCTCGGGGCGGCCCGTGGTGTTTCATGGGTTGGATGATCCGCGCGAGGCACAGGCCGAAGCTGATTTGCGCGCGTGTTACGAGGCCGCCGGATTTACCGACATCCGGTTCTGTCCCGAGCCCGCCGCGGCTGCTATTGCGAACGGTGCGGCCGGGCCAGAGGATACGGTTGGCTTGGTTGTGGATATCGGTGGCGGAACGTCAGATTTTTCGATCTTTCGCATTAGGTCCGCAGAGGTCAAGATTCTGGCCAATCACGGGGTGCGAATTGGCGGTACGGATTTTGATCGTACAATAAGCATCGATCAGGTCATGCCCCTGTTGGGCAAAGGGTCGATGGTCCGAAATGTTTTTGGCAAAGGCGTGTCGCAGACGCCCAACGCGATCTTCAATGACCTTGCAACTTGGGAAATGATCCCCTTTCTGTACTCGGCCCAGAACCGCCGCATAGTGGGCGATATGCTGAAACTGGCCCAATCCCCCGAGCGGTTGGCGCGGCTTGCCACGGTTCTTGAACACGAATTGGGTCACGAACTGGCCTTTGCGGTGGAGCGCGGGAAAATAGCCGTGAATTCAGGGGCAAATGATCCGGCCATCGCGCTGAACATGCTCGAGACGGGACTGACGGCGCAGCTCAGTGATGTGTTGGTGGCAGAAAGCCTTGCCGCGCATGCCGCGCAGTTGGACACGGGCGCGCGCGAAGTACTGCGCCAGGCTAACTTGACCCCACAGCAGATCGACCGCGTTGTATATGTCGGCGGCTCTAGCCTGATGGGTATCGTGCCCGAAACGATGCGTGGCGTTTTTCCTTCGGCCGAGCATTCCTTTGCCTCTGTCTTCACCGCTGTCGCCGAGGGGCTGGCCCTCGTGGCCGCGCAAGAGGGTGGCTAGGGGAAGAATCTGCACAACTTGATACCTCCTGTGGTTTTTTGGGCGCGCCCGCACGGTGGGCACGATCCTTTGAGCCTCATCGTATCAAGTAAGTTGAAAAATATCTTGCAACCGGTTGCAAAGAAAATCATGGTATCCTCGAAATAAAGAATCGGGAGGCCTGCATGCTCAGAATCGGATTGCTTGGTGCCGGACGCATTGGTCGCGTACATGCACAGGCCATCGCTGCGCATTCGCAAAGCCAGCTATGCGCTGTCTCTGACGCGATTTCCGATGCGGCTGAAAGCCTTGCTGCTGAACAGGGGGCGACCGCGCGCGACTCGATGGAGATCATCGCGGACCCGTCGATTGATGCGATCCTGATCGCGACGCCGACCGACACCCATTCTGACTTGATTGAGGCCGCTACACGGGCGGGCAAGGCGGTTCTGTGTGAAAAACCCGTCGATCTCAGCCTTGAACGGGCACTTGCCTGCCAGGCCGTTGCGGCGGAAACTGGCCAACCAGTGATGGTTGGGTTCAACCGCCGGTTCGACCCCAGCTTTTCAGCTCTGAAATCCGCAGCCGATCAGGGTGAAATTGGCGCGCCCGAGTTGTTGTCGATTACGTCTTTCGATCCGGCCCCTCCGCCCGTCAGCTACATCAAGGTCTCGGGTGGTCTGTTCCGGGATATGATGATCCACGATTTTGACATGGCGAACTATCTGATGGGGCAGCTACCGGTGCAGATTTTGGCGGTCGGCACCTCGATTGTCGACCCCGAGATCGGACGAGCTGGCGATGTGGATACCGCCGTTGTAACAATGACTTATGCAAGCGGTCAGATTGCGGTGATCAAGAATTCGCGGCGCGCTGTCTACGGCTATGACCAGCGGATCGAAATGCTGGGGTCGGGCGGGCTGTTGCAGGCTCATAACATTCTGGAAAACGCGGTGGTCAAGTCAACAGCCGACGGTATCACTGGGGCGAAGCCGACTTACTTTTTCCTGGAGCGCTATATGCCTGCCTACCGGGCAGAATGGGACGCGTTTGTGAAGGCGGTGCAGTCCGGTTCGTCAATGCCAGTGACGCTGGAAGACGGGGTTGTTGCCCTGGCCATGGCTGAAGCTGCGACCCGTTCGGCCCAGTCAGGGCAGTCTGTTGCAATGGCCGATGTTTTGAAACCGGTTGCAAAATGAGCGGATATCCGGAAACTGGGGAAAGCTCCGCCAGATTCCCGGAGCGGAGGAGATTCGGCCGGTCCGAATGACTGGGGCTGCTGCCCCGGCAATAAAGACAAACTGTTTTTATGGGAGGAAACCAAATGAATAAGTTCGTAAAAAGCGCACTGGCTGCCAGCGCGCTGGCGATGGTCACCGCAACCGGCGTCGCGGCAGAGGGTGAGAAATACATTCTGGTCAGCCACGCCCCTGACAGCGACAGCTGGTGGAACACAATCAAAAATGGCATCGCCTTGGCGGGCGAACAGATGGGTGTCGAGGTTGAATACCGCAACCCGCCCACGGGTGACCTGGCTGACATGGCACGGATCATCGATCAGGCGGCAGCATCAGGTCCCAATGGCATCATTACCACGCTGGCCGACCCGGATATCCTGGAAGGCCCGATCAAGGCAGCCGTGGATTCCGGCATCGACGTGATCATCATGAACACTGGAACGCCCGAAAAAGCGCGCGAGATTGGTGCCCTGATGTATGTGGGCCAGCCTGAATATGATGCGGGTCTGGCTGCCGGTCAGCGGGCCAAGGCGGACGGGATCGGGTCCTTCCTGTGTGTGAACCACTATATCGTTCAACCCTCAAGCCAAGAGCGGTGTCAGGGTTTTGCAGACGGTCTGGGTGTTGAACTGGGCGAGCAGATGATCGACGCCGGTCAGGACCCCGCTGAAATCAAGAACCGGGTTCTGGCTTACCTGTCGGCCAATCCTGAAACCGACGCTGTTCTGACGCTTGGTCCGACATCGGCAGACCCGACCATTCTGGCGCTGCAGGAAAACGGCATGGCAGGCGACATCTATTTCGGCACGTTCGATCTGGGCGGTGAAATCGTCAAAGGCATCAAGGACGGCACCATCCAGTGGGGTATCGACCAGCAGCCCTTCCTGCAGGCCTATCTGCCGGTTGTGGTTCTGGCCAATTACCACCGCTATGGCGTCCTGCCGGGTAACAACATCAACTCTGGTCCGGGCTTCGTTACGGCGGACGGGCTGACAAAAATCGAAGAATTCGCGGGCGAATACCGCTGATTTACGCAATGCGACGGGCGCAAGAGGAGTGCGCCCGTCGCCACTTCCTATACTTGGAAAGCCCGCGCGAGGGAGGACCACAATGTCTGAGACAGTTCAATCCACGGCAGGCGGTGACGAACGGATCAAAGAGATCTCGCCACTGCGTCGCGCCCTGATCCGCCCCGAATTGGGCGGCATGGTCGGGACAGTTGCCGTTTTCACCTTTTTCCTGCTTTTTGCCTTTGATAGCGGCATGTTCAACTCTCAGGGCATAATGAACTGGTCCATTGTCTCGGCGCAATTCATGATCATCGCAGTAGGGGCCTGCCTGCTGATGATCGCGGGTGAATTTGACCTGTCCGTCGGTTCGATGATTGGCTTTGCAGGAATGATGATCGCAATCTTTTCGGTCACGCTTAGCTGGCCTGTCTGGATGGCGATCCTGGTGACATTTGCCCTATGTGTCACTATCGGCGCGCTGAATGGGTACATCGTAGTGCGCACGGGTCTACCCAGTTTTATCGTCACGCTGGCATTTCTGTTCATCTTGCGCGGTTTCACGATCTACCTGCCGCAGACCATCGAACGCAAAACCATCATCGGCGGTATCAAGGACGTGGCCGAGGGTGACTGGTTGGCGTGGGTGTTTGGCGGCAAGGTGTTTCAAGGCTTCTTTGCCTGGCTGGGCGACAATGGTCTGATCGAAACTTTCTCACGTGGCACACGTGAAGGGCAGCCCGTTGTCGATGGGATTCCCATGCTGCTGATCTGGGCTATCGGGCTGATCATCTTTGGCCATGTTCTTTTGACCAAAACCAAATTCGGGAACTGGATTTTTGCCGCCGGTGGTGACGCCGAAGCGGCCCGGAACTCAGGCGTGCCGGTGAACCGGGTCAAGGTGCTGATGTTCATGTTCACAGCCTTTTGCGCCACGGTTTTCGCCACCTGTCAGGTGATGGAGTTCGGCTCGGCCGGGGCGGATCGCGGGTTGCTGAAAGAGTTCGAGGCGATCATTGCGGTGGTCATTGGCGGCGCGCTGCTGACTGGCGGCTATGGATCGGTCCTTGGCGCAGCCTTGGGAGCGTTGATCTTTGGCGTCGTGCAGCAAGGCCTGTTCTTTGCGGGTGTCGAAAGCTCGCTTTTCCGGGTGTTCTTGGGTGTCATCCTTCTGGGTGCTGTGATCCTGAACACTTACATCCGTCGCATCATCACAGGAGAACGCTGAGATGACCGAAGACACCAAGTTCCACCACGGCGACGCGAAGGCCAAGAAACCGATTATTCGTATGGTCGACATTCAAAAGCATTTCGGCTCGGTGATTGCGCTGGCCGGTGTCAGCTTTGATCTGTGTTCCGGCGAATGCCACTGTCTGCTGGGCGACAATGGTGCGGGAAAGTCGACCTTCATCAAGACCATGTCGGGCGTACACAAGCCCACCGCCGGCGAGATATTCTTTGAAGACAGGCCGATGCATTTCGAAGACCCGCGCGATGCGATTTCAGCTGGGATCGCGACCGTGCACCAGCATCTGGCGATGATCCCACTGATGAGCGTCAGCCGGAACTTCTTCATGGGGAATGAACCGACCCGCAAGGTCGGGGGGATCAGTTTCTTCGACAAGAAACTGGCAGATGAAATCACTATGGAAGAGATGCGCAAAATGGGCATCAACCTGCGTGGCCCCGATCAGGCTGTGGGCACCTTGTCGGGTGGTGAACGTCAGACAGTGGCCATCGCCCGCGCAGTTCATTTCGGCGCCAAGATTCTGATCCTGGACGAACCGACCTCGGCCCTTGGTGTGCGGCAGACTTCGAACGTTTTGGCGACCATCGATAAGGTGCGCAGTCAGGGTGTGGGCGTTGTTTTCATCAGCCATAACGTGCGCCACGCGCTGGCTGTGGGCGATCGCTTTACCGTGTTGAACCGGGGTAAGACCTTGGGCACCGCGCGGCGCGGGGAAATCACGCCAGAAGAGTTGCAGGACCTGATGGCTGGCGGTCAGGAACTGGCCCAACTCGAAGGATCTCTGGGCGGAACGGTTTAACCCCGTTCCCCCAATTTGGGCCCACGGCCCGACATCAAACAAAAATTGCAGGCTTGGCCAAAATGGCCTTGTGTTGAAAGGGATCACAATGGGCAAAACAGTCCGACTGACCGCAGCGCAAGCTTTGGTGCGCTATCTGAGTGCGCAGATGAACGAGGCCGGAGAGCCGTTCATCGCTGGTGTCTGGGCCATTTTCGGCCATGGTAACGTGGCAGGTCTGGGGGAAGCGCTGCACGCTGTCAAAGACACCCTTCCCACCTATCGCGGTCATAACGAGCAGACCATGGCGCATTGCGCGATTGCTTATGCCAAGCAGATGCGGCGCACGCGGGCGATGGCGGTGACCTCGTCGATCGGGCCGGGCGCGACCAATATGGTGACAGCTGCCGCGCTGGCGCATGTAAACCGCCTGCCGGTACTGATTGTCCCCGGCGATGTATTCGCCACGCGTGGGCCCGATCCGGTGTTGCAGCAGATCGAAAGCTTTGGCGACGGCACCGTCAGCGCCAATGACTGCTTCCGCCCGGTCAGCCGCTATTATGACCGTATCTCGCGTCCCGAGCATCTGCTGACCGCATTGCCGCGCGCCTTCCGTACCATGACGGACCCGGCCGATTGCGGACCGGCGACATTGGCCTTTTGTCAGGACGTGCAGGCCGAAGCTTATGACTATCCAGAAAGCTTTTTTGAGCCGCGGGTCTGGTATCAGCGCCGTATCCGCCCGGATGAAGGCGAACTGGCCCGTGCCGTCGCGGCGATCAAGGCGGCGAAGCGTCCGGTTATCGTTGCCGGGGGTGGGGTGCATTACTCGGGCGCGACCGATGCACTGCAAAGCTTTGCTGAGACGCACAACGTTCCAGTTGCCGAGACGCAGGCTGGTAAATCGGCCCTGGCCTGGGATCATCCGCTGAACCTGGGGCCGGTTGGCGTCACTGGCGGCGAGCCCGCCAATGATGTTTGTGCCGCCGCCGATCTGGTGCTGGCGGTCGGCACGCGGTTGCAGGATTTCACCACAGGTTCATGGGGCCTGTTCTCGAACCCCGAACGCGAGATGATCTGCCTGAACACCGCAGCCTATGACGCCGAGAAACACGGCGCCATGCCACTGCAATCCGACGCGCAAGTCGGGCTGCAAGAGCTGGGCACGGCCTTGCAAGGATACCGCGCCGATCCGGTGGCCGACACGCTGAAGGCTGAATGGTTTGGCAAGGTCGACAAGCTGACCGATGCGCCAGGTGACGGCAACGCGCTGCCGACCGATATGCAAGTTGTGGGTGCGGTTCAGCGCGCCTCGCACAACGACACCGTTGTGATGTGTGCGGCGGGCACCATGCCGGGTGAGTTGCACAAGCTGTGGAAAGCGCCGCGCCCGGGTTCTTATCACATGGAATACGGGTTCAGTTGTATGGGCTATGAAATCGCCGGGGCCATGGGGATCAAGATGGCCCAGCCGGATCGCGACGTTATCTGCTTTACCGGTGACGGCACCTATATGATGGCGAATTCGGAAATGGCCACTGCGGCGATGATGGGTGTCTCGTTCACCGTCGTCATCACCGACAATCGCGGGTTTGGCTGTATCAACCGGCTGCAGATGGGCACTGGTGGGGCCGAGTTTAACAACCTGCTGGATCATGCGGTGCATGAAACGCCGTCGGCCATCGACTTTGCCGCCCACGCGGCGGCTATGGGCGCTACCTCAGTCAAAGTCAGCTCGATTGCCGAGCTTGAGGAGGCGCTGGCCAAACGCGGTGAGATCAAGGGACCATATGTGGTGGTCATCGACACCGATCCCTATCCGTCGACCGAATATGGCGGCACGTGGTGGGAGGTGGCCGTTCCCGAGGTCAGCATCCGCCCTGAAGTGAATGAAAAACGCGCGGCTTACGAGGTTGCAATCAAGGAAAGAAACACGAAATGAGCGTGAAAATCGGAATCTCTCCGATCGCCTGGCAAAATGATGACCTGCCGGACATAACGGCGGCTTTCACCATGGAGCAGGCGCTGAAAGAGGCGCGCGAGATCGGCTATACAGGCGTCGAACGGGGCCAGCGAATGCCCAGCGATACCGAAGGTTTGCGCGCCTATCTCGACGGCAATGACATCGTGCTGTGCGGTGGCTGGTGCTCGGGCGCGTCGCTGGTCAATGACTTCGCAACCGAACGCGAAGCCGTGCGTGAGCAGGTCGAACAGTTTGTAGCACTGAACAGCCCCTGTATCGTTTACGCCGAATGCTCGAACACCGTGCAGGGCCAGATTGGGACGCCGGTCAACGCCCGCCCGAGACTGTTGAAAGATGAGGTGAAGGCATACGCGGCCAAGATCACCGAGCTGGCAAAGTGGATGGGCGATCAGGGCATGACGATGGCCTATCACCATCACATGGGCACGATCATCGAAACCGAGGATGAGGTGAACTGGCTGATGGAGGGTTCGGGCCCCGAGGTTAAGCTGTGCTTTGACACCGGCCACCTGCTGTTTGGCGGCGGCGATGTGATGGCGACCCTGAACCGCTGGGGCGACCGGGTGCATCATGTGCATTTTAAGGATATCCGCCCCGCGATGGTGCAGGACACACGTGAATACAATCGCAGTTTTCTGGACGCTGTCATTGCCGGGGCTTTCACCGTACCCAGTGATGGCTGCATTGATTTCCAGTCGGTCGCAAATGCGCTTAAAGCGATGGACTACGACGGTTGGATTGTGGTCGAGGCTGAACAGGACCCAGCCAAAGCGCCACCCTATGAGTATTCCAAGAAGGGCTACGACCACATTGTCGATGTGTGCGGACAGGCAGGATTGGAGATCACCGCGTAATACACTGCCCTAAGAGGCAACACCTAAAGCCATGAGAAAGGAGAAATTCATGGTAAATCGAGACCTCGGATATGTCGGCTATTTTGACCGGGAATCCTGTGATCTGGATGAGTTTAAGGTATTGATCTCACGAAGCCTTTTGGCCGATGCGGTGCCCCATGCCGCGTCGGTTGAAAAGAATATTCCGATCTATGACATGCAGGCGCTGCGCCCGGCATTGGAACAGCCCGATACACGTCGGGCAGTGCTGGCGGAATGGGCTTGGGTGCTGGACAAGTCCGCGGGCGTGATCGCCCTCAAGGGGGCGTACGCGGATACTTCGGCCATCGACCGTGCGACCGAAATCTTCCTTCAGATCATTAAGGAAGAACGCCAAAGCGGGTCGGGCGAGGGCGATCACTTTGCAGCCTCGGGTGCCAATGACCGGATCTGGAACGCGTTGCAAAAGCAATGCCTGCGCGACCCCGAAGGCTTTGCGCTGTATTTCGGCAATACCGCGATTGCAGCGGCGTGCGAGGCTTGGCTGGGTCCGAATTATCAGGTCACCGCTCAGGTCAACCAGGTACGGCCCGGCGGTAAGGCGCAGCAGGCGCATCGGGACTACCACCTTGGCTTTCAAAGCGCGGACAGTGCCGCCCAGTATCCGGCCCATGCGCATCTTGTGACCGCGTCATTGACGTTACAGGGGGCGATTGCCCATTGTGATATGCCAGTGGAAAGTGGGCCGACAAAGCTGTTGCCGTTCTCACAGCTTTACCCATCAGGCTATCTGGCGTTTCACGATACCGCCCATCAGGATCATTTCGAGGATCACTACGTTCAACTGCCACTGGCAAAAGGTGATGCGATGTTCTTCAACCCGGCGCTGTTTCACGCGGCGGGTGAGAACAGCAGTTCGGACATTCACAGAATGGCCAACCTGCTGCAAATCTCATCGGTTTTCGGGCGTGCGATGGAGGCGGTGGATCGCCGCACCATGGCGACGACGGTCTTTCCGTCTCTCGTCGCCCTGAAACAGCGCGGCGTGCTGACTGGGGCAGAACTGGACGCCGCCATCGCCGCCACCGCGGAAGGCTATCCGTTTCCGACAAATCTGGACACGGACCCTCCGATCGGAGGCAACGCGCCGGAAAGTCAGGCCGATATCCTGCGAAGGGCCGTGGCCGAGGGCTGGACCGAAACCAATCTGGCCGAGGCGCTATCCGCCCTGCACACAAGGCAAGCTGCCTGAAGCAAGAACATCAAGGAGGCTAAAATGGCAGACCTGCTTAAGAAACCCGTCGGGACCCACGGTAAGGTTCACGACATTACCACGGCCAGTGCGGGTTGGCGCTATGTTGGGTTTAGCCTTTATCATCTGCGCGCAGGGGATAGGGCGGCTGAGGCCACTGGTGAGCGCGAGGTCATTTTGGTCATGGTCGAGGGCAAGGCGCAGATCACTGGCGCCGGCCAGGATTGGGGCGTTCTGGGCGACCGGATGAACGTCTTTGAGAAGACCCCGCCGCACTGCCTGTATCTGCCCAACGGGACCGAGTGGGAGGCCATCGCCGAAACCGATTGCGTCGTCGCCGTCTGCACCGCTCCGGGAAAAGGTGGGCACGCGGCGCGGCGGATTGGTCCTGATGGCATCACCCTGACCGAACGCGGCAAGGGGGTGAATACGCGCTATATCAACAACATCGCGATGGAAGCCGAGGATTATGCTGACAGTCTGCTGGTGACAGAGGTGTTCACGCCGAATGGGCACTGGTCATCCTATCCCAGCCACCGGCATGACGAAGATGATTACCCGCGGATCACCTATCTTGAAGAGACTTATTACCACCGGCTGAACCCGGCCAACGGATTTGGCATTCAGCGCGTCTATACCGATGATGGCCAATTGGATGAGACGATGGCCGTGTCCGATGGCGATGTTGTGACCGTCCCGCGCGGCCATCACCCGTGCGGCGCACCCTATGGGTTTGAGATGTACTATCTGAACGTCATGGCAGGACCGTTGCGGAAGTGGCGCTTTGTTGCGGCCCCAGAGGTTGAGTGGATCATGGAGCGGGATGGATGAAACAGAACATGAGGTTAATTCGCTCAAGGCTCAAAGATTTGTAGCCCGGGCCATTCGATGATTCAGATGCCGCAACAAGTTTCTGAGCAACGGTTTGAACGGCCATAAAACCACTCGACCGATCCCTGTTAGAAAAGGTCTCGAATTGCGAAACATCGAACGCGCGTAGTCATCGGCTTCTTTTTCCTGTTCGGCCACCTGCCCACCTTCGATGTGTTTGTGCACGTGGTGCCCGACTTCGTGATAGAATGTAAACTCGCGTTCCGCGTTCGTTAACCACAGTTCGAAACCTTTGGGTTGGGTCGTCGGCCAAGTCAGGATGATTCCCGAGAAAAACAGGTTGTACTGTCCCAGATAGTCAAGTTCGCGACGCTCGGCGATCACGTCAACACGGGTCACGTTGTCCAGTGTCAGGTCCTTGGTGCTGCTCCATCGCTGCAGGTTCCGAATGACGCGCGGTGGGTCGGCGACGTCATCGGCAATGAATACCGGGATGTTGTTGGCCAAATAGGTGGATGGCGCGTCTTCCAGCCGTTTTGCCATCAGGTCGAGCGTTCTGCGATGCACCGGATGCAGTTTGTCGTTTCCCAGCCGAGTGATTTCCTGCCGAAACGCGTCTTGATCCATTTCACTCATAAGCGCGAGCAGAATACCAAAGTACTTTGGCAACGGGCCGGGAGGATTGTCCAGCCAGGCCGAGGACGAGAGTTTGCTCTGCACCTCGGGAATGGACGCGCCCTTATCCGCTAAAAGCGCTCGCCATGCGTCCCTGACGGTTTCGACATGGCCGGTCGAAACTCCACGCAATAGCCTGTTAGTCTCGCGTGCGGCGCTTGTTCCCATATCCTCCGGCTATTCCGTGAATGTGCCAAAAGTATGAAATCCCCATTTTTTGCAACGTATTAGACGTAGACTCCCTATCTTTGCGGCGGTGCGCCAAAAGCCCGGATAACCGCGCGGGCGGCAGCCTCTACGGGGTCGTGAGTTTCTTTCAGGATGGTAACCCGGTCGAACCTTTCGGGATCGCTGTTCACGGCTTCGCGCAGGGCTGCGCCAAAGGCCATGCGCAGCTCGGTCCCGATATTGAATTTGCAGATTGAGGTCTCGCGGGCCAGGCGGGTGCGCTGTTCTACCGGCACACCGGAACCACCATGAATGACCAAGGGCACGTCGGTCACGGCGTCGATCTGGTGGATGCGGTCTTCGTCTAGGCCGCCTTCCTTGTTCTGCTGCAGATGGACGTTACCGACAGAAATCGCCATCGCATCCACACCGCTTTCACGTGCGAACTGCGCGGCCTCGGCCGGGTCGGTACCATTTGACCCTTCACCGCCGGAATAACCGACAAACCCGATCTCGCCTTCGCATGAAATCCCCGCCGCGTGGGCCATTTCGGCAATCGCGGCAGTCTCGTCAATATTCTGCTGCAACGGTTTGCGCGACCCGTCGAACATCAGCGATGTAAACCCACTTTCCAGCGCGATCTTGCAGTCCTCAAACGTGTAACCGTGGTCCAGATGGGCGACGACGGGGACCGAGGCATTCTCGGCGAGATGACGGAACATCTTGCCGAGGATAGGCAGCGGCGTGTGCTCACGACAGCTGGGTCCCGCTTGCAGGATCACCGGGGCGTTTTCAGCCTCGGCCGCGGCCACATAGGCGCGCATGTCTTCCCAACCCAGCGTGACCAAACCACCCACAGCATAGCCTTGTTCATAAGCAGGGCTTAGGACGTCTTTCAGCGTGACAAGAGTCATTTGAACTTTGCAATCATGTCTTTGATGCCTGGGATCGTCTCGATCTGGTAGGCATGGGTTGGTTGGAAATACTGCACCAACGACCGCTGGCTGAGACCGCCCAGAATGGTAAAATAGTACATCTCATACCCCGGCAGCACGCAGCAGGGGTGATAGCCCTTGTCGATACAGATCGTGGACCCGTCGACGATGTGATAGGCGTCGCCGGGTTCGTTATCCTCGCGCTGCAACATCTGCAGGCCCGAGCCCCAGTTGGGTTTGAAGCGGAAGTTATAGGTCTCGTCATGGCGCGACTCGTCCGGCAGGCGGTTGGTGTCATGCTTGTGGCTGGGGAAGCCAGACCAGCCGCCTTGTCCCACCGTGAACAACTCACTAACCAGCAGGCGGCCTACTTTGTCATGCTGTTTCTGTCCAAGGATGTGTTTGATCTTGCGGTGGGTTTTGGTGTCGTCGCTGCCATATTGCACAAGATCATGTTCGCGCACATCGAACGGGTCGAGCACCTTGTCGTATTTGGCCCCGGCAATGAACACTTCGGCCTCGTCCGAGACGCAGACCATCTGGGCCTTGGCGCCGACGGGGACATAGACGCCCTCGGGCTCGCCATCCCAGACGTCTTCGCCTCGGTTACCAAGCTTGGGGAACTGCACACCCTCAACGTAGACGTCGACACTGCCGGTGGCGGGGGCGATGCAGGTTTCATATCCCGGCACCTGATATTCAAACGCCTCATCCTTTTTCAGTTTGACGATGTTGAAATAGTTCAGCGGTACCGTCGGGTCGTCGGCATCGACGATGGGTTTGTTCTGATTGTCATAGGGCGCGATATGCATGGGTGTCTCCTATGTGGTCGAGCCATGGTGGGCGGCAAGGAATGCGTCCAGCTCGGGTGTTGTGGGCATGGCGGGGGCGCAACCGGGGTGCGATACCACGATGGATGCGCAAGCCGAGCCGCGCATCACGGCATCTTTCAGTGAATGCCCCACCGCGATCGAGGCCAGCAGGCCAGCCATGAAACTGTCGCCCGCGCCGTTGGGTTTAACGGCGGTGACGGGGTAGATGCCTGTGGCTATCTCTTGCCCATCCACCAGCGTGACGGCACCCTTTTCGCCCATCTTGTAGATAACGATCCGGCCGGGTTTTTCGGCCAGTTCCTTGGCTTTGGCGAACCCTTTTTCGATGCCGCCAGCCATGAACCCGAATTCCTCATCATTGCCGACGATCAGGTCGCTGGCGTCACCTGCGCGCGACAGCACATCGGCGGCAACCTCGGGCGAGGGCCAGCTGTAGGGGCGATAGTCGATGTCGAAGATGATTGGCAGGCCAGCCGCGCGGGCATTTTCAAAGGCGCGGAACGTGGCGCTGCGCGAGGGTTCGGCGGCGAACACGGTGCCGGCGGAGATCAGTGCAGAAAAAGCGCTGTACTCGACCCTGTCCATATCTTCTTCGGTGACCTGAAAATCGACTGCGCCATTGCGATAGATGACGTTCTGGAAATTCTCGATCCGGCTTTCGTAGACGGCCAGCGACATGCGGTATTCACCGCCCAGAACGCGGATATAGGATGTATCCACGCCGTAATCGCGCAGCTTGTTCAGGCAGAATCGCCCCACCGCATCATCCGAGACCGAGGTGATCAGCGACGCCTGACTGCCCAGTTTGACCAGGCCAGCACAAATATTTGCGGATGACCCGCCCAGATCGGCGTGGAACGTGTCGGCATCCTCGCTTTTGACACCTATAGGATCGGCATAAAGGTCCATGCCGGCACGCCCTAGCACGGCAAAGCGGTTTCCTTTGATACCGTCTATCAAAGCGCTCACGTCATGTCCTCCGGCAAAGTAGGGTCGGCAAAGTTTGGACCTTGCGTTGAATCGATTCACACGATACTCATTTTGCAACCGGTTGCAAATAGTATGTTCGGAGCCGTGACAGATGCCTGAAATCGGAATTGGAATTGTGGGTGGCGGCTATATGGGCAAGGCTCATTCCGTCGCGATGTCGGCTGTGGGTGCGGTGTTCAACACCGAGCTGCGTCCCCGGCTGGAGATGATCTGTGCCTCAAGCCCTGAAAGCGCTGAACGCTATCGGGCGGCCTATGGGTTTCGGCGCGCGACCGGGGATTGGCAGGCGTTGGTCAATGACCCGGCGGTCGAGGCCGTGGTCATCGCCTCGCCACAGGAAACCCATCGTCAGATTGCCGAGGCGGCCTTTGCCCTAGGCAAGCCGGTATTGTGCGAAAAACCGCTGGGCGCGTCGATGGCTGATGGCGAGGCCATGGTTGCCGCAGCTGAGGCATCCGGTGTCACAAACATGGTCGGATTTAACTATGTCCGCACGCCCGCCACTCAATTCGCGCGAAAACTGATTGCCGACGGCGAATTGGGTGATGTCACCTGGTTTCGGGGTGAGCATACCGAGGATTTCTATGCCGACCCTAATGCTCCGGCCTCGTGGCGCACAACGGGTATGGCCAACGGCACCATTGGCGATCTTGCACCGCATATGGTCAACGGGGCGCTGGCTTTAATGGGGCCAATCGCCGAGGTGATGGCCGAGGTGGAAACCGTCCACGAAACCCGCCCCGGTGGCACAGTCACAAATGACGACCATGCCCAGATCATGTGTCGCTTTGAGAATGGCGCGATGGGCAATATCTATGTCAGCCGCATCTCGACCGGGCGCAAGATGGGCTATGCCTATGAGATTTCAGGCACCAAAGGCGCGTTGCGGTTCGATCAGGAAGACCAGAACGCCCTGTGGTTCTATCGTCGCGAAGGTCCCGAGGCGCATCGCGGATTTACCAAGATCCTGACCGGCCCGGCACATCCGGATTACGAACCCTTCTGTCAGGGCCCGGGCCATGGCACCGGCTATCAGGATCAGATTATCATCGAGGCCAAAGATTTCCTTGAGGCCATCCATACCGGCCAACCGATCTGGCCCACTTTCCGTGACGGGCATGAGGTCAACCGTGTGCTGGCCGCAGCGCTGGCCTCGTCCGAGCGGCGGAAGTGGCAAGACATAAGCGATTTCTGATCGCGCAAGCATATAACCTGAAGAGAGATAAGAACCATGGCTAAGCTGAGATGGGGCATGATCGGTGGTGGCGAAGGCAGCCAAATCGGGCCCGCGCACCGTCTGGGGGCGTTGGCGGACGGGATGTTCGAATTCGCCGCAGGCGCGCTGGATCACCGCCCCGAAGTGGGGCGGGGTTATGCGCAACGTCTGGGTGTTTCCGCCGACCGCGCCTATAGCGATTGGCAGGAAATGCTGGCGAGTGAACAAGGGCGCGAGGACCGGATTGATCTGGTGACGATTGCCACCCCGAACTCGACCCATTTCGAGATTGCCAAGGCGTTTCTTGAAGCCGGATTCAATGTGCTGTGCGAAAAGCCGATGACCATGACCGTGGAAGAGGGCGAAGAGATTGTCCGCGTGGCCGAAGCTTCGGGAAAAATCTGCGCGGTGAATTATTGTTATTCCGCCTATCCAATGGTGCGGCAGGCCCGCGCGATGGTGCGGGCTGGCGACATTGGCAAAGTGCGCTTGGTAGTGACCAATTTTAGCCATGGCCATCATGGAGATGCTACCGACGCCGACAATCCGCGCGTCCGTTGGCGGTATGATCCGGCCATGGCGGGTGTGTCCGGCCAATTCGCCGATTGCGGTATTCACGCGCTGCATATGGCCAGTTTCATCTGTGATGATGAGGTCAAAACGCTGTCTGCCGACATGGCCTCGACCATCCCAAGCCGCGAACTGGAGGACGATGCCATGGTCAACTTCCGGATGGAAGGTGGCACGGTCGGCCGCCTTTGGACCTCATCCGTAGCGATCGGGCGGCAGCACGGGTTCGACATTCAAGTGTTTGGCGAAACCGGGGGGGTGCGATGGCACTCGGAACAGCCCAACCAGCTGATTTATACACCCATTGGCGGGCGTACTCAGATCATCGAAAAGGGTGAGGGTGGATTGCATGATGAAGTGCAGCGCCTGTCCCGCGTGGCGATAGCGCATCCCGAAGGATTCCCCTTGGCCGTTGCCAATATCTATTGCGATCTGGCCGATGCCATCCGCGGAGAAACCCGTGACGGCCTGCCCGGCGCTTCAGACGGGGTCCGCTCGATCGCTGCCGTCCACGCGGCAGTCGCATCAGGTAAAGAAGACGGCGCGTGGAAAGATGCACGCCCGCCGATGTTCCGTTGATCAGGGGCGGGGCCGCAGCGTGCCCCGCTCGATCACCCGGCAGGGGAAAATCCGCGCTTCGGGATAGCGTTTGGGGTCTTTCAGCATCTCTTCAACCAGATCGACGGACGAGGTTATGATCTGCTTGATCGGTTGGTGAATGGTGGTCAGGTCAATGTTCTCCCAACGCGACATTTCCATGTCATTCAGGCCAATGATGCCGATATCCTTGCCGGGTTTCAGCCCGTGGTCGCGCAGGGCGGACAGCGCCCCAACCGACAGAATGTCGTCACCGCAAAAATACCCATCGGCCGGGGCACCCGCCAGCAGTCGCAACATCTCGGTACGTCCGGCCTCGAACGAATAGGCCCCTGCGAATGAGTAGGACACATCAAGCTCGGGATGCTTTTCGACCTCTTCCATAAAGCCGCGATATCGGTCCATGGCCGAGGTCGCATCTTTTGGCCCCCCCAGATACCCCACGCGTCGATACCCGCGCGCCAGCAATTCCCGCGCCGCCATGCGCCCGCATTCGACGTTGTCGATGCCCACGACATGCACTTCGGGCGAAGTGGCAGACCGACCGAATGTATGCACTACCGGCACGCCTGCATCATGGAACGCCTTGGCAAAACTGGGCGGCAGGGTCGATGAGGCGACGATGGCGGCGTCTACGGAATACTGCCGCAGCATCCGCACCGAATTGGCTGGTTCAGTCTCGTCCGTCAGGTTGACGATCAGGGGTCGCAGCCCGCGCTCCTGCAGGGCGCGGGTGAACTGGTCGAAAACCTCAAGGAAGATCGGGTTGTGAAAGTTGTTGGAAATCAACCCGATCAGCTTGGTCCGTCCAGTTGTCAGCGACGACGCCAGCGCATTGGGGCTGTAGCCCAACTCTTTGGCGGCTTTTTCAACCTTGCTGCGGGTCTTTGCGGAAACCGAGGCGCCTTCGGTAAAGGTCCGCGACACGGCCGAGCGTGACACACCCGCCAGGGCCGCGACGTCTTTCAGGGTGACACTCATGACTGGCACCCACCGTTCGGGGAAAAGCTGATCTGCGATATCATGAAACAGATAGTATGCGCCAACGGCTATATTTTGCAATCGGTTGCAAGGCCGAGTGTCAATAACACCGGGTCCGTGGTATTTGTGGGTGCAAAGGGAGAATGGTGGGTGATGAGAGACTCGAACTCCCGACATCTTCGGTGTAAACGAAGCGCTCTATCCTAATCCGTCCGTGCAACAAGGTGCTGTTTTCCACTGCCGCAACCAGCACTATCTTGGAAAGATGTTTAGTGTTGTCAATGGCTTGAAGGTTGCGCAATCTTCCCGGTGGTTCAATAGCACATGACAGCTTTCTTTAATCGGGTTTATTGCTGATCAAACTAAAACAGAGAATTGCTGCAGCGGAGGCGCAGCGCTGCATGCACTGCCGCAGGGGCTAGGGGGGCAATTGTCCCACTGCGATCCTTAGATAGGGGCGCCAAAAAATGTGTTGCAAATTCTTGTCGGCCCGCACTTGTTAAGTAGTGGATAACCAGTCTAAGTATTTGCAATTTAATTACGCACCAAGGCGGAACTTGGTCGGTGTCATTCCGGTTTGACCTCGGAAAAAGCGAGTGAAATGGGACTTGTCAGAATAGCCAAGCATCAGACCGATCTCCGCAATTGTCATCTTATCATCTCTGAGATGCTCCTTGGCGACATCGACACGCAGCCGTTTAATCTCGCGGGGTAGCGTTGTGCCTTGTTGCTGAAGAGCTTTCAGAAACCTCTCCTGCTGTATTCCCAGCAATCCAGCCACCACCTCTGGCCTTAGATCGGTTTCATCCAATTTGTCGCGCAAGACAGATCGCAAAGCAGCCACCACAGTTACTTCTTCATCTTGTCGAGGCGAGGCTGTGGGGTTGGCAGAGACCTCAGAGACATGGCGCAAGAACAACCATTCCACAGGAAAACTAATTTGCATTCCTGGATCAGCCCCAAGGCCAACCTCGATCCCTTTGTAGTCTACAGGCAAACCAATGATGTATCTACTTTTCCACTGCACACGCGAAGAGTCCCAGGAGTCTCCGACGACGGTCTGCAATAGGCGTACATAGATTGCGGCCCCAAAACCTGTCACCTGAATGGGCGGAACAGTTGGTTCCTGTTGCCTCTCGATACGGTAAGTCGCTTTGTCCGCTTCAATGATAAGACTGTGCCGCACAGAATTGGACTCCTGAGGTACGAGCCCAACAAAGCGGGTAAAAAACTCGAACAGCGTCTTTGTGGTTCGCAGGGCTTGAGCGAACGGAGGCCACTCTTGCAGGTCAAACGTCTCCCCTACATTCAGTCCAAGGTATCGATCCCCTGACACTTCTGAGAAGGCATTTACCAAGCCGTAGACCAACTCTGAGTGAACGAACACGGATGGGTTGGTCAACAGTTCGGCTTTCAAGCCGACCTGATCCAATGCTGGTTGCGGATTGATCTTACGTTCGGTGAGGTATTGCAGAAACGGAGCAGCTAAGGAGAGGCGAATAAAGCCCTCGCTATGCTCTCGGGAGGTGGAGTTGAAAGGCAAGCTCGTCACCCTTGTGAGGATTAGGTGTTTTGTTCAGTGGCCATTTTTACAATCATATTCGAACATCCTAATTCAAAAGTGGCAACCGAGGCAAAGAATTCCGGGTTACAGTTTGCAAAACACGAATATGAAGGGAGTACTTATGTCCGGTCTACGATTGTCCCTTTGCTCGACGGTAATTGTCGCTGCAATTATTTCCTTGTCGACGTCCGCGCAGGCTCAGAATGAAGAAGAACCCCAAACCCTGTTTACCAATGTGCATGTCTTCGATGGCGTGAATGAACAACGTATCGAGAATGCCAGCGTCTTGGTTGAGGGCAATCTGATTAAGGCCGTATCAACCGATGCGATCGATGCCCCCAACGCGACGGTCATTGACGGAGAGGGGCGGACTCTGACCCCCGGGTTTATTGAACTGCATGCGCATCTCATGCTGATGGGGCCGACGTTGCCCGCGATGGAGGCAAACACAACTTGGGAGGACTTTGCCATACACGGTGCGCGGATGGCCGAGATGTATTTGATGCAGGGCTTCACGACAGTCAGGGATGCGGGTGGGGCCAATGGCGGGTTACGCCGCGCAATTGACTCAGGGCAAATTGACGGCCCGCGTTACTTTCCATCTGGTGCATTTATCGGAACGCGAGGTGGTCACGCTGACTTCGCGAATTTCACCGCACCGCCTGGGTCTGAAACAAACATGAGCAGGCTGAACTTGGCGCAGGAAATTAGCGGTGTTGATGACGTTTACAAGTTCGCACGCAACAATTTCCGCATGGGCGCGACGCAGTTGAAGTTCATGCAATCTGGTGGCGTCGTTTCGGCCTTCGATCCGTGGCAGTTGCTGGCTGGATCGCCTGAGGAAATCAAAGCAGCGGTACAGGTGGCAAATGAGTATGGCAGCTATGTCATGGCGCATTCCTATCGGAAGGAAGCAATCCTGAGCGCGCTAGATGCGGGTGTGATGTCGATCGAACACGGCTTCTCGTTTGATTGTGAAATTGCCCAAGTCATGAACGAAAAAGGGGCATACATTACCACCAACCTGACGGCCTTCGATCCCGGATTGCTTGATATTCCGGCAGTGGCAAATGTCCCGTCGAGCCTTGCCAAAGCAAAGTCCGCCTCGGCCACATTTGCGGGCTACATCGACAATATGAAGGAATGCCCGGTGAAGCGAGGGTTCCAGACCGACTGTGTTGGTTCGGTCGAGGCCTGCAATATCCAGATTGCTTACGAGAAGCACTTGAACAATGAATTTTTCGGCCCCTACACGTCGATGGTCACGCTGACATCGACAGGTGGCGAGGTAGTCGCTCTGTCAGGTGACTTCATGAACCCGTATACCGCCGGAAAACTGGGCGTCATCGAGGAAGGAGCCTATGCGGATATCCTGCTGATCGATGGAAACCCACTTGAAGACTTCTCGGTTGTTGGCACAGGTGATCAGTGGTTCGGTGCCGACCCGAGGCCTGAAAGCCCAGATACGATCCGCCTGATCATGAAGGACGGCGTCATCTACAAAAACACACTGGATTGACCTGTCTAAACAGCCGGAGAATATTTATGCGACATTGCTTACGCTCCTTAGTATTCGCAGGGATGGTTTGGTGTGCTCATCCTGTCATGGCAACGCCAGGAACCGCGTTGGACTGGTCAGACCTGCCTGACCCGTCTGCGCAGGTCTTTGAAGACCCCTATCGCGAACTTAGCGCCGAACAATTCGACGATGTCCTTTACGTCGTACGGCTGCGCGGCAGGCTACAGCAGGATAGTGGCAGCGAAGAAGATAGACAAAAATGGCAGGAGCTTCTGACCGAGACTGAGGATGCCTTGGCGGCTGATGGGATTGATGTCGACTGGCTACTCGATCAGCGAGAGGTCGTGACGGAACGGCGAAGAAAGGCTGGAACAAACGGAAATCTGCAATTCGATGGTCAAACAATCACACTCGCGGGCTTTGCCATTCCTGCTCCGAGTGATCCGGATGGACGGCCTGTGGCGTATTTGGTGCCAGAAAGAGGGATGTGCAGTCACATGCCTCCACCTCCGCCCAACCAAATGATCCGTGTACGGCTGAATGGCGACTGGACGCCCAGCTATTTCCACGAACCCGTTCGGCTGACGGGCACGCTGACTATTGACCCTTCTGTTCAGAATATGATGGTTGTGGACGGCCTCATGCCTATGAATGCGACATTCCAGTTGGAGACGGAACGTGTCGAAACTCTGGAAACCGAGGCAGACAGGTTGGAATGGAAGCAGCGGGCCGCTGATCGGATCCGGGCGGCGGGAGATCGCAAGACCGGCGGGGCAAAGGCGTCTGAATGATAAGACTTCTGGTTGTAGCATCGAGTATTGCCTTTGCTGGCGCAGCGTCGGCTCAGGGACTATCCGGGCCATCTTCGGTTGAAGCTGATCTAGAGCCCGGCGATGGGCTAACCGACCCACAGTATCGTTCCGATTTTCCACGCAACATCGCACCGGGTTGGTTTCAGTGGAAAGACCGGCTGGCTGAGGAAGGTTTTCGCTTCAATATTGACTACTTGGCATTGGGCCAATCCACGAATGCTGATCTGGGAACCGGCGAAGCGGCAAGCGGAATTGCGCGTTTCTACGGGAATTGGCAGGCGACTGAACGGGGCTCTGTGACATTCAAAATCGAAGACCGGCACAGTTACACTGATGTTGCCCCACAGTTTCTTGGGCTGGATGGCGGAGCACTTTCGATCACTGGAACGGCCTTCAACGATAATGGTTTGCTGCTGACCAATTTGTTCTGGACGCAAAGGGCCGAGAACGGCGCTTGGACGCTGCAAGTCGGACAGATTGATGTAACGGACTTTGTGGACATTTATGGGTTGGTCAGCCCATACAGTGGTTTCCAAAACCTGTCTTTCAATACCAATCCGACTATTAACACACCCAATCAAGGCCTTGGCATTGCCGGTGGGGTAAAGCTGAGCGAAAACTTCTACGCTGTTGCGAGCGTCTCAGACGCAAACGCCGACCCGTCTGATCCAAACTTTGATGTGTTTAGCGATGGCAATCTCTTCAAGTCACTCGAACTTGGTTACACCTCCGGCTTTGATCGCATTTACTTCGACAATATCCATCTGACCCTCTGGCATGCGGACGCAGCCGACAATGGCAGCCGAGCGGAAGACTACGGCGCAGCGTTTTCCGCCGCATGGTTTGTTGACAATAAGTGGATGCCATTCTTCCGCGCAGGGGCCTCAAAGGGGACCGCAGCGCTTTATGACCGGTCGGTTTCTGCCGGTCTGGGTTACTATGGTCGCAATACAGATTTGGCCGGTCTGGGCCTGAATTGGGCCGAGGCAAGAGGCATAGACGGTGACCAGTTCACGCTCGAAGCATTCTACCGTTTTTCAATCTCGCCCGGACTGCAGATCACGCCGTCACTGCAGTTCATTTCTGACCCGCTGCTTAACCCCACTCAGGATAGCATTACGCTGTTCGGCCTAAGAACCCGGATCGTTTTCTAATGTGGGTCGAAAGCAGACGCCGAAAATAAAGAAACATTCAGTTTTGTCGATCAAAGGGAGGATCTATCCATGCGTACCTTGTTTCTGGCAGGCACGTTGTCTGTTTGTTCGACTTTGTGTTTCGCGCAAACTTACGACGTCGTCATTCTCAAAGGTCGGGTAATGGACCCGGAAACCGGGTTCGATCAGATTGCTAACGTGGGGATAAGCAACGGCTGGATCACTGCGATTACCGACGAAGAAATTAGCGGTGGCGAGTCCATCGACGCGACAGGGCACGTTGTAGCTCCCGGGTTTATCGATCTCGAGCAGCATGGGCTGGACCCTTGGGGTATCAAGGTAAATCTTCGTGATGGCGTTACGACCCAAATGGACTTTGAGGTTGGGGCAGCGAACATCGAAGAATGGTATGGTGCTCGCGAAGGCGTGACGCAGGCAAACTATGGCACGGTCGTTGGACAAGAGTTCGCTCGGATGCGGGTTCACGACGGCCTCGTGCTCGAAGGTGGGGATATAGACTTCCGGAACTTCTTCGCACTGAGGGCACAATCGGTGGAAGACGGTGTCGAGGGGTGGTCTTCTGTACCAAGCAACCGTGAGCAGATGAACAAAATCACTGCCCAGCTGGATGAGGGACTACGTCTTGGAGCACTCGGCGTGGGATCGACCATCGGCTACGCCCGCGAAGGCATTACAACCTATGAGATGTTCGAAGCACAGCGGGCTGCAGCGCGTTACGGTAGATTGACCTCCGTCCACCACCGATTTCATCCCAGTGCTTCGACGCCGACAGAAACACAGACGGGTGTAAATGAAATCTTGGTCAACGCGATGGTGCTTGGCGCACCGCTCCACATACACCATGACAATGATTATGGCTGGTGGGAAAATCAGGAAAAACTCCAAATGGCCCGCGATCAAGGCTACAATGTCTGGTCCAGTTACTATCCTTGGACCGCCGGATCGGGAAACTACGGAGCCTCGATCATCGCCCCTGAAAATTGGGAAGGCTCGATGGGGTACAAATACGAAGACACCATTTTTGACCCTCAACTTGACCGCTTCCTGACAAAAGACGAATTCTTGAGTTTCGCTGAGAATGAGCCGGGAAGGACAGCCATTGTTTTTAGCCCGCCAAGGGAGCAATGGCTGACTGATTGGATCACCATCGCAGGCTATGGCATCTCGGGCGACGGTATGGCCGGGCTAGACATCGAGGGCAATTTGATGAGTTGGGATGCCCCCTACGAAGACTATGCAGGGCATCCTCGGTCAGCAGGCAGCCACGCGCTTGTCTTGAGACTGGCTCGCGAAGCGAATGTACCTCTTATGCTCACACTCACCCAGCTAAGCTACATCCATGCTAAGCGTTTAGGTGACACGGGCCTGCGTGCAATGCAGGTGCGTGGGCGTATGCAAGAAGGCATGGTCGCGGACATCACGATTTTTGATCCGGAGACTGTGACCGAAAAGGCGAACTATACTCTTGGTCAGCAAGGTCTTCCGTCAGAAGGCATTCCGTACGTGCTCGTTAACGGAACACTTGTTGTTAAGAACAGTGAAGTGCAACGAGATGTTTATGCCGGACAGTCGATCCGGTTTCCAGTCGAGGAGAGCGGGCGTTTCGTTCCGGCTGGTCGCGAACAGATCATGGGTATTCTCACACCGGATACCGGCACGGCCCGTCCGTCACTGCTGGATGACATTACAAATAGTGAAGCCAGTGTCGCACCTGTCACGACACCTACTAGTCAGTTCGCTGCGGTCGAGCCGACCGACCCATTTGATTGGTTCAAACCTCGCAACGGTCTAGATGACAGCACCCTGTTCTATTGCGTCGTGCATGCTCGCTTCGAGGACCCTGCGCAAGCAAAACGCGACTATGCGAAGGCTATGACGTTAAAAACGGGAGGGTCGAGGCCTAATCAGTCAGAACAACGCAGAGCAAACTAATTCGCAGAACCTCGGAGCAGCGAAACGAAAGTCTGCCTTTGGCTGAGGCTGGTCATCAGGAGCCAGTGAGCCTACTGAAGCTTTGTCCGCAGAGCGGTCTTTAAAATTTGGCACCGGAAGTGACCGCTTCCCGCTAGGCCGTTTTGCTTGTTGCTGTGTCCCAAATCTCCTGTGTTGGAGACATCTTTTCCGTTTAAGTGCAGCGGACACAGATTCACGCGCAGAACGGCTAAAGGTGCTGGTCGCGTAATACCTTGACACATTGTGGGGAGAGAATGGTGGGTGATGAGAGACTCGAACTCCCGACATCTTCGGTGTAAACGAAGCGCTCTACCAACTGAGCTAATCACCCGTGACGCTGCATGTAGCCAAGCCTGCGCGCGGGTGCAAGAGGGTCTCGTACAATTTCTTTGCCTCAATGCCTGATAATCCGTCCAAGTGGATTGCAGGCCCCGGTAATCTTGTTCATTTTCCGCAGGCTGACCCTGACCGTAAGGGAAAGACGCTTGCGTGCCCCCGGTTGCCTCAGATATCTCCGAAGGGACGCAATCTTCCTGACGCGAGAGCATATGATCCTGTTCCTTGCCCGCCGATGCGCAATCGCGGCCCTGGTGCTTGGCACTGTAACGCTGGCACCACTCCGGGTCAGCGCAGCAGAGGTTTTGGTGTTTGCAGCTGCCAGTCTGAAAACCGCGTTGGATGAGATCGCACCGATTTTCGAACAGCAAACAGGGCACCAGGTGACGGTGTCCTATGCGGCCTCGTCAGTGTTGGCGCGACAGATTCAGTTGGGCGCGCCCGCGGATGTGTTCATTTCCGCCAATGTGGATTGGATGGATGTTCTGCAGGATCAGGGATTGATCGATACGGCCTCGCGCGTGGATCTGCTGGGTAATGGGCTGGTTTTGATCGGTGGGTCGGATCAGGTGCAGATCGGGCATATTCAGGCGGACACCGATTTGATTGCAAAGCTGGGCAGCGGGCATCTGGCCATGGCGCTGGTCGATGCGGTGCCTGCGGGTATCTACGGCAAGGCGGCCCTGCAAAACCTGGGGCTGTGGGAGGGCGTGCAGCCTCGGATCGCCCAGACTGACAACGTACGCGCGGCGCTTGCGCTGGTCGCGGCGGGGGCGGCGCCACTAGGGATCGTTTACCGATCCGATGCACAGGTTGAAGATCGCGTGCAGGTCGTGGCCTCATTCCCGTCAGAGCTTCACCCTCCGATCATTTACCCCGCTGCTGAAACTACATTAGCACCGCCTGAGGCACGTTTGTTTCTAGACCACCTGCAATCGGACACGGCCCAAACCATCTTTACAGAACAGGGCTTTGCCCTGCCGGGCAGCTGACGCATGGGATGGTTGGGACCTGCAGAGATTGAAGCGCTGAGATTGTCGCTGCGCGTTTCCTTTTGGGCGACGCTGGTGACATTGCCCTTTGGCATCTTCGTGGCTTACGCGCTGGCGCGTTGGCGGTTTCCCGGTCGTCAGTTGCTGAACGGGTTAGTGCATCTGCCGCTGATCCTGCCGCCGGTTGTAACCGGGTATCTGCTGCTACTGACCTTTGGGATTCAAGGGCCGATGGGCAGGCTACTGGGGGAGTTCGGCATCGTGGTCGCCTTCCGCTGGACCGGGGCGGCGCTGGCAGCAGGGATCATGGCCTTTCCACTGATGGTGCGCGCCATTCGACTGTCGATCGAGGCGGTAGATCCCAAGCTGGAACAGGCCGGGGCGACCTTGGGCGCGTCGCGGCCCTTTGTGTTTGCGACCGTGACCCTGCCGATGATCCTGCCCGGGGTGATCGCGGGCAGTATCCTCGCTTTCGCCAAGGCGATGGGCGAATTTGGGGCCACGATCACCTTTGTCTCGAACATTCCTGGCCAGACCCAGACCCTGCCTTCAGCGGTCTATGCCTTCCTGCAGGTGCCAGGGGGCGAGGGGGCGGCGACCCGGCTGGTGGTGATCTCAATCATCATTGCCATGGGCGCGCTGCTGTTGTCGGAATATGTCGGCCGCCGTGCCGCTGCACGGGTGTCGGGATCATGAGCCTGTCTGTCCGCCTGCAGCATGATCTGCCCGATATCAAACTGGACCTCAGCTTTGATGCGCCCTTGGGGGTGACGGTTCTGTTTGGGCGGTCGGGGTCGGGCAAGACCACCGTGGTCAATGCGGTGGCGGGGCTTTTGCGACCCAATGCCGGTCGCGTTGCCGTCGACGGGTGGGAATTGTTCGATACCGAGCAGAACCTCTGGCTGCCGCCGCATCGCCGGCGATTGGGTTATATCTTTCAGGAAGGTCGTCTGTTCCCGCATCTGACCGTGCGGCAAAATCTGTCTTATGGTCGCTGGTTCGCACCAAAGCGCGCGCGCCGCGAGAACCCGGACAAGGTGATCGAAATGCTGGGCATAGGACATCTGCTGGATCGTCGCCCGGCAGGGCTTTCGGGCGGAGAAAAGCAGCGAGTCGCCATTGGGCGTGCGCTATTGGCCAGCCCGCGTCTGATCCTTGCCGACGAGCCACTGGCCGCGTTGGACGATGCGCGCAAGGCTGAGATCCTGCCCTATTTCGAACGGCTGCGGGATGAGGTTTCAGTGCCCATTCTGTACGTCACCCATTCCGCGGCCGAAGTCGCACGGCTGGCCACCTCTGTCGTGGCCTTGCAGGATGGCAAGGTGGTGCGGCATGGCCCGGCCTCAGAAGTTATGGCTGACCCGTCCGTGGCCCCGGCTGGTGTGCGCGCTGTGGGCGCGGTGCTGAAAGTGCGTGTTCAAGAACATCATGCGGATGGGTTGACCGAGCTGGAGGCGGGCGGCGCGCGCCTGTTCCTGCCGCGTATCCCGCATCAGGTGGGGGAAGACCTACGCATCCGTATTCCCGCGCAAGAGGTGATCCTGTCCAGCAAGCGGCCTGATGGATTGTCGGCGTTGAACATGTTGGAAGGGACGGTTGACACCATCCGCGCGGGTGGTGGGCCAGGCGCCATCGTCTCATTGCAAACGTCCGCAGGGCCGATCTTGGCGCGCGTGACCCGCCGTTCGGTCGCGGCTTTGGGGTTGGAACCGGGTAAGCGCTGTTATGCGGTGATCAAGACTGTTGCCCTGGCGCCGCAGGATGTGGGCGGCAGGCTGACCCCGTCTTAAACAAGCGCCTGCGCTTCGAATTCACGCAGAACCAAACGGGCGGCACGGCCGAAGCCATCCCCATCAGGTGTGGCGGTATCGGGGAAAATTGCCGCCAATTCCTGCAATGCCTCGGATGACAGCGTGTACAAGGATTCCTCACCCAAAAACAGGCTTTCAGCCGGTGCGCCTTCGGCGGTCAGGATTTCATGTTCATCCAGCAGAATGTGGAAATACTCGACGGCCACGTCAGAGGTTTCAATATCGATCCCTGGCCAGGAACACAGATGTTTGGCCGCGACCAGCGCCTCGGGCGTGCCGAACAGCAAATCGACCTTGGGGCCGCGGATCAGAACACGGTGCTGCTGCGACACCAGCAAATCCCGGCTGGGCGTATTTGGGCCAAGGCTGCCCGCGCTGATCCTGACAGGCCGCATGGCGGGATTTTCCTGTAATCGCTCGGGTGGCAGTACGCTGCTTTCGATCCATCGGATCGGTTGCGGGCCGTGATCTGCGGTCAGCACCTTATCGCCAACTGATAAGGCCTCGATTAGTTGCGCACCACCCGGGGTTTCGATCAGCGTGCCAGCCGTAAAACACACCCCTTCGATGGTGATCGTGATCTCTTGCTGCAGGTCGAAAGGGAAAGGCCCAAGAAAAGTGCCGAACTCACCGGTAACTTGAATGGTAAAGGTGTCGGTGACGATTTGGTTGTCGTCCAGACTGTCAAAAAACGCCGGATCAACTGTATAAGTCCATTCCCCAGTATTCGGGTCGACGCTGGCTGTTCCAAAAGCCGGAGGTGAAGAGATGACCCATGTTTCCGACAAAATGGGGACGTTGCTGTCCAAATCCAGATCGCCCATAGCCTGGTTCGGAGGGTTGCCGGTCACATCGCCGGTAATTTCACCAGTAACAGTTATCGAAACCATGTCACGTGCCCTCTGCCGCCAGAACCCGTGCGAATTCCTGCTTGCGATACAGCTGCATATGTACCGCGCCAGTGTCGTCGCGCGTCCATTCCACGATCCGGTTTCGGGACATATCGCTGTCCATCCGGTTCGTGCGAACCCGAGGGTGGGGGATGCTCTTTTTCAGCATCTCTACAATCTGATTGGTCTGCCCGAACGGGGCGACAAGATCGACGATCCAGAATGAAGACCCGCTGGTGAAATCGGCCTCGGTCAACGGGGTTTCCTGAATGGCGTATCGGTGTTCGGCCTCGGGGCTGAGGCCAGCGAAAGTCACAAATCCGCGCGGAAAATCATTTTGCCGAAAGATGTGATACTGGCCCAACCGGAATGGTGTTTCAAAGGCATAAAGCACCTGCGCCAGACTGCGATCCCTATGCGGTGTTGTCAGCGACGCCAGATAGAACAGCGCGCCGAAATCCGCATATTTTTCGGGCGGAATGTCGAACCAGTCCTTTGGGAATGCCTTGCTCAACCCGTGCCTCGTGCAAATGACCGACGATCTGAGTTTACCCTCTAACGCCCTGAAATGATACCGTTTCGATTACGGGGGCTTGTTTCCGTCGCGGAAAGCTGGGCATTGCGCCGCCTATCGCAAACTTTACTCAACGGGCCTAATCCCTATCATTTCAACCAAAGCCGAATTTTGGTTAGAGGAGATTTACTATGCAATTATTCAAAATGTTCAGCATAGGTGTTCTGGTGTTGGTACCAGCACTGGCGCAAGCCACCGGGTTTGGGTTTAGGTATGGCTTCAATCCCGGCTTTCGCACGACAGTGACGCCATTGGACAATGGCAACTATCAAGTGGCCACGCATGGCACGTCAAAGGCAATTGCCTATTGGTGCGGTATCGGTGATTTCGCCATCCGCACCCTTGGCCTGCCGACAACGCAGCAGATTTATGTCTCGAGACCTTATGAAAAGCAGACACGGACGGTGCAGTTTTCGTTTACTGAGCCTGAAGGTGGCAGCACCAAAAAGAGTTATTCGATCACCGTCAGCCGCGTGGGCGAAAGTATGTCGGCATCCGGGGCGCAAAGCCGTTGCTACGACAACTTTATGGATTTCGACTTCTGAGGGCAGATCAAACCCATTTGGCCATCGGCGGCAGGCTCATCAGCACAGCATCCGGATCGTGGCCGGTTTCCAGCCCGAACTTGGTGCCCCGGTCGTAAACCAGGTTGTATTCGGCATAGAGGCCCCGATGCACAAGCTGGGTATTCTTGTCAGCATCGTTGAATCCTTGCACCCGGCGCTGTTCGACCAGTGGTAAAAAGGCTGGAAGAAAGGCGCGGCCGATATCCTGTGTCAGCGCGAAATCCGCAGCCCAATCGCCGGTGCAGTAATCATCCATGAAGATACCGCCAACCCCGCGGGCGCGTTTGCGATGCGGGATATAGAAATACTCGTCGGCCCATTCTTTCAGGCGTGGGTAATGACCTGGCCCGTGCGGGTCTAGATGCGCCTTTTGCGTGGCGTGGAAATGGGCCGTGTCCTCGTCATATTCGATGCAGGGGTTCAGGTCAGAACCACCGCCAAACCACCATGCATGTGGGGTCCAGAACATGCGGGTGTTCATATGCACGGCCGGAACGTGCGGATTTTGCATATGCGCGACCAGCGAAATGCCCGAGGCCCAAAAGCGTGGGTCTTCGGTCATGCCCGGAATGCCCTTACGTGCCGCCATCGCCTGCTGCGCCCGCGCACCCAGCGTCCCGTAGACGGTCGAGATATTGACGCCGACCTTTTCAAATACGCGGCCACCGCGCATCACCGACATCAATCCGCCGCCTGCGTCCGATCCATCCTCGGACTGGCGCGTGGTTTCGTTGACCTCGAACCGTCCCGGTTTTGCATCTGAAAACGGCCCGGTGTCGTGGCTGTCTTCAAGTGCTTCAAAGGCGGTGACGATCTGGTCGCGCAATTGGCGGAACCAGGCAGAAGCGGTAGATTTTTCGGTGTCGAACATATGTGTCAATGCGCCGGGGCTGCAACGGGGTCCAGCAGGGTGCGGCCGCCGTCAATGGTTAGAATCTGTCCGGTGATGAAACCTGCGGCGTCTGAGGCCAGAAACTGTGCTGTTTCGGTCAGTTCGGTCGGCGCAGCAATGCGGGCAAGCGGAGTGTGTTTTTCGATATCGTCCCGAAAGTCGCGGTTCTCTTTCAGGGTGGAGCGCAACGAGGCGCTCATCACGGATCCCAATGCGATGGAATTTACCCGAATACGGTTGGGGGCCAGCGCGACAGCCAAGGATCGGGTCATCTGATCCAGCGCGGCGGTCGAGACGGAATAGGCCATCAAGTCAGGGTGGGTTCGCCGCGCTGCAATCGAAGACAGGTTGATGATCGAGCCTGCAATGTTTTCCTCGTCATCTCCGGCTTGTTTGATCATGCGTTTGGCCACCAGCTGGCTTAACCGCAGGGCGGGCATAAGGTTCTGGTTCAGAAGGGTGCGGACTGAATCGTCTTCGGCATCCAGCGGATCAGAAGGGATCACCTGACGGGCGCCGTTGATCAGGATATCCACCTGATCGAAGGCGTCGATTGTGGCCGACAGCAGGTTGGCAATTGTCAGCTTTTCCCGCAGGTCGCCAGCAAAGAAACGGATATTGCTGTCATCGGCCTGCTCGCCCAATTCCTCGGCCAGCCGCTTTTCGTCCATGTCGGCGAACATCACATTGGCACCGGCATCGGCAAAGTGGCGCCCGATGGCCAGGCCGACCCCGTTGGCTCCTCCGGTCACGATTGCGGTTTTGCCTGCTATGGAAAAGGACATGCGCTTCCTCCTGAATTGCGGCGCAGGTTAACTGGGATCACCGCAGAGGGCGAGTGGCATGGAACACCTTGAACCGATTGTCGCCGGTCACTTCTTCGACATGCGCAAATGTGTCGGTCAATGTGGGCTCATAGGGCAGGTGGCGGTTGGCCACCATCCACAGTGTGCCATTGCGGGTCAGGTTCTTTGCCGCGGATGTGATAAAGCCTTGCCCCAGCGCCGGATCGGCGTTGCGCGTGGTGTGGAACGGTGGGTTCATCACCACGGTATCGATGGGTTCGGCGGCACGCCATGTCACCGCATCGGCCCAGTGAAACTGAGCGCGGGGATCAGTCACATTGGTGCGGGCACAGGTCAGCGCAATATGGTCGGCCTCGACCAGGTGCAATGATTTCAGGCCCGGCGCCTGCAGTAGCCCGGCCGAAAGATACCCCCAACCGGCCCCCAAATCGGCGACCCGAGCGCCCAGCTTGTCCGGCAGAGCCGCCCGCAACAGGGCAGAGGCCGGATCAACGCCATCGGCCGAAAACACGCCTGGCGCGGTTTGAAAGCCATCGGCGGCCTGATGTGCGGGCGCGGCCCAATCCGCAAAAGCATGCGGATCGGACTGGAACCAGAAGATCTTGCCATGCGCCTTTGAAATCGGCCCCTCAACCGCAACCCGCTTGCGGATGTCCTTCAATAAACTGTCCACACCGTCGGTCTTGACGCCGTCAACGACAATCACGCCATTGGCGCGGGTGCAGGCCTGCTGCACCATCGACCGGGCCAGAGCCTTGGCGCGTGGCAGGATTACCATGGCGTCCTGACAGGGATCTTGCGCCGCAGGTACAACCGCGAAGCCTTGTTGGGCAAAATGGTCGTGAAAGGGTTTAAACGGCTGAACCACCTGCGTTTCACGCGGCAAATCAGACAGGTCACTGGCCGTTGTTGGCCCCAGTACAGTTAGTGGTTGCGACAGGGTCAGACCGCTTTGCAGCGCAAGATCAAGGCGAGGGGACATAAGCAATTCCGTAAGACCAACCGGGCCTTACTCTTCCCGTTCCATGGTGCATTGCAAGGGGTGCTGGTGCCTGCGTGCGAAATCCATGACCTGGCCCACTTTGGTTTCGGCGATCTCGTGGCTGAACACGCCAACGACGGCCACGCCTTTTTTATGCACCGTCAGCATGATCTCGAACGCTTGCGCGTGGGTCATGCCAAAGAACCGTTCCAGTACGTGCACAACAAATTCCATTGGCGTGTAATCGTCATTCAGCAGCAGAACCTTGTACAGCGGCGGACGCTTGGTCTTGGTGCGCGTCTGTACCAGGACCGACGCGTCGGCATCGTCGTCGTCGTCCGAATTGTCAGACATCATCCATTGGTGTTCAAGCATCGCGTTCTACTGTCCGATTCAGGCTTCGGTTTGTCTTTGCGCTTATATAACGTCGAACGAGCCAGAGAAAAGAGCCAGCAGGACGTAATAGCCATGGGTCAAAATCTTACCACAATCGGCTTCGATGCGGATGATACATTGTGGCACAATGAACGGTTTTTTCAGCTGACGCAGGCTTATTTCGCCGATCTTCTGGCGGATCACGCTGAACGGGATCACCTGATGGAGAGCCTGCTGGCCGCAGAAAAACGCAATATTCGGCACTATGGATACGGAATCAAAGGCTTTACCCTGTCGATGATCGAAACTGCGATTGAGGTGACGGATGATCGGGTTCCCGCCTCGGTCATTCGGCAATTGATAGAAGCCGGGCAAGAGATGCTGGCCCACCCGATCGAGCTGTTGCCCCATGCGCGCGCGGCGATTGAAAGCGTGGCGGCGACTCATCAGGTGGTGCTGATCACCAAGGGCGATCTGATTGATCAAGAGAGGAAACTGGCCCAGTCGGGACTAGGTGAGCTGTTCGACGGAGTTGAAATCGTGTCCGAGAAAACACCCCAGACCTATCGGGACATCTTTGGCCAATACTGTGACGGGCCTGCTTCTGCGATGATGGTTGGCAACTCGATGCGCTCGGACGTGGTCGCCCCGATACAGGCCGGGTGCTGGGGCGTGTATGTGCCGCATGGTTTGGTTTGGGAAATCGAGCAGGCCGAAACCCCGGCACACAGCCCGCGATACCGCGAGCTTCAGGATCTGGGTCAGCTTGCCAATCTTGTTCAGCGACTCAGCTGATGTGGCCGAATGGCCTCAGTCCTGAAAAATCGACGCCCAGCGTCGGCAAATTCTGGTCATATTCATGGATTTGGTGGTGGCAAGGGTGCGCCTGACCACATGTGGTGTGTCCGTGGCAAGCTCAAGAAACCGCGAAATCACGAGCTTTTTGTTTCTTTCACTGGGTCCCTGTGTTAGCCTGATCGATAATAAAATAATTATTTAGCCGACCGGGAAAACCCGGCGGCCCGAGGTAGACAGAGGCAAAGATCGTGCAGGTTCGGCGGACAGTTCCGGCCCGAATGGGCTTATTCCTTATAGCATTCTTGTGGCTGCTTTCCTTTGCGCCGTTGCAAGGGGTGGCTGCGCCTTATGCGGCGATGGTGATTGACGCACGCACCGGCGAGGTGCTGCATTCGCGCAATGCCGACACACGGCTGCATCCGGCTTCGCTGACCAAGATGATGACGCTCTATATCGCGTTCGAAGCCGTGCGGAACGGTGAGATCGATCTGGACACCCAGGTGCGCATCACCAAAAAGGCCGCGTCCGAGCCGCCGTCAAAGCTGGGCCTGCGATCCGGTCAGAGGATTGCGTTCCGCTACCTGATCCGCGCGGCGGCGGTGAAATCGGCTAATGATGCCGCCACCGCCATCGGGATTGCGATCAGCGGGTCCGAAGCCGCCTTTGCCCGCCGCATGACCCGTACTGCCAAAGCGATGGGCATGAGCCGCACAACCTTCAAGAACGCGCATGGCTTGACGGAATCAGGCCACCTGTCGACCGCGCGCGACATGACCACGCTGGGGCGTCATCTGCTGTATGATTACCCGCAATACTACAATCTGTTCTCCCGCCAATCGACACATGCGGGGATCAAGACCGTTCCCAACACCAACCGCCGCCTGCTGGCCGCCTATAAGGGCGCAGACGGGATCAAGACAGGCTACACCCGGGCTGCTGGCTTCAATCTTGTGGCCTCGGCCAAGCGCAAAGATGAACGTATTATTGCTACCGTCTTTGGCGGCAAATCTGGCGCATCGCGCAATGCCAAAGTGGCCGAGCTGTTGGACATGGGCTTCCGCCGTGCGCCGTCGCGGGCACCGATCCGTAAACCAGCGCGTCCGACCTATGCCGGGAATGCGGGGTTGGGTGCGACAGTTGCAGCCCTGACTGGTGCACCAAATTCCAGCCTCCGTCCGGTACTGCGTCCGACAGCAGGGTCTGCAGTACAGGTTGCCGGCACCGTTGCTGCGACAGCGGCCAAGAACGGCGCGCGTATTCAGGACGGTATTGCGGTCGCCATGGCTGCAGCGGATATCCAAACCCCAACCGGCGACACAGCGCGCCCCGCCGCGCGTCCGGATGATTTGGTTCTGGCGTCGACCGACCCGGCCGTGCAGCCGGAACCCGAACCGGAAATTGTCACCCGCTTGTCCACGTCCGGCGGGCATCTGTGGGGCGTCAACGTGGGCCGCTATACCACCCGATACGAGGCGGAAAAGGTTTTGCTGAAAACCGCTCTGTCGGAAATGACCACTCTGGAAGGCACGCTGCGCAAGGTGAACCAAAGCTCGCGCGGCTTTGACGCGACATTCCAGGGCATGACCCGCGAACAGGCTGATCTGGCGTGTCGCAGGCTTCAGGCCCGGAATGTCACCTGTTTCATGATCGGGCCGTCATAAGATCCGACATATACTCTCCTGGATGGATCTGGGCTGCGAGGAAACTCGCAGCCCTTTTTTGTCAGGGCGCTTTAGTCGAACACGTGGCCATGCTGGTATTGTTCGTCCTGCCCTGCGGCGGCTGTCAGGGCCGCCACGTTGTCCTTGGTGAAGAACCCGTCATAGTGATGGCAGCGCTCGATATACTCCGTGATCAGCAGCGTGTTTTTCGAGTGTTTCGAGAAAATCTGCTTAAGGTTCGGATCGTCCTTACACTCGCCAACGATATGGGCCAGGAACGGTACGCCCTTGTCCTTGAGTGTATTCACCACGAAATCAACGTTTTTCTCACCGGCGTTGTGATCACCGTCCTGAATTTCGATGGCCATGTGATGCAGGCGCCGGCCGAAATTTCGGACGAAGTCCTCGGTCGGCATTGGCAGTTGCTCGAATGAATTTATGAAGGACGGGGTGTTGTTGGCGGTGAAGACCTTGGCGGGCGATTTCTTGTCATCATCCACATTCGGGTTCCGGTTTACGTTGGTCGACGAGTTCATGTCAAAGATGTTGTACGCACCCCAGAAGTAATAAGGCACCATGGTCAGAAACTCGAGGATCGCGTCCTCTCGCTCACCGGCCAGAATGCGGGTGGCAAGATGATCGACCCCCAACATCAAAGGTGAGATATTGCTGTCAGCGCCAAAAGCGGCGGCCTGATCCAGCTGCGCCTGCTCGGCATCGCTCAGCAATACGCGGTCGCCCAAGCCCAGGCTGTCGGGATCGTTGAAATCCAGCGTGGAATAACCGACCCGGTTGCAAGTGAAATCCGACGGGGTGGTGAACCGGAACCCATCCAGCGTGTAGAACGGGTTTTCGGTATCGCCTTCATATTCAAAGCGGATATTCTGACCCTCAAGCGTTTTGGTAAGAGTTTTCAGATCGGATGCGCCGTAAATCTCTCCGACATAACGGGTTTGCGGGGTGCCGCGTGCCAGAGGGTACATGCGGTTGATGCGCGGAATGAAATCCTCAAAGCTGGGGCTGAGCGGGGCCATCACGATCAACGCGGGGTAGTCGGCGTGCGAATGCAGGACCGAGAACTTATGCGTTTTCCCCAAATAGGTGGCTGTGTGGCGATAAGGGGTCATCACATACAATTCGATCAGCGTATCGAACAGCGCCGTGGTTTCCACTTGCTGGACAATCGCCCGCATCGGCCCGACCTGATCGGCAACACCAGAGCTGCTGCGGCGTTCGTAAATTCTGGGCAGGTACTCGCTGAAGAAGTCCGAGTTCTTCTTGTCCCCGCGCGGTTCATAAGACATCAAATCGAAAGACATAAATTTACCTCCTTGCGTGGGCCCAGAGAGGCCCGGGCCCGGCGTTGCCTGGATTTCCAATAATCAGAACATGCACTTGCAGGCATGCTAGGGTCAGAAATCCAACTGGGCAACACTAAGAAGGTGGGGCGCAGACCTTACGCCCGGATGTCTATCGGGTGAATTTTGTCACTTCGACACCGCCCGCGATCAGGTTTTCCCGAACAGACCGGGCGATCTGCACCGCGGTCGGCCCATCCCCATGCAGGCAGATCGTGTCGATTGAGGTTTCCAGTCGCTTGCCGGATTCGGTGATGATGGCGCCCGCGCGGACCATATTGAGGATGCGTGGCCCGGCCAGATCCGGGTCATGGATGACCGCGCCGGGCAGGCTGCGATCAACAAGAGTGCCGTCATCGTTATATGCGCGGTCGGCGAAGATCTCTCCGACCCATTTGCAACCCAATTCGCGCACGGCCTCTTCCTGTTTGGTAACAGCCAGCACCATGACGATAATGTCCGGGTCCACGTCCAGCGCGCCCTGATAGCAGGCCCGCGCCATGTCGATATCGACCGAACACATATTGGCCAAAGCGCCGTGCAGCTTCAGATGCCGGACCTTCGTGCCAACCGCTTTGGCCATGCCCATCGCCGCACCCAACTGAAAGCGTACCAAATTGCGCAGGGTTTCGTGGGGTACCTTCATATTACGGCGGCCAAATCCCTGCAGATCGGGAAAGCCGGGATGCGCGCCGATGCCGACATCGTTCTGGGCAGCCGACGTCATCGTCTTTGCCATGACGTCGGGATCACCCGCATGAAAGCCACAGGCGATATTGGCCGAGGTGATGATCTTCAGCAGGCTTTCATCATCGCCCATATTCCAGGGGCCAAAGCTTTCCCCCATATCGGCATTCAAATCGACGCTGGGCATCTGCAAAACTCCTTATTCAGTGCCAGAGATCATTCCGCTGATCAATTGATAGGATAACAGGTCCGGGATGTCGTGCGGATCGCGAACCAAGGGCTCGACCCGCGCCCGCAACCGGGACAGATCGGACAGGTAAGTGGCGTGCAGGGCGATGGACTCGTCCATGGACACAAATGTGAACTTTATCTGCCCGCCCGCCGGGGTTTGCGCCGCCCGGGACAGATCGCAGGGCAGGACAGTGGCGATGCGAGGGTAACCTCCGGTCGTCTGGCATTCGGGCAGAAGTATAAAGGGGTTCCCGGTACCGGTCATCTGGATGTCGCCGGGGGTGATCACCTCGGACAGGATGTTCAATTGACCCTTTGCGGCAAAACCTTCGCCATCGCTTTCCAACTGCATGCCCATACGGTTGGCCCGCGCACCGCGCCGAAACACGGTTTCGGTAAAACGGTCCAGCGTTCTGGGATCGAACAGGGGGGTCTGGAAGCTGGCCAGCACGCGCAGGGTGCCCCCGGAAAATCGGTCGTCGGGGCGCAGTTTCATACCGGTATTGCCTGAATAGGATCCGACGGGTAGCCGGTCGCCGGCCTGCACGGCACGCCCGACATTCGCTGTCAGGTGGGCGGAACGTGAACCCAGGAACAGCGGCACATCAATCCCACCACCAACATGCAAATATCCATAGTTGCCCTGTTTGGCGGCGCCGATCGTCAGCTTCTGACCCGCCTCCATTGTATGCGAAGCGTTCCAGACAATCTGGACCCCATCGATACTGGCCTGCATTGGCGCGCCGGTCAGGGCGATGCTGACCGGTTGCGTGGCCTCGAACGTGCCGCCCATTCCCGCCATTTCCAGGCTTGCACAGTCCGGGCTTTGACCCAGCAGCGCTGCACCCTCATGCAACGCCAGTTGATCTGCCGCCCCTGACCGTGAAAGTCCCTGATCCAGATATCCCGAACGCCCTTGATCCTGAACGGTGCAGGCCGGTCCGATTTGATGCACCAGTAGGCTCATGCGGGGATCTCCTCACAGGTCGCACCGCCCGAGGCATCATTAGTCTCGCGAATATTATCCAGTTCTGCGCGTGAAATTGGTGGGAATTCCATTTCATCCCCGGGGCGTAGCGCAAAGCTCTGTTCGGCTTCGGGTCGAAAACAGCGAAAGGCGGTTTGGCCCACATGCCGCCATCCGGTCGGGGTCGGCCCCGAAAACAGCACGAATTGTGAGATCGCCAGAACCAATGCCCCCTCCGGCACCATCGGAGTGAGTTCCTTTAGGCGCGGAATATCGAATTCAGATCCCAACGGTCCAAGGTAAGGTTGACCGGGCGCAAAACCGATGGTTAGCACGCGTACCCGGGATTCACAAAGTCGCTTAATGGTCTCTGAGGGCGACAGTCCTGCGGCGGCTGCGGCTTCATCCAACTGTGGGGCAAGTTCTCCGCCATATACTGTGGGCACCCGCCACAGACGACGCCCGGCCGGAAGTGGCGCTTGGTACCAGTCTTGTTGATGCAGAATCCTTTCCACCCGCCTGTGGATTTCAACATGCGACAAGGCGACTGGATCAAACCGAACATAGGCCGAGGCCAGAGACGCCGATGTCTCAATCACACCTTCCCAATCCAATAGGTCGACCGCATTGCGAAATGCAAGCGCCGCCCGGTTCGAGGATTCAGCCATCGTGTCAGCAAACGAGACCAACAAACCGTCCTGACCAACCGTCCGTATGCTAGGAAAGGGGTGCGTGTGCGTAGCTGTCATAATTACTGTGCATTTGGCTGTATCTTCGGGCGAGGTGACCGCATCCGGGGCCAATGCGCAAGACCTGGCGCGCGCGTTATGTCGTTTTCAGTGCTCTGACTTGGGGTGAGTCGGAAAAAAAGGGCTCCAAATTGACTCGGATAAGATGATCCGACTCGGTTGGGTCTTGTGGGTGTGGGGTTGGAACTCACTATATATAGGGTGGGCGAGTAGTTGGCGGACTGTTGTTGATGGAGCAACTGGGTGTCCTTACTGAGTGAATGGTGATTTTTGTCTGACCGGAAGCATCTTAAATATTTGAAAAATAATTGAAAAATATGAAACTGCAAAAAAATCGCGCAAGATGCGATTTTCCACTTGCGGCTATTGGAGGTAAACCTTAGAACCCCCTTCACCGGCGCTGCTGAGGCGGTGCTGACGGGTCGGAGAGACGGCCTGACGGACTGGAAAGACGGTTGAGACGCTCAGGAT